>CAIMWI010000069.1 GCA_903845215.1 uncultured Rhodobacterales bacterium | reverse complement strand
GTATGCCAATCATCAGACGCCGCATTCCAATGAACGATGTCTTCAGGCGTTATATAGGCCATCCAGACTTTGGAAAGCGGCGCATTAACAAGGGTTTCGACGATGATTTGCATGGCACAAGTCCTTTGTTCAGGGCAACGACACATCCAACGGCAACTGACCCATCTTTTCAGGGCGCGGGAATAACGGACCCTTCGGGGATATTCAATCACGGTTGAAACCCAGACTGTCGAAACTGCGGGTTTTTGTGAACCCAAGTCCCTACTGCCGAGGGTGTAACTTCCTGCAGCGTAGGTTGCTTTCGGAAAAGATGGGGCATTTCTACGGCAAAATGCGCAGTCGCGTCGCCATCTAGACCAGCTGTCTGCGCGTTGTGGGCCAGCCAAGGCCAGTCATGCCCGTGGCCAAAAGTGCTTATGATTTAAGGGAAGTGCGGTCGCGTCCCGCAGGTCGGCACGGGCGGGTTCGTGCTGCACGAAAGGGAAACAAGGGCCTCGGCCCACCGCGATGCAATCAGGGCTTTTACAAAAGCTTCACTTGGATGCTGAAGATTATTCCTATATACTCGAAGTATGGAAATGAAATCTGCCACTCAAAGATTCACCGCCCTCGGGCACCCCGGACGCTTATCTGTTTTTCGGATGCTGATGCGCCTTGGGCCGCAGGGCGGAAGACCGACAGAGATTGCTGACGCTTTGGGGATGAAGCAGAACACGCTTTCGCACCATTTGGGCGAGCTGGAAGCCTGCGGCCTGATCCACTGCGAACGTCAAGGTCGTTCGCTGTTTTATGCGGTTGATCTGAAGCAAACAGCAAGTTTGGTTGATTATCTGGTGAACGACTGCGGTCGGGGCCGCGCAGACATTGCGGCTGCAGTCCAAAAAGAAAGCCATGGCATTGCGGATCACGGGCCCTTCAATGTGCTTTTTGTATGTTCCGGCAATTCTGCACGGTCAATCTTTGCCGAGGCTATTCTTAACCACATAGGCGCGGGCAAGTTTCGGGCTTTTTCCGCTGGCACCCGCCCGGGCAGCCAGTTGAACAGCTATGCCGTGAACATTTTGAACCGCAATGGGCTGGCGACAGATGGCTTGCGCGCCAAGCACATCTCGGAATTCGAAACCCCGCAGGCCCCCAAAATGGCGTTTGTCTTCACCGTCTGCGATGCCGCCGCCGCCGAAGATTGCGCCCCTTGGCCCGGCCAACCCATGACCGCGCATTGGGGCATAGCTGATCCTGTGAAGGCGATCGGCACGCAAGCCGAAAAGGGTTTGGCCTTCGCCAAGGCTTTTGCCGAACTGAACCGCAGGATCCTAGCGTTTTCTGCTTTGTCTATCGAACACCTTGACCGCCTGACGCTGCAGCGCAGCCTCGACTCAATTGGCTTGAACCGACCCTAAGGAGACACCATGCCCCGTATTGCTTTGAACGGCCTTGGCCGCATCGGAAAACTAGCCTTACGCGACCTGATCGACACGGGGGCTGGCGGTGACATTGTGCTGATCAATGATCCCGTTGGCACACCCGAACAACATGCCTTGTTGATCGAGTTTGACAGCGTTCATGGCCGCTGGAAGGCTGACATCGGCTTTGATGCCAGCAGCCTAACGATCAACGGCCAACACATGGCTGTAACCCATGCCAAGCGGATCGAGGATTTGCCGCTAACCGCTATGGGTATTGATCTGGTGATCGACTGCACTGGCGTGTTCAAGACGGCAGAAAAGATAGCGCCCTACTATGCCGCAGGGGTGAAGAAGGTGGTGGTGTCTGCGCCGGTTAAGGACGGCGGGGCGCTGAACTTGGTCTACGGGATCAACCACGCCGACTATGACCCTGCCACCCACCATCTGGTAACCGCAGCAAGCTGTACAACGAACTGTTTGGCCCCCGTCGTTAAGGTAATCCACGAAGGCATCGGCATCCGCCACGGGTCGATCACCACGATCCATGATGTGACCAACACCCAAACCATCGTCGATCGTCCGGCCAAGGATATGCGCCGCGCAAGGTCGGCCCTGTTGAACCTGATCCCCACCACGACGGGTTCGGCCACGGCGATCACGCTGATTTATCCCGAGTTGAAGGGCCGTTTGAACGGTCATGCGGTGCGGGTGCCGCTGTTGAATGGCTCTCTGACGGATTGCGTGTTCGAAGTGGCCCGCGACACCACGGTTGAAGAGGTGAACGCGCTGTTCAAAGCCGCTGCTGACGGCCCCCTTCGCGGTATCCTTGGCTATGAAACCCGCCCCCTTGTGTCGACCGACTACACCAACGACCCGCGCTCTTCTATCATCGACGCGCTGTCGACCATGGTCGTGAACGGCACACAGGTGAAAATCTACGCGTGGTATGACAATGAATGGGGCTATTCATGCCGCTTGGCAGACATCACCCGCATGGTGGCCAAAAGCCTAAAGGGGCAACTGTGACGCGGGCGCGCAACTCTGGGCTGGTGGCCTATGCTGCCGTGACAGCGGCCTATTGGGCGTTCATGCTGTCAGATGGCGCCCTGCGCATGCTGGTGCTTTTGCATTTCAACGGGTTGGGATTTAAGCCGATCCAACTGGCTTGGCTTTTCCTGCTGTATGAATTGGCTGGGATCGTGACCAACCTTGCAGCAGGCTGGATCGCAGCAAGGTTTGGTCTGGCTGTGACGCTGTGGTCTGGTTTGCTGATGCAGATCGTGGCGCTGGTCGGCTTGGCACAACTGGATCCAAGCTGGGGCATTCCTCTCTCGGTCGCCTTTGTTATGGGGGTGCAAGGGTTAAGCGGTGTGGCCAAGGACTTGGCCAAGATGTCATCCAAATCGGCGGTGAAACTGCTTGCACCAAAGGGTGAGGGCACGTTGTTTCGCTGGGTGGCCCTGCTGACCGGATCAAAGAACGCGGTCAAGGGGTTGGGCTTCTTTCTGGGTGCGGCGTTGCTGGCGCTGGCGGGCTTTCATGGCGCGGTTTGGGGCATGGCGGCCGTCTTGGCGGTGATCTTGGCTGCAATCTGGCTTTTCATGCCGGCAGGATTGCCCATGGGCAGCAAAGAGGCAAAGTTTTCCTCGGTCTGGTCGAAAGACGTTCGGGTTAACCGCCTAAGCCTTGCGCGGATGTTTTTGTTCGGGGCGCGGGATGTCTGGTTTGTCGTGGGCATTCCGATCTACTTTCAAGCGATCTTGTCTGATGGCACCCCCGAAGGCCGCCGCTTTGCCTTTTTTCTGATCGGCGCCTTTATGGCACTTTGGATCATCGCTTACGGCGCGGTTCAAGCCGCAGCGCCAAGGATCTTGGCGGTCAAGGGCCAGCAAGAGGCCCAAATTGTCGCCAAGGCCATCGCATGGGCGGGCTATTTGGTGCCCATTCCCTTTGCCTTGGCCTTTGCGGCATGGGCCGCAGGGCAACCGACCTTGTGGCTAAGCCTTGTCATCGTCGCGGGTCTTTTGGTCTTTGGCTATGTGTTCGCGATCAACTCGTCGGTTCATTCCTATCTGATCCTTGCGTTTTCCAAGGAAGAACGGGTCAGTCAGGACGTGGGGTTTTACTATATGGCAAACGCCGCCGGCAGGCTTCTTGGCACGATGCTTTCAGGGATCAGCTATCAGGTCGGCGGGCTTAGCTTATGTCTGGGCACTGCGGGCGTGATGGCCGGATTGAACTGGCTCGCAGCCCGTAGACTATCCAAATCCACCTTATAGTCCGCTCATCTCACGGACCGACGCGAAACCAAACATCCACAGTTTGAAATGGAGACACCATGTTTAACGTTTTGTTCCTTTGCTCAGGCAATTCGGCGCGCTCGATCATGGCCGAGGCAATCCTCAACCGTGAAGGTATGGGCAAGTTCAAAGCCTACTCGGCAGGTTCGCAACCGCGCGGCGAGGTTCACCCCTTCACAGCCGACTTACTGGAAAGGTTGAACTATGACGTCAGCCAATTCCACTCAAAGAATTGGAAGGAATTTGCACAACCAAATGCCCCGAAGATGGACTTTGTTTTTACGGTCTGCGATCAAGTCGCCGCCGAAGTCTGCCCTGTTTGGCCCGGACAACCCCTGACAGCCCATTGGGGATTGCCCGACCCAGTGCAGGCTGTCGGAAACGAAATCGAGCGCCGGCTGGCGTTTTCCGAAGCCTACCGGATGCTGCGCAACCGGATTTCGATTTTTGTCAGCCTGCCAATGAAATCTTTAGACCATCTCGCGCTGCAAAATAGCCTCGACGAGATTGGCAAGAACACCGACAGCGGGGCTCAGGTCTAAAAAGGGGGCAAAGGGGCCGCCTAATTGACTTTTGGCACTGTGCCTATAATAGGATTTGATTATAGTCGCAGAAATCTTGGGCGCGGCCCATGGCAGGAACAAGGCGCTGATATGAGAAGACTTGCCTTGCTATGCGCCTCCCCGCCGTTTGACGGCGGCGAAATGCCCCTGCCGATGCCATCCTACGGCATCCACCGTGTCCATGCTGCGGCACGCGGGGCAAGCTATCCGCATGATGTGGACGTGCGTTTCTTCGATTTGGGCGAATTGGGCCGGGAAGAAACGCTGCGGGCGATCCTTAACTTCGCGCCGGACCTTGTGGGCTTTTCGGTCTATGTGTGGTCGATGTCGAACCTACTTGCCCTTGCGGCTGACATCCGCGCCAGCTTGCCAAATAGCCTGTTTTTGTTCGGTGGCCCCTCTGCTCGCCGCGATGCCTTTGACCATTTCCATTACAAGCAAGCTGCCCGGGTCGTCGACGCCATCTGCGAGGGGGATGGCGAGGCCATCATCGTGCACCTGATGTCCGCACCGGTTTTGAACCGCACGACCCTGGCTATGACACCGGGGATTTGGACGCGCAAAGACGCGGATGCAGGCTGGACGGCCGAGGGTGACCTGCTGACCATGAGCCTGTCAGCCACCCCCTCGCCTTATCAACAAGGCCTGATGCCAAGCGGCGCGGTGGCCTATCTGGAAACCTATCGCGGTTGCCCCTTGTCGTGCAACTTCTGCGCTTGGGGCGTATCTCGTCCGGCCCGCGAGGTCTTTCCCACCGACTATATCGAGGCCGAATTGAAGGCGTTTCGCGCCCTGCGCGCGCCCGCGGTTTTCCTGCTTGACGCCGGTCTGAACCTGAACGCAAAGGGTTTTCGCAATCTGGCCGAGGCCCATGCCCGCGATGGCTTTCTGTCCGAAGCCCTGTTCTGGGCAGAGATCTACCCCACCCTCGCCAAGCCCGAGCATATCGAATTCCTCGCCTCGGTCGGCACCGCCTATTTGGGTGTCGGGCTGCAAAGCATCGACGAGCGTGTGCTTAAGGCCCACAACCGCCCCTTCGACATGCGCCGCCTTGCGCCCGCCGTCGAGGAACTGTCGCGCGTGGCCGGGCTTGAAATGCAAATCATCATGGGCCTGCCCGAGGATACGCCGGAAAGTTTCCGCAAAACGCTCGACTTTGCGCTAAGTCTGCCGGTCTATTCGGTGCGGGTCTATCATTGCCTTGTGCTGCCCGACGCGCTGCTCAGCCGATCCTTGCCGCATTGGAACGTATCCTTCGACCCGATCAACATGGCTATGCTGTCCAACTTTTCGTGGTCGGCGCATGACCTGATTTCGATGCGCGACGAATTGACCAACCGCGTTGCCAAGCAGGGCGGTGTTTCAGGCGAATATTGGTGGTCGTTTCGCAAATGAAGCGCGGCGGGCGGCGGGTCGCCTTGCTGGCATGGTATCCGGCCGAAAACCCAGCCATGCCCCCCTTCATCCCGAACATGGGGATGTATATGGTCGCCGCCGGCCTGAATGCGGCCGGGATCGAGGGCCTAGATCTGCGGATCTGGGATGAACGCACCCGTTCTGCCGCCGAAGTCGCCGCCGAGATTGCCGCCTTTGACCCCGACATCATCGGTGGTTCGGCCTTTTTGTGGTCGCTGCCCGCCTTGGTCCAAACAGCGCAGCTTTTGGCCACGGACGATCCGACCCGACTGATCGTCCTTGGCGGCCCTTCTGCGCGGCCCAATATGCTGGCGCTGGCCCCGTTTCGCGATGCTGCAGCAACGGTGGATGTGCTGGTTGAAGGCGAAGGCGAAGCCGTCTTTACCGCCCTGGTGCAAGCACCAGACCGCAATCCCGAGGCGCTGTCGCGCATTCCCGGCGTGACGCTGCGCCAAAACGGCGCCTGGACACGAAGCCCCCCTGCCCCGCGCGCGGTGCTGGATCTGCTCGCCTCGCCCTATCAGCAGGGCCTGATCCCGGCGGGCGGCATTGGCCTGATGGAAACCTACCGTGGCTGTCCCTTCACCTGCTCTTTTTGCGAATGGGGCGTGATGGAGGCGCCAAAGAACGTCCTCTCCACCGCGCGCATCGCGGGTGAATTCGCCGCGATGGACCGGCTTGGCCTGAATGCGCTTCTGTTGGCAGACGCCGGTCTGAACCTGAATGGACAGGCCTTTATCGCCCTGCGCCGCGCCGCCGAAGAGACAGGCTTTCTAAAACACCGCGCCCTGATCGCCGAGGTTTATCCCAAATCCCTCACCGAAGATCACATCCGCTTTCTGGAAAAGGTCGGCGCGCCACATATTGGCGTCGGCCTGCAGTCCTTCGACGATGCCACCCTGCGCCATGTCGAGCGCAAGTTTGACCCCTCGCGGTTGGGTGGGCTTTTGGGTATCTTGCGCTCTGTCGCCTCGGTCACCACAGAGATCATCATGGGCCTACCGGGCGACGCGCCCGACAGTTTCCTGTCCAGTTTCGCCCGCGCCCGCGCCTTGGGCACGGGGCTGCGCGTTTATCATTGCGCGGTCCTGCCATCAGCACTCATGGCCCGCGCTCCGGCGGAAGATCTGATGGACTATGACGAAGTCACGCTGAAGATGCGCAGTTGCCGAGGCTGGCCAGCGGGCAGCCTTGACCTGATGGCGCAGCGCATGTCCGACGAGGCGGCTGCAGCAGGCGGGGCAAGTGGCGATTACTTCTGGATCTTTCCGCCTGCCTGATCTTAATGCACCCGCAGCAGACAGAACCCTTTGGGATTGGCCTGTCGTTTTCGCGTGCTCTCTTGCCGTCAACCGGCTTGCCCGTCAAAGCCTGTGGGTTTCCTCATTCCATATGCCCTGACAGTGCCAATTGGCGTTCTCTTTTGCGTTCCTGACGTGCCAAATCTGCTCTGCCGCGCTCGGCCCGTCTGGTTTGGCGGTTTTGCAAGACAATCATGCCAGCATGGCACAGACGCGGGCCGCCAATCTTCAGCAAAAAGCGCAACATTCCAACCGCCAGCGGCCCCTCGGACGTGACGATTTCGTCCTCTAGGCTTAACACGCGGTGCACAGCCCCAGGGTCGCCCTGCCGCCCACAGCGACCGCACAACTGGCGATCTATCCGGCTGTTACCGTGCAATTCGGTCAAAATCACCTGTAATCCGCCACCTTGGCGGGAGGCGTCGGACAAGAGGATATCGGTGCCCCGCCCTGCCATATTGGTGGCCACGGTGACGCAACCGGACTGGCCGGCCCCAGAAATAATCTCGGCCTCTTGTGCGACATGTTCGGCCGTCAAAAGGGCATGGGACAGGCCGCTTTCATGCAAAACCGCCGAGCAGGCTTGCGATGCATCCAGACTGCGGGTTCCGATCAGCACCGGCACACCGCTGGCGCTGAGCCCAGCGGCCAGTTTTGCCACCGCAGCCCATTTTGTCTTTGCATCAGGCAGAATGGCAATTTTGGGCCAGCGGCGGATGTCTGGCCGTCGGGGCAGGATGCGGCGCACTTTCAACCCATAGACTTCGTCCAATTCCCGCGCCGCAGCACGGGCCGTGCCGGTCATGCCGCAGATGTGACGATAGCGCGGGAAGAAGCGCTGGAAGGTGATGCGCCCTAAGGTTCGGCGGATCTCGCTCGGCTCTAACCCTTCCTTGAGTTCGACGAATTGGTGCAGGCCTTCCGACCACTGCCGGTCGGGCATCAGTCGCCCCGTGCTTTCGTCGATGATGGCAAGCCCCTTTTCGGTCACCACATAGTCGCGGTTCTTTTCCAGCATGTTCAACGCAACCAAAGCCTGCGCGGCAAGGTGTTCGCGCACCGGCGCCACCGCGGCCAGCCCCACGGTGCCCTTGGCCAGCAGTGTAAGATGCTTGCGGCCAGTGTCAGTCAAAGTTACGCGCCGCAAGGATTCAGATCGCCGGAAATCAGCGCCTTCTTGCAGCGCACGCGCCATCTCAAGCGTCTTTAGCAGCGTTGGGGTATCCAGCCCCCCCAAGGCCGCTTCACCCGCGGACAGGATGAAGGGTGTTGCGGCTTGGTCGATCAAAACGGAATCGGCCTCGTCAACGATCACGGCATCCAGTCCTTGCAAGATGGACACCTCTGCCGCGCCTTCGGCACGAACCAGATTAAGCAGTTTGCGCGGAAGACCGTGAAGCTGATCGGCCTCTGGCCCCGTTTTGTCGCGCAGGTAATCAAACAAGATGTTCTTGGCCGCAGAAAAGACCACATCCGCGCGATATTTCTCTTTGCGCCCATCCAAAGCGGTTTCATCTGTGACATGGGTCGCAGTCAGGCCCAATTCAACAAAAAGCGGGCCAAAGGTTTCGGCATCGCGGGCCGCGAGGTAGTCGTTGACCGTCATCACATGAACACGCCGGCCCGACAGGGCCAAGGCAGCCGCGCCGATGGCTGCGGTCAGGCTTTTGCCTTCGCCCGTGCCCATTTCGGCAACTTCGCCGTCAAACAACGTGCGGACCACGACAACCTGCACGTCGAAAGGGCGTTTACCTAGAACGCGGAACGCGGCCTCGCAGACCTCGGCCAATACAGGGGCCAGTACGGAATCTGGCACCCGCCCGCGTCGGGTCGATCGCCGCAGCACCAGTGACTTCTGGCGCAGTCGTTCAAGGTCGAAAGCGTCGTTGCGGATCTTTTGACTCTCGGCGGCAACGACACGGGCAAACCTGTGCGCCCCACCCCAACTGCGCCGGACAGACCGACGCGGGTCAAGGCGCGAGAGAATGCGCAGGATGCGGGCATCCCAATCGGTAAAAGCCACCGCTGGGCGTTCGGGATAGTCTTCAATGTCTGGTAGGATACGCGATGCCATCAATCAGCCGCCGAATTGTCGCAGGAAGGTGCGTTCCAAAGCCCACCAAATGCGCGGCCCGATGGGCGAAGGATCGTGGACAAAACGTACTCTGGCCCGTGAGCCCTGCGCGAAAAGACCTGCGTCGGTCTGCGCTACCTCTAGCAGATAATTCACAACAGGCTCCAGACTGACCGGAGCCTTGGCCGAGGGGTCGATCAACAGCTTGCCGCCACCTTTGGTGGTCAGCCCAAACGACGGCAAAGATGTCGTCACTTCGGGGGCGCGCGCCAAGATCTGTGCGTGCAGCCTTAGATCTTGGTCGGGTCGCGGCACAAGATCAATAGAGCGGTTTCCTGCGTCAACATATCGCGCCTCTGTCGCGGGAATAGCGACCTGCCAGCGTGTCGGGCCGGGCGACAGGATCACGGCCACCACCTCGCCCTGCTGAACAAGACGGCCAGGCAACTCTGTCTGGTTTGGCACGAAAACCTGGCCGGTGGCTTCGGCACGCACGATCAAACCCGCCTCGCGTTTGGTCAGATCGGCCAGTTTCGCCTCGGTATAGGCCACCTGATCGCGCCAGAGCTGCCGGCCATTCTGGTCAGACATCGGCAAGGCACCCAATTGCAGAACAGCGTCGTCCCGCTCGGCCTCGGCCTGTTTGCGCTGCAGCGAAACGAGAGGATCGCTCAACTCCATCACGACAGTGCCCGCTTGAACCCTCTGGCCATCTGCCACCAAAACCTTTTCCACAAACCCACGACCCTGCACCCGCACCAGATCGCCATTGCGCGGTTGCAGCACCGCATCGGCATCGGTCACATTGGGCAGCGGCAAGACGAACAAGACCGCAAAGATCAAGCTCAGCGCACCGCCCACCTTCAAGATCACCTGACCCCGGATCAAATCAATTGCAGGATCTGTGGCTACATAGCGCAAACCCTTTGCTATGGGCATCACCAAGGCTGTGAACAGGCTCCAGACCACCATCAAAGTGCCGATCAGTGGCATCGTCAGGGCAAGAAAGATCGAGATCAAAAACAAAACCATGATCCGATAGGCGAAGGAAATCGTCGCATAGAGGAACAAAAACAGCCCCTCGCGCGGTGCCATCACCGGTGGCCGTGCCTCTTGATCGCGCAAAATGGTCCGCCGGACCAGATACCAGAAATACTGGTTGCTGCGCTGGCCCAGATTTGGGCTTTCGAAGAAGTCGGCAAAGACGAAATAGCCATCAAAGCGCAGCAGCGGATTGCCGTTGAACAATAGGGTCGAGATCCCGCCGATCATCATCAGGTTATAGGCCAGCGTGCGCACCGTGCCCGGGTCAGCGGCCAACCAGACCAGAAAGGCCCCAGACGCGACAGCCAGTTCCACCATGATCCCCGCGGCGCTGACAACCATGCGGTGCCATTTGTTGGCAAAGAACGTCGCCTGCGAAGCATCGACATAGGGAACCGGAAAAAACACCAGCATCATGACGCCAAACTCGCGCACCTCCCCGCCCCAGCGTTTGATGGCCCAGCCATGCCCCAGTTCATGCAAGGCCTTCATCACGACATAGGCCACCGCCAGATAGGCGAGGTTTGAGGCGGTCGAAACCTGCTCTAGCTTGGGCAACTGCGCGGTTTTAAAATGCAAGAAGGCTTGCGTAAGTGTCGTAAGCAGCAGCAAGATCCAGGCCAGGCCACCCCACATCGAAAACATGGCGCGGCCGATCCAGCCCGTGCGCAACAGCAAGGGTTCAGGGTCAAACAGCGGAAAGCGCAATGAAAGCGGGTTTTTCACATAATTCAGCAGGGTCCGGCGCTCTTCGGCACGGGCCCGCCGGTCGATTTCCACAAGATTCGGCATCCGGTCGCCAAGGATAAGGTCGCTGTCATGCAACTGGGCCAGAAGCTGAAGGATTTCGGTTTGCGACGGCGGACGCTCGGGAAACAGATCGCACAGGCGCAGCCATATTTCCTGCACTGTACGCCGGCCATCAAGGCGCGCGAAAAACCCATAGGCGGCGTCTGCTAACCGGTGGACCTTGCCGTTCTGCGGGTCTTGCAGAACATGCCAAGCCTCGCCCCGATAGACATGGCGGACCGCTCGGATATGACTTTGCCGCCGAAGCCGAAGGTCGGCCACCCGATACCAGTCCGAGGAGAGAAAGGCTGTCGCCATGTCAGAATGCCACGTTACGCCAAAGCCAAAGCAGCAGGCGATCGTAGAAAGGCCCAAGCCAAAGCTCGGCCAGTGACGCCCGCCCAAGGTTGATCCGGGCGATGCCCGTCATCCCCGGAACCAATCCCTCGGGCGTTGTGACAAAACGCCCCTCAACCTGATAGCGGGTCTGACCGTTTTCATAGCGGGCCACGGGCATCGTTTGACGCAAGGTTAGGTCAAAGGATCGTTCGGGCAGCGGGGCCACTTTCAACGCTGCGACCTGATCAACCTTGATCATGTCCACGGCATCTTCGGGCACCATAAGATCGACGCGAAAATCCGTCAGCGGGGCCACGACCAACAAGGGCTGGCCCTGATCGACCGATCCGCCGATGTTCTGGCTAAGATCCCCAGAGATCACAGTGCCATCGAAAGCGGCCACGATCTTGGTGCGCGCGATTTGCTGTTCCGTCAGGGCGATTTCGGCATCATTCTGCCGGATGCGCGATTCGGCCAGCGCAGTCTCGGCGCGTTTGTGTTCGGACATTGCCTTGTCCAACTCCAACTCGGTTTGCCCGCGCAGCGTCTTCAAACGTGTCAGTTCCAGCGTAAAATCACGATCATCCAGCCGCACCAGCAGATCCCCGCGCGAAACATGGTCTCCTTCGCGGAACGGGGCTTCTGCGATGAACCCCGAAAAGGGGGCGGCGATGGTGCGGATCTCGGTGCCCTGCACTACCGCCTCGGCAACGACGGTCCTGTCGCCGTCGAGGAATACCAGACCGCCGCTGGCCACCAGCGCCGCCGCCACACAAACCTTGATGACCAAGTGGCTGCGCCCAAAGGCAAGTGCCAAAGCCCGCTGCACCGATTTGGCGGCTCGCACCACAAGCCAGCGATCATTCTCGCGCTTTTCTAGAAGGATTGGCGTCATCAAAGCGCAAAGCGCCTCGATCCGGCGCAGCTCCTCGGCCCCAAAACGACGGCCGGTGCGTTCAAACAAAATGACGCCACGATAAGTTTTGCCATCAAACAGCGGAACAGACAGAACAAAGCGGTCAGACACCCCTGCCACAAGGTCTGCCTGCGCGGCCACGATCAGGTCAGCGGCTTCGCCCTCTGGCAGCGGCCAGTGAATCACACGTTCCTGATCGCAAGCCTCCTCCATCGCCGCCTGAATCCGCCGCGACAAGCCCAAAGCGCGCGAGAAGACCCCCGTGTGCGAAATCGCCTCCAGTCGGATGCGTTCGCCACGCTTAAGCCCCAAGGCCACGCGGTCACAATCGTAGCGGTCGGCCAAATGTGTCATCAACGCGCGTGCGGCTTCCGAAAACCGGCGATGGGCAATGAAAGCCGTCATCGCTTTCAACGACAGCAGCGCGGATTGTTCCGCACCCGTGTCGTCTTTTCGATGTTCGGTCAGCAAGATCGCGGGAACCCAGCCCATCGCCAGCGACAGCGTGGTCATCGCCCAGTTCAATGCCTCGGGGTCGGCAATCTCTGCCTCAAGCAATAAGATCGCGGGGATTTCTCCGGGAACCGGAATAGGAATTGCCACCGCAGTCGGCCCGTCGGCCAAGGCGCCATGCCCAGGCAAATACCCTGCCAAGGCCGGTCGCGCGCGTTGAGACGCCTCTGCCGCAGCGCGGCGTGCCGTATCTGACGGCAGTCGCCCCTCGGGCCAGACCATTTCGGCGCGCCCCTTTACCTCCAGCGACAAGCGCAAAGGTTTAAGCCGCCCCGTCATGGTCAGGGCCCCCGACAAAGACCCCAGCACCGCCAAAAGGCGCTCGTCCGACGGCAGTTCGTTCACAAGATCCCAGAAGTCGACCGATAGTGGCCGCCCGTCAGACGCAGTATCCATCGTTCTGCTCCGTGTTCAGGGCAAGCAACCAGCCGCCAGATCAATACGCCGATCGGCACGGGTATCCCCGCGCCGGTGCGTTGTCCATTGGCAAGGCCGCCTGCCCCAAGAGAGGGGTTCACCCCCTTGCATTGGCAAGACCTTAGAGCTTGCGGCCATAGATCAGACCCTGAAGGAAAGCAATGAGGCCGACCGTTTCAGCCGGATGCGCCACACTCATGCCGCCAGATGCCTCTGGCTCCAAGATCAGATTGACACCCGAAGACGAAACCCCCGTGAGTTTGACTGCCACGGTCGCTGCCTTGTTGCGCGTCTGTGTATCTGCCACGACAACCATCGGGCCTATGCCTTTGGGCGGGGTCCAGGTTGATGCCGTGCTGGACACATTCAGCAAGGTGGACAAGCCAGTTTGTGCCGATCCGCCAGCCGACATCGCGAAATAGCCGACTGTTTCGGTGCCATGGGTCGTAACCCCTTTTTGTTCGACCTGCAAAGCCACCGAGAAGCCATTCTTGGTGATCGCCGTCGGGGAACTGTCGGTCGGTTTGGCATCGTTGCGCGTCATTGTCGTTGTCACGACAACGGGGGGCGCGGTGAAGTCGCTGCCAAAGCTTACAGATTTTGGCGTGGTGTTGGCGTCCACGGTCCCAACCTGCATCTTGCGCCCGTCGGCCAAGTCATAAGAACCCGAAGCGACGGCGACCCATTGGATCGTTTCGGTCTTGGCACGTTTCTTGTCCTGATAGGCCCATTCTTCAATCACGAAGGTGAAGCCCGTTCTGTCACGCGCGATGACCCGCAAGGTGTAGGGGTCGCCGTTGGTGAACGAACCGGTCAGCATGACCACAGCGTTGTCGATGGGCGAGCGATAGGTAACCCGAATGGGCGATGATGCCTGTGCTGCCGTGACAGAAACCGTGCCCGATTGCCCGATTGCCAGATAGGCCGGGGCATTCTTGACTGCCGCAAGTTGCGCATCTGTCACCAGCGTGGCGGCCCCTAATTTCTGGCCAAGCAGCGCGCCTGCTTCGAACACGGCCATCGCCACGGTATCGGCTTGCGACCGCGAGACATCGGCGCTGACGGATGCCTCCTCGGCGATGAAGACGGCCGCCGACGAGGTGGACAGGCTGGACAGCATCACTGTCTGCGCATCAGGATCTCTTTGGGTCTGGCTGTCGGCAACCACAACGGCGTTCTTGAAGGTGCGTCCGAATGGCGTCGTGCGTGCCGAGTCTGTCGCCTCGATGGTCCTGATCGTCACGCCGCCAATTCCGAACGCTATATAGCCCACCAATTCCTTGGAACGCGGGATCGCGCTGCGGGCGTCTTCGGTTTGCAGTCGGGCCGCGAAGCCGTCAGCGGTTACGCTGATCGGGCTGGAATCTACCGCCGTGCCGTCAATCGACGACATGACAGAGGTCAACACCGCAGGACCGTTGGTAAACCCGGCCGTGAAGGCCACATTTCCGCTGGTCTGATCCGCAAGCAAAGTGCCCGCTTCCACCAGACGGCCATCCGACAGGCGATGAACGCCCGCAGCCACCGCAACCCAGTTCACCGTCACAGAGGTGCTGCGCTTGCCATCCTGATAGAGCCATTCATCCACCATGAAGGTAAAGCCCGTCGCATCGCGGGATAGAACGCGCAGCGTGTAGGGATCCGAAGCACTTATCGTCGTGCCAGTCAGCACAACAACTGCATTCTGGATCGTCGTCCCAAAGGCCACGCGCACGGCCACCCCGACTTGCGCCGGCGCAACTGTCACCTTGCCGGAAACCCCAATGACCGCCGTCTGCTGTGCCACCAAGGCCGCACCTGCCGCGGTTGCTGTGGCCATCTGTTCGGCCGTAACGAGGGCTGCCGTTCCCGTCTTGGTTCCCCGCATCAGACCGGCCTCAACAGCGGCAAAACCGATCGTGTCCAAGGGGGTCCGTTTGCTGTCAGCGTTTAAAGAGGTTTCTTCTCGGATGAACAGGTTGACGGCTTTAGGCGCAACCGACCAGATCATGGCCGATTGCGGATCAGCATCTTTGCGGGTCTGGGTGTCGGCGACAACCACCGGCTTGCTCAAGGGTGTATCGAACGAAGCAAGCGAGCCAAAGTGGCTTGCAGTGGTCAAGAACCCCACGTTCGTGGCCGCACCAAACGCGACATAACCCACCAACTCCTGCGAGCGATCAAAGTCCATCCGGGCTTCCTCGGATTGCAGGCGGGCTTCAAAGCCAGTTTTCGTCACACTGATCGGGCTTGAGTCGACTGCCGTCGGGTCGATGGCGGACATGACCGAGGTAATCACCGCCGGTGCGTCTACGAAGTCTGTCGAGAACCGAACCGCGCCGGCCGTTTCATCGGCCAGCATGGTCCCGGCTTCGATGACCCGGCCATCCGACATGGTGTAAACCCCAGCCGACATGGCAAGCCAATTGACCGTGACTGCAGCGGTGCGCGTACCGTCTTGATACTCCCATTCTTTCACCATGAAGGTGAACCCTGTCGCATCCCGTGTCAGAACACGCAGCGTATAGGGATCGTCGCTGGGCGCTGCCGTTCCTGTCAGGACAACGACGGCATTCTCAATCCGGCTGCCAAATTCGATGCGGATCGCCTTGCCAACCGAAGCTGCCGCCACACTGATAGACCCAGCCGATCCCACAACCGGAGCGTCTGTCGGGTTTGCGGCACTCAGCAGGTCAAGCACCGATTTTGGCACATAAGCCGCGTCACCTTTGCGCGCACCGCTGACGGTGCCCGCCTGAAGGCCTATGACCCCAAGATTTTCCTTCTTGTGCGAGGAATCAAGCGTGACCGATTGATCCTCTTCCAGGAAGAGTTGAACCGTTGATCCTGTAGCGCCCGCAATTTTCGCGATCGCAGGATCCGTTTCCTTGGAACTTTGTTCTTGGGCAAGAACAACCATGTTCGAGAACGTGCCACTGACCTTGAAGCTGCGTTTGGTGGAATCGACCCCATCTGCGATCAGTTGAACACCCGCACCCTGTGAAATGGCGATATATCCGACCAATTCCTTGCCCGATTGGCCAGCACGGGCCTTTTCGGTTTCCAGCACCACGTTTGCACCGGTCGCGCTGACCGAGGCAAGACGGCTATGAACGGCTTCGGGGCGGTAGTTCGACATGACCGATGTCATCAGCACAGGCGTGCCGGCGAACTTCGCCGTGAAGGCAAGATTGGCCCCCTTCGCATCCGTCACCATGGTGCCAGCCTCAAGCATGCGCCCGTCGGCCAATTGATAGACGCCGGCCTGAACGGCCATCCAGTTGATCGTCTCGCTGGCAGAGCGCGTGTTGTCTTGATACTCCCACTCGTCCAAGATCACCGAGAAACCGGTCGTGTCGCGATCAACGATCCGCAAGGTATAGGGATCGCCGTTCGATTGCGTGCCGGTCAGTGCCACGACAGCGTTGGTGATCGTGGCCCCGAACTCGACGCGCACGGCCTTGCCGACTTCTGCCGGTGTGATGGTGAATTTGCCAGACATGCCGACGGCAACGATGTTGGGGTCAACGGTGCCACCACCTCCGCCCGTGCCACCGCCACCTGTGCCACCACCACCCGTGCCGCCGCCTGTGCCGCCACCGCCGCCCGAGACAGGGACGCTGCCGTAGAACCAGACAGCACCCGTGTCCTCGACGTAGAAATAGCCTGTGCCCGCGGTCGATGTTGTTGCAACGTCGGTGACACCATTTGCTCCGGCGGTGACAGGCCGTTTTGTCGGCGTGGCCGACGTAAATCCGCCCGTGGCCGCGCTATACAGATAAAGCGGTCCTGTGGCGTTCGAACTGGCATTTTTAGCCGCCGAGGGCGCAACGGCCACTGCCGCCGCATCAAAGCCGACCGCGCTGATCTGCGGGCCACTGCGATCAATCACGTTGACCAGTTGGGTCAGATCAACCTTGCGGCTGGTCACAACGGTACTTTGCCCAGCGCCGTTGGCACCCAGCCGTCCGGAGGACTGGTCGCCATAGGTCCGGTCGCCGACTTGCGTTGCAACCACATAGTCGCCCTTGGAGGCACTAAAGAGCCGCGAGATCATCGCAGGGTCAGGTTCGGTCTCGGCAATTTCAATGGCGCGCTTGATGATCGCCTGCGCAACACCGCTGACAGATCCGGCGGTCGCGAATTGGTTGCCGTTCACGATCTTCCAGATGTCACCATTGCCCGACAAAAGGGCAGACCCTGTCGCCGGTGCCGTTTGCAGATCGGCATTGCCTGACATCATGATATCAGCCCCAGCCAGACGTGCCGCAGGTTTCGCCGCCGTCGTTGACGAGATCTGCGCACCAAAGGTTTTAGAACTGCCGCCAATCAGGTCAGAGGCGCCAGCGCCAGCGATCAGAACGTCGTCGCCGGCACCGCCTTCGATGTAATCCGCGCCGGGGGTCGCTGGCAGTCCGCCCGCACCCATGCGCACGATCACCAACTCGCCTGCGCCACCATCTGCGGCAGCGACCGAAGCAAAGAGCCACTCTTTTCCGCCCTCGACCGAACGCTGCATCAAAGACTGCGCGCCTGTCGTCGTGGCCGATCGCACCGATGTCCATGCCGTGGATTTGGTCGCCAGCAGATAGTCGTAAGCTGCACGGCCGGTCAGGACAGAGGGATTGGCCCCAACCTTCGGATCAAGCGTACCGCCGGCTGCGAAAACAAGCGTTTGGTCGCCAAGAAGCAAGTCGTTGCCAGCCCCGCCGAACAACATATCGTTGCCGGCACCACCTGCGACGATGCTGGCCCCGTAGCGTCCCGCGGTTGCTTGCGGATCGGCATAAGATAGGATGCGGCGCGCAAGACGCCCGGTTGGATCGGCTGCAGCCGACCCGCCGGCGTCACGCAGTCTGGCATCAAAGCCAGTGGCGCTGATCTGGATAAGGCCATGGGCGGCCAAGACCACGTCATCGCCCGCACCGGCATCAATCACGTTGTCGCCGTCGGCCAAAGCCAGCGTGGGGACATCTTGACGGGCGATATCGATGAAGTGACCGCCCAGGATGTCATCTGCTCCGGCACCACCGAAGAGTGCGTCACTGCCCTGACCGCCAATCAGCAGGTCACGCCCGCCGGCACCGGTTATCTGATCACCACCGCCCATGCTGTCATCAGAGGCAGCGGCGAGGATCACAAGGCTGCCGCCCTCTTTCGGCAAGGTCAGACTTGCGGCGATATGTGCCGCAAGACCCGATAGGATGCCATGGTCGCCGAAGGCGATGTTGTCGCCCTCGCCCGTCGTGATAACGTCCGCACCGCCACCGCCCAAAATCACGTCACGGCCTGCGCCGCCGGTGATTGTGTCTGCGCCGGATCGGGTTGACCAGATGGATTCCACGCGGTCAGCGCCTGTGGCGGCGAAAGTGATATCGCCATCGTCGCCCACAAGGACGTTGATGCCGCCCGTGGCCGAGATGACATCCGCGCCATCGCCGCCAACAACCACCCCGCCCGCAGCGGCCAAAGTGATGGTGTCGACACCGCCGCCTGCTGCGCCGTCCGAAACGGCGCGCAGCACGCGGCCGGCGGCCGACAGGGTCACCGTGCCGGTATCGCCCATAATGATCTGAGCGCCCACTGCCGTGACAATGTCAGATCCGCCACCGGCAAGGATGATGGCTGCAGTATTGACAGCCGAGATGATGTCAGCACCGCCGACACCGGTAGAGGCAAGGCTTAGCGGACGCACGGTCGCCACTGCGAAAGAGTCCGACACCAAGGTGTCGCCCACCAGAATTTGCGTGCCCGTGCCACCCGTCAAGCGGTCATTGCCCGTGCTTGTTGCGGTATCGATCCGCACAGTGGCCGTCGCACGATCCAGCAGCAAAGTGGCGTCGCCGACCAGAATGCTTGCACCGGCCGCGCCTTGCAGGGTGTCTGCACCTTCGCCGCCCAGCGCAACAAGCGTTCCAGCACCGCCAAGGATTGAATCGTTGCCTGCACCGCCATCGACAAGGATCACCCCAGACGCCTGTTTGGACAGATCAAACGTATCCACACCGACAGGCTTGGTCGCCCCATAAGCTGTCTCGCCGCGTTCGCCATCCCCGTACAGAACAAGCGCCTGTTGCCCCAACACCGACAATGCGTTGATGGCGTCATCTCCGCCGCCAGCCTGCAGAACAACCAATTGCGTGGCCGTGACATTGTCGGATGACTGCGCCAAGTTGCCAAAGGCGAAGCTGTCCTTGCCAGCGCCAAGCAAGATCTCAGTCACTTCCACCGCCGTGGCAAAAATGCCTTTGGCTTGGGTCAGCGCACCCGATGCTGTCTGGATTGTTACCCCATTGTCGGGCTGGTCCAGTCCGGTGATCTGCTGGAAGACGCGGCCGCTAAGAGTAACCGTGTTCAGCGCCCCGCTTTGTGTGTTGCCCGCATCCGAACGCAGGGTCAGCCGGTCAAGCGCTAAGGTGTCATCGCCCACCGACACTGTCACGCCACGCGCAACTGTCTCGTCCGCCATGGTCAGCGGTCGACCGAAGGCATCCGCTGTCTGACCTGCCCCGTCAAAGCGCAGCGCCCCATCAATGGCTTCCAGTTTGCGCGGGCCTTCGACGGAAAGCGCCGTCACAGCCAATGTGGTCACCGCCGCAGGGCCACGGTTTGCCACAAACCATGCCGCATCCTCAGTCACTTCCACAGTGACGGCCGCCGGTGCTTCCGCCCCAGAGGCGCGCAGGCCCGTTACCGCAGCCCCAACCGACATCCGATCTGAACCAAGGCCACCAAGGATTTCGGTGTAGGTGTTCGCGAGGGTCGCATTGACGTTGACCGTGTCATTGCCTGCACCCGCATCAAGGCGGATGATTTCGGTGCTTGCCGAAAGGGCAATGCTGCGGCCTGCACCACGCATCAGCGCGGCCTCGACCAGATAGGTGTCGGACCCATCCGTGCCCCGCACGCTGACAGAGTCGCTGCCCACTCCTCCAGCAATCGACACTGTGCCATTCATCAGCGCGCCCGAACCATCCGCAGCCGCAAAACTGCGAACCGTGACAGCGTCGTTGCCGGCATCGGCTTCGATCTTGATGTCCCCAAGGTTGGCGTTGACCTCGATGCGGTCATCCTCGTCCCCGGCGCTTAACAGCGTGGTATGCGACACGCCTTCAGACAACCAGCCACCCGAAACGGCCCGTGTGGCCACCCCCGACAAAGTGACGCCACCTTGCGACAGGCTTACAGCTGGCTTTTCAGCGTAGACTTGTCCAACGCGCAAATAGTCGTTGCCCGCGCCGGAATCGACCAAGGTTGCGGTCGATGTATCGTCCAGTGCCACAAAATCGGCCCCGCCGAAGCTGCGCAGCCACAAACCTTCTTGGGCGGAATCGTACAGGATGCGTTCTTGGCCGCCTGTCAGAGTGCCGTCTTCCAGTTGGACGAAGGTGCCGTGGCGCAAGGCCACCGCGCCGTCGCGCACCAAGAACAGGTCAGGGTCATCCGTGCCACGGATATCAAGCGTATCAGCCGCCGACTTGCCAGAGGCAGTGTCGCGCACCGCGATGTCATAGGTGATGCCAACGCCGGACAAGCTGCCGAAGGTTTGAATGACAACCGTATCCGCCCCTTGGCCGCCATCGATCGTCAAGGTGTCGCCCGATTGCTGGCTTGGAAGACGAATGATTGCAATCGTATCAGCACCCGCACCGCCCAGGATGCTTGCCGCACCGTGAAGCGCTGCCAAATCCGTCAGCACAACGATGTCGTCGCCATCGGCCAGATCGAAGATTTCACGCTCGGCTGACAAGGTTGCCCCCTGCACAGTCACCGTGTCGTCACCAACGCCAAAGCGCAGGGTCAGATCACCGGCAGCGGTCAGGACAGTATTCTTGATCTGCAAGAGGTCATCGCCTGCGCCCAGATCCATGGTAATCCCGCCAGCACTGGTGATGGTGGTATTTGTCAGGCTGGCACTGTCGTTTGAATCCCCGAAATCGATGAACAGGCCACCTTTGCCAACAGTCAGATTGGCGCCATCAAGTTTAAAGGCCGTTCCCCCGGAACCCTTGTTGGACAGGTGCATCGCGCCGCCTGCGGTCACAGCGCCGCCAAGGGCCACTTCGTCGGCAATGCCGTCAAAGTCGCCCATATTGATGCTGACATCACCCTCGGCCACAAAACTCGCGGTGGACGCCACTCGGATGGCATCGCCGCCACCGTCCATCGTGATCGTCAGATCACCGCCAGATGTGACAACGGCCTTGCTATCAATGACGTCGTAGCCATCGCCGGTGTCGATCGTGATATCGCCGGTTACCGTAACAGCCATGGCAATCGTCGCCGTCAAACCGCCAGCACCTGTGTTGGTCAGCGTCAGATCGCCGCCCGAACGTACCGTGTCAGACAAGACCAGCAAGGACCGATTGGCCGTAACCTGACCGAAGTCAAACAGCATATCACCGCCGATAGAGCGCAGCGCCTTGACGAAGGTCGCAGAGTCAACACCACCACCGGTGGCAACGCTTAGCTCAGTTCCCGCTGTGACGGTGTCGTTAAACAGCAGCACGTCGTCACCGCCGCCCATGCTTGCCTGAATGCTGCTGCCCGCAACAAGTTTGCCATCCAGCGTGATTGAAGCAGAATTTGTGCCCGTCTTGATCAGGCTGATCGAGGTTCCCGCCGTCAGGTCGTCGGTCACATACAGGATATCTTGTACGCTTGCCCCCCCCGATGATGCCGAAGCAGGGCCGCTGCCAAGGTTGATCAAGGTCAGGCCGCCCGTCGTCACCGTGCCGTCGAACAAGACAGAATCCGCCCCCGCAGAGGTGAAAACGCTCAGATCAGTGCCGATCGAGACTGCGCCCGTGAACGACAGCGTGTCATTGGCCGATCCGGTGCTGATCGTTGCAGAGGTTCCCGTGGTGACAGGCCCCGTCGCAGTAATCTCAACCGGGCTTTTGCCGGTTGCCGTTATCAACAGGCTAGTGCCGGCTGTGATTGGCCCCTCGGTCACTTCGAAAACCTGCGGCAAGCTTAGATCGCGCTCGTTGCCGATATCGAGATCAACTTTGATCCACCCTTCGGTCGCTTCGATGCCCTTACCGACGATGAATTTGTCAGTCTCTATTCCGCTTTGCGCCAGCAGGTTGCGTCCAGCGGTCAGGGTCTGAACGAAGGTGTAAAGGTCGCGCCCATCCTCGGATTGGATAGAGATGTCGCGGCCAGCACTGACGGCACCCGTTGCCAGCAAGACAAAGTCGCCCTGCGCTTTCGAGGAGACAACAAAGTCTGTCCCGGCCGTGACAACGGCCTTCTTATCGAAGATGACCTGTTGCGGCTCGGCGTCTTTCGGAGCGAAAGGACCGCGATCAGTGGCCGGGCTGTCCCCCATTTGGAACGCTATGTAACCCGTCTCGGTTACGATGTCGGCCGTGGTGATGAAACGGTCAAGTCCGCGGTCCATGCGGAACATGATATTGCGGTCAACTGTCATCGTCCCGACGGTGTTCCAAAGGTCTTCACCGCCACCCGTCCAGACCAGCATGTCGCGGCCAGCCACAACGCTACCCTTGCCCGACAGATTTGCCGTCAAGTAGCCGGAGTTTTCCGAGAAGTTGTCGACGGCCAGCCAAGTGGCCTTGTTTGTGTAGATCGAGGTGTCGTTCAGGTCGACGGTTGCAGCCGCAAGCCCGATGTAGCGATAGATCATCGCACCCGACGAACTGTTCAATGTCACCGTGTCGTTCTTGAAGACCTTCTTGGTGAAAGAACTGCCCAAGTCTATGGAATAGGTCGTTTCGGGCAGCTTCAAGACACGCAGGTCACGCTTGGCATTCAAAGATCCGACCAAGATCAAGGTATCAACGGCATCAGCATCGTTGCCGAAATCGAAGGTGATATCGCCATAAGTCGCACTGGACGAGGTGGTCGAATCCGTCCCGCCCGTCGATGTCACAATACCGGTCACCGCCAGTCGGTCGTTGTTTGCCCCAAGGCTCATGACGACATTGTCGGCCTGAACATTGGCGGTGATCGTCACGATGTCTGCGCCGCGATCGGTCTGGAAGGTCAAGTTGTCACCCGCAGTGGCATTCGCCAACAGCGTGATGTCCGCACCGACCGTGCCCGAGGCATTCAACAAAAGATGCGTTCCAGCCGTCATTCCGCCAGAGGTCATGGTCAAGGTTTGACGATTGGGTGACGGGGGCGAAGTGGTTTCGTTGCCCAGCATCAGGTCAACGGTCAATGTGCCCGTGGTGGTCACAAGCGCCGCCCCAAACACCAGACTGTCAGATCCGCCGCCAGCCTCGATCGCCAGATTCCGGCCCGCAAGGATTCGCGCGCTTGTCGTCATCTGGTCTGCACCTTGATCCGTCTGGATCAGTGCGTCGCGGCCTGCCGTGATCGTCCCGCCGATGGTCAGCACATCTGCGCCGCCGCCGGTGCGTACCGACACATCGCGCCCGCTTTCGATAACGCCGCCACTGGTGGTTGTCAGCGACAGATACCCGGTCAGGGTTGCCGCATCGGTCTGCAGTTTCCACAAACTGGTGTCGGTATAATCCGTTGCGACAAGGTCGATCGGTGCACTGTTCAGCCCTTGATAGAGATAGATTTCAATGCTGCCATCGCGCTCGACCGTCACGCGGTCGCCCACGTTGATCACTTCGGTGTGGTTCGGATTGATCGCCGATATCGGGAAGGTTCCCATCGGCACCGCAACGACGCCAACCGTTTCACCGGCATGGAAGCCATCGTAAACATCTTCTTCGAAGCCCAGCGAAACCGAGGTTGACCCCAGGCTGGTGATGACCGTGCGTCCGGCGTCGGATTCGTTCAGCGTCTGGCGATCCGCCAAGACCACCGCATTGCTAATCAGTTGGCCAAAGGCGAAACTCTTCGCCGTCGGTGTCAGGGTGCCGTCAAACAACAAGATCGAACCGGTTGCAGCATCGGTCCCATAAGAAATCGCAATGTAACCAAGTGTTTCTGTGACAACGCTGTTGTTGCCAGCATCCGCCTCTTTCAGACGGACCGACATGCTGTTGAGACCAATGGCATAGGCATCAGAGTCGACCGTTTCGGCCCCAGATGCGGCGCGTGACATAACCGATGTCAGCACGACAGGCACTTGGGTGAAGCTTGACTCGAAGTTAACTGTCTGCGCGGTCTGATTCACTTCGCGCCGACCCGCCTCGACGATACGTCCGCCGGGCAAAATGTGAACGCCTGCGGTGACCGCCAGCCAATTGACCGAGATCGACTGATTGGTTCGGGTCGACTGCCCTTGCCAATATTCGACGCGGAAGGTGAACCCCGTCTCGTCATACGAGATAACGCGCAAGGTATAGGGAACATTGGCTTTTGTCCCCGTCAAAGCAATGACCGCATCTTCAATCGGGGCGGTGAAAGTCACCCGAATATCGTTAACGGCTGCGAGGGACGAAACACTGAGCTGACCCGCTTCGCCGATTGGCACTTCCAGCGGATCGGTGTCCTTGTCTATGCCGATCAGCACGGAATGCTCGGTCTTGGGCAGCTTGGTGATGACCACATCGCGGGCTGCCGTGACTTTGCCGCCCAGCGAAATCGTGTCCTGGGTATCCGTGTCAGTGCCCATGTCGATACGGACATCCCCGCCAACGCGGTCTTGGCCGGTGCCCTGATAGACACCGATAGCCGTCAGGTCGCCGGTTGTGGTCAGCGTGTCAATGCCGGTTCCTGTGGAGATAACGATATGGTCGGCGGACAGATTGGCCTTGATCGTGACGATGTCGTCGCCGCCTTTGGTGTTCACCACTAGGTCGTTCATCACACCGATTTGCGGCCGTTTGCCGAAATCGAAGGTGGCCGTCGTGTCAAACACCACGGTATCGGCCCGGTCGCTGGTCTCCATATAGACTTTGCCTGCACCCGAAATCAGGTTGCCGGCAATCGTGATGCTTCCGCCTTCGGTCGTGTCAGTGTCTCCACCAACATCGGTGTAGAACATCAAGCCTGTCTCGCCCTCGATGGTGGCGCCCGACTGGATGGTCAGGTTGTCGCCCGCCAAAAGGATCACGGCCCCCTCAGTCGAGGTGATTTTGACGCCACTGAGCACTATGATGTTGTCGCGGTCTTGCGCAGCACTGTCGGTTGCCGTGTACAAGATATTGCCCACGGCGGTGACGTCAGAGGCAAGCGTGATCGGGCTGCGGGCGGTAAGATGGATCAATCCGCCGGCTTTCATGGCCGTGCCGGCGTCACCAGCAAGGCCGTAGAATTGCTGAACCGCCAGATTGCCATAGTTGACCAGATGCGTATCGCCCTGGGTGGATTCGCCTTGCAGCATTCCGATGCTGGTCTGGATCGGATTGTCGATTTCGCCGATATCGCGCGATGCCGACAGGAAGGCCATGCCGCCCGTAACGTTCGATACCCCGACGGGTGCCGCATTGAAGATCGAGCCGTTGATCGCCGTCACGAAAGCCGCACGTCCCGCTGCTTGTTGGGTGACAGTGGTTGCGGAAATGCCCGAAGTGCCGCCGTTGCGGGTCGCGGCCACAGCCAGCGCCACACCCCCGACCTGAGCCGTTACATTCAAGACACCCGTGGTATCGGGTTTGGCGGCAGCCACCACTTGCGCGATGAACGCAGGTGTTGCGTTGATCA
Source organism: uncultured Rhodobacterales bacterium (assembly GCA_903845215.1). Classification (GTDB taxonomy): domain Bacteria; phylum Pseudomonadota; class Alphaproteobacteria; order Rhodobacterales; family Rhodobacteraceae; genus Stagnihabitans. The sequence continues at coordinate 12,338 of CAIMWI010000069.1, read as the reverse complement.
TGGCAACCAGCTTGGCCATCACGGCATTCAACGTTCCAGCTGAGTTTCCGGCGCCAACGATATCGCCAGCCAAGACAGTGTAGAACGCCTGATCCGCCCCCACCGAAATTCCGATGACATCCCCAGCCGCATAAGTGCCCGACAAGGTCACCGAAGTAAGCTGCTTGATCGGGTCGGTGGTGCCGATGGTGTTGACCCGAATGTCGCCACTGGTTTCGATGATGTAACTGTCCAGCGCAGACGTCGTGGTCAGAGCACCGTCCGCCCCATAAGACATGTTGATGTCAAGATCATTGCCGGCTTCGCCGATATATCCGGCCAGTGCCGTCAGCGTGATCGAGTTTGCTGTGACATCCGCCTTGGGAAGTGTCGGGGTCGTTGTGTCATCCGCGCTTGTCGGATCGTTTGGCGTGGCAATGTCGACACCGTCGCGAATGCTGAGATCAGCCTCCAAGGTGACATCGCCGCCCGCAAAGACGTTGCGCAGCACCATGTCGCCGTTCTTTTCGGAAACGAAGATATCGCTGCCGATGGTGCTGCCCGCCGTCAGCGTCACCCAACCAGAGCCCGCCGCCGACCCATCACCGCGCGCTTCAATCTCGAACCGGTTGTTAGAACTGCCAATGTCTGCCGTTGACCAGAGACGAATGTCATTGGCCTCGATCTTCACGAAATCTGTGGGTGAAGAGTCAACGATCGAGGCATTCGCCCCGATGGCTTTGAAGTCGACGTTGCCGGTTTTTGAGTAGATCGTGCTGATCCGCGCATCGCCCTGCGTCTCGCCCAACCAAATGTCGCCATTGGCGCGGGCGGTCATGTCATCCGTGCCGCTGAGGATATTATACCACAGTCGGGACTCCACAGTTCCAATATTGCCTTGCGAGGCTTCGAAGACGATGCTGTTTTGGGCCACCAAATTGTTGTCGACACCGTTCAGCAGGCTGACCAGACTGTCACCCGCCTTGATGCGGGCCGAAGCGCCGGCGCTCACGGCACCCAGTTTGATCGTGCTTTCCGAACTGATAAAGACATCACCCGTCGCAGTACCAGAGACCCGATCGCTGACAGTGACGTTGAAGTCGTCGCGCAACTGCACCTGAATCCACGCAAGATTCACAACTTGACGCAAGTTGATCGCAATCTCTGCCTCGGCACGAAGGGTTTCAGCGAATTCAATCCAGGTTCCATCCGAGGCGATGGCCGTGATGTGATAAGGCGTGTCCGAGGTGTTGACGTTGGTCGACGGGCGCTTGCTGTCGGTCGTGATGCCGACTGCAGTTCCCGAGAAGTTGGTCAGAATGACGGAATCGCCCACTGTAAAGCCGGTGAACTTCGCACCACCGTCATAGCGGATGCGTTTCAGGTTGGCCTGTTCGATGGTCACCATGGCGCTGACATCATTGCCCATCGGATTCAATGCGATCGCCGAAAGGTAGACGGCGACGTTGAAATCAAGGCTGGTGACTTTTCGGCCGTTGGTGGTGAACGTCATCTCGTTTGCGCTGGCCGTCAGAACCGTGAAGAACTGCTTTTCGGTCGCATTGGCGGTGTTGCCCTCGATCTGCAAAACGTCACCCGCTTTGAAGATCGTGTTAAAGGCGGTCCCCGTGGTTCCCGCGCGCCGAACAATCTTGTTGCCGGTGATCTTGAAATCGACGGTCGCAGCGATGCGCTGGGTGGTGAGGAAGTTGATATCGCGCCGCTCGGCGGCCGCCAGCAGCAGACGATTTTCCCCTGACAGGGTCTGATTAAGGTCAATCAGCACCTGACCTGCGGTGACGCCCACATTGCTCTTGGTGCCATTGGCGTTGAAGGTGAAAGTGCCTGCAATAACGTTAGCATCTTCGATGGCCGTGTTGGTATCGGTGACAGGCTTCAAAAGCCCCGCACCCATGCCATAGACCAGTTCGTCCGACGACCAGACCTTGATAGACGCCTCGACCGTCGCCGTTTCCGCCGCCGTCAGCGGCACCACATATCCGCTGTTGCCAGCGGCAATGGCGCGCGATGTAACTTCATAGGCACCCGAACTGGCCGAAACACTGCTTTCGGTATTCTGTGTGCCAATCTCAGCCTGAGTGAAGGCCAAAGACCAGGTGCCATCTCCCAGAACGACGGTGCTTTTGGACACGCCGTTCCAGACAACGGTCACGGTCGCGTCCTTTGTGCCTGTGCCAGCCAGCGTGGCATAGGTGCTGTCGGCAAATTGCGCGGCCAGCGACAAGAACTGCTGCGAGCGCGAGTTGATCAGGGTGCTGACCGACAGATCGGCAGTGGTGGTCGCTGTGTTCAGCGCCGTTGTCTCTGCCCGAACAAGGCTGGCGGTCGCATCGGTCGAAGACAAAGCATTTTCGGTGTAAGATTGCAGCAGGCTGACGGTATCGGCGGCAGCCAGCAGCAACTTGTGCGTGCCGTCATTGTCCATGACCGTGTCAAGGTAAAGCAGCGAGGCGAAGTCTGCGTTCAGTTCGCCGCGTGTGGCAGACTTTAGCGCCCCGCCGGAAATCGTCGGCGCAAGATCGGCGGCAAGGCTGCCAACCTCTGCTTGCGTGAAGGCGGCAGACCAGCGTCCATTAACATCGGCTGTGACTGTGCGGACAATGGTGCCCCATGTCACCGACACCGACGCTCCGGCCGATGCCGTGCCTGCAACTGCCCCATAGGTGGCCAAGCCCAGCACGTCATCCAGCTGACGGAATTCGGCTGTCGCGCGGGTTCGGTAAGCCGCCAGCATCGCTTGGGCGACGCGCTCGACGTCAGCATCCGTGGTGCCGTTAAGGTGAGAGACTATCGTGGCCCCTGCCCCGACGGTGGGGCTGGTCGCGACAGACGCCATCTCTGTTTTGGTGAACGACGCAGTCCAAAGCCCCGAGGCATTGGCCGTGACCGTACGCACCGTGCCACCCCAAGTGACCTCTACCGTGGCATTATTCGCGGCACTGCCTTTGACAAGGCCCCAATTCGGTTCAAGGTTCTTCAAGGCCTTGGCACGGTAATCTGCCAAAAGCTCGGCCTCGCGGTCCGCTGTGAACACAATCTCAGCATTGCCCGCCAAGATCGCCGCAAGGTCGGCGGACTCTTCTTGGATCGCGCGGGTGGACCAGTAGGTCTGATAGGCGGCTTCCTGCGTCGCGCGCCATTTCCAGTAGGTCGTGTATTCGCGGGTCTTAGAGGCGCGCAGCTGTGTCTTTGCGTCTTCGACCTTTTGATTGCCGCCTGTGTCGGAGGTCAATTGCATATCCGTCCAGACGGTGCCCATCAACTCAGAGACGGCGCGCGTATCAACGACCTGCTTGCCGTTGCCGTCAATCAGGCTGCTGTTGTCGACGTTGATCGACACGATTTTGCCCGCGGCATCAATCAAATTGACGCGCAGATCATCGGTGCGCGCGCTGTTGCCATCGTTGATTTCGCGCAGATAAACGTCCCCTGCGGCCGCGACGTTCAGCTTATCGTCCGAAGTGATGCCCGTGTTGATCCGGATATCTGCATTCGCAGCCGAACCGCCAATGCCGCCCTTGGAACTGTTCAGGGTGATCGACCCACCGGTGACCAACTCTGTCGCCCCCAAGGCCCGCACGATGCCATCGTCCCCAGACAGGGCAACCGAGGTCTTATCCCCGGTGCTGGTGATAGAGCCGATCCGCAACAGACCGACATATTGGCGAATGTTGATGGCGCCGCCGGCTGTCGCATCAATTCGGAAGTAATTGCCATTAGCCCCATCGGCAGGTGTGCCGGTGGTAACATCAGACGGCGTGCTGATGGTGACCGGCAGCGCCACGGTGGTCGTGCCGATGTTGCCGCCCGCAGTGATCGAGATTTGGCGGGCCGTCATATTGGCCTTGGGTTGGCCATTGCCCGTCGGCGAATTCGGGTCGGTGGCCGCTTTGGCCGTGATATTGCCCAACGAGCGCAGCGTAATCGCGCCCAGCGTGTTGGTCAGACGCCCATCAATGACAAGATCGGCTTGACCGGCATTGATATCGATCTTGCCCTGCGTGTTGTACAAGAAATCGATGTCGATCGCATAATCAGCCCTGACTGTGTGGGTATGGGTGATGAAGTGCCCCACGTTGCGGTTGTACTGATAGGTGAAGGTCTTCTTGCCATACCAGCTAGAGCGCACGTTGTAATAGGTTTGCTTCCAGTCCGTCGCGCTGGTGATGACATCGTCGCGGCTGTAGGTATAGGCAGCACCGTTCGGCGTTGAGGCGTAGAAATAATTCGAGTTCGGCACCAGCGCCGCATTCAAGGTCTGGGACACAGGCGGAACTGGAATGTTGCTCGATCCAAGGTTGAACAGGCCCAGCCAGCTGGAATCTGACCAGCGCGCGGTTTCGCGGGTGCGCGTTTCTTCGCCAATGGCCCAGCCATAACGCAGGCCCGCCTGCGGGGTGTAGTCTGGGATGGCTGCAACATTGGCCAAGGTCGACACAACATAGCCGCCGCCAGACAGGCGTTCGGTTTCTTTCTTGATCGTTCCGTCAGCGTTCACTGTGTACAGCAACGCCACATTTTGCTGCTTGTCAGCGATCTTGATCTTGCCAACGCCGCGACGGTCGGCATCGAGATCTTCGACCACCAATGTCCACTTGGTGGTAAACTGCCCCATGTCGAGATTTTCGAGCACATTGGTGGAAGCGTTACGTTTCTGGTTGTTGATCGTGATCTCGGGATAGCCCGCACTTGCGGCCACACGGCCATAGCCGGTGTTCGTGATGCGGCCGGTCAGATCGACCACGCCGCCACCCGGACGCAACGGCTTGACGATCAATTGGGCGGCCTGCCGGTCATAGATCAGCGAGAAATCATCAGCACCCGCGGCTTCGATTGTTGTATAGTTCGCGCCACCGCGTTGTGCGGCCTTGATCTGGTTGACGATGACGTCCGTCATCTCCAGATTGAAGACCTTCTTGCCGGCCTGAATATACCCGTTCAAGTTGATATAGGCCGCGTCAATCGTGACCATTTCGGCGCTGATGTTCGGCGCGTTCACATTGACTTGTGGCGAATATTGACCGACCGAGGTGACCCCGGCCGAATTGGTGCCAACGCCATATTGGGCAGCAAATACGCCAACGGGATCGCCGCTGACATGAGCCTGCTGCACGCCCGAGATGCTAATGGACGACTTGGCCTGCAAAATCAGGGATTTGACCTGAACTTCGCCAGTGATTTGGATCGAACCGCCATTTGACGGGTTGATGACCGTCAGCTTGGCTGTGGGGGCAATGATGTTGCCCTTGATCGTGATCGACTGGGCCGGTGGAACCGCGCCAGTCCTTGGGTCGGCATAAAGGGCGATGTTGCCAACCTTGACGATGATCTCGGGCGTGGAGTTGTTCGTGCCCAATGTGCCGTCTAGGTAGGTAAAGTTTGCAGCCGGCGTGCTGGTGGATTCGCGCCCTAGACCATCATCCCCGTTATAGGTCTGGTTGTTCTGATTGCGGTCAAATTCGTTCGCCGACATGATTTTGGTTCTGACCGCAGCCGCATCGGCCGAATTAAACGTCACATCGGTGCCGTTGAAGTAGATGCCGCCGTTGAACATCGGGATGGTCATCCCCGAAATCACCAACTGCGCGGGCGAATTGTGCAAGATCTCGATCCGCGCGCTCTTAGGCACGTTGAACGTGCCACTGCCCTGCAGATAGTCAGACAGGATCCGCACGCGCCCAGCTTGGGCGTTGACAGGGGCTATCGTGACAACTTCAACCACCGGAGACATTGGGATGACGGCATCGCCGCGACGTTCGCCCAAGCCAAGCGACACAAGCTCACTTTCCAGTCGCTTGATTTCGTCGGTGTAAAAACCTTTCAGCGTTTGGTTGTTGGACGCCGAATAGATCGCCAAAGCCGCCTTGGCCTTCTGGATGGCGATGAATTGCGGGGCTTCAAGGCCGGTCTGGGTTCGCGTGAAGGTAATGGTCGGCTGCCCGTTGTCATCCTTTGTCGTGGTAAAGCCTGTCGCCGTTGGCGTGACGTCATCCACCACAGTCTGACCGCTTGAGTCTACTTTCGTCACCAGAATACGGGTGCGACGCTGGCCGGTGACGATATCACCGTCGACGATCACCGCCCCAAAAGATTCTGCGCGCCGCGCCCCGTTGCCCGAACCGACACTACCGCCGCCAAGCGCATTGCCCAGCGCCGATGTCCAGTTGGTTGCCTTGGCAACACCTGTCACGCCGACATCGCCCCAACCATCGGCGTTCAAGTCGATGTTGGCAAAACCTTCCACGCGCGCGCCGGAATAGACGCGAACGATGTTGTCGGCCTCATAGAGGGCCACCGTTTTCAAGTCGCTGATCGGGATCGCCGAGCCTGCAAAGTTATCGACGCGCGAGGAATAGTTCTGGTTCGGCAGAACCAAGTTCTTATCCGACCCGGCCGACATGTAAATGTTGCCTTCGACAACCGTGCTGGATTGGCCCAGCAGCAAGATTTGCTGCACCGGTGTGACGATGGTTGTGGCTGTGCCAATGGCAACGGTCGCAGCGCCGAAGGTTTCGCTGTAAGATTGCAGGTTGGTGTTGCCAATGCCAGTCGCCTCGAATTCCAGCGTGCCGGCGGCTGCAATACGGGCATGCTCTGAAACCACGATCTGCGAGACGAGGTTGTTGGCCGTCAGGGTGCCGTAGGCCCCAGCGCCGGAAATAGCGCCGCCCGTGACCAGTTTGACGCGGTCTTGTTGCTCTAGCGTGTTCTCGGTCTTGACCTTGAAGTTTCCAGTGCCGCTTGTCGTCGTGACCTCGGCATGCTGGCCAATGATCATTTCCGCGGTGAAGTTGATCTCCGTCCTGGTCTTTGAACTTGCGCCAGAGGCGAGGCCCCCGGTCTTGGCATCGACAAAGGTGTGACCGTGAAGCGCGTTGCCCACGATGGCATCGATGCTGCCCGCTTTTACATCGGCATAGTTGCCGATCCGACCCTGCGTATTGCCCGAGATATTGTGGGTGATCGACGCGCCAGACCCTGCAATGGCCCCGAACGCACTGGTGGACATGATGCCGGTTGGCACCGCGCGGTAGGTGGCCGCGATGGCCAAAACGCCGCCAATCGTCGCACGCGCCCGATCAGACGACGAGACTCCGTCAACAAAACCTGCAAACACGGTGCTGTTTTCGTTGGTCGTGCCTTGCGCTGCAGCGCCCGCGGCAAGCCCATAAGCCCCTGCAACGATTTCGAGATAATTCTCATCCGTGGCCGAGGCTGCAATCGACATCGACCCGGCATAGGTCACGATGACATCCCGATCTACGAAGGATGAAACGTTCGAGAAAGAGTTGACTGTCGCGTCAGCCGCGCCAATACCGATCAGGCCCCCGGCAGAACCTTGCGATGTGGCCATTTGTCGGCCGCTGGAATTTGCGCGAAGGCTCAGGGCACCACTGACGAAGAACTGCCCACCTGACAAGCCCGACACCACAACGGCGCGATTGGTCGACGTCGCGTTGGTCGATTGCACGCCCATGAGAATGCCGCCGCCCGTGGCATAAGCCTCAACAGCGACCAGATCGTTGCCAGCGATGGCCCCAAGGCTTGAACCAAGGTCCAACGCTCCCAGTAAGAATGTCGCCCCGTTCCCACCGACCAAAGCCCTGACATCAGAGGTGATCACAATGTCTGCGACCGATGCACCAACACCCATGGTGCTGGCGACCGCAAAGCCTTTTACCACGGCCCCCGACGCCATAGTCCTATCGGCACGCACCGAAAGTGACCCCGCGGTGACGTCAACGCCTTCCGCACGCGAATGGAAGATTCCACCCGCCGAGATCGTCGCCGTTGCCCCAGATACCGCGATCCCGACCATCCCGGCAGAGATGGTCCGTGCTGTGATTTGCGCGGACAGGTCGCTTTGCGATGTCAAAAGAACGCGCACCGCTCCTATCACATTGACAGATTGACTGCCGTCTCCGGTCAACAGCGTCTCACGGACCCCATTGTCGGTGATCGTCGCATTCGCACCGCCCCCTGACAGGGCTGCGCCGATGCCCGTTGATGCCGAGATTGATGACGCGGTTGAGACGACGTTGATCGTGCGATCATCGGTGCCAAATATGTCAAGCGCGCGCGCCGCGGTCACCGTGCTGTCGCGCATCGAGGCGCGAAGGTTGCCGCCAATCAAGGCGCTGGCCAGCGACACGCTGATCGCGACGGCCGAACCGACCCCAGCATAGGTGCCGGCAATGGCGGCAGATTCCACATGCGCCGAAATGTTGCTGGTGTCTTCTGCCGTGATCGTGATTTTGCCAAGTGCGGCACTTAGCCTCGCGCCATAAACGTCGGCGACCGTATCGTACTGGATTTCATTATAGGCATTGGCACCCGACCCTGCGCCCGACGTACCAGCTGCGCCGGCAACAAGGGCCACAGCAAACGATCCTACATTTGCCGTGATATTGGAATTCATCGTCGCAGCGACTGTGACGTCCGCTCCACCCGCGTTACCACCGGTGACCGAGGCCCAGTTTGGATCGGTCGCATAGGTGATTGCAAACAGGTCTTGGTTGCTAAGGGCTGGCGCAGTGGTCTTGTACTGATACACATTCCCGTCAGCGGCCGCGACCAGCATCCCGGGGACAAGGTTCTGCAGTTGGCGTCCGGCGGTCAGATAGTTCAGGCTTGCGTTGAACGAACCGCCCGGGGCGGCAGAAGTCATCTCTGTCCAACCCGGATCTTGCGTGACATTCACGCTGATGGAAGCCGGCTGTTGGTAAACTCGCATCAGGCCTTGGGAATCCAAGACCACCGAGCCGTGGATCCATGTCGTGTTGGTCGTCGCATTCGACGCCAAAGACCAGACGTCCTTGCCCTCAACGATCCCGCGGGCGAAATCTGTGGTGACCGTGACCGAAGACCCGCTGGTAAGCCGGAAAATCCGATCCGTTCCATTGTAGGTGACGCGCAACAGATCACCCTGATCCACCACAACGCCGCTGGTGGTGGCGTCTTTCAGGCTAGAGGCCAGCACGACCTGATCGGTGATATCCGCCCAGGCCCCCGAAGAGGCGTAGGTCTTGTTGGTGATGTAGTCGTTCGTCACCGTGACAGGTTGCGTCGTGACCTGCTGGTAATAAAGCGTTTGCCCTTCGACCAAGACGGCCAGAACCGTCCCTTGCACCATCGTCACAACCGAGGTCAGAGGCACAGTTGCGTCAATGAAAGTGCCCGGCGCAAGAAGCAAAAGGCCCTTTTCCTCCGACCAATCGGGGACAATCGAGGTGGCGGTTGCGTTGACATGTGTGGCTTGTGCGGCAATCACACCGTTAAAATAGGCTGCATTCGTTGCTGGATCCAAGGCGAATTGCAGGTCGCTGATCTCTACGCTGCCACTGGTGCCAGCATAGCGGATCTCCAGTTTGGCGACCGTACCATTGACAAGAACCAGCACTGACCCTTCGCGCGCTGCCGTTTCGGCATCGGCACTGGCGGTGCCTGCACCCGCGGTGACTGTGTAAAGCCCTGCAACTGACGTGACGCTGTGCTGCGCTGCATCGTCTTTGGCAAAAGAGAAATCCAACACATTGCCAGCAGCATCATAGGCAATGAATTCAACCTTATCGCCCTGCGCCAGATTGAACCCGTTCAAACGGAACGTCAGATCATGAACGCCGGCACGGAACTCGCCGCTTTGGCCGGCAGTAAAATCAACTTCGACACCGGTTTTCTGGCCAGTTGTATGGGTGCCCGCGATGACAAGCGACGAGCCCGGATCAAAGCCGCCTTCGACAAAGCTCGCAGTGTCTTTCACTTGCACAGAACTGCTTGCAACCGTGTCGGTCTGTGTCAGCGCAATGGCCTGCGACGGGATCGAGAAATCAAGCCCCGAAGCCGTCAATGCGGTATTCGCAGTTTTTCCCGCGATCCAGTTCAGACCATCGCTGGCATAACCGACGTAATTATAGGCCGCACCACCGGTTTGGATATAATCGCCTGTGCGGATGTCTTGGGCGGTCGTAAGGTCGGAATAGACTTTGTTGTCATCCAGCACCGTGGCGGGAAGCCAATCGGCCGAGGACAGGCTGGGCGCGGTGCCGGTAACTGTGCAACCGCTGCCAAGATAGAAGTAGTAATCATTGCCGACGCGGTAGACGTCATTGCGCTGTAAAGTCGCAGAACCTGTCTTGGCTGCGGCCAACTGCGTGGTCGTCAAGACGACGGCCCAATCTTCTTTATCCGATGCGATGGATGTGGACGCGGCAGGCTTGAAATAGCGGTAAATCTTGCCGTCGTCGGTGCCAACGATCGTACCCGACTGCAGCGCCGTGATAACCGAAGGGCTTGGCAAGGCTATCGCAGCCCCAACGCCGGCGGAACGACCAACTTGGAACCAGTCCGCAGCCGAGGCGAAATCAAGCGATGCCAGCGAGACATCAATGGCTTGCTCGCCCATGTACTGGTAAAGCTTGCCATCAGGTGCACGAGCAAAGGTGCCGTTTTGCACACTTACCGTGCCGCTATCAAGCCGGATGGCATTGGCCGCCGTAGCAATGCGCGCGCCGTCCGAAATCAAGGCGAAAGCCCCTGCGCGCTTGCCGTCTGCCCGCCCAAAGCTGCCGATCAGGTTCTGCGCCACCGAAGCACCAACCGAAGCCGCAGCACCGCCCAAACCGCCACCGGCCAGCGACGCCGCGGCCGAAATGACGTCAGACGAAATCGTGGCACTGCCATCAGCCGTCACCGACAGGGCGCTGGCTGTGTAGATCGACACATCGCCCACATTGGCGACTGTCCGCGTTGAAATGGTGTTCACAACACCGACACCGGCCCCTGCAATCGAAATGCCGATAGCCCCGACCGCAATGCTCAGCGCAACCGAGGCGCCAAGCGCCTTGATCTCGGCAGTGTCGATGGCCGACACCGTAATACCGCCGACGCTGGCACTGACATAGGTGCTGTCACCTTCGCCGGTGATCTCGGCCGTGGTAGACGACAAGATCCGGTTGTCTGCTTCCGATGCGGCGATTGAGATTGAAAGCCCCGCCAAACCACCCGACACCGCGAAGGCGATAGCCCCTGCGATGGCATCAATCCGCGCAGTGTTCGTCGCGCTTAGGGTCAGGCTATCGACGGTCACATGCAGGTCACCTGCAAATCTGGCGGCCGTATCCGCGTTGATCCAGTTGCGCGCGCCGACACCGGCGCCGGCGGCAGCCATCCCGACAGCGCCCACTGCGACACTGCCCGATCCTGCGATCACCAAGGCATTGATCGCCTGTCCAGCATTGGCCACCACCTCAGAGGCGCCGCCTTTGCTGACAACAGTCGCATCTTCAATGACAGCCCAGGTCCGGCCGGCAACGGATGTATCCGTGTCGTTGGCATCGGTCACCGAAGGTGTCGCGGCCGACAGGTTGTAACCAATGTAGTTCTCGGACAAGGCCGCGCCGATCGAAACCCCGACCGACCCGCCGCCGCCTGCGGCAACAGACAAAGATGTCGCCAGAACAGTGGCTTGAATCTTGCTTTGCGCGCCAGCCTCGACATGCACGCCCGCCTGCGTTGCCCGCGTTCCAGCGGCCGTCTTGTTGCCCGAAATGCGGGCAACTGTATCGGTGTTGACCACGTTGACCGAATTCGCACCTGCGCCAGCCATTGCGACGTTCGCCAAGCCGCCGCCCGAGACAGCAAGACCAGCCGCCTGCGACAGCGCGTTGATCGACACGCGCTGCACGACATAGCTGCCGCTCGACTTATCAAGAATCCACTGCTTGCCCGACGTGCTGTCGACAACCGCCCACCGGGTTGCCTCCAGAATTTCGCTGACCCGCAGCGCCGAGGCAGGGCCGCCGATGCCCGCGCCGCCGGCGTTCATGTCGGCATAAAGCCTTGCCAGCAGGACAGCGTCAGCGTCGATGTCGGCTTGGTTCAGACTGCCGTCTTCGTTTTCAGTCGCCCCAGTCAGGTCTGTCAAATCCGCCGCCGTCAACGAGGTTGTAAGCCCGAAAGACGTTGGGGTCGCATTGGTAAAGGCTGTTAGGGTGATCGACTGTTTATCGCTGCCCCCGGTGCCATAGGCCACCAGATCGCTTGACCGAGATTCCGCCGTGACGCGGTTTTCCACGATGTTGGTCGCATCCGCCACGCCAACCGCCACGGCAATGCCGACTGCGGCGAAGCTTGCCGCCAGTGCCGAAGCACCGGTGACCGCGTCAATTTGGCTGTCATCGGCGGCCGTGATGGTCACCTCGTCTGCCGCTGTCACCGAACTCGACAGAACGATTGCCGAAACATTGGTCGCCAAGCGGTTGGTCGCCGACGCGCCCGAACCAGACACACCAACGCCAACCCCACCGCCCGCAATCGCGGCCGTGACGGCCTGCACCATG
>CAIMWI010000068.1 GCA_903845215.1 uncultured Rhodobacterales bacterium | reverse complement strand
GGCAAGGCCGGGGCCGATTTGGGCCATTTGGTCCAAGCTGTCCCAAAGGCGCGCCGCATTGATGCGCAGGTTTTCACCGGGTGCGGGCATGGCAGTCTCCCCTTAGGTCGCCAAGGTCTTGATGCCTCTTGCGACGAATCTTTTCCTGACCGTATGGTCAGACCAAAGCGCACCACAGCCTGACCAACCGGTCAAGAAAATTCTGAACCTTACCCCATGACAGAACTTCCCCGATCTCAACGCCGCACCGAAATTCGGCAACACAACGAAACGCTGATCTTGCAGGCGGCTGAGAAGGTTTTTGCCGAGGCGGGGTTTGGCGGGGCCACAATGCAACTGATCGCCGATATGGCGGGCCTGCCCAAGGCCAATCTGCATTACTATTTTCCCACCAAAGAGGATCTTTACCGCCGCGTCGTGCAAGACATTTTCGAAATCTGGTTGCACGCCGCCGACAGCATGGATCAAGCCCCCGGCCCCATCGAAGGGATTGGCGCCTATATTCAGGCCAAGATGGACATCTCGCGCCGTCATCCCAACGGGTCAAAAGTCTGGGCCTTTGAGGTGATGCACCGCGCGCCCGTCATTCAGGATTATCTGGAAACCACACTGCGCGCTTGGACCACAGGCCGCGTGCGCCTGATTGAACGCTGGATCGCCGAGGGTAAGATGGCGCCCGTTGACCCTGAACATCTGCTGTACATGCTGTGGGCCACCACCCAGCATTACGCCGATTTCGGCCATCAAATCGAAACCCTGAATTCAGGCCCCTTCAGCGATGCCGATTGGCAAAAGGCCACCGACAGCGTGAAAACCATGATCCTGCGCGGAATTGGTGCGTTCTAAACCCATTTCCAAACCCCTCCCGTCGCCGTAGGATCACCCGAACACATCCTCTACAGGAGCGCCCATGACCACCCCCACCCTATCCGAGCTTGAGGCCGAAGAAGCGGGCCTGATCCTGCCGCATTTCGACGAGGCCATGGCACTGAAACTGGGCACCGCAATCGTCGCCTTGGCCCAAGCGCGCAAAGCGCCCGTTGTGGTCAATATCCGCAATGCCAGCCGCTGTTTTTTTCATGCGGCCCTACCCGGATCTTCGGCCAACAACGACAACTGGGCGCGGCGCAAGTCGAATGCGGCACTGATGACAGGACAGGCCTCGTTGCTGATCGGGATGCGGCATGCCGCGCATAACCGCACGGTGGAAGGCGAAGGCTGGTCGCCTATCGATTATTCTGACAGCGGCGGCGCGGTGCCGCTGCGCGTGGCAGGCGCAGGGATCGTGGCTGTGGCCACGGTGTCGGGCCTGCCGCAGGTGGAAGACCACAAAATGGTGGTGGAAGCGATCCGCTTGGTGATGGGCTAAGACCAAAGGCGGCCACACCCAAGGGGGGATCGCTACTTCAGTTCGACTTCCACAAAGCTCATCTGCGCGGCGCCGTCGTTGACCACGTTATGCTCGACCCCTTCCATGCGGCGGTACGCGGTGCCAGCAGGCACCAAGACGCGCCGCGTGCCGCCGCCGGGTTCTTCCAGCAGCATATGGCAATCGGTGACGGCGGTGATGACATAATCATGGCCGTGGCGATGCCAGCCAGTTTCGGCCCCGGGGACAAAGTCAAAGCGGGTGACGATCACGCGGTCGTCTTCGACAAGGCGGGTGGCGGTGCAAGCGGGGCGCATGGCGTTCTCCATCAGAGGATGGCTTTTGATAGGCCGCCAATGGCCGTCCGACCAGACCCTTTGCAAAGCTGTTTGCATCTTGCGGCGTTTTGCGGAACCCTTGCCCCGAACGCGCTCGCCCAGGACAAAATGCTCAAACCCAAAACCCGCATTCAGGAACGCAACCACCTCGCCATTCTGGATGCGGGGCTGGATGTCTTTGCCAAGCAAGGCTTTCGCGGGGCGACCTTGGATCAAATCGCCGAGGTGGCGGGCCTGTCTAAACCGAATTTGCTGTATTACTTCCCCTCAAAAGACGCGGTCTATGCGGCTATTTTGTCGCGCCAGCTGGAAACGTGGTTGGACCCTTTGCGCCAGATCGATCCCGCGGGCGACCCAATCGAAGAGATGCTGGCCTATGTGCGGCGCAAACTGGAATTGTCGCGCAACTATCCGCGCGAAAGCAGGCTGTTCGCCAACGAGGTGCTGCAAGGGGCCTCGCGGTTGATTGATGGCATTCAAGGCCCGCTTAAAGATCTTGTCGATGAAAAAGCCGCCGTCTTGCAAGGCTGGATGGACGCAGGGCGGATGGCGCGCCTGCATCCGGTGCATCTGATTTTCTCCGTTTGGTCATTAACCCAGCATTACGCCGATTTTGACGTGCAGGTCCGTGCCGTGCTGGGCACGGGCCACGACCCGTTTGACGCGGCAGGCGACTTTCTGGACCATTTGTTTCGCAGAACCCTCTCTGCCTAGCGGGCCAAAAAAATTTGGCCACTTTGGTGAAACCTTGCCGACCAGATAAAGCGCGAAAGGCATCGCTGGACGCCGCACTGCGGCGGGTGTAGGCAGCGGTCGAAATAGGTCCACGGCCACAGGTCATGAACGAACAAAACAAAACAGACGATCCGGTTTCTGCCAAAACCGAGCCCAAAACTGCCCCTGCCCAAGCGGCGCAGCCCCATCATTCCACCCATGAAAAGCCCAAAAACCTTGGGAAACTGATGCTTGGCTGCATCGGCGTTGTCTACGGCGACATCGGGACCTCGCCGCTTTATGCGTTGCGCGAATCCCTGCATGGCGCGGGATGGGATGGCAAGGATGGGTCCGAGGTGGTGGGAATCGTCTCGTTGCTTATTTGGACCTTGGTGCTGATCGTCACCATCAAATATGTGCTGTTGATCATGCGGGCCGATAACCGCGGCGAAGGCGGCACGCTGTCGCTTGTGGCCTTGGTCCAACAAGCGTTGAAGCGGCGGCCTGGGTGGTTGATTGCGATCGGCGTTGTGGGGATTTCGCTGTTCTTTGGCGATGCGATGATCACGCCCGCTATGTCGGTTCTTTCGGCGGTGGAAGGCATGGCCATCGTTGCCCCCGCGTTTGGCCCCTATGTGGTGCCCGCGACCTTGGGCATCATCATCGGCCTGTTTTTGTTTCAATCCCAAGGCACCGAACGGGTCGCAATCTTGTTTGGACCGATTATGGTGATGTGGTTTTTGACCATGGCAGGCCTTGGGGTGATGCATATTGGCGACAACACAGACATCCTTGCAGCGCTAAACCCCTATCATGCGCTGACATTTCTTGCGGCCCACAAGCTTGGGTCTTTCTTTATCCTCGGTTCTGTCTTTCTGGCAGTGACAGGCGGCGAGGCGCTTTATGCCGATATGGGTCATTTCGGGCGCACGCCGATCCGCTGGGCGTGGAGCATTCTGGTCTTTCCGGCCTTGGCGTTAAGCTATCTGGGGCAGGGGGCCTTTGTGCTAAGCAACCCGGCCGCCGCCAGTGACCCGTTCTTTTTGATGGCCCCAACGGTGCTTTTGTTGCCCTTGGTCATCTTGGCCACGGCGGCCGCTGTGATTGCCTCGCAAGCCGTCATATCGGGCGCATTTTCAATGATGCAGCAGGCCGTTCAAATGGGGCTTTTGCCGCGGTTGGAAATTCGCCACACCTCTGAAACCCAGCACGGCCAGATCTACATGCCGCGCGTGAACATGATTTTGATGCTGTCGGTGATCTGTTTGGTGATTGCTTTTGGGTCGTCCAGCAGGCTGGCCTCGGCCTATGGAATTGCCGTCAGTGGGGACATGGTGATCACCACGATCTTGGCTTTCGTGCTGTTCTTGAAAGCGTGGAAATGGCCGCTGGTGGCCGTGATCGGGGTTGTGGCACCGATCTTGGTCGTTGAATTGATGTTCCTCGGCGCGAATATGATGAAACTGCATGACGGCGGCTACGTGCCGGTGGCGATTGCGGCGTTGATGTGTGTGCTGATCTGGTCTTGGGTGCGCGGCACCAACCATGTGAAGCAAAAGGCGGCGGATTCGGCCATTTCGCTGGTTAAGTTGATCGCCATGCTGGACAAATCGCAGCCGATGTCTGTGCCCGGCACGGCGGTGTTTTTGACCCAAGATCCCAACACAGCGCCCTCGGCCTTGTTGCACAACCTTAAGCACAACCGCGTGCTGCACAGCCAGAATTTCATTGTGACGGTGACGGTGGCCAATACCCCGACGGTGTCGGATGAAAAGAAAGTCACCATCGAGCGGCTGTCAGACCGTTTTGTGCGCGTGGTGATGACCTTTGGCTATATGGAGCGCCCCAATGTGCCGCGCGGCCTGTCGCTGGCGCGCAAGCGGGGCGAGAAATTTGACATAATGACGACCAGTTTCTTTTTGAACCGCCGCACCTTCCGGTCTGCCCGCCATCAGGGCCTGCCCCTGTGGCAAGAGCGTATCTTTATCGGCCTATCCAAATCCGCCGCCGATGCCACGGCCTTTTACGGCCTGCCGTCGAACCGCGTGGTTGAGATGGGCCAGCAGATGACAATCTAAGCCCAAGCGCGCGCGGCGGCCCCGGCTGGGGGGCGTGCCGCCCCCCAGACCCCCCGCGAGTATTTGCGCCTCGGTGAAATAGCGCGGTTTAGGCGGTTGGAGTGTCGCGCTTATAGATCCAGTCGTGGTCAGGATCGTTGGCAAAGCGCCATTTGCGCAAGGGGCCGGCCATGACGTTAAGGTAATACATCTCATACCCATAGGGCGCACCGCAGGGGTGGTGGCCTTTGGGCACAAGGGTGACATCATGGTTCTTGACAGCCATGGTTTCATCCAGACTGCCATCTTCGGTATAAACGCGCTGGATGCCGAAGCCTTGGGCGGGGTTCAGGCGGTGGTAATAGGTTTCTTCCAGATAGGTCATGTGGGGAAAGTCATCCTCGTCATGGCGGTGGCTGGGATAGGACGACCAGTTGCCTTGGGGGGTGAAGACCTCTGTCACAAGTAGGCTTGAGGCTACGTCGCGGCCTTCCATCGCGATGTTGTTGACAAAGCGGGTGTTGGCCCCGCTGCCGCGCGGCAGCATCGAGATGCCCTCTGGCCCCAAGCGGCGGGCGGGATAGACACCTTTGGCGGGGGCCGTGCAGACGGCCAAGGTACACGCGGTGGTGGCAACCGCGTTCCACGACGTGTCGGCGGGAAAGTAGATGCAATGCGGCGGGGTCTTTTCGAACACACTCATCCGCTCGCCCATGTCGCCGAAATCTTGGCCCGCGCCTGTGATATGGGCTTTGCCTTCGACCAGCACCAAGATGACTTCGCGGTCGCCTGTGACTTCGGCTGCGGTTTCGCCAGCCTCAAGGCGGTAAAGGCCAAAGCCAACATAGGACCAGCCCGCACTTTGGGCTGTGATGTCATGCACCTTGCCTGTGGTGCCGGTTGGTTTGCGCAGCAAATGTGACATGACAGACCCCTTTGATATGGCAAAAACCGTCAGCGCACCAAAGCCTGATGCGCTGCCCCCGCGACATAGGCATCGCGGGCGGCCTGAACCTCGGCGCGCGCCGACACTTCGGGCACGGCCACCTCCCACCAGCTGCCGCCACCGCCGGTGCCCGGCATCGGGTCGGTATCGATGACGATCACCGTGGGCAAACGCGCCGATTTGGCGGCTTGCATGGCGGTTTCAAGGCCTTGCACCGAGGCCGCTTTGACCACATGGGCCCCCATCGACCCTGCATGGGCCACAAAGTCGATGTTGGCGGTGTTGACGTGATAACTGTCAGCCAAAAGGTTGTTGAAGGGCGCCCCACCCGTGGCCTTTTGAAGGCGGTTGATGCAGCCAAATCCGCGGTTATCGGTGAGCACCACGGTAAAGGGCACGCCCATCAACACGGCTGTGGCCAATTCGCTGTTGGCCATCATATAGCTGCCATCGCCCACCATGCAGATCACATCCGCCTCGGGCCTTGCGAGTTTGACACCCATTGCACCGGCAATCTCGTAGCCCATGCACGAAAAGCCGTATTCCATGTGATAGCCACCCTTGGCGGTGCGAAGCAGCGTGTGGAGTGCGCCGGGCATGGTGCCGGCCGCACTCATCACGACCGAGGATTTTCCCGTATTGCGCTGCACCGCGCCAATCACCTGCGCATCGCTGGGCAGTTGGTTGCCAGAGGGAAGCGCCGTCAGGCCATCGACCAAGGCAAACCATGCATCGCGGGCTGCAAAATCGGGGTCGGCAAAGCGGGTGGGCCCCAAAGCCGCACCGATCTTTTCCAACGCCACTTTGGCATCTGACACCAGCGCCATGGCCCCGCGTTTGGCCGCATCATAGCCATGCACGTTGATCGACAAAATTTTACGCCCGGGGGCAGAAAAGACCGTCCACGACCCTGTGGTGAAATCCGAAAACCGCGTGCCAACCCCAATCACCAGATCAGCTTTCGCCGCAAGTTCGTTCCCGCATGCGGTGCCAGTCACCCCCGGCGTGCCGAAGTGCAGCTTTTCGTCACCGTCCACAGCGCCTTTGCCAGCTTGGGTTTCGACCAAGGGGATGTTGTGGGTGCGCGCAAAGGCCAGCAAAGCCTCTTGGGCGCCGGAATACAGCACGCCGCCGCCCGCCACGATCAGGGGCGACTTTGCTTGCTTGATCGCAGCCACAGCGGCGGCAAGTTCGCGCGCATCGGGTTCGGGGCGCGAGATGTACCAGACCTTGGGGTCAAAGAATTCGACAGGGTAATCATAGGCTTCAGCCTGCGTGTCTTGACAAAACGCCAGTGTCACGGGGCCGCAGTTGGCCGGATCGGTCATCACCCGCAAGGCGCGGGGCAAGGCGGTCAGCAGATGTTCGGGGCGGCTGATGCGGTCGAAATAGCGGCTGACGGGACGGAAGCAATCGTTGGCCGACACGGTGCCATCGTCAAAATCTTCGACCTGTTGCAGCACGGGGTCAGGCGCGCGGCTGGCAAAGACATCGCCCGGAATAAGCAACACCGGCACGCGGTTTACATGCGCCAGAGCCGCCGCCGTGACCATATTCGTCGCCCCCGGCCCGATCGACGAGGTCACCGCCATGGCCCGTCTGCGGTTCATGGTTTTGGCATAGGCAATGGCCGTGTGGGCCATGGTCTGCTCGTTCTGGCCGCGCCAAGTGGGCAAGGCTTTGCCTATGCCGTGCAATGCCTCGCCCAAGCCTGCCACGTTGCCGTGGCCAAAGATGGCCCAGACGCCGGCGATGAAGGGCTGCCCCTCTTCTGTCATCTGGACCGACAGCCATTTGACCATGGCTTGGGCAGCGGTGAGGCGGATCGTGGTCATTTTGCGGCTCCTTGCCCATTGCGGGCGTCATCCCAATACCCCACCAAACGGCGGTAATTGGCGGCCATCGTGGCCACGGCGGTTGCGTCATCTATCTTGCCCGCTATCCAATCGCGCCCGACATCGGCGTGGATCGTGCGGCCCACGGCAAAGCCTTTCACCAGCGGAAAGGGGGCTGCAAGCCGGAACGAGGCGGCGAGTTCTGCCTCGGTCTGGCCCAGCCCCAAAATGACGATGCCTTGCACATAAGGATCATTCGCCTCGATCGCGGCACAGGTGGCGGCCCAAGCTTGCGTCGTTTGCATCGGTTCCAGCTTCCACCAATCAGGAAAGACACCAATATCATACCAGCGATGGATCAGGCGGGCATTGGTCAGATCATCGACAGGCCCGACTTTAGAGGGGATGATTTCCAACAGCATCTCCAGCCGGTTGCGCCGACAGGCGGCAAAAAGGCGGGTGACAGTGTCTTCTTGCGCGGCACGCATCTCTTCGGAATCGTCGGGGTGGCAAAAGCACAAAACCTTGACGACATGTTCCAAGGGCCATTCCGACAGGCCGCCGAAATCGGGGCCAATTTCGGGTTCCAGCGTCAGTGGGCGCGAGGTGGGCCATTCTACTGGGCGGCCAATCCACAGCCCTTGCCCTGCCGCACGGTACAGCGCGGTGCGCCCAAGGCGGCTGTCACACAGCAGGCCAAACCCTTCGCGGCCCTGCGCCACATCCAACGTAGCGTCTACGCACAATTCCTTAAACGCCGCGATCTTTTCCGGCGTGGCACCGGGCAAATCCTCTAGCTGAATGCGGTGGTCATAGGCAAAGGCCTTCACCTCTTTCCAAACCTTGCGGCGGTTGGTGGCCCAATGCACCTGCTCTAACGCCAAATCCTTGCGCAAAGCCTTGTTCACAATGCCGCGTCTTAGGAAAAACTGCATTTCCTCCCACGACGGATAGGCGGGCGTGCAGCCGTGGCGAGAGACGGCAAAAGCCCCGCAAGCATTGGCATAGGTGAGTGCCGTGGGCCAAGGTTCATCATCCAACCAGCCTTTGAGCAAGCCCGACATAAACCCATCGCCAGCGCCCAAAACGTTAAACACTTCAATCGGAAAGCCGGGGCCGGTTTGGCCGTCTTCCAGACTGTCTGGCACTGCATCTGTAAAGGCCACCGCACCCATGGGGCCACGCTTGCACACCAAGGTGGCCTTGGAAACAGCCCGCACTGCGCGCAAAGCGGCAATGGTGTCGGTGGTGCCACCTGCGATGTGAAACTCTTCTTCCGTACCTACGATCAGGTCAAACAAGTGCAGCGATTGCTGCAATTTGGCCGTGACCTTGGCACTTTCGATAAAGCGACTTTCGCCGTCACCGTGGCCTCCAAGCCCCCACAGGTTTGGCCGATAGTCGATATCCAACGCCGTGCGTGCGCCGTGTTTGCGTGCCAGGGTCAGGGCTTTCAGCACCGCTGCCTCGGTCTTGGGATGCGACAGATGGGTGCCCGTGGCCACGACCGACCGGGATTGGGCAATAAAGCCTTCGTCGATATCGTCTTCGCACAGCGCCATATCGGCACAGTTTTCGCGGTAGAAAATCAAAGGGAACTGCTTTTCGTCGCGTATCCCCAGCAAAACCAGTGCTGTCAGACGCTCTGGATCGGTTTTTACACCGCGGGTATCCACGCCTTCCTTGGCCAACTCTTCCAAGATAAAGCGGCCCATATGTTCGTTGCCGACCCGCGTGATCAACGCCGATTTCAGGCCCAAGCGCGCCGTGCCCGTTGCCATATTGGTGGGCGATCCGCCGACATATTTCTGGAAAGAGGCCATGTCTTCCAGACGCCCCCCCACCTGCGCACCGTACAGGTCAACCGAAGATCGGCCAATTGTGATGACATCAAGGGTTTTCATGGCCAAGGCTCCCAACTTCGCGCAGGGCCAAGACTCAGGGGCCGGACTGCAATTTTGGAATTTTTATTCTAAAAATTCTGCAATGGCAAAGGGTTTTCTTGACCCTTTAGCCGCCGCGCGCCGTACCAATCGCCACTGCCAGCGCAATAGCCATAGCAATCGTGGCTGACAAGGACCGAAAAGCGCCAAAATCCACCTCTGGAACGGTCAGAATCGCATCTGCATACCGCACCAAGGGCGACGTCATCCGATCTGTCAGCGCCACAACCGGCAAGCCGCGCGCCCTGGCGTCTTGGGCAAGGGTCAGGGTCTCTTCAGAATAGGGCGCGAAGGTGATGGCCAAAACGGCATCGTTGGGGCGTAGGGCAAAGCGGTGATCGAGCTTGCCCACACCGTCATGCAACATGGCTGGAACAGACATTTTTTCAAAGACATAAGCCAGATAGCTTGCGACAGGAAAGGCACGTCGCAGGCCTACGATATGCACCGTATCCGCCCCTGCAAGCACCGATACCGCCCGATGCAAGGCCAGTTCGTCAGCCGATTTCGCCAAAGCTTCCAACGACTGCCGCCCCGCCTCGATAAACTCGGCCAAAAGGGCGGATGGGCTGCCCGTCCCACCCTCTTTGAGGTTTTTCAACCGTGTCGAATAATCGGGCCAACCGGGGCTGTACGCCTCACGAAACAGGCGCTGCATCTCGGAAAAGCCCGAAAAGCCCAAAATCTGGCAAAAGCGCATCACAGCCGAGGGCGGCACATCGGCCCCTGTCGCCAGTTCCGCCACGGTAGACACAGCAATGCGGTCGGTGTTGGCGGCGATGTGATCGGCGCATTGCCGCAGGCGGCGCGGCAAATCATCCAGAATATCGGCCAAACGGGCGCGAAATTCTTCGACCGAGGCGGGCGGGCCTGCTAGATCGTCGGCCAAATCGGCGGGATGCGGTGTAGGCGTTTGATCCATGGGCTTTCCAGTCTCTTTGGACAAAGCTAACAGTCTGGAACGAATATTCCAAGCCCAATGCTGTGGCCCTAGAAATCCTTGCAGATAAGGAGCTGGCCCTTTTCAAACCCTGCGCGCTGATCTAGGCCTGCGGGGCTGACCATAAGGGGATGTCCATGCCGCAGTTTGCCCATCTCTTCTCGCCCCTGACGCTGCGGGGGGTGACCTTGCGCAACCGCATTTTGTCGACGGGGCACGACACAACCTTGCCCACCGACGGCACAGTCAACGCCGCCCTGATTGAATATCACCGCGCAAGGGCAAAAGGCGGAGCGGGGTTGATTGTCACCCAAGTGGCGGGGGTGCATGAAACGGCGCGCTACACCTCGCATCTGTTGATGGCGACGACGGACGCTTGCATTGCAGGTTACAGGGCCTTGGCCGAGTCGGTCCATGCCGAGGGGTGCGCGATCTTTTCGCAACTGTTCCACCCGGGGCGCGAGATTATGGAAAGTGCCGATGGTTTGCTGGCCGTGGCCTATGCCCCCTCTGCCGTGCCCAACGAACGCTTTCACGTCATGCCCCGCGCCCTGCCCGTAGCGCTGATCGACGAGATCATCGCAGGCTACGCCAGTGCCGCGCGGCGGATGCGCCAAGCGGGTCTGGACGGGGTAGAGGTGGTGGCCAGCCATGGCTATCTGCCCGCGCAGTTCTTAAACCCGCGCTTAAACCTGCGCCAAGACGCTTACGGTGGCAATGATGCCAACCGGCAGCGGTTCTTGGCCCAAGTGCTGCAGGCCATCCGCGCCGCCACCGACGACGGCTTTGTGATCGGCCTGCGCATCAGCGGCGGCGAGCGTGACGATGCAGGCCTAACGCTGGACGAGGCCGTGATCGCAACGGTCGCGCTGGAACCGCATCTGGATTATGTGAATGTCACCACGGGCACTTCGGCGAGTGTCGGGGGCGCCGTGCATATCGCCCCACCCATGGCTTTTGCTGCGGGCTATGTCGCCCCTGATGCGGGCGTCTTTAAACGCGTCTTAAAGGTGCCGGTCTTTGTGGCGGGCCGCATCAACCAACCCCAGATCGCCGAGGCGATCTTGACCGCGGGCCAAGCCGATATGTGCGGCATGACCCGTGCCATGATTGCCGATCCCGAAATGCCCAACAAAGCCGCGCGCGGCGCAGTTGATGACATTCGCGCCTGTATCGGCTGCAATCAGGCCTGTATCGGGCATTTTCATCGCGGCTTGCCGGTGTCGTGCATCCAACACCCCCAAACGGGCCGCGAATTGGCTTATGGCACCGTACAGCCCACCCCTTCGCCCAAGCGCGTTATGGTGGTGGGCGGCGGGCCTGCGGGCATGAAAGCCGCGGCCACTGCCGCCCAACGTGGGCATCATGTCACGCTGTACGAATCCGCCCCCCACCTAGGCGGCCAAGCCCTCAAAGCGCAGCTTTTGCCCGGGCGTGCCGAGTTTGGCGGCATCGTCACCAACCTCACCCGCGAAATGGAACTGGCGCAGGTGGCTATCCGGCGCGGGGTGCGGGTAACGGCAGAACTTGTGGCTGCAGAGCGCCCCGATGTGGTCATCTTGGCCAGCGGCGCACGGCCTTATGTGCCGGACCTGCCCACCGACGGGCAAATCGAGATCGTCACCGCTTGGGATGTGCTGGAGGGCAAGGTAAAAACCGGCGCAAAGGTCGTGGTGGCCGATTGGCGCTGTGACTGGATCGGCCCCGGCTTGGCCGAACGCCTGACGCGGGCGGGGGCGCAGGTGACCTTGGCCGTAAACGGAACGCATGCGGGGGAATCCTTGCCGCTTTATGTGCGCGACACAATGGCTGCAAGTTTGCATGGTCTGGGGGTCGAAATCCGGCCCTATGCGCGACTATATGGTACGGCGGGGGACACCGTTTATCTGCAACACACCGCCAGCGGTGCCGCGATCGAGGTGGTGGGGGTTGACACCGTGGTGCTAGCGCTTGGCCATCAAAGCGTGGATGACTTGTCCGCAAGCCTGTTGGGCATGGGAATAGATGTGCGGATGATTGGCGATTGCCTTAGCCCGCGCACGGCAGAAGAGGCCGTGTTTGACGGGCTAAAGGCGGGGATTGCGGTTTAGCTGTGCCCAAAGTGGGGGCTCGCCCCTGCACCCCTTGAGTATATGTGCCAAAAAAGGCGCGCGGTTAGCGGCTAGGGCCAAGGCGGATCACAGTTTTGCCGAAATTCTCGCCGCATAGCCTGCCAAACGGCTTTCCACCACCTGCGCCACCGTACCGCCCACCATCACGTCGCCCAGGGCAACTGGCGGTGCGTAAGAGGGGGTGCTACTCATCCTGCCGCGCATATAGGGGTCAAACGACAGATACTGGACCCGCAGCAGCATTTCCCCAGCGCCAACCGATGGCAGCGCGACAGTTTCCCGCCACAGCGTGTTTTGGCTGGGTTCGCCCACAGGGCGCTCTGCCAAGACGAAGCGCCGGTTTTGTGTGGCGGTTTGGGTCATGAAGAGGTCCTTGGATTGCGGGCGATGCGGTTTGCAGATGTTGCGCACGACGACGATATACCCAACCCCTCGTCCGCTGCCTGAACACTTGTGTCAAGCGGCACTCGACGGTAGTCTAGAGCGAGTTTTTGTAAATGTATTTTCAACATAAAGACAATCAGACATGGAAATTGCTCAAAACGTCTCGCCCAAGGCTGACACACCACCGCCCAAAGCTTGAGTCAGCCTATGGCGCGCCTGTCCCGAACCTCGGTGGAAGCCTTTGGATGCAGGTTTTGGAGTGAGTTCAGAGAGGTTTTGATTTTGATAAACGTTGGTCTCGGACCAAGGTCTAAATACTTCGCGCCTTCCAAAATTGCCACGACTTTCCCGCTCACGATGGACGCGTTTCTCCCCAGGCCGGAGCTGAATCTTCTCGAACTCGGCTGCTTGACCCACCTCGATGCCATACAAGCGGAACTGAAGTTACATAAGCACGCAGCAGACCTAGCTTGGGAAGCAAAGTGTGGTGGTGGTGAAGTTCCACCACGGCTCTGATCCAGCTTTCCGAGTGTAAAGCATCTAAGTCTTCAGCCGTCGATGCATAGCGCAGCAGTCGGCCATCTACGTGTCCGAAGAAAAGCTTTTCCTCGCAATCAGACAAAAGCTTTCTAGCGCCTGCTGGTGTCAAAAGATAACCATCCGATCCTGCGCCTTTCCGGCTCCGGTTTAACTCCTGAAGAGCTGCCGACATCGGCAGGGCATGAATGGACGTTTCATCCTGCTTTGGCGACATTCTGTCATTCACAAAGATTATTTCCGCGTCGTCGGGAAGGATCAACTGGTCCAGTTTGCCCAAAGCCGTGACGATGGCGTCATCTTCTAAGACAACGCAAACAGGTTGTTGTTCATTTGAAATAGCCTCCCAAGCAGCAACATGGGATAAGAAACAACCAAGGGCCCCCTTGTTAGACTTCCAATTCTTATCGCGAGTTAACGCATACGCAACCGTATCCGGAAGGGAACTTCCAACACACCCGTTCATAATCCTTAGCTGGAATCGATCTAGTTTTGCAAATTGTTCAATCATAAGTTCCCGGCGATCCACGTCTGCCGGCAAGTTGATGACATAGGCAGGAATTTTGTCTGACATGAAAATGAAACCTTCTTTGCGCTTCTAAAACACTTTGTTTGTGACCAACACTTTTCGACCTAATACTCGATCCGTACCACAAAATTCCGCCGTCTGAAACCCTGTTTGATGGTAACTATGGATGGGCAGGGACGGTCATTTTGGCGCCGGGCCTTTGGCGCGGTCAGGGGCGATACGGGCCAAAACTTTGTCCATCGCCGCATCCCAAGCGCCCAAGGCGTTCTGCGCCATCAGGGTCGAGACAAGGTCTTCGGTGATACCGCCGGGGGTTGTCACACCGCGCACAATATCGTCCAGCGGCTCTGCCGCTTGCAGCAGCACCTCTGCAATGCCGCGAAACGTCTCGGCCACCAACCGCTGGGCGGTTTTGGGCGGCAGGCCATGGGCGATGTACCAATCCGCCAGAGGCCGACGATACCCCCTCGACCAGCACCTTGAGGCCACGTTCAAACAGCGATTGATATGTTGGGCAAAGCAGTTCTCCAATGTGACCGGGACGAGTGTTCCTTGTTCTCGCCCTCAAAAACAATATGCAAAGAAGCCCTTCTGCGGGACCAACCTTTTTTCTTGCGCAACGGGGGGTAATTCCCACAATTGCGGGACTGGCCTGCGAAAGCAGCACATGGATTTGTTGGCGCGCCTGCGCCATGGGGCCATGATCTATTCGAAGGGTTTGGTGCCTTTGGGCCGCGCGGCCTAAAGCACGCGCCGCCCCTGCCGCCACACGGCCACCACATGGTTATGCACCCCGATCCGCCGCACCCGCACCAGATCGGCGCGCAATCCGGGCTCGATCCGGCCCCGGTCTGTCAGGCCTGCCATGCGCGCGGGAATGTCTGACACCATGGCCACGGCCTTGGTCAAATCTTGCGGCAGGGTGTCATCCTCGCCGATCATGAAGGCTGCATCCAACAGGCTGCGCGGCACATAGTCTGAACAAAGCCCGTCACACAGGTCAGCCTGCAACACGTCGCGCAGCGCCACATTGCCCGATTGCGAGCCACCCCGCAGCAGGTTGGGCGCGCCCATGATCGTGGCCACACCCCGCGTGCGTGCGCGACGTGCAGCTTCCATCGTGGTGGGAAATTCCGAAACGGTGACGCCCTCGTCCTTGGCTTGATCGACCTGCGCTGCGCTGCGGTCATCATGGCTAAGGATGGGCAGGCCCGCCGCATGGGCGCGTGCAACCACATGGGCGCGGACCTGCGCGCCGACCCGTGCCGAACGTTCCAGCAACTCGGTCATCCTTTCGCGGGCTTCGGGCAGATCAAGGCCCAGTTCGCGCGCCATATGCACCAGCCAGCGTTCGGCATCGGGGCTTTGGCGATCACCGGGGGTGTGATCCATCACCGAAACCACCCGCGCCAGCGGGCTTTGGATCAGCGCCTCGGTTAGGGCGATGGTGTCGGGGTCACAGATTTCGCAGCGCAGATGCAGCAGGTGATCGGCGCGAAATAGGTTGTCTTTCTGCCCCTGCTCCAAGGCCGCCACCAGCGGAACAAGCATGGTCGACCGTTCCGGCTGTTTGATCGATTCGCCAACACACAGGCTGTCAAACACCGTGGTCGTGCCGCCGCTGATCACCACCCCGTCATGGGCCATCAGCGCGTTAAGATAATTCCACATCACGCCCATGCGGGGAAAGACATGGCGTTCGATGTGATCTGTGTGCAGATCGACGATGCCAGGGATCAGGAAGTCTGTGCCGAAATCAACGCCACTTGCCCCAACCTGCCGTCCAGCGCGCACAGAAACGATGCGGCCTGCTTCAACAGCAACCGTGCCGTCGATCAGGCCATGCGGCGTCATGATCCGACCGCTTACAAGGTTAAAGCCGGCATCGTCTGCGTCAAACATCGTCATCTCCTGTGTCTTTTGGCGCGGCGACGCGCAGGCCGTCTGTTCTGTGTAGGCCCAAGGCGCCTTGTGCCGTGCTGACGTGACGGCTTGGTGACAGCCCCCCAAGCTTCGCTGTCTCGATACAGAAGCGTCAAGCCCTTCGGCGCAAATTCAACGGCCCGACACCGCGCAGTCATGGCCGCATTCGCAGCTGCGGGCCTGCGCGTTAGCGACGGCGTGTCCATTAAGGGCATGACAATCGGTGACCAAATCGTCACGGGTATGGCGAAAGTGTGAACGGATTTGGACCGGCCATATGGGTTCGAACCCTTTCATCACAAGCAGCAAGTCGATGTTTTCATCATTTCTTTTTGAAGCGACCTGTAATCAAAAAAACTATTGCCAAGATAATCATGAAATACGTCAAGCCGGAAGATATCCATTTTATCATGACAAAAACAGATGAAAGTTTTGCAATTGTTTGACTGATCGTTTCATTTGATAAATACTGCTGTGCCAAGTAAGCCAAAGAAAAGTTCTCTGACCAGTCGAATAGAACTTGAACAAATGGAATTAAGTTTATGAAGCTGATTTCTTTTGCAGATGCCTTAAGCAATAAAGATAGCCAAACTGAATACATCACGCCATAGATCAAAGCAAATATTGTATCCCATATTAGGTTGAATCCTATATAGGCAGACATCATCTTTTCAGTGCGCAACTGAAAAAATGAAATAATATCAGATTTTTGAAAGCCAAACGTCATACCAAGCGATTTTACACTGCTGTTTGCAACATCAAAGCCAATGGCTTGACGGCTCATAACCAAGGCTATGTAGGCAGCAAAAATTGTGGTGCAAAGAATTGCCGTCTTTAAATTAGACTTCTCATAGAAAAACTGTGAGGTGCGTTTCAATATGTTCATTCCGTTCATTTGCAGCATCTCTCACTTTCCAAAGCGTGGCAAGTTCTTTGACATCATTTTTGACAAAGGTAGGTCTATTGGTTAAATCTCTCGATCTGTGCGATCAAAGTGTCAGCGTTCTTGGCAAGGTTGAAGATCTTTGCTTTTCTAGGGTGATGACGATCCTCATCCAAATAGCCCGATCACGCAAGTCATAAAACCTACGGGTCCGGCCTGAAAGGGGATAGGCCTGTTGCCCTAGCCCGATTGAACGTGGCAACGAATTGACGCTGGATGATCTTGTTTTCGGGGCCTGTTTTTTCGTCGGTGATTGTCAGGGTTGGCCGCACAAGGCCATAGGGAGCATCAAATCGCTGCGGGTCGTCTTCCACAAACTGGATCAGGTTTTTCAGGGCATCGGGATCGCGTCCCCCGAAGGTCGATGTATTCCATCGACATTGCCTTGGCCCTTAAACGCCCCGTTGGCTGAGAGCCGATTGAGGGTCTTGTACGCCGATCTGTGTGCTTGGCTTATCCCTCTCATGTCGTACAACCAAACCACAAAGTGGATCGCTTGTGGGATTTGTGCAGCAGGCTCTTTGGTCACCAAAAAAGGTCTGATCCCAGACGTTTCTGCCCAGCCATCCGCAAAACAAAACGTTCCCATCGCCATTCTTTCGATTACCTCCTTGCACCCTGCAATCTGGCCAGTGTGGGCTTTGCAAAGTGCGGCGATCAGGGTCTATTGGTGCACAGCTTCAGCGATTCCCAAGGATTGTCATGACGAACACTGACCTTTTACGCGCAGCCCCCTTTGGTCTGGATCAGGCCGCAATTGATTGGGTCATCTCTACCAAGGCGCAGATGACCCTAGCTGAAAAAATCGGCCAGTTGTTTGTGTTTCATTCGATGGGTCAAAATCCAGATGAATTGGCGTTGCTGGCCCAGCTGAAACCTGCGGGGATCACGCGCAATTTTTCGCCTGATATCGAGTTTGAGGCCCGTTTCGTTGACACGCTGCAGGGTTCGGCCAAAGTGCCCCTGTTCATCTCGGCCGATTTAGAGGGCAGCCGGATGTCGCTGGCCGTTGGAACCCAAGTGCCCAATCCTTTGGCTTTGGCTGCTGTGAACGACCTGCAAGCCAGCCGCACCATCAGCCGCATCATGGCACAAGAGGCGCGCGCTATTGGGATCAATTGGTCTTTCACTCCGGTGATTGACATCAACCACGCCTTTCGCAGCGCCATTGTCGCCACACGGGGATTTGGGTCTTCCGTTGATGATATCCAAGCGCAAGCCCTGGCGCAGATAGATGTCTTTCAGTCGGCAGGGGTGGCTGCGACGGTGAAGCACTGGCCGGGTGAAGGGTATGATGACCGCGATCAGCATTTGCTTACCACGATCAACCCTTTGTCGATGCCCGAATGGGAGGCGCGTTTTGGCCGCTTGTACCGCGCGGCAATTGACCAAGGGGTGATGTCGGTGATGTCTGCCCATATCGCCTTGCCATCGTTTATTCTGGCGCAAAACCCCGACGCAGGCGTCGAGGCCTATCGCCCTGCTGCCGTGTCAAAGGCCTTGAACCTTGATCTTTTGCGCGGGCAATTGGGGTTTAACGGGCTGATTGTGTCAGATGCCACGCCCATGGCGGGTTTTGGGTCTTGGGCCTCTCGTGACATAATGCTGCCAGAGGTCATCGAAAACGGCTGCGACATCATCTTGTTTTCGCGCGATGCGGTGGCAGATGTGGCGCTGATTACGGCGGCGGTGGCCGATGGTCGCATCAGTGCCGAAAGGTTGGATGCCGCCTTGACCCGCATCTTGGGCTTAAAGGCTTGGGCGGGGCTGCATAAGGGTGTGGCCAAGGTAGACAAGGCGGCGCTGGCGCGGCCCGAAAATGCGGTTATTGCGCAAGAGATCACCCAGCGCGCACCGACCTTGGTGAAGGATGTGCACGGGCTGTTGCCGCTGTCTTTGGCCAAGCACAAGCGTGTCTTGGTGGTGACGTCAGGCATCCTTGTGCCCTTCTTTGCCCATGCTATCCCCTTTGATCTGCCCGATATGCTTAGGGCCGAAGGGCTTGATGTGACGTTGCACAATGCGCAAACCCAACCCAATGCTGGCGATTACGACCTGATGATTTACCTTTTTGGCGAGGAAACCTTGCTAACACGGGGCAGAATTTTCCTCGATTGGCTGAAGATCACCGAAAGCTTTGAGGCGGCGATGGCGCGGCATTGGCATGAGATACCGACCCTCATGATCTCCTTTGGCTATCCCTATTACTTGTATGATGCGCCGCGTGCGCCTGCTTACGTCAATGCCTATGCCACGATGCCAACAATGCAGCGCGCCGTGGTCGAATGTTTGTTGGGCCGCGCGCCGTGGAACCACCACAGCCCGATCGACGCTTTTTGTGGCCTGCCTGACGCACGCTATTAAGAAGGGTTAAGCAGGCCACACGCCCGCAAGGCGCTTGGCCCTATCCTCTATGATGGGCAATGTCAGCGTAGGCCCAATCCCGCCCGCATCAGGGTGCGCCGTAAGGGCGCAAAGCCGTGCAGCAGGTTCAACCCTGCAGCCCGCAAATCGCGCAGCAAAGGGGCCTCTGCCATCGAGGCGCGGTTCAGCGCGTCTATTCCCAACACGCGGGCTGTGACCTCGGCGTGCCTGCGGCGGTGATAGGCTTGCAGCATTTGGGGGCTGCCCAAAGGGTGGCTTTTTGCCAATTCCAGCAGACAGGCCAAATCGGCCAAGCTCATGTTCAAACCCTGTGCGCCGATGGGGGGCACAACATGGGCCGCTTCGGCCATCAGTGCCACGCGCTGGCCTGACATGGCATGGGCAAGTTGCGCGATCATGGGCCAGACCATCCGTTTAGAGGCCAAGGTCAGCGGCCCCAAGATCAGGCACGAGCGTGCATTGATCTCGGCCTCAAAATCGGCCTCTGACAAAGCGAAGAGGCGCTGGGCTTCGGGCCCGCGCTCCATCCAGACCACGGCAGAGGCGGGCTTGCCGTCAATATCGGGCAGGGGCACCAGCGTGAAGGGCCCGCCCGAGCGGTGGATTTCTGTCGAGATATTCTGGTGGGGCACCAGATGGGTAACGGCGAAGGTCAACGCCTTTTGCCCGTAGCGCAAGGTTTTGACACCAATGCCTGCGGCCGCGCGCATGGTCGAACTGCGCCCATCCGCCGCCACGACCAACTGCGCCGCCACTTGCCCGCCGTCTGACAAGGTGACCAAAGCCGCGTCCTCGCGGGTCAGAAGGGCTGTCGTTGCCACGCCAGTGCGCAAGGCGACATTGGGCATCTCTTCCAGACGGGCCAGCATCTCGCGGCGCAAAAGCCAGTTGGGCAGGTTCCAGCCAAAGGGTTGGTCTGACATTTCGCGCGCGTCAAAATCTTTGATCTGGCGTGGTTCTTGCCGTTTCCCCCCCGCATCGACAATGCGCATGATTTGCAAAGCGGTGGCCTGTGGGGCAAGACGATGCCACAGGCCAGCGGCTTCTAGCACGGCGATCGAGGGTGTCAGGAAGGCCGTTGTGCGCAGATCTGCCCCGGGCGCCGCGGCCTGTGTCACGGGTGGCGTGGGCTCGACGCAGGTCACGTCAAACCCCGCCGCTCCAAAAGCTGCCGCCGCCGTCAGGCCCGCAACACCGCCGCCCGAAATCAGGATATCTGTTGTTTTGCGCATGGCTCACCTGTGTTCAACTGATATCTAAGGCGCGCGGCGGCCAAAGCGAAGGGTTCAGATCACTTTTGTAAGAAATCCTGCCAGATCGTCCGTGTGGTGGTGGATATGCAGCGCCTTAAGGGGCTTGGGCGCCACATAAACGGTGCGCATTCCCATCGCATGGGGGGCTGCTAGATTGCGCGCATCATCTTCGAACATCGCAGCTTTTTGCGCATCAAGCCCATCGATGGCAAAGATCGCTTCATAGGCGGCCCGTTCCGGTTTTGGCAAAAAGCCCGCTTCTTCAATGCCATAAACCGCGTCAAACAGGCCAGATAACCCGCGCGCCTTTAGCACCTGATGCGCATAGGGCGCGCTGCCGTTGGTGTAGACAATCCGCCGACCTGGCAGGGCGGCAATGGCTGCGGCCAAGGGCGGATCGGCTGGCAGCACACTAAAGTCGATGTCATGCACTTCGCTCAGATAGGGGGCAGGGTCAGCGCCATGTTCGCGCATCAGTCCTGCCAAGGTCGTCCCATAGGTGTCCCAATACTGCTGGCGCAGGCGATTGGCTTCGGTCGCACCGACGCCAAGCTCGCGCATCACCCAAGCCGTCATCTTCACCTCGATCTGGTCGAACAGGCGAAACTGCGGCGGGTAAAGCGTGTTATCAAGGTCAAAGACCCAAGTTTTGACGTGCAAGAAATCATCGCGCATAGGGCATTACTACCCCGCTTGGGGATTGGCGTCCATGGGTTGTGCCTTTGGCTGTGCTTCGCTAGGCTTTGGTGCAAAGTTGAGGGGTTCCTATGGCCAAAGACGCCTATACATTGATCCTTGAGGCGATTGAGGCCGGGCTTTACAAACCCGGTGATCGTTTGGTGGAATCTGAACTTGCGGATCGCTTCGGTGTTAGCCGCACCCCCGTGCGCGAGGCGTTGCAGCGTATGGAAACCCAAGCCATGCTGACCCGCGATGGGCGCAGTTTGATCGTGGCCTCGTTAGATCACAACCAACTGGCCGAACTTTACGCCGTGCGCACCGAGTTGGAAGGCTTGGCCGCACGTTTGGCCGCCCGCCATGCGACCGAGGAGGAGGTGCGCGTTTTGCAATCTATGGTGGCCGAGGATAAGGCCCTTTTGGGCGGTGATCCGCGGGCACTTTCGCGCGCCAACAAACGGTTTCACAAGCAAATTCACTTGGCCAGCCACAACCGCTTTTTGGTGCAGCAACTTGATCTGGTGCACCGTTCGATGGCCTTTATGACCAACACCTCGTTTGCAGCCGTTGGCCGCGATGTCCCCGCGCTGGCCGAACATGATGGGATCGTGGCTGCGATTGCGGCCCGCGATGGCGATGCCGCTTATGAGGCTTTGAGAGCACATATCTCAAAGGCATATGAAACCCGCCTGCGGGTGGATGCGGGCGCCTTGAAAATGCGCTAAAAACGGGGCGCTTGGTGAAACGCCCCGTGCGAGGTTTTGTCCCAAAAGAACGGCTTAACCAACATCTCGTAGGCGGCCTTATAGGCGGCAAAGGTTTGCAGTGGAAAATACAGTGCCAGCGTGGGCACCCAAAAGGGCGCGATCTTTTGCCCAGATCGTCGCAAGCCAACCAAACCAATCGCCACGTTCAATGCCTCGCACCCCATGAAAACCAGCGTGATAAAGACAAGTGATTGATAGCTTAAATCCCACGATAAAGGGTGTCCAAGCCCAAGGCAAAAACCCCAGAACGACCAAAGCACCGGGGCCAGCAGCGCTTGGCTGATGGAGCCCAAGAACAAGATTTGAAAGCCCAAAAAACCGTAAGCCCCCAGATCGCGGAACAAGCGGGCAGGGGTGCGCATATGGGTGATATAGGTCATCATATAGCCCTTGATCCAGCGTGAGCGTTGTTTGACCCAAGGCAGCGCATGGCAGGTGGCCTCTTCCATCGTGGTAGAGGCAAGAATTTCCGTGCGATATCCGGAGCGGGCCAACCGAATCCCCAGATCGGCGTCTTCGGTGACGTTGTAGGCATCCCATCCCCCTAGTTTTTCCAGCACTTCGCGGCGGAAAAATAGGGTGGTGCCGCCCAAGGGCAGCGGCAGGCCCAAGCGCTGCAAGCCGGGCAATACCACGCGGAACCAGCTGCCATATTCCAGCGTAAAGCAGCGGGCCAGCCATGTTTTGGTGGGGTTGTAAAAATCAAGCGCGCCTTGCAGGCAGGCCACCTTGGGCCCCCTTTGCGCAAAGTGGTCCACCACTTTGCGGATCTGGTCGGGGGCGGGCGCATCTTCGGCATCATAGACGCCCACGATGGTGCCATAGCATTGCGTCAGGGCATGGTTCAAAGCGCGCGGCTTGGTTTTGACCTTGCCCTTGGGTGTGACCACCACGCGCATCCACCCTGGCAGACCCGCGCGTGCGAGGGCGTCTCGGGTAAGGCTGTCTTCCTCTTCCACCACCAAGACGACATCCAACAAAGCCTGAGGATAGTCTAGGCGCCCCAAGCGTTGGACCAAACGTGCGGCGATATCGCTTTCTTTGTAGAGGGCCACAAGGATCGAAACGGTGGGCAACCGCGCCAAATGCGCGCGGTTGGGGGCCTCGGTCAGGGGGGCGCGCAAACTGGCGACAAAGGCCGCAAGTTTTAGCCCCGTCGAAAAGGCCAGCGTCAGCACCGCCCACAGTGTCAAAACCCACAACACCGGCGTCATGGCCAACAACCCCAGCCCCGCACCCAGCGCCAAAAGCCACAAGGTGGCACGGCTGGCCTTGCGGTAGGTGCGGCATGAAAGATGTGCTGGCACCGTCATTTCGGCCGCCAGTGCCAACGCGGGGCCGCGGGCGGCCAATATCCGCGCCTCGATCTGCGAAGAGGGGGCAAGGCTAGGCAGAACTTGGCCAAAAACCTCTGACAACTTGCGCTGGTGCCGTAAAAAACTGTTAGGATTTGCGGCGGCGATAAGGGTGGCCCGCCCCATGCTTCGCAGTGGCAGCATGCGTTCGGTCAGGCAAAATGTCACACCCAAGCGGTCCATAAGGCCAGGATCAAACGGCGCTGCCAAATCAGCGCGCCCAAGGCCCGTCTGTCGTTGCAAAGCGGCAAAAAGAGATGCTTCGTCGATCCAATTGCGCTCTCGCAGAACCTCGATCAGGCGATGAGATGGGCCATCGTTCACATGGGCTAGGGCGGCCAATAGCTGGTGGGGCGGCACAAGGCCATCGCGCAGCAATGTGGTCGCCAAGCGCTGTTCGCCTTCGTCGGCGTCAGGCGGGGTGCCGGGCGCAGGTTCGGGGCGAAAGGGGTGAAGTATCCTTTGGCCTGACGGATAGGCCACTAAGCTGGGTCGCAAGGTGGGCATACGCTGCGCGATCGACATTAAATCCCCTTGGGCCCATGGGGGGGCCTTTCGGCGAGGATCACCGCGTTAAGGTTAAGATCAGATTAAAGAAATCGTAAAATTCACATCTATATCGCGTCTAAATGGAAATGACCTGCCTTGCAGCCCACCATCAAGCCACGCGCCGGGCACGCATGGCTTGGGCAAAACGTTCGAACAGATAAAAGCTGTCCTGCGGTCCAGGCGAAGCTTCGGGGTGATATTGCACCGAGAAAATCGGCTTACCTTCTACCGCTATGCCACAGTTTGACCCGTCAAATAGGCTAACATGGGTTTCGCTGACCCCTTTGGGCAAGGTTTGGCTGTCAACTGTAAAGCCGTGGTTCATCGAGGTGATCTCAACCTTGCCAGTGGTCAAGTCTTTGACCGGATGGTTGGCCCCGTGGTGGCCGTGGTTCATCTTTACTGTGGTGGCCCCCAAGGCCAAAGCCAGCATCTGGTGGCCAAGGCAAATGCCAAACAGCGGCAGATCGGCTTTCAACACGCCTTTTATCATCGGTACAGCATAGGCCCCCGTCGCCGAAGGGTCGCCCGGGCCGTTCGATAAAAACACGCCTTCAGGGTTCAGCGCCAACACATCCTCTGCCGTGGCAGAGGCGGGCAACACCGTCACCTCGCATCCTACCGAAGCCAGACAACGCAAAATGTTGCGCTTGGCCCCGTAATCAACAGCCACAACCCGCAGACCCGGGCCTTGGCGCTTGGTATAGCCTTCGGGCCAAGCCCAAAGCTGCTCGTCCCAGCGGTAAGATTGTGCACAAGACACATCCTTGGCCAGATCAAGCCCAACGAGTCCCTTCCAAGCGCGCGCCTTGGCCACCAACTTGGCGATGTCGAAATTTCCCGAAGGATCATGGGCCAGCGCCACATGCGGGGCCCCTTGCTGGCGAATGGCACGGGTCAGGCGGCGGGTGTCAAGCCCGCCAATGCCGATCCGACCTTTGGCAGCCATCCACGCCACCAGATCCCCGGTGGCGCGCCAGTTCGACGGCTCGGTCGGGTCCCATTTCACGACCATACCCGCAGCCACGGGTGTTGATGTTTCATCGTCTTCGTCGGTGATGCCGGTGTTGCCGATATGCGGGAAGGTAAAGGTCACCACTTGGCCCGCGTAAGAGGGGTCTGTCATAATTTCCTGATAGCCGGTCATGGCGGTGTTAAAGACCAGCTCGGCCACCGTCTCACCTTGCGCGCCAAAGCCATGGCCGAAAAACAGCGTGCCATCGGCAAGGGCCAAACAAGCTGTGGGTTTTTCGGCTGTGTAAGACATAGGGGCTACTCCAAAGGGCGGGGGGCGGCAAACGGGGGGAACCTAAGGGCTGTGGCCTGTGGGGTCAAGGTGACGCGCATTTAAGAATATGCCGTGATTTCAGAGGGTTGATTTTGTGCGCCTTGGTTGCGTGACGCGGCTGTGACAGATAAGGTGATCCCAAAGCGTAAATGGGGGGCTAAAATGGCACTGCGTGACGATCTGATGGGCCAAATCAAAGAGGCGATGAAGGCCAAAGCGGCAGATCGCCTGTCCGCACTGCGGCTGATTCTGAACGGGATAAAAGAGCGTGAGATCGCCCTGCGCGGCGAAGGCACGGCCATCAGCGACGCAGATGAATTGGCCGTTCTGGCCAAAATGGTCAAGCAGCGCCAAGAATCGGTGAAAGTTTATCTTGAGGGTGCGCGCCAAGATCTGGCTGATAAAGAAACGGCCGAGATCAAAGTGATCGAAGAGTTCCTGCCCAAACAACTCACCCCGGCCGAGGTTGAAGCCGCCATCCTCGCCGCCGTGGCTGACGTTGGCGCCACCTCGGTCAAAGACATGGGACGTGTGATGGCGGTTCTTAAGACGAAATACACCGGATCCATGGATTTTGGCTCGGTCGGTGCGCTTATCAAAGCCCGCCTTGCCTAAAGCCTGCGCACCCGTCTTTCATATGTGCCCAAATATAACGCCAAGGTCTGCAGGGCGCGCAGCGCTCCGGACCTTGGCGCAACGCCACCGCGCCTAGCGCATCTGCAGCAATTGCCGCTCGATGCTTTCTTTCAGGGTGATCCGCTCACCTTCGGTCAAAAACGCCCCCAATTCCACCACCCGATCGCCGCCTGACAAAGTCAGATATTTCGGCACAGGCCCGCCCGTTTCATGCAGTGTCAGGCGCAGCCAATGGGGATTGGCCTGCCAGTCCTGCCGCTGGCCACGCGGGCTGTGGCGGGTCAAGGTCACCTTATCTGCCGTTAGCACCAGTTCCTCGATGACACCGCGATCTTGCGCATTGCGCGCCAGCGCCACCCAAACTCCGCCAAGGGCCGCCAGCAGACAGGGAAGCAGCACCCATAATCCGGGATGGCCGATCTGCGTGATCAAAGGCAAAGCCAGCATTGCGGCTGTGACGCCCACAAAACCTACAAACCCTTTGGGGCTAAGCGATTGGTGCGCCCAAAGTGTGACGCGTTGCGGTGCGGATGGGTGCGAGGGCGACCATTGGTAAGGCATTGTGACCATCTAAGCTTTGATCAATCTTAGCCCGCAGATCGCCGCTTCCAAGCCCGATGTCAAAGAAAAAAAGGCGGGCCTTCGCACGCCTTTTCATAGCCTGCGCAGGATTAGGGCTGAACCAAAGCCGGGTTCACAATCAAAGCGGCAGAGAAAACGCCCGAAGTCGCGGTATCGACGGTGATTTCAACAGCATCCATCCGCGCCTCGCCGGGAACCTCTAGGGCAAGCACGTTCGGGGCGCCCATCGGGAAGGGACGTGTCTGGCTGTAGACATGGCTGTCGCCGTAAACCAACAAAACCGGCTTGCCGAAAGCAGCCGACAGTTCGATCAACTTGGCCCCAAAATTCGCAAAGCCTGAATGGGGCTCCCAAGTTTCGTCGCCGGCGGTATTCCAATTGGATTCGAAGATATTGGCTTGAATGCCCAAAACCAGCGCCTTGGATTGTTTTGCGGCGGAAAAGCTGTCTTCCAGCCATTTTACATTGGCGGCATCACGGGCCATGAACTCGCTGACAGCGGTGATGTCACGGATTTGAAAATTGTTGTTTGAACCGGGGACATGTGCCGTGACAAAGGTCACATCCTGCACCACCAAACGGGTGTTTTCAGGATAGCCATCAGCGGCCTGCGAGGCGACCTGTGATTTGACCGCGCCAAGTGTGGTGGGAGCGGCAAAGAAATTTTTGCGCAGGAAGGCCAGACGTTCCAACGGGTCGAAGGCGCCTGCCTTCTTGCGGTGGCAGTCTGTCCATTCATTGTCGCCAATGGAATAAAGAACCGGTGCCGAAAGGCTGTTCAAATAGGCCAGTTGTGCCAGCAGATTCTCGTCCGAGCAGGGGGTCGAGCCAGACTTGATATCCCCGACATGAAGAACGATGAGCGGGGCATGTTCGTTGACGGCTTTGATCAGGGCTTCAAATTGCGGATAAACCTCTGCCGGATCGCCATAAGCGGTGTCGCCCATGGCGACGAAGGTAAAGGGCTCGGCGTGGGCCACAAGACCGGCCAAAGCGGCCACGGTGGCCAGAAGAGTTGTGCGCAGCATCATAAAATCCTTATGCCTGTAATGGGCGTTCAGGATGACGTGACGGCGTGACGCCTGTGTGATGGCACGCCCAAAGTTTTGTGACCGTGGAAGGAAGGCGTGACCACCCCCTAAAGCAAAAGGCCCCGGTTTCCCGGGGCCTTTGATCTTAATGATTGTGCGCGTGGTCCCAGTCTTCCCGCTTGGGCAGTTGCTCGAACGTATGTTCGGGCGGCGGGCAGGGCAGGGTCCATTCCAGCGTGTCGGCGTATTTGTTCCAGTAGTTGTTAACAGTGATCTTTTTACCGAAGAACATCGCGTAGAAGATCATGACCAGGAAGAATACGAACGAAGCAAAGCTTAGGAACGCACCATAAGACGAGATTTCGTTCCAGTAGGCAAAGGCTTCCGGATAGTCGATATAGCGGCGTGGCATGCCCTGACGGCCGAGGAAGTGTTGCGGGAAGAAGGTCAGGTTGGCACCGATGAACATCGCCCAGAAGTGCAGCTTGCCCGCCCATTCGGGATACTCGCGGCCTGACATCTTGCCAAACCAGAAGTAGATGCCGGCAAAGATGCCAAAGACCGCGCCCAAGCTCATCACATAGTGAAAGTGCGCTACGACATAATAGGTGTCGTGATACATCCGGTCGACCGGCGCTTGGGACAGCATAATCCCCGTCACGCCGCCGACAGTGAACAAGAACAGAAAGCCAAAGGCCCAAAGCATGGGCGTCTTGAACTCGATCGACCCGCCCCACATTGTGGCGATCCAGCTAAACACCTTCACACCGGTCGGAACCGCGATGACCATGGTGGCCATCATAAAGTAGCTTTGCTGGGTCAGCGACATGCCGACTGTGTACATGTGGTGCGCCCACACAACAAAGCCCAGCACCCCGATGGCCACCATGGCGTAAACCATCGGCAGATAGCCAAACACCGGCTTTTTCGAGAAGGTCGCAATCACATGGCTGATGATGCCAAAGGCCGGGATCACGATGATATAAACTTCCGGATGGCCGAAGAACCACAAGATGTGCTGGTACAAGATCGGGTCGCCGCCACCGGCGGGATCAAAGAAGGTGGTCCCAAAGTTGCGGTCGGTCAGCAGCATGGTGATCGCACCGGCCAGAACCGGCAAGGCCAGCAAGATCAGCCAAGCGGTGACAAAAATCGACCAAGCAAACAACGGCACCTTGTGCATCGTCATGCCTGGAGCACGCATGTTGAGGAACGTGGTGATCATGTTGATCGCGCCAAGGATCGAAGAGGCGCCCGACAGGTGAACCGCGAAAATCGCAAGGTCCATCGCATAGCCGTCTTCTTTCGACGACAGCGGCGGGTAAAGAACCCAACCCACGCCCGCCCCCGTGCCGCCTTCACCGCCCGGCGCAAAGACCGACATGATGCCAAGTGCAGCCCCAGCCACAAACATCCAGTAAGATAGGTTGTTCATCCGCGGAAACGCCATATCTGGCGCGCCGATTTGCAGCGGCATAAAGTAGTTGCCAAAGCCGCCGAACAGGGCGGGGATCACCACAAAGAACATCATCAACACGCCGTGTCCGGTGATGATCACATTCCACTGGTGGCCGTCTGGCGTGCAGGTCGTGCTGGCATCAGCCACAAAGCGCAGGCCTTCGGTGCACAGGTACTGCACGCCGGGATACATCAACTCCATCCGCATATAGACGGTGAAGATGACCGAGATCAGGCCCACAAGCCCGCCGGTGAACAGGTACAAGATCCCGATGTCTTTGTGGTTCGTCGACATGAACCAGCGGGTAAAGAACCCTTTGTGCTCATGGTCATGGTCGTGGCCATGGAGGGCTGCGTCAGCCATTGGCGTCTCCCGTGTATTGCGTGTCAGGTTCGGCGCGCGGTCGAAGGTGACTCTGCCCCGATTGCAGCCTTATCTAGTTTGAGCCCGTGTCCAGAGCAATGTCAGACTTGGGGCTAAGCCCAGAAAATGTCAGGCTTGCGTGACTTTTTTGCAGATGTCCTTACGGCACAGCCTAAGCGTGCATATCCCGAAATCGACCTTGTGTCGTTTATTGCCCAAATGCGATCAGCGCTAAGCGGGGAAATGGCGGGGAAATTCGGCCAAAAGGGCAGCGTCCAGATCGGCCATTGTGACCGGCAAGCCCAGGTCGACCAAAGAGGTGACGCCGTGGTCGCGAATGCCGCAAGGCACGATGCCGGAAAAATGGCTCAGGTCGGGTTCGACATTGATCGAAATGCCATGAAAGCTGACCCAGCGGCGTAATTTGACACCGATGGCTGCGATTTTGTCCTCGCGCAGCGACCCGTCCGGGTTAGGGGCTTTGTCAGGGCGTGTTACCCAAACTCCCACGCGGCCAGCACGGCGTTCACCTTTCACGTTAAACATGGCCAAGGTGCCGATCACCCAAGCTTCTAGCGCGCAGACAAACTGGCGCACATCACGCCCGCGTTGGTTCAGATCCAGCATCACATAGGCCACCCGTTGGCCGGGGCCGTGGTAGGTATACTGCCCGCCACGCCCTGCGACATACACAGGAAATCGGGTGGGGTCGGTCAAATCCTCGACCCGCGACGAGGTGCCTGCGGTGTAGAGTGGCGGGTGTTCCAAAAGCCAAACCGCTTCGGGTGCCGTGCCCGCGGCAATGGCCGCCACGCGCTGTTCCATCGCGGCCAAGGTTTCAGCATAGGGCGCAAGGCCGGTAAGGTGGGTGATCTGCGGCATAGGCCCAATTACCGCCCCTTGCCGCTTTCGTCCAGTGTTACGCGGATTTGCGCTGTCTATGGCGCACAATACCCCTTTCCTTCGCCAACGCCCTTCGCTATCACGCGTTCACCCGAGCCGGATCAGTGCGGATGTGGCGGAATTGGTAGACGCGCAGCGTTGAGGTCGCTGTTCCTTAACCGGAGTGAAGGTTCGAGTCCTTTCATCCGCACCAATCTGGCCGGGTTTTCCAAATAACCATGTCGATACCGCAGGCCTTCGGGCGACAACGACGTGACAGTCCTGTGTTATCCCTGCCGTTTGAGGCGGTTGCAGCCTTGTGTGACACCGAATCGCGCGGCATGGCCGAAAGGATTGTTTGCAATCGGGCAAAGATTTGAACCCCACCGCGCGCCAATCGCCTAGTTTCTCATCGATTTGGCGTTCCCGGTGGCAAATTCGGCGCAAAAAGACCGATTTATGGGCATCTGCCATGGCTAGCCTTGAAGGATGGTAAGCCAATTGCAATCAGGTTAGGCAACGGCTTAACTTGTAAGGAAGAAGGTCGGCAAACGGCCAGGACGATGGGGAGAAGATGGTGACACAGTCTGGCGCTCAACTGGGTGGCAAGAAGAGCGCAAGGGATGCCTTTGTGGTGTTCGATCATGTGCAAAAAAGCTACGATGGCGTGTCGCTGGTCGTGAAGGATTTGAACCTCGCCATTGGCAAGGGCGAGTTTCTGACGATGTTGGGGCCGTCGGGGTCGGGCAAGACCACCTGCCTGATGATGCTGGCTGGGTTTGAAACGGCCACGCACGGCGGGATCACCCTTGATGGCCGCCCGATCAACCAAGTGCCGCCGCACAAGCGTGGCATCGGGATGGTGTTTCAGAACTATGCGCTTTTTCCGCATATGACAGTGGGCGAAAACCTGTCCTTCCCGCTGGAAGTGCGCGGCATGGCCCGTGACCAGCGCGAAGCCAAGGTGAAACGCGCCTTGGATATGGTGCAGATGGGGGCCTTTCTAAACCGGCGTCCAGCACAGCTGTCGGGTGGCCAGCAGCAGCGCATCGCCTTGGCGCGGGCCTTGGTGTTTGATCCGGCCTTGGTCTTGATGGACGAACCCTTGGGGGCCTTGGATAAGCAACTGCGCGAGCATATGCAGTTTGAAATCAAGCACCTGCACGAAAGCCTTGGTATAACGGTGGTTTACGTCACCCACGATCAGGGCGAAGCGCTGACCATGTCGGACCGTGTCGCCGTCTTCAACGATGGCCGCATCCAGCAGCTGGCCACGCCGCAAGACCTGTACGAACGCCCCGACAACAGCTTTGTCGCGCAATTTATCGGCGAAAACAACCGCTTGCCGGGGGTTATTGAAGGTA
The DNA here is from genome assembly GCA_903845215.1 of uncultured Rhodobacterales bacterium. Taxonomy (GTDB): domain Bacteria; phylum Pseudomonadota; class Alphaproteobacteria; order Rhodobacterales; family Rhodobacteraceae; genus Stagnihabitans. The sequence goes on along the minus strand of CAIMWI010000068.1, from coordinate 2,169 downwards.
TCAGCGGCGGGCGCTGTCTTGTACGGCTGGCGACCGGAGAGGTGATTGACGCGACCCCCGTCAATGTCACCACGATCGGCGCCAATACCGTCGTGTCCATTCGCCCCGAACGCGTGGAATTCAAGCCCGAGATGATGCCCGCAGGCGTGCATACGATCGACGCAGAGGTTCTGGAATTCATCTACATGGGCGATTTGTTTCGCACGCGCCTGCGCGTTGCCGGATCAGAAGATTTCGTCATCAAAGCCCGCAACGCCCAAGGCCAGCGTGTCCTTGTGCCGGGCGAAAAGATCAAGGTCGGCTGGCATCCTCAAGATGCCCGTGCGCTTGACCCTTGAGAAGTGTCGTTGAACACTTGGCTGCCAAGAAACTGAACTGCAAGAAACCAAACTAGCGTACAACATGGAGAGTTGCATGAAGAAGATCCTAATTCTGTCCACCGCGCTGACCGGCTTTGCCTTTGCGGCAAACGCCGACATCACGGTGATGTCGTGGGGCGGTGCTTATGGCGAAGCCCAAACCGAAGCCTTTGTGAAGCCCTTCGTTGCGGCCACCGGCAAAGCGACGATCATGGTCGACAGCGACAACCCCGCTCCGGCGATCAAGGCGATGGTCGAAGCTGGCAACGTCACTGTTGACGTGGCCTCGGTTGAATATGCCGACGGTATTCGTCTTTGCGACGAAGGCGTGCTAGAGCCGATCAACATCGCCTCTTTGCCCGCCGGCTCGGACGGCACCCCTGCCGCTGAAGACTTCTTGGCTGGCGCTGTGACCGAATGCGCAGTGTCGACCGACATCTGGGCCAACGTTTACGGCTATGACTCGTCCAAGTTCACCGGCGAAGCTCCGGCGACGGCTGCCGACTTCTTCGATCTGGAAAAGTTCCCCGGCAAGCGTGGCCTGCGCAAAGGTGCTAAGGCCGTTCTGGAATTCGCTTTGATCGGTGACGGCGTGCCGGTTGGTGACGTCTACGCGACTTTGTCGACCCCCGAGGGTGTTGACCGCGCTTTCGCGAAACTCGACAGCATCAAGTCGGAAGTTGTTTGGTGGGAAGCAGGCTCGCAGGCTCCGCAGCTTTTGGCGGACGGCGAAGTTGTCATGACCACCGCTTACAACGGCCGTCTGTTCGCCGCTGCGATGAACGAAGGCAAGCCCTTCCAGATCGTTTGGGATGGTCAGGTCTATGAAAACGAAATGTTCGTTGTTCCGAAGGGCGCGCCGAACATGGCCGATGCGATGGAATTCATCGCTTTCGCCACATCGACCGAAGGCCTGCGGGCTTCGGCACAGCAAATCTCTTACGGCCCGGCACGCAAGTCGTCGATGGTTGAAGAGATCATCTACAAAGATGGCAAGACCGTGATGGCACCGCACCTGCCGACCGCGCCTGCAAACCTGACCAACGCTTTGCTCTCATCGGCAGAATTCTGGGTCGACAAAGACGCAGAACTGAACGAGCGCTTCCAAGCTTGGTTGGCGCAATAATCGGGCCAAAGCCCAAAGCAGGGCGCGGGGGGAAATCTCCGCGCCCAATTTGCACAAAAAGGAGCGCGGCATGATCCCGGCCACACCAGAGCTTTTGAAAACCGCCGATGGCCGGCCCTTGCGCGAGGCGCTTGTTGCCGCTCAGGCCCGTTCAAAGCGCAAGGCCTTTTTGCTGGTCTTTCCGCTGCTGGTCTTCGTGCTTTTGACCTTTTTGATCCCGATTGGCTATATGTTGAAACGCTCGGTCGAGCATGACGGGTTCTCAAAATCCTCGCCAACCTTGACCGCATGGTTTCACGCCAACCCAGAGTTTGACCATATGAACCCACCCGAAGGCGCCTTTGCCGCCTTGGTGACAGACCTTGCCCAAATGCAAGCCGACAAGAACACCGGCATGGCGGGAACGCGCATCAACTACACCGTGCCCGGCAGCATCAGCCTGTTCAAAAAAGGTGCGCGTGAGGCGGGCGATATGCAACCGCCCTTCAAAGAGGCGATGCTAAAGCTAGACCCCGCATGGGGGGAGCCTGCGCTGTGGTATGGGATGGAATCCGCCGCGTCAAAATGGACCACAGATTTCTATCTGGTCGCCGCCGACCGTAAGTTGACCGCAACCGGATGGGAACGGGGCGACGACAAGCAGCGAATTTACCTTTATCTCTTCTTCAAGACCTTCCTTGTGTC
>CAIMWI010000067.1 GCA_903845215.1 uncultured Rhodobacterales bacterium | reverse complement strand
GATGCGCTGCGCAAAGACCTCGACAAGGTCACCCGCAGCATTGAGCGTGCGATAACCTTCATCCTCGAAGGTGATGGCGATCCCGGCATTGTCCGCCAAAAGCTCGCAGACCTAGAAGCCCGCAAACGCGATCTGGAACGTGCCTTAAATCAAGCAGACCCAACGCCCAAGCTTGAGATCCACCCCAATCTGGGCGAACTCTACCGCCGCAAAGTCAACGACCTTGAGACCCTGCTGCAAGACGAAGACACCAAGCCCCAAGCGACCGACATCCTGCGCAGCCTGATCCAGCGGATTGATATTTCTGCAGGTCAAACACGCGGCCATGCCGAAGTGCGCATCTTCGGCGCCTTGGCATCGATCTTGGATTTCGCACTGGAAAGTACACATGCAAAAGCCACCGCGGACGGTGGCTTGTGTAGGGTCTTAATGGTTGCGGGGGCACACAACATACAATGTCGCAAGTTTGTTTTGTTGGCTGGTCGCAAGTCCAAGAAACCAAAAATTGGGGGACCCCTCCAGCGCGACATTCAGCTGCCTAACCATTTATACCGCGTCAAAGATGACGCGTTGGAAGTCTCTTCTAAGCCAGCTACGGTACTTTCCGGCTATCTGCGCATCCTGCAAAAAGTGGGGTTTACTCTTTCCCCTTCGATGGGCCACTTCAAGGGGGCACTCTACAGGGTCAGTTAACGCAATCCCAATCGCCGTGCGCGCGAATAGGTTCGTTCCAAGCCGCCATTCTAGCGATCAGATGTGTTGGCTTATGGCCGATTGGGTCATAGATCTTTCTAACATCCCTACCTATGGTTTGCCCTAAGGTTCGGCTCTGCGCTCAGATTTGACCACGTTGGAGACTGAGCCACAAATGTAGATCAAATAGAAACGCGACTGTTGAAGGCCGGAGAGTGATCCTGGATCGAAGTACAACAAGTCTTAGAACGACCCTGATCGAGCGGATACTTGCATCTCAAATGCCAATTGTCATGCTGGAAACCGTGGCAGGCATGGGCAAGTCGGTCCTGTTGGCCCAAATTGCTGACGTTTTGGGTTTGGCAATTCACAGCGGGCTAAACCCACCAAATCCAAAAGAAAAAATCTGCCTTTGGGATATCCCAAACACGGGCAACTGCAGAGATTTGCCGGCCGATTTTTTGACTGGCCAAAGCCGCATCATCTTGGCCAAGCGCCCCAACGTTCATTTGCCCGGCCTTGATCGCGCTGAGATTTATGGCGCTGTCTTGCGGCTTGGCAGTCACGATATGGCCTTTAGCCTAGACGAATTGGCCCAGATTGCGGGACCAAAATCGGCCGCAGATCTGTTTGCCCAAACAGCAGGCTGGCCACTTTTGCTGGGCCGTCGATTTGCTGGCAAAAAAACAATGGTGCGTTTCTTGCAGGCCGAGATTGCTGCAAATTTGGAGCCCGCCGATTTGGTACGGCTTTCAACGGCATTAGAGGCAGCGGACGATCTGGCCTTGTCGATGCTGGAAGTTTTACCGGATCAAATTCCCCAAGAGATTGCTGATCAATTAAAAGGAGCCGTGCAGGGCGAAATTTCAAAACGGAGCCGTACACCAAAAGAGGCAGTTCGCTTAGCCGAAGCTTTTGAAGCCGAAAATCGCCTACCAGATGCCATTATCGCCTATCAAAATGCGCAAAGATTTGACCTTGCCTTGCAAGCGCTGAACCGTGGGCATGACGATTTTTTCATTCACATCTACGGGTCAGTGGCCTTTGACAGGGTTTTGTCTGGCTTTCCCCAAGACCTGACCCAGTCTTCAGAAACCCTGATGCTATGTCATGCAATGCAGGCGTTAAAGCGCGGCCATATGACCCTCGCACGCCGGTTGATTGCCGATTGGCTGGGCCCAGCCGCCAATGATCCCACACTTGTTTTTGCCCCTGACACACCATTTTCGCTGAAATTTCGTGCCTTTCGATTGGTCATGTTGATCTATGAGGATGTGCAGGTCACCGAGGCTTTGCTGAAACAAATCTTCGGCCTACTCGATGAGTTCTCGCTCGACGATCACTTGGCACGTGGCAGTTTTCACAACGCGGTTTTAGAATTTTTTGCGCGCAAACGCCGCTTTGCTGAAACCGAAGACTTGGCACGCCGAGCGCGGTATCACTATCAAATGGCCAAGGTGCCGCTATTGGTTTTCTACATTTCGCTGCATCAGGCGATGGGGCGATTAACCTCTGGCGATGCGATTGCGGCGATGGCACATGCGCAGACGGCCTTGGGGGAACTTTCCTCGGTGCCATTTGAAAGTCCTTCAGATCAGCGTTTGGTGACGCTTTTGATCGCTTGCATCAACTATGAAGGCGGCAAGGTGGAACCCTTGGCGCGCTTTTTGAACCAAGAGTTCGACGATTTTTCCACAGGCGAGATTTGGCCGAATCTGATCGAATTGGCCCTGTATTACGGCAGCCTCGCCTTATCGCAGCAGTATTCGACGCTCTCTGCGCGCAGTTTTCTAGATCGGTGGCGGGTCACGGATTGGCGCAATCCTGGCCTTGCTGCTATGATGGATTTGCGTGAAGTTGTTTTGTTGCAAAACGCCAACCGCTGGCAGGAGGCAGCCGAACGCTTGGGCGTTATGCCGCACCGCATCACACGGGCCTGGGCTTTGGCGCAAACCGCTGAATTTGCCCGACTGACCGATCGAGATGAGGTGGCCGCCGCTCTTTTGTGGCTGCGCCTTTTGGCTTTTGAAGGGCCTAAACGGTCGGGCTTGGTCGAAAAACTGGCGGCGATTTCAGCGAACCCCTTGCTGACCGCCCGTCAGCGCATCGGGGTCGAGATTTGGACAGCCTATTGCCATCGCTGGCAGCGCAACCTTTCGGCTGCGCGGGCTGGGCTTTTGAAAACCCTTGAAACCGCGGCAAGGTTAGGGGCCGTGGCCCCCTTGACCGAAGAGCATCCCTTTCTTGCTGATTTGCTGAACAACACATCCATTACCAGCTTTCTCGATTCCTCCACCTCTGCCCGCCAAGTGTTGCGCAAAATGCGTGATGCGGGAACGATCAAAGGGCCTGCGGGCCGCAGCAGTGGCCTGACACGCCAAGAAACCCGCATTTTGCAGGCTATTTGCGAAGGAGCGTCTAATAAATTCGTGGCTCATGCCTTTGGCCTTTCAGAGGCAACGGTGAAATTTCACCTTGGCAACGTGTATGCCAAACTGGGTTGCAGCGGTCGCAAAGAGGCTGTGCGTGCGGCGGCGGCCTTGGGTCTTGTCACATGACCGCACTTAGAGCACAAAACCTAGCCGAATATCATAAAAACCTATCCATGACATGGCTTGTTCGAACGACCGAATCCCCCGCACTCTATTCTGTAAGAATGTTGTTCGGTTCTGCCGACCAAGCCTTTGCTTTCACCAAGAACCTGCCGGGGCAACCGGCTTTCAGCTTCAGGGAAACACGATGACATATCACAAGCTTCTTGCCTCTACTGCAGCCGTGGCGTTTTTGGCGTTCGGGGCTCCAAGTTTCGCTCAGACCGTGGTGACGATGAACACGGTGCAGATTTTTGGCACGATCGACCCGGCAAAAATCTCAGACTACACAGATTATATGGCTGCGGTGAACCTGTATGACGGGCTGATTTCTGTAGACAGCTCAGGCAACTTGATCCCCGAATTGGCCGAAAGCTGGGTGGTCTCGCCCGATGCAAAAGAGGTGACGTTCAAGATCCGTGAGGATGCCAAGTTCACAGATGGCTCGCCGGTCGAGGCCTCGGATGTAATCTATTCGATCGAGCGTCTGTTGCGTATCAATCAGGGCCCGGCGAACCTTTTCGCTGACGTTCTGACACCTGGTTCTGTGACGGCAGTCGACGCCAAGACGGTCAAGTTTACTTTGGCAAAGACCTTTGCACCCTTCCTGACAACTGTGCCTGCGATCTTCATTCTGAACGCTGATGCCGTAAAGCCAAACGAGGGCGCAGATGACGCGCAGACCTGGCTTGCAACCAATGTGGCGGGTGCTGGGGCCTATTCCTTGAAAAGCTGGGATCGTGGTGCCGAGATGACCATCACGCGCAACCCTGACTATTACAAAGGGTTCCTCGAGGGCCCGATTGATACGGTGCACTGGATCATCACAAGCGACGAGGCCACGGTCAAATCACTGGCGGCTTCGGGCGAATTGACTATGACTAGCCAGTTCCAATCGCCAGAAACCTATAAGGCATTGGTCGACATGGGCCGCTTCAAGATGGTCAGCCAAGACACGGGCACGGCGTTTTATCTGAAGCTGAACACCAAAGTTGCGCCGACTGATGACATCCACATCCGCCGCGCTTTGGCCCTGGCCACCGATTACGACACGATCCGTCAGGTGATCTTCCCGGGCGGCGTGCTTTCGACCCCACTGCCAAAGGCTTTCGCCGCTTATCACAACGGCGATATTCCGGAACCCAAGTTCGATATGGAGGGCGCCAAAGCCGAGATTGCCCAGTCGAAATACGCTGGCGCGCCTATCCCAATCACCTTGGGCTATGTGGCAGGCACCGGTTTTGAAGAGGAAATCAGCCTGTTGATGCAGTCCAATCTAGAACAGTTGGGCTTTGTTGTTACGCAGGCCGCTGATCCGTGGAACCGTATCACCGAAATCGCGGGCAAGGTTGAAACAACCCCAGCAGTGAACCAAATCTTCTTTGGCCCGACATATCCTTCACCGGACTCGATGTTCTTCACCCAGTATCACAGCAAGGCCGCCGGCACTTGGGCTTCAATGGAATGGGTCAATGACCCAGATGTTGACGCGATGATTGATGCGGCCCGTGCAACCGGTGATACAGCGGAACAGGCTAAGATCTACAAGGAATTGCAGGCTAAGTTGGATGACATGAAGCCTGACGTTTATCTGCTGACCCAAACGGTGCAGCACGCGATGGACAATTGCCTAACCGGGTTCAATGCCGTGCCGATGCAGTCGTTTGACTACGACTTCACCCGTTATCAGTGGACCTGTAAGTAAGTAGCCCTCTTTTTTGAAAGGCTTATCCCCGCTTTGCGGGGGTAAGCGCCCTTGTGTCCTTGGCCTTACAACACCGGACCCCTGATGGAATTTCTGTCCTTCCTTATCAAACGCGTCCTTTGGTCGGTTCTGGTGCTGGTGGGCCTGTCCATGGTGATCTTTGTCATCGCGCGGGTTGTGCCAGGGGACCCAGCACGCATGGCTCTGGGGCCGCGCGCTACGCCCGAGCAGGTAGCAACCATGCAGGCGGAACTGGGGCTGGATCAGCCGATCTTGCAGCAATACGCCCTGTTCATCGAAGGCCTGACACGCGGTGATCTTGGAAAATCCCTGCTGACAGAACGTCCGGTGAATGACGACATCCGCGAAACCTTCGCCGCTACCTTTGAACTGGTCTTATGCACCATGATCTTGGCCATGGGCTTTGGCGTCCCCCTTGGCATGATTGCCGCTTATTGGAAGGATAAATGGCCCGATACGGCGGTTCGTTTCTTTGCCATCTTCGCCGCCGTGACGCCAAGTTTCTTTCTGGCGCTGTTGCTGCAAATATTGGCAGGCTATGTGCTGCACCTTTTGCCCACCACGGGGCGCCTTCCCAATTCTATGGAATTTGAGGCCTCTTGGACTGGTCTGCTTTTGATCGACAGTCTTATCAGCGGCAGGCTGGATGTATTTGGCGAGGCGCTGCGCCACCTTTTGCTACCCGCTTTGGCGCTGGCTGCCGCCACGATGGGTCAAATGGCGCGGTTGACGCGGGCCTCGATGATCGACGTGTCGCGTCAAGATTACATAGAAGCGGCACGGGCCTTTGGCATTCCCGAATGGCTGCGGGTGACGAAGTATATGCTGCGGCCCAGTTTCGTGCCGCCGCTCACGATCATGGGGCTAGAATTTGCAAGCCTGATCGGCGGCGCCTTTGTGGTGGAAATGGTCTTTGCTTGGCCAGGCATGGCAGCTTATGGCATCCGCACCATTTTGCAAAAAGACCTGAACGCAGTCATGGGGGTCGTCATGGTCTCAGGCGTGTTCTTTGTTTTGGTGAATTTGGCGATTGATGTGCTGGTTGGGTTTGTCGACCCCCGCGTGCGGATCAGGGGTAGACGATGACAGAGACAACCCCCGACCTGATGCTGTCGAATGCCTATCAAAACTGGTACCGCTTTTCGCGCAACCCCACGGCCATGATCGGCTTGGTCATCGTGGTGCTTTGCGTGACGGCCGCCATCTTGGCCCCCTATATAACGCCCTTTCCTGACCATGTCGGCGCTGTCACCAATTTTCGCGCACGGCATTTGCCACCCTCGGCAGTGAATTGGTTTGGCACCGACAATGTCGGCCGCGACATCTTCACGCGGGTGATCTTTGGCCTGCGCATATCACTTTTGCTGGCTGTGGTGGTTTTGGGGATCGCCATTCCGACGGGCACGATCTTGGGCATGGCGGCAGGCTATTTCGGTGGGTGGACTGAGATTATCATCATGCGCATCACCGATGTGGCCTTGGCGATCCCGCCCTTGGTCATGGCTCTGGCGGTGGCCGCTGTCTTATCGCCAGATTTGCTGCATTCGATGCTGGCCATCGCCTCGCTTTGGTGGACATGGCACACGCGGATGATTTATTCGATCACCCGCCAGCTGCGCACGCAAGAATTCATCGAAGCGGCCGAAACTTTGGGCGCATCGAAATTTCACATTCTGTTTCGCGAGATCCTGCCCAACTGCGTCTCAGCCATTGCGGTGAAAACCTCGCTCGATTGCGGCTTTGTCATTCTAGTGGGCGCAGCACTCAGCTTTCTTGGGCTTGGCATCCAGCCGCCCACGCCCGATTTGGGCACGATGGTGGCGCAGGGGGCCAGTTTCTTGCCAGATTTTTGGTGGGAATCGGTGCTGCCGGGCTGCGCGATCTTGTTCCTAGCCTTGGGTTTCAACCTCTTGGGTGACGGGTTACGGGATCTTTTCGATGTCGAGGATGTGCGATGAGCGCCCTGTTGTCTGTGCGCGATTTGTCGGTGGATTTCACCACCTATGGCCAAACCCATCAGGTGCTGCACGGCGTATCCTTGGATGTGCCGGCCCATGCGCAGATTGCTTTGGTGGGCGAGTCAGGCTCTGGCAAGACGGTGACGATGAAGGCGATTATGGGACTTTTGCGCCAACCACCTGCCCATATACGCTCAGGCCAGATCTTTTACGATGGCCGCGATTTGCTGACGCTGGCTGACAACGAAAGGCTGGCGCTGCGCGGCACGGCGATGAGCATGGTGTTTCAAGACCCGATGTCCTCGCTGAACCCAGTGTTCACCATCGCAGATCAGATGGGCACAATCCTGAAATATGCCGACCGCAGGTTGGGCCGCAGCCGTTCGGCCCGCGACCGGATGGCCCGCGTGCATGAGGTGCTGGCCCAAGTGCGGATGCGCGACCCTGAAAGGATATCCGCCTCTTATCCTATCATGCTGTCTGGCGGGATGCGCCAGCGGGTGTTGATCGCTATGGCGCTGCTGTCAGAACCTGCACTTCTCATCGCCGATGAACCGGGCACGGCGCTGGATGTAACAACTCAAGCTCAAATCTTGCGCCTGTTGAAAGATCTGGTCACCCAACGCGGCCTTGCCCTGTTGATGATCACCCATAATCTAGGCGTGGTGCGCGAAACCTCGTCTTATGTCTATGTTATGAACAAGGGCCGCGTGGTCGAGCAGGCCGAGACCGCCACGCTTTTTGCCAATCCGCAGTCAGACTATACCAAAAGCCTCATCGCCGCTGTGCCACGCCTGACCGGTGGCACACGCTACGGCACGGTGACGCCATGAGCGCCATGCTGGAAATTCGCAACCTGACAAAGAGCTTCCCTACCCACAGCACCTTTGGCCGCCAGACTGGAGAGGTCAAGGCCGTGGCGGATGTGTCTTTCGCCATCGAGAAGGGCCAGGTTTATGGGCTGGCCGGAGAATCTGGATCGGGCAAATCCACCATAGCGCGCATGATAATGGGGCTGACACGGCCAACTTCAGGGGCGATTTTGATCGACGGTCAGGATATCGCGGGCCAGATCGGCACGCGGGCCCATGGGCGGCGGGTGCAGATGGTGTTCCAAAACCCCGGCGCCTCGTTGAACCCGCGCCGCACTGTTGCACAATCTATATCGGTGCCTTTGGTGGCACATGGCTTTGACCGAGCCGCCCAACCGCGCCGGATTGGCGAGCTTTTGGATATGGTGCAACTGCCCCAAGCCTTTGCGCAACGCTATCCGCATGAATTATCTGGCGGGCAAAAGCAGCGCGTTGCCATTGCCCGTGCCTTGGCCGTGGCCCCCAAACTTTTGGTGCTGGACGAGCCGACGTCGGCGCTTGACGTCTCAGTTCAAGCGCGGGTGATGGACCTGTTGACCGACCTTGGCCGCGCCATGGATCTGACCTTTTTGTTCATCTCGCATGACCTGTCTTTGATGCGCAATTTCGCGCAAAGGGTGGGCATTCTTTACTTGGGCCAAATCGTTGAAACCGGCCTAACGGCCGAGGTTTTTGAACGGCCGACCCACGATTACACGCGTCTTCTGCTGGCCTCGGTACCAGTGATATCGGCCGAGGAAGAGGCGATGCGCCCCATCATTCCGCTGATTGACGGCGAAATTCCCACTGCTGAAAAACTGCTGGCCCTGCGCGGCCAAGCCACTGGAAAGGACACTCCATGATCCGCATAGGCATAGACGTTGGCGGCACGAACACAGACGCCGTTGTGATGGACGGCGACACTGTCTTGGCGGGGGTCAAGGCCGCCACCACGGCCGATGTGATGACCGGCGTGGTCGAAGCGCTGAAAAAGGTGCTGGCGGCGTCAAAAATGAAACCCGGTTCGGTCGATGTCGTGATGATCGGCACAACGCATTTCACCAATGCGGTGGTTCAACGCCGTGACCTAGCCAAGACCGCCGCCGTCCGCCTAGGACTGCCCGCGACAGCCTCGCTGCCGCCTATGGTTGACTGGCCTGAGGATTTGCGCGCCACAATCGGCAACCATTACTGGATGGCCCATGGCGGGAACGAATTTGACGGTCGGGTGATCTCTCCGTTAGACGAGGACGAGTTGCTGGGCATTGCGGCCGAGATTAAGGCCAAGGGCATCAAATCTATTGCCATTACCTCGGTGTTCTCGCCCGTTTCTAATGAATTTGAAAAGCGCGCGGGCGAGATTTTCGCGAAGGCCTTGCCCGGTGCCCATATCAGTCTTTCGTCGGATATTGGCCGCATCGGGTTGTTAGAGCGCGAAAATGCCGCGATCATGAACGCCTGCCTGCGCGATCTGTCGGCTCATGTGATTGACGCCTTCCGTAAGGCCATCACCGAAACTGGCATCACCGGTCGGTTCTATCTGACGCAAAACGACGGCACCTTGATGGATGCGGCCTATGCCGAACGCTTTCCAGTGCTGACCTTTGCCTCTGGCCCAACCAATTCGATGCGCGGAGCGGCGTTCCTGTCGGGGGTGGCCGATGCCATCGTTGTCGATATTGGCGGCACGACGACCGATGTTGGATCGCTGCACAAAGGTTTCCCGCGGCAAGCGACCGTGGCGGTTGAGGTGGGCGGTGTGCGCACCAACTTCCGGATGCCAGATGTATTTTCCATCGGTTTGGGCGGCGGCAGCCATGTGTTGGACACCGACAAGGGTATCAAGGTCGGCCCCACCTCGGTCGGCTACAAGATCGTGACCGAAGCGTTAATTTTTGGCGGTTCCACCCTGACCACCTCTGACATCGTCGTGGCATCGGGCCGCGAAAGTCTGGGCAATGCGTCGAAAGTAGCGCATTTGGATAAGGGCCTGATTACCCGCACTCAAACCAAGATCATGGCTATGCTGGAAGACTGCGTTGAACGCTCACGCCTGTCGCCCGAGCCTTTACCGGTCATCATCGTCGGCGGCGGGTCGATCTTGGTCGATGGGCCGATTGGCGGTTTGAAAGTCATCAAGCCCAACCATTTCGCTGTCGCCAACGCGGTGGGGGCTGCCATTGCCCAAGTCTCGGGCGAGGTGGACCGCGTCTATTCCTTGGCAGAAATCGACCGCGATGAAGCGTTGAATGACGCCAAATCCCGCGCCGTTGAGGCCGCCGTCGCCGCAGGGGCCCTGCGCGAAACGGTCGAGATCGTCGATGTCGAGGATGTGCCCTTGGCCTATTTGCCCGGCAATGCCACGCGCGTTCGGGTCAAGGCCGTGGGGGAGCTTCATGTCTGACGGATATCTGTTGCAAGAAGGCGACCTTTTGCCTCTGTCGATTGGGGCTGCCCTTTTGGGCACGGGGGGGGGCGGCAATCCTTATGTGGGCATGCTGCGGGCGAGAGAGTTGATCCGCAAAGGCGCGCAGGTCCGTGTGTTGCCGCTTGATGCCCTGCCCGATGACGCTTGGGTGGGCGAGGTGGGCGGCATCGGTGCGCCCGTGGTGGGGGTAGAAAAGATCGAAGAGGGTGGCGAATGCTACCGCGCGATGCGTGCGGTAGAAGAGGCCGCGAATGTCCGCGTCTCCGCCCTGATTTCGGCCGAGATCGGCGGGGCCAATTCGATTGAGCCCATCATAGCCGCGGCTCTGGCCGGCCTGCCAGTGATTGACGGCGACGGGATGGGTCGCGCCTTTCCCGAAGTGCAGATGACCACGTTTTTCATATACGGGGCCAAGGCTGCCCCTGCCGCCATCGCCGATGACAAGGGCAATGTGGTGGTCTTTAAACACGTCAAAGATATGTACTGGTTGGAACGCTTTGCTAGGTCGACCTCGGTCGATATGGGGGCAGCGGCGGGGCTGGCCATTGCGCCCATGCGGATGGATTTCGTACGCAAAACCGCCGTGCCGGGCACGGTCACCCAAGCCTTGAACATCGGTCGCACCGTGCAAAACGCCCGCTCGCGCCGGCAGAATGTGGTGGATCGCCTGATCGCCGAAACTGGTGCCACCTTGTTTTTTACCGGTAAGATCACCGACATTCGGCGCGAACTGCTGGGCGGCTTTGCCCGCGGGCACGCTTTGCTGGCAGGCTCGGATGGCTATCACGGCCAAGAGGGGCGCATTGCCATCCAGAACGAGAATTTGGTGCTTTGGGTGGACGGTGTGCCCGTGATCATGGTGCCCGATCTCATCATCAACCTTGATCTGGAAACCGGCGAACCACTAACCACCGAAGTGCTGCGCTACGGCCAGCGCGTGGCCGTCATTGGCCTGCCCGTTCATCCGCTGATGAAAACGCCAGAGGCCTTAAAGGTCGTGGGCCCGCGGGCCTTCGGCTATCCCGACCTGACTTTCCACCCGCTTGAGCTGAAAGGATAAATCATGCACATCAAACGCATCGTCCACGCGGCGGACATGGAAGATATTGCCGTGGGTGGCGCCATCATGGGCACGGGCGGCGGTGGCGACCCTTATGTTGGTAAACTGATGGCCCAGCAGGCGATTTTGAAATATGGGCCTGTCAAGATCATAGATGTAACCGAATTGCCCGACGATGCCTTGGTCGTACCGGTTTGCATGATGGGCGCCCCCACCGTGATGACCGAAAAGTTGCCGCAGGGCGACGAGTTGATGAATGCCTTTCGCGCATTGGAACAGCTTCTGGGCCGAAAGATCGACGCGGTACTGTGTGGCGAGGCGGGTGGCGTGAATTCGACCACGCCGTTCGTGGTGGCTGCGGCCTCTGGCCTGCCCTTGGTCGATGGCGATGGGATGGGCCGGGCTTATCCGGAATTGCAGATGGTGACCTTTACCCTGCATGGCGTATCGGCCACACCCATGGTTCTGTGTGACGACAAGGGCAATTCCTTGGTGCTCAACACCGTGTCAAACGCTTGGACCGAACGACTGGCCCGGGCCGCCACGGTTGAAATGGGTGGCTCTGCCCTTTTGGCCTTTTACGCGATGGATGGTGCAACTGCGAAAAAGGCCGTAGTGCGCGGTACGCTGAGCCTGTGTGCCGACCTTGGCAGAGCCCTGCGCGAAGCGCGGGCAGCGCATGAAGATCCGGTTCAGGCGATCAAGGCAAAACTTGGGGCAGAAGAAATCTTCACCGGGCGCATCAAAGATATCGAACGGCGCACCGAAGGCGGCTTTGCCCATGGCACTGCCCGCTTTGAGGGGGTCGACGGCTGGCGTGGCCAAACGCTGCGGCTGGATTTTCAGAACGAGTTTCTGATGGCCGAACGCGATGGCAAAGTGATTGTCACCACCCCTGATCTTATCACCCTTCTAGAGGCAGAATCAGGTAACCCCGTCACCGCCGACAGTCTGCGCTACGGCCTACGCTTAGTGGCCTTGGCCTTCGAGGCGTCCTCGGCTTGGCGAAGCCCCGAAGGTATCGCCTTGGTTGGCCCGCGCTACTTTGGCTATGACGTGGATTATACACCGTTTGTACCTTCTTCATGACCCGACGTGTACATTTGCCGTGGCGGCGGGCCAAACTTTCTTGGCGTCGCCTTGCCCATGATGACGGCCACGTAGAGCCTTGGTCTTAAGTCATACCAAAGGCACTTATTTTCGAATTAGAGCGAGCTTCAAACTTAACACTGGACGCAGCAATTTTCTGAAAGACCAATGAAGAAAAGCCCCTGTTAGCTGGGCTATGTGTCGGTATTTTTGTAAATAGCGTTGGTTGCGGGAGCGCACAGCCTAGAATGTCGCACGTTCGTTTTGTCGGTTGGTCGCACGTCCAAGAAACCAAGGATTGGTGTGATTTCTGAAGCGCGACATTCAGTTGCCTAAGTTTTAATACCGCTTCAAAGATGTGACGCTGGAAGTCTTCTCTAGGCCAGCTATTCCACTGCCCAGCCATCTTCGCGTCCTTCAAAACGTGGGATGATGCTATCCAAGTTGGTGGGCCAATTCTTGGGGGCACTCCAAGTAGGACGACAGCCAACCACTTCGTATTTGTGCGCCAAGTATCAGCAATGGCTATTGTTCTGGGTCCCGTCTGGCATGACTGTCTTGCAAAAGATCGCTCCTTCAAGTTGTGCGTCCGTCATATCCGCGCCGGACAGATCAGCTGCCAGAAGCGAAGCCCAGCGCAGATCAGCTCCGTGAAGATTCGCGCCAACCAATTTCGCGCTTTCAAGGTTTGCACCAAATAGATTGGCACCGCGCAAATCCGCTTTGCTCAGATCGGCCCCTACCAGGTTCGGCGCGCCGGCAAGTTCGGCTTCAAACACATTGGCCCAGCGCAGGTCACTGCCGCCAAGAGCGCAGGCGACGCAGATCCCCGTTGCCTTGAGCGCCTTCATTTCGTCCGAGCCTTCAGCACCAGAAGCCAGCGGGATCAAGATGACAAGGCAAGCGATCAAAACATACTTCAAGTCTGCGTCTCCTGTCAGTAGGCTTTGCCGGGAACGGTCAAGTCGCCGAAATCATGGCCTTTTCAGTGTAGATGTCGCCCGACGTATCGAACCACTCAAACGCAATCTCTGTAGAGCCATCGATTTTTAGAAAAAAGCCAAGATAGGGATTTGCGGCAATCGCTGGTTCCAGTTTGACCGAAAAGGCAAGATTGCCATTAGCATAGCACCGAAACCGTTCGGTAATGCGGACCGGCACAAGCAGGCCCGTCGCATTGTGCCGCAAACCGGTTTCCATCGGATGGCCAATGATAGCCCTGATTTCAGCCGTTCCCCCCGCCACAACACTTTGAGGAACTGCCACCCGCATGCGGGGGGCCCAGTCCGGCGGGAACTGGTCATTGGCAACGGCTTCTTCACACGCCCCATAGGTTACATCGACCTTGCGAACAGCCTTGAAGACCGCACCCATTGCCATTTTCACAACGACGGTGACATCCTGATAGGAATTTATCCGCACCCGCGTGGAAAACGTCGGTCTGGCAGAAATCGGGGTAAACTCTGCCCGTATGATGCGCGGTCGGGGATTGTGCTCTGCATAGACTGCAATCGTTGCCGGGTAGTCCAATCCCTGCATAGAACATGGAACAGTCACTGATATTGGCACCGATTTTCCAGAATCCGAGTACTCTGGCATATCGATTTCAATATTGCCAAGTGGGGCGTCGGCTTGGCCAAAATCTTGCAGAATTGCCAAAGAAACTTCACTTTCCGTCGCAAACGCAGGGCTCGGCAACGCACTCCAAAGGCTGGCACCGCCCGCCAACAGAACACTGCGGCGAGACATCCCGTGCGTGACGGGTTTCATGTTTTGGTTCCCGAGCGACGTCAGACCCTGCCTCATTCAATGCAACAAACTGTTTATTCCGTGAAAGGTATTCATTAATCGACCCTAAAGCAGGATCTCATTGCAATCCGAGATAGACAAAATCAGATTTTTCGATGGGTTTCTGTGCCAAGTTAAGCGCATGAAAACCCAATTCGGTGCGAAGAGAATGCGTAAGGCACTTGCAACGGCCTTTCTCGTCGTGGCCCTCGGATCAGGTAGCGCGTGGGCAGAGGGTGAAAGAATAACGTTCGAGTCCTGCGGGGTCTGTCACGGCCCCGCAAGTCGGGAAAGTTCGATTCCGCACATCCAAGGCATGCCATTCTCGGACTTGCTTGGCCTGTTGGGCGGCTTTTCCGCAGACACGACCAAATCGACGATCATGCACCGGCTTCTTCTTGGCATGCCGGAAGCAGACCTGGAAGGCCTTGCGCGCTTTATTTCGCAGATCAAGGAACCCTCATAATGAAGCTGCTCAACCGACGTGAAACCCTTGCTTTGTCTACAGCGGCAGTCTCAGGAGTTTTCCTCGCGGCGCCCGCACTGGCGGTAGGACGGGCCAAGGTGGTGATTGTGGGGGGCGGCTTTGGGGGGGCGTCGGCGGCGCGGACCCTGCGGCAGGTGGATCCAGATATTGACGTGACATTGATCACCGAAGCGGCCAAATTCACCACGTGCCCGTTTTCCAACTTGGTAATTGCAGGCGAACGGCCGTTGGAAACCATCACCTTCGGATATTCCGCGTTGGCTGCGCAGGGTATTGAAGTCATTATTGGCCTAGCTTCAGGCATCGAGCCTGCTGCGCGGCTTGTGCGCATGCAGGATGGCAGCACTGTCGCCTATGATCGGCTTGTGGTTTCGCCCGGGATTGACCTGAAATACGATGCTGTGCCGGGTTATTCCAAGGATTTGGAGACGTTGATGCCCCATGCTTGGAAGGCTGGGCAGCAGACAGTGCTTTTGCGCGATCAATTGACTGCGATGCCGCAGGGCGGAACGGTTCTTATCTCAGTGCCCGACAACCCCTATCGCTGCCCGCCCGGCCCCTATGAACGGGCCAGCCTGATGGCCTATTACCTGTCGCGGAATAACCCAACCGCCAAGATCATCATCATCGATGGTAAGGATACATTTTCCAAACAGTCCCTGTTCACAAAGGCTTGGGACACGCTTTATCCCAACATGATAAGTTTCGTGCCCTTTGCAAGCAACGGCGGCATTCTGAATGTGGATGGCGCCCAGATGAGCATCGTTACTGCTTTTGAATCCTTTCGTGGCGACGTGATCAACTTTATCCCGCCGCAAAAAGCGCCGCAGTTTTTGCTTGAGGCGGGTCTTGCTGGTGACGCGGAATGGTGCGGGATCGATCAGGCGACGTTTGAATCCTCTTTTGTGCCCGGCGTCCATGTGTTGGGCGATGCTGCGATTGTTGGCGACATGCCAAAAAGTGGCTTTTCCGCAGCTGTGCAGGGCGCCGTCTGTGCACATGTCCTTGCAGCTCTTCTGCGCGACCAGAGCCCAAACCGCGGTACGTTGCTGAACACATGCTACAGTTTCGTATCGCCAACTTATGGAATTTCGATTGCAGGCGTTTACCGTGTGACTGAGGAGGGCCGGCTCAAATCAGTGGAGGGGGCAGGCGGCACAAGTGTGGCCGACGCCCCACCAGAGGCGCGCGCCGCCGAAGCTGATCACGCCCGAAGCTGGTACGACAATCTGACAACGCATCTTTTTGGCTGATGCCGTGACGGTCGCCAACCGGCAGTTCTTCATGATCCTTGTGGTCGCAGCCTGTCTTTTGACCAGCGTCGAAGCCGAGGTCCTGCCCGGACCCTTGACACCAATCGCAGGTAGCCCCGACCGAGGCTTAGGGATCATCCGTGACGCCACCAAGCCAAGCTGCCTGATCTGTCACCAGATCCCGTCTCTGCCAGATCCCGGTCAGGGCCAATTGGGCCCCTCATTGGCAGGCGTTGCGGGCCGGTATAGCGCAGAGGAGTTGCGCCAACGCATCATTGATGCCCGCGCTTTTCAATCCGACACGATTATGCCGCCCTATTATTCCACCAAGGGCCTTTTGCGTGTGGGTAGCAGGTGGCTTGGCCAAACGATCTACCAAGCGCAGGATGTCGAGGATGTCGTTGCGTTCTTGATGACGCTAAAAGACTGACATGACATGAAAGCAAATTTTCTTTGGCCCACCCTGATCTTCGCCGCTTTCGGCGTTGCTGCCGATACAAAGGATTTCCAGCCAGTTTCTGGGTATGCTTTCATGGAGCCGACAACGCGCGACCTTCAGGATGATGACTTCATGAACCCAGCGATGTTTCTGGTCGAAGCCGGAACTGACCTTTGGGACCAACCCTGGCTGCCTGGAGGTGCCACCTGCCGTTCATGCCATCAAGACATTGTGGCTGACATGCGCGGCGTTGCCGCCCGCTATCCACAAATCGATGCGGACAGCGGGCGCTTGGTCAACCTTGAGATGAAGATCAACACCGAAATCCAGAGTAAATCGGGCGGGGTGCCGCTGACAGAAGGTGCTCAAGATCTTCTTGCCCTGTCGGCTTTGATCGGATTCCAATCCCGCGGGATGCCGATGGCCGTTGCCGTCACACCAGACACCCAGCCATGGATCGACAAGGGCGAACAAATCTTTCAGACGCGCCGCGGCCAACTCAATCTGTCCTGTGCCAATTGCCATGAGGATCACTGGGGCGAAAAGCTGCGCGGCGATACGATCAGTCAGGGTCAGATCAACGACTTCCCGATTTATCGACTGGCTTGGGGAGATGTTGGATCACGGCAAAGGATGTTCACCTGGTGCATGGAATCCGTCCGGTCAGAACCCTTCGCCTATGGGTCGGATGCGTTTTTGGCACTTGAGATATACCTTGCCGTACGCGGCACTGGGCTCTTGGTCGAAACGCCGGGGGTCAGGCGGTGATTCATGATATCAGACGACAAGAGACAAAAACTCAATAAGATAGGGGTACGGCCATGAAAGCGTGGAAGATCACAACGGGGGCGTGTGTTGCTGCACTGATCGTCACAGGCGGCTATGTGGCGAATGTCTTTCCCGGCGAAATTGCCCCCATCGACCAGATCGATGCCGAAGCGCTGACAGACGACCTGGTCAACCAAGGCGCAAACCTTGCTATGATCGGCGATTGTGCCGCCTGCCATACAGCAAAAGGCAACCATGATACATCCGGGGGGCTGGCGCTTCAGACACCCTTTGGCACGATCTATTCGACCAACATCACCCCTGACCGGGACACCGGCATCGGAACTTGGTCGCTTGCGGCCTTTGACCGGGCCATGCGCGACGGGATAGATCGGCAAGGCAAGCACCTTTATCCTGCCTTTCCCTATGACCATTTTGCCGCCATCACCGACGCCGACATGCAGGCGCTTTACGCCTATTTGATGTCCCAAGATCCGGTCAGCGCACAGGCCCAAGCAAACGAACTGATCTTCCCCCTTAACTTCCGCCCGCTTCTTGCCGGATGGAAACTTCTGTTCCACAGTCCCCGCCCATTTCAGCCAGATTTAGCTCTGTCAGAAGACCAGAACCGAGGAAAGTATCTGGCCGAAACACTGGGACATTGCTCTGCTTGCCATAGCCCACGCAACGTTTTTGGTGCCGTCAAACAGGCCGCTTATCTAAAAGGCGGCGAGGCCGAGGGCTGGCTTGCTCCGCCACTGGGGGGCGCATCGATCTCCCCGATCATTTGGACCGAGGACGACTATGTTGATTACCTTTTTGACGGTCTCAGCAATCACCACAGCATTGCTGCGGGGCCCATGACTTCTGTGGTTGATCACTTGTACGAAGCGAACGAAGATGATGTTTTCGCCATCGCGACCTGGCTTGCATCCATCACGCCAACCGCCGACGAGGCAACACTATCTTCCCAGGTCGCCGCCGTCAGGGCACGCGATCTACCAGACGGTTTCGACTTTGCGCTGACCGGTTTGCAGGCGACACCACAAGTTCTGGCTGGGGCCAATGTCTTTAAAGTCAACTGCTTCAAGTGTCATAAGGAACGGATAGCCGACACTCAGCCGGTCTCGCTAGGGCAGACCTTTGCCGTAAATGCGGCAACGCCGTCCAATCTTTTCAACGTGGTTTTGGGCGGGATCGAACCGCCGCTTGGGTCAAGCGCACATCGGATGCAGGCAGTCCCCCTTTTGGCAGCCGACCTTGCCGATGTAGCGGCCTTTGTGCGCTGGCGATTCAGTGTTCAGCCCGCGTGGGAGGGTTTGGCCGCAAACGCCAAAACGTCCTTTAGCCAGCACACAGCTCCCTAAGGGCCTGTCGCGCTCGGTTGGATTTCGACGGCCATCTTGGATTCTGAGATAGCGTTTGTACTTGCAAGTGCCTGCGCAGGGCAAGGGAAAGTCGATTGATCACATCTCGCAAAAAAAGGGGCCCCGCAGGGCCCCTTATATTTCTGTGTCAAACAGGCTGAATTGGGGCCCTTTTCCAGGCCCCGCGTTTTCTCTAAAGCTCTGCTTTTGACAGGGGAGTTGTCCGGATCCGGGTTCCCGTGGCATAAAAGATGGCGTTGGCCACAGCAGGCGGCGTTGGCGGGCCAGTCGGCTCGCCCAAACCACCCCACCACTGATCCTGTGACATCTCGAGGTTAACCTCGATCACAGGTGGTGTGTCGGGCATCCGCATCAAGGTGTAAGAGTCGAAGTTCGTGTTGACGATCCGACCTTCTCGCAACTGCAGACCGCCGAACATCGCGTGACCCAATTCCCAAACCGCCGAGCTTTCCGCCTGTTCATGGGCGCCGAGCGGGTTGATCACATAGCCGCTGTTGATGAAGTACTGCAACTTGTCGATATAGATCTGGCCACGTCTGCTGACCGAAACATTCGCAACACAGCCTGCGATTGTGCCGTGGGATTCGACAATCGCCAACCCCATGCCTTCGCCATTGCCCATATCGGTTGTCCAACCGGACTTTTCCTTCATGGCCAAAAGCACGCGCTGCCAAGGCTCGATCCCCTCGGTCATCTTGATCCGCCAGTCCAGCGGATCCCAGCCCCCGGCTTGCGCCAGTTCATCCGCCATCTGTTCGACGATGAAACCGTTGGAGTTGGCCCCCGGCGCCCGGTGATATCCGATCGGGATATGGTTCTTGACGGCGCCGTATTCATGCCGCCGGTTCGGCACCAGATAGGGCATGTTCGCCACACCACGCTGCGAGAACACGGGCATCTTTTCTTCACCGACAAAGTGCGTCACCAGCGCAATCGGAAGGCCGTCGTCGCCCAGGGCTGCCTTATAGGTTCCCCAGACCGGCGGACGCTGCGAGTCTTGTGCAATGTCCTCTTCCCGGCTGCGGATGACCTTAACAGGACGGCCGATGGACTCGGATATCGCGGCGGCCTGCCGGTGAACATCCATGTTATAGCCACCACCAAAGCCGCCACCAAGATAGGTCTGGTGAAGGAATACGGTCTTGGTGTCACGACCCAACTGGTCGGCGACTTCGCTCAAAGATCGGGCGATGTCTTGAGTGAAGGTCCAGACATCGACCCGGTCCGCCTTGACATCCACTACGGCGCAGGGGGGCATCATAGTCGCATGAGCTTCGAACGGGCGTGAATAGACCTCGCCCGTGACCAACTTGCTGGCCGAGGCTATCAAGTCAGGCACGGCATCATGATTGACACCCTTGTCCATCCCTTTGCCGATATTGCCTTCCTCGTCCTTAAGAAGCGTTCCCGGGGTCGCCAGCAGGCTCAGCGCTTCGGCAGTCTGGCTGTCGAAGCTGATCGTTGCACCACGACCAAAGTCCCAGACGATCGGCATCACGGCCAAAGCATTCTTGGCCTGATACCAACTTTCGGCAACAATGGCGACGGCGCTTCGCAGATCGGTAAACGCCGCGATGTCCTTTACTTGCTTGAGTTCGACGGCCGCAATGACGCCGGGCATGCCCTTGACTGCTTCAAAGTCATAGCTCACCAGTTTGCCTTCAGGCACTGGACACGCCTGAACGGCCGCGTAGACCATCCCGTCAACCGAAACGTCAATCGGATAGATGGCAGAGCCGTTGGTCTTGGCCGGCACATCAAGGCGCTTGACCTCTTTGCCCAGAAGCCACCAATCGCCATAGGCCTTGATCGCGGGTTCCGCCTCAAGCGTCACCGCCGCAGCATCGGCGGCGAATTCGCCGTAGGTGCCTTGAAGTTTGCCGGAGGATTCGTGTTCGGCCGTCAGTATGCCCTGCTTGGCAACCACCTTGTCCAGCGGGACATTCCACCGTTTTGAGGCGGCAACGCGCAGCCGTTCCCGAGCCGAAGCCCCGGCCTGCATCATATAAGGATGCCGCTTCGACACGGTTGTCGATCCGCCTGTCGAAGTTGTGGTGTACAGATCGCCATTGTTGACATGGCGGTTGGCATCGGCGCGCACATTGCGCACGCTCTCCCACGGAATGTCCAATTCCTCTGCAACCATCATGGGAATAGACGTCCAAGCGCCCTGTCCCATTTCGGTCTGTGGGGTTACGATACTAACGATATTGTCTGGATCAATCGTGAGCCAGGCGTTGATTTCGGTTGCATCGCCTGCGGCAGCCTCCGCCGTCGTCGGAAGATTGAACCCGATCATCAACCCGCCAGCAACAGAGGTTGAGATCTTGAGGAAATTCCGTCTCGTCAGGTTATGTTGGTTCATGGGGAAACTCCTCTCTCATTTTGTCAACTCGGCTGCACGATGGATAGCCGCACGAATGCGCGGATAGGTTCCACAACGGCAGATATTTCCTGCCATCGCCTTGTCGATTTCGTTGTCTGACGGGCTTGGGCTATTTTCCAGCAAAGCAACTGCGGACATAATCTGTCCAGACTGGCAATAGCCGCATTGCGGAACCGTAAGCTCCTGCCACGCTAACTGAACCGGGTGATCGTTGTTTGCGGACACACCTTCGATCGTGCGGATTGCTTTTCCCACAGCGGTCGCGACAGGGGTGTTACAGGATCGCACGGCGTTACCGTCTACGATAACGGTGCAGGCGCCGCATTGCGCGATCCCGCAGCCGAACTTGGTTCCCGTCAATCCAGCCTTTTCGCGGATTGCCCATAGCAGAGGCATTTGGGGATCCACATCAATCTCGTGATCCTGCCCGTTGATGTTCAAGGTTATCGCCATTCATCTCCCTCCGCTTGGGCTTTAAAGGTAGCCCGTTTTACGAAAATTCAGGATAGATCACGGCACGTGGATTTTGGTGGCACAGAACAATTCGAGTGTACCTCAAATCTTATCCTGTGATCACGGTAACCCAGTGCGTCTGTGATCCAACAAATAAGTGCGGGGGCAAACCTGATGAGTCTCATTGAAAAAATGGATGCTGAATTGGCAGCGCGATACCAGATCTTTGAGTGTCGGATCAAAGTGCGGCTTGCGCGGGGCCTACAAAGGGCATCTATCTAACGGCCGATCGGATGTTCGGTCGATCAATCCTGCGGTAATCCCTGATACGTGCAATAAATGCCGGTATCCACGCCGTTATGATACTTCGTACCAGCCTCCAGATCGAACCGGTAAATTCCGAAAGCGCCTTCAAGCAGGATAGCGCCTTTCGTCAAAGCGACCTTGGCATCTCCGATGCCCTTAATCACTTGTGTCTCTTGGGCAGTGTCGATCGCATAGATGTCGAAATCCAACATGCCTGTGCAAGTTACAGTCACGGTTTCGGCCTGAAGCATTGTTCCAATCAGGCACAGCGCTGCGCTTGCGGTGAAGAGCAACTTGCACATTGACGTCATAGTAAACCCCGGCATTTCTTGGATGGCATGCACCTTGAGAATAAGGGATTGGTCGATCTGATTTCCCAATAGATAGCATAGATTTTTCATGGGATCTTTACTCAAAGCAACCACTCTCACCCACCTTTCTGGATCTGTACATTGTCTATCCAGCCAACCGAAAACCTGCAAACTATTGTTTTTAAATTAATAAATTTCAGGGCGCCCAAGCCATCCCACCTCTTACTCACCTTTCTGGGGAGGGCGTTTGCCTTAGGGTGCAATGAAGTCATGGGAAAGGCATTGATAAGGACGCGGCGCAGGCCAGAACGATACCATCTTGGCATTTCCCTTGGCCCTGTCGGCCTGTCAGTATGAAATTGACGACTGCACCGGCAGCGCAGCAGCGTCAACTTAGCGGAAGGATCAGATTTTGGGCGGGCAAGTGGTCGTCTTGCGTAAGGCTATGGCGGTCATGTGCTTGGCAGCACTTCCAACGCTTGCGGTCGCGTGGGATAGGGACGATCTCACCACATTCCTTGGGTCGATGACGTGCAGGGCTTGCGATTTGCAGGGCGCAAATTTTGTTCAAACAGACTTGCGGGCGACGACCCTGACCGACAGCAACTTGACGTCGGCGCGGCTGTATTTCAGCGTCCTGATCGGGGCCAATCTTGACGGAACCACCCTGGTCCGCGCGGATATGCGAGGAGCGAACCTTTTTCATGCGGACCTGACCGGCGCCAATTTGATGGACGCCGATCTTGGCGGTGCCAATCTGGTTGGGGCGCATATGTCGGCGGCTGACCTGACCGGCGCGAACCTTGGCGGGGCAGATTTGTTCGGGGCAGACCTGTCGGACGCGGATCTGACCAACGCCAATCTTGGTAGCGCCTCATTGGAGCGGGCATCCCTGCTGGGGGCCAATCTTCAAGACACAAAGGTGGACAACGTCATCTATTGCAAGACTGTCATGCCGGATGGCACGTTAGATAACTCGGGATGTGGCGACAAATGATCCGACCCGAACCAAGGAATCCGTCTGCATATCGACCATCGCAATGGGTCGCTGTTTTGGTTCTGGCCATGTCACTATCGCTGGCCATCTTGGCCATGCCGGCGTGCGCGCAATCAAACTCGGAAGAAGAGACGGAGACGAACAGCGTCCCTACGACCATCGAAATCAATCCGGAAGAAGAAACTCACGACCACGCCCAAAGCACGGCAACCATGACCGGTCAGCCAACCCGGGTGCCAGTTCAGATGATGCCCGCAATGAATGCCTTTGACCCAACAAAGGCACCCGTCCCCCTATTAGACAGGCTGACCCCGGCGGTCATCGAACTGGTCTTTCAAGGCGTCGAAAGGGTCGCATTAGTGGCCGACGATGGCCCAATAGCCGCCGCTGCCTTTGTAGGCGATGAAATGGTAGGCTACATCTTTTCGACCTTCGACGTGCTGCGCGCACCCGGCTATTCCAGTACGCCCTTTGATGTAATCGCCGGGATCGATATGGACGGCAAGATCACAGGGGCCGCCCTGCTCTTTCACCGTGAGCCCTATCTTCTGAACGACCGTGCCCGGACCGGTCGGATGGTCCAATATCTGATGAGCCTGCAAGGCGTCGAAGGTCGGATAGGGGCAGCGGGCAGCCTTGAACCCTCGTATGTGGCGGGCGCCACCATTTCTGCCCGCGCGATGCGCAACGCCGTGCAGGAAGGCGCACGCATGGTCCTGCGATATCGGACCGAGGAAATCGTGATCAACGAACCGACCATCGACACTTTTAACTTCAAACCTCTCAGTATCAACGAGTTGGTCGCCAATGGTGCCCTTGCACAGGCACATATTACCAACGCCGATCTGCGGGCCGTGATGACCAAGGCCGGGCTTGGTGATCTGCTGCCTGAAATGCCTATGCACGGTGGACCAGACGACACTTATATTGATTTTGTGGTGGGCTATGGCAACCCGCCGACGGTAGGGCGTAACGGGGCTGGACCAGAAAGCTTTGAGGCCCTGGTAAACGACAAACCCGCAGGGATAAACGCAATCTTTGTGGGCAGTTTCGGCGGGGCCTATGATCACCGCGGCACAAAATTCAACAATCTTTCCAACGATTTCCGGTTGGACCGGGTCATGATCTCTCAAGACGGCCATGACGTCTATTTCAGCAAGGCCGAGGCAATCATGTCTACGCGGACCATTGCCGATCTGTTGATCTTGCCTGCGGACAGCGGCTTTGATCCGATGGAGCCCTGGACCGCGCAGATCTTTGCCTCAGGGCTGCGGCCTGACGGCACCAAGGTGCCCTTCTTACTGGCAGAACTTACCTACACCCTTCCACCGCAGTTGATCTTGATGCCAGATACCTCAAGCTCTATGGCCTGGGTCGAACCCTGGGTCGAAGGAAAGCGTGACATTGCGATCCTTGGGGTAGCCCTGATTGTTCTGACTCTAATTCTCGGTTTTCAGCACAAATTGGCGCGAAACCGGCTTTTGCACCGCTATGTCCGCACCGGGTTTTTGCTGTTCACCCTGTTTTGGATCGGCTGGACCGCCAGCGCACAACTGTCCATCGTGCATCTTTTGAACTACATCAAGGCGCCGTTCGATCACCTGGACTATGCCTTCTATCTGGCCGAGCCGTTAATCGTGATGATCTCGATCTATACCTTGATTTCGCTGGTCCTGCTTGGGCGCGGCGTATTTTGTGGCTGGCTCTGCCCCTTTGGCGCGCTTCAGGAATTGCTAGCCCAAGTCGCAAGAGCCCTTGGTCTGCCGCAATGGAACCCGTCAGAAAAAATCCAAAGAAAACTATGGCTTGTAAAATATGGGCTCGTCGCGCTGATCATCGTATTAACCTTCGCCGCCCCCTCCATCGGCGCCAAAGTCGAAGAGGTCGAACCCTTCAAAACCGCAATCACGGCGGTATTCGTGCGCGGACTACCCTATGTCATCTATGCCACGATCCTTTTGCTGATCGGGCTCTTTACCGAGCGAGCCTATTGCAGGTTCCTGTGTCCGCTTGGGGCTGGATTGGCCGTTCTCGACCGCCTGCATTTGATCGATATGCTTAAACGGCGGCCCGAATGCGGCAGCCCATGCCACCTGTGCGAAAGGTCCTGTCCGGTTCGGGCCATTGAAAGCAGTGGGAAAATCATCATGTCGGAATGTTTTCAATGCCTTGACTGCCAGGTCGAATATCATGATGACCACCGTTGTCCCCCCTTGGCACAGGCCCGCAAGCGCCGGGAAAGGGGCAGTGTCCCAAACCTGACGTTCGGCTTGCCCATGCCGGAAAAGGCGTAAGCCATGACACGCCCGTTGAACCGCCGCCAATCGCTTAAAATTCTTGGGGCTGCACTTGCCCTGCCTGCTGGCATCCTGTCGATGCGCGGACTGGGCCACCCCGCCGAACTGGCTCGATGGAGTGGTGAAACCCTTGGAGGACTGTCCAACATCACCCTTTGGCATCCCGACAAGCGCATTGCCGAACGCGCTATCGCCCAGATGCTCGCCGAGGTTGACCGGCTGGAAGATATCTTCAGCCTCTACCGCCCCAACAGCGAGATTTCACGCCTGAACCGCGAGGGACGGTTGGACAAAGTCTCGCCCGACCTTCAACTGGTTTTGGATCACAGCCAACAGATCGCCCAGTCCAGCGAAGGGGCCTTTGACCCGACGATCCAGCCGCTTTGGCGGTTCTACGCCAGCGGCGCAACGGACTTGACGGGCCTTGATTGCGTGCTGCGGCTGGTCGACTACACCGCGATTTTCCGCGATCGAAATAGCCTGCGGCTGGGGCAATCGGGCATGGCGATCAGCCTAAATGGCATCGCGCAAGGCTATATAACCGACCGGATCACCGAATTGTTGGGCAATCAGGGGTTCGAGAATGCCATGATCGAACTGGGCGAAACACGCGCTCTGGGCGTCGCGCCGGACGGATTGGCGTTTTCTGTCGGCATTCTCGACCCCGCCTCCCCCAGCCAGATCCAGTCAGAAATATCGCTCTCCAATGCGGCGCTTTCCGTCTCGGGCGGCTACGGGACCACGTTCAACAGGTTTGGGGTGGATCATATCTTTGACCCTCATAGCGGCCAAAGTCCGCACCTTCTTCGGCAAGTTGCAGTGATCACCCCCAAAGCCATTTGGGCCGACGCACTGTCAACCGCGATCTATGTCGCCGGCGAAGGGGCGGCCCGCCAACTCTTGGCAACCAAACCCGGCGCCCGCGCCATCCTTTACCGCAACGACGGAACCTTGGTTCACTGCTGATCAAATGGCACTAGCCGCCCAGTCGGGCCAACTCTGCCAATGCGATGTTGCGCGACATCGGATCCGCTATCGCATAAGCCGCCGCCAACCCGGTATTTGGATCTCCCGCCCGCGCCATCTCGACCAAGACAGAAATCGACAACTTGTCTGCCAAAGCCTCGTCTGCCAAAGCCTGTACTACGGCGAGGGCGCGCGTACCCAACCCGATACGGGCCAAAGCGGTTGTGACGACCTCGTACGCCAGATCACGTTCACCTGCTTCGTCGATGCGGCTCACAACTGCAACCGCCTCGTCAACCTTGCCGGCACTCGCAAGTATTTGGCCGATGTCGCGCAAAGCCCTTGTGCGGGTCTGTTGGCTTTTGATGAGATCCAGATAACGCAAACCATCCGCTACGGCCCCCGCCCTGACCTGTTCCACAGCCACTGCGGCAAAGCCAGCGTCGTTGCCATAAGCGATCCAGATCTGCTGGGCGAGGTCACGCGCCCCTTCGACATTACCGGCCCGCACCTTTGCCCCCGCTATAGCAATCATCGCGGCCGAGTCGCCATAGGCCGCCTCGATCCGGCGTGCCGTATCGAGCGCCCCACCAATATCGCCGCTGTCGGCCTGCGCGATGGAAATCCCAGAGGTTGCCCGCGACCTAGACTCGAGGTCAGGGATCGACCGCGCTGTCCGCAAAGCACCAACAACATCTCCGGCGCGGGCCTGCAGCACAGCAAGCGAAACCAAAGCTTCATAGAACCAATAGTCGTCAAATTCGGTTGATCGGGAGACGATACCACTTGCCACCTTGAATTGTGGCTGACCCGAACTGAACCAATAACTCGTCGCGATCCGGGCAGAGGCACGGAATGCGCCGTCCATGTCCTTCGCATGGGCAATGGCCTTTGCGATATTGGCTTCGGCCTCAGATCGCCGATAGGGGTTGTCAATCGCCAGAACGGTCTCGAAGGCTGTGTCGATCGCACCCCGTTTGGCCTGCTCAATTGCAAGCTGTTCAAGGGCCGTCACACGCACTGAATTTTCCCGCGAGTCCAGAATGGCCATGGCGATCTGCATCGCGGTTTCAAAATTCCCCTGCTGCGCCTCAGCTATCGCGATTTCCGCTTCGGCTTCGGCAAAGGTCGTCGGGTTCCCAATCTGGCCGGCAAGGGCAAGAGCAGACTGTCTTTCCCCCCGTCCTGCCAAAGTGATGACGATTTCAAAATAAACCTCATCGCGGTCTGCACGGTCAGACAAGGCATCCGCCCCTGCCCGAGCCTCTTGGATTAGACAGGCCGGTTCCAGCCGCAAACATGTACCCCAAGCCGCCCCTGCGTTTAGGATCACGGCAAGAATGACACCCGCACCGCGACCGGCTTTGCGCCTTTTGATGGCTGGATAGCCCATGTTCACCTTGTCCAATCTTAAAGCCAAGTCTGCAGGTCAGCGGGCGCAATTGGCAACCCCCCTTGCCGATAAGAGTGAGACATTCGACTTTCTGAAGTTTACGCCCAACGAACAGTGTTGATAGCATGGATGTCCCCTCCCCACGGCATCGCAGGAAATTTATGTCAATCACCATGATCGATGGTGATCTTTCAAAGCGCGTTTTCAATTTGCTTGGGGCGCGCGACGACGGGTCGATTGTGTTTTGCGAAACGCTTTCTCGGGCTCAGGTCTTCGGGTTTTTTGCCCGGCAGCCCATTGGTCTTGTTGCCATGAAGGCTTGCTACCGCTCATGGCTGGGGGCGCGAACTCTAGAAGCTTCGGCTCTCACCAAAGCAGCACGCGGACGTGTCAATCGCCACAACCTGAGGCCTGATACATGACCGCACCCGATCACATACTCAAACCGTTCAAAAACCGCTTGCATTAACAGGGGTGTCCATGCGTGCGACACAGTCGATCGCAACATCCTATGCATACGGGGCAGTTGGTGTTGCACATGAAACTTGAACCTTAGGTTCCCAGACTGGTGCGCCGTGAATGCGCGCCATATGGGTGTCACCCGCCCGTATGGCTCATATGACGGCTGACTTGCCCTGCCACTTTGGCGCGCGAATAGTCAAAGTCGTGGCCTTTGGGTTTGCGGGTAATAGCAGACCTGATCGCCGCTTCTAGCCCTCCATCCGACGCACTCGCCCGCAAGGGTGCGCGCAGGTCGGCCATGTCTTCTTGGCCAAGGCACATATACAACTCGCCCGTGCAGGTCAGCCGCACGCGGTTGCAGCTTTCGCAGAAGTTGTGCGTGAGCGGCGTGATCAGGCCGATCTTCTGCCCTGTTTCCACCAGCCGCAAGTAACGCGCGGGGCCGCCGGTGCGTTCGTCCAACTCCACCAAGGTAAAGCGTTCCGCCAAACGCGCGCGCAGGTCCGACAGGGGCCAGTATTGGTCCACCCGCTGCGCTTCGCCCATATCGCCCATGGGCATCACTTCGATAAAGGTCAGATCGTGGCCTTCGCGGGCACACCAATCGACCAGCGTGAACAATTCGCTTTCGTTAAACCCTTTCAGCGCCACGGCGTTGATCTTGACCCGCAGCCCCGCTTCCTGTGCTGCCGCAATCCCGTCCAGCACCTGCGGCAAACGGCCCCAGCGGGTGATGTCCGCGAATTTCGCATCGTCCAGCGTATCCAGCGATACGTTGATCCGCTTCACGCCATACGCCGCCAAATCGGCCGCATATTTGCGCAGTTGCGAGCCGTTGGTGGTGACAGTCAGCTCTTGCAAGCCCGCGCCCACCTGCCGGCCCATCGCCTCGAAGAAGGTCATGATCCCCTTGCGCACCAAGGGTTCCCCGCCTGTGATGCGCAGCTTTTGCACGCCCATGCGGATAAAGGCGGAACACAGGCGCTCTAGTTCCTCAAGCGACAAAAGCTCTGCCTTGGGCAGAAAGGTCATATGCTCGGTCATGCAATAGGCGCAGCGAAAATCGCAGCGGTCGGTTACCGAGACGCGCAGATAGGATATGGCGCGGGCGAAGGGGTCGATCAAAGGGGCTGTCATGCGATCCACGATAGGCGCAAATGCCGAAAGGTAAAAGCCCAGCTCTTTCACCGAGGTATAAGTACTCGCTGGGGTTCAGTGGGGCGGCAAGCCCCCCAGTGGGGGCCGCCGCGCGCCCTTTTCGAGGTCAATCGCTGCGGGTGGGCTTGAGTACCTCCATCGGGAGTAGAGCACCCCAAAAAATGTCTGACGTCAGCGCCCATGGAACAGTTTTGCGTGATTGCGTAGTGGAGTGTTTGCGGTTCATCTTTAC
The DNA here is from genome assembly GCA_903845215.1 of uncultured Rhodobacterales bacterium. Taxonomy (GTDB): domain Bacteria; phylum Pseudomonadota; class Alphaproteobacteria; order Rhodobacterales; family Rhodobacteraceae; genus Stagnihabitans. Next base: position 140 of record CAIMWI010000067.1, on the reverse strand, counting down.
CGAATTGGAGTTGAAGATGATGAAGAAACCTGTGACGACGAAGGCGCCTGCCGAGCAGGTCGTTAAAGATATCCGGCGTGCGACGCGCAAGTTGCATTCTTCTGAGGAGAAGATCCGGATTGTGCTATCCGGCCTTCGTG
>CAIMWI010000066.1 GCA_903845215.1 uncultured Rhodobacterales bacterium | reverse complement strand
TCCTACACCATGATCCGCCTCGCCCGCCGCTAAGCCGGCAGCGCGCCAAAGCGCCCCTTCGGGGGCGCTTTAGTCTTTCAGCCAAACCTGCATCCCATTGGGCCCACGGTTGCACCAGATGTAATACGGCACCGCCGTAAGGGGGCTGGGTGCCAATAGCGGCGGGTGGTTTTGATAAAGACCGACCCCCCAGTCTGCCGTATCCACCCGCGCGCCTTGGGCGGTGATCACCATGATCCCGCCCAGCAGATCGCCGCGCCACTCTGCCGTCAGCGCCGCTGTGGCGGGCAGGCGCGCCTCGGTCACGGGATGGCCGATATCTTGCTGTTCGACACAATAGACCAAAGGCCCCCGCCGCAGCGCCACGCGGCCGACATCTTGGCGCACCGCAGGGTGGGCGTAGATCCGTTCTGGTTCCATCGGTAGGTTAAGATCAACAACATCGCCCGCAGCCCAAGTGCGGTGCAGTTTCAGATAGCCCCGTTCGGTCACCATCGCAACGCTTTGCCCATTGACCTGCGCGCCCGCCCCCTTGGCCCAACTTGGAATGCGCAAGGCAAGGGTGAAATCTGCGGTGCCCTGCGGGTCTAGGGTGATGGCAATTTTGCCGGACCATGGGTAGTTTGACACTTCGGTCAACCGCACCGTGCCACCTGCCACGGGCAAAGTCACTTCGGCCCCGCCGTACAGATGCACCGCCACCTCGGTTTCGGCAACCGAATAGAAATACCCCGCAACCGAGGCCACAAGCCGGGCCACATTCATCGTGCAGCACGGGCAAGGATGCCAATCCCACCGCTGGTGGCTGCCGTCACTTTCCAGCTTGTTGTCATAGAAATACTGGGTGCCATCGCGCGACAGGCCCGCCAGAGCGGTATTATACAGCGCCAATTCCAGCATGTCAGCATATTGGCCATCAAGGTTCAGGTTCAACATCCGCGCCGCCCAAAACACCATCGCCACGCTGGCGCAAGTTTCGGCATAGGCCGTGTCGTTGGGCAGGTCGTAATCGCCCGTAAACCCCTCGTTCGAGGCGCTGGGGCCAAAGCCGCCCGTCACATACATGCGCGTGCGGGTGACATCGGCCCAAAGGATCTCGCAGGTCGTCTGCAAGCCTGCGTCGCCCAGTTCGGCGGCAAGGTCGGCCATGGCGGTGTACATATACATGGCCCGCACGGCATGGCCCACGACCTTGGTCTGTTCGCGCACGGGCTTGTGGGATTGGTTGTATTCGTAGGTCTTTTGGTGAAAGATCCCGACAGGCTCGCCACGCGCGTCACGTTCGATGTCGAAGTAATGGGGCAGAGCGCCACGCTGGTTAATGAAATAGGTCGCAAGGTCCAGATATTTGCGGATCTTTGTGGCGTGAAACAGCTTAATCAGGGCCAGTTCCAGTTCCTGATGGCCGGGATAGCCTTTCTTTTGCCCTGCATTCGGCCCGAAGACGTCGGCGATATGGTCCATATAACGCATCATCACCGCCAGCATCCTGTCGCGCCCGGTGGAGTGGTAATAGGCCAAAGCCCCTTCCAGCATATGGCCTGCGTTATACAGCTCGTGGTTGTCGCGCAAATTGGTCCAGCGGTTGTGCGGCTCGCGCCCCAGATACCAGCAGTTCAGATAGCCGTCAGAGGCTTGGGCGCGTTCCAGATCATCAATGATGGCTTCGATCTGCGCCTCGATCACCGGATCGCGGCGGTGCGACAGGGCATAGGCGGCAGCTTCGATCCATTTGCCGATGTCACTGTCCCAGAAAATCTGGGTGGTGAAGTTATGGGCATTGCGCGCAATGGTCAGGGGTGGCGCGGGTTGCGGCAACTTCAGGCTGTCCAGCATGTTAAATTCAATCAGCTTTTGGTGCTGGCTGGGGATGGTACGCGACAAAACGCAATCCAGACGCTCGGACCAGAAGGGCCCGGTAACCTTTATGTCGCTGAAGGTGACAGAGGTATAGGTTCGCATGTTTTTCCCATTTCATCATTCGCAACCCGTATTGTTTTGGGTTGACTTGAATGTCTGCAGCCCACAGGGCCAATCCTTGTGCGTCCTGTCATGTCTCGGCGGCACCTGCCCCATTCGACAAATCTGGTGATTTAATGTGCCTGCTTTGCCGGCATTCTGGCAACACAAAACTCTCTGCCAGTTCAGGTTTTATCAGGGCCTTATTGCGGCTAACACAGGCGTTTCGCTGTCTTCGGTTTGCGCCGCATTGGTGGTTGCCAGCGCTATTCTATACGGTTTGGGGCAGCGTAATTGGGCAGGTATTTGCAGGCCATGGGTCGGGCGGTATCGGCAGACCAATCAGACGCCGCCCTCAATATCGTCAAAACTGGCGTAATTGGCGCGGTAAAGCTTGGCGTAAAGCCCAGCTTGGGCGAGCAGCTGGCCGTGGGTGCCGCTTTCCACCAAGCGTCCGGCCTGCAGCACCATGATTTTGTCGGCGTGGCGCACCGTGGCCAAACGGTGGGCGATAACCAAACCCGTGCGGCCCTTAAGCAGGGTGCGCAGGGCGTGCTGGATCACCTGTTCGGTGGCGCTGTCCACACTGGCGGTTGCCTCGTCCAGCACCAGGATAGGCGCATCGGCAACTAAGGCGCGGGCGAAGCTAAGAAGTTGGCGTTGGCCGGTTGACAGGCTGCCGCCGCGTTCGCCCAGCATCGTGTCATAGCCCTGCGGCAGGGCGCGGATGAAGGCATCAGCCCCCAGTGCCGTAGCGGCGGCAATCACCGCCTCGCGGCTGGCCGTGGTTGTGTTGTAGCGGATGTTTTCCAGAACCGTGCCCGTGAACAGGTAGGGTTCCTGCAGCACCATGGCAATCTGGCGCGACAGCGAGGCTTGGGTGACCTGCCGCACATCCTGCCCGCCGATCCGCACTGTGCCAGATGTCACATCGTAAAACCGGTGGATCAGTGCCATAGCGCTGGATTTGCCCGAGCCTGTCGGGCCCACCAAGGCCACGGTCTGGCCCGGTTCGACGCGAAAGGTCAGATCATGCAGCACGGGTTGACTTGGGTTATAGCCAAAGGTGACGTGGTCGAATTCCACCGACCCATCGGTCTGGTCCAGATCCATTGCCCCCGGCGCATCGACCACCGAAACCGGCACATCCAACACCTCGATCAACCTTTGCCCCGAGGCCATGGCGCGCTGCATCACCGAATACTGGATCGTCAAAGAGCGGATCGGATCAAAGAAACGCTGGATATAGAACAAAAACGCCACCATGACGCCGACATCCAATTGCCGGTCCAGCACCATAGACCCGCCCAACACCACCACCAGCGCCATGGAAAGCCCCGTCAGCGTATCCACCACCGGCACCAAAACCTGCGCCAAGCGGGCGGCGTGCAGATGGGTGGCGAGATTGGCCAGAACCTTGTCGCGATAAAGACTGGCATTTACCCCCTCGCGGCCCATGGCCTGCACGGTGCGACTGGCATGGATCCCCTCGGCCAGCGCGCCGTTCACGGCGGAATTGGTCTGATGCGCCTTGATAAAGGCATCGCGTGCCAAGGGCAGCCAGTAAAGGCGCACCACGAACAAAACCGGCAGTACTGCCAGCGTGATCAGCCCCAGTTCGACATCCAGATACAGCATCAACGTGACGATGCCAAACAGCAGGACAATATCGCCCACAGACAGGACAGAGGTTTCCAAAAACTCTTGCATCGACCCGACATCGCCCTGCAGGCGCGACATCAGGCGGCCCACCTCGGTCTTGTCCATGAAGCTAAGAGAGACGCGCTGCAAATGGGCGAACATGGCGCGGCGGATGTCGAAAAGCACATTCTCGGCCGCCTTGCCCACCACGGTTTCCTGCACATGGCTGGCAATAAAATTCACTGCGATGGTTACGGCGAAAGCCAACAGCGACAGGCGTAACACCCCCATCCCTGCGGGCCCTGCCATAACGCCTTTGTCGATGGCGTGGCGGATGATCATGGGAACAGCCAGTTGCGTGAGGGTAAAGATCAACACCGCCACGACCGAAATCAGAAATTCACGCCGATAGGGGCGCACAAAGGCCCCGATGCGGCGAATGATCGCTGGGTCATAAACTGAACCGAACAGCTCTTCCTCGGGGCGGTGGCTGCCGACCACGGCGCGCAGGGTCAAAGGGGTGGCGTGATCGCTCATGTGCCCTCGCGGTCTTCGGCATTGGTTTGCAGATCATAAAGCGCGCGGTAACGACCATGTTGCGCCAGAAGGTCTGCGTGCGTTCCCGTCTCGACCAGGCGGCCTTGGTCCAGCACCAATATCCGGTCGGCGTGTTGCAACGAGTTCAAACGGTGCGCCACGATCAATGTCACCCGATCAGCGGCCCCAGCTTGAAGGGCGGCGCGCAGGCGTGCCTCGGTCGCGGCATCGACGGCGGCGGTGCTGTCGTCAAAGATCAAGATCGACGGTTTTGGTAGCAAGGCGCGGGCAATGGTTAGCCTTTGGCGCTGCCCACCCGACAGCGACGCGCCCCGTTCCCCCACCAGCGTGTGATAGCGGGCGTCCAAATCGTCGATATGGTTATGGATCTGGGCATCATCTGCAGCCCTTTCGATCGCCTCCACACAGGCGCGCGGTTCGCCATAGGCGATGTTGTTTTCCAGCGTGGTGGTGAACAAAAAAACATCCTGCGCCACCACAATTGCGGCACGGCGCAGCGAAGAAAGGCTAACTTGGGCAATGTCTTGCCCATCGATGCTGATGCGTCCGCCCGTCAGGTTATAATAGCGCGGGATAAGATGGGCGAGGGTGGATTTGCCACTGCCCGGCGGGCCGATGATGCCGATGGTTTCGCCTTTGCGGGCACTAAAGGACAGGCCGCGCAGCACGGGCACATCCGGCGCAGCAGGATAGGCAAAATCGACGTTGTCAAATCGCAGGGTGATGTCGCTGAGCTGCAAGTCTGGCGCATCAGACGGGCTTGAAACGGCCGGCTGCAGATCGAGAAAGGCAAAAACCCGCGCCCCACAGGTTGAGGTTCGGGCAAAGGAATTCACCAAAAGCCCCAGTTGCCGCACCGGCATTTGCAAGATCGTCATAAAGGTCAAAAACGCGGTCAGCGTACCCACCGACATCGTGCCCGCCATCACCTTTTCGCCGCCGATCCACAGCACCAATCCCATCGCCGCCAAAAAAGACAGCGTCATGATCCCGGTTGATCGCACGCGAATATCCACCCGGTCATGCGCCAAGGTCAGCGCCTTGCCCGAGGCGGCATCAAACTTGTCCAACTCGTGATCGCCCGCACCAAAGGCCCGCACCACACGGATGCCACCCAAGTTTTCCTCCATCACACGGCTAAGAACCGCCATGCGGTCTTGCAGATCGCGCCAAGTCAATCGCAGGCGCAGTTGCGAAATCGAAGAGAACCAGCCCACCACCGGCACAAAGCTAAGTGCCATCAGGCCAAGCGTAAAATCGGTTCGCAAAAGCATCGCCCCGCCAAAGCCGATCAAAACAGCCAGCAGCACGATCCGCGCCAAACCGGTGGAAAAGAATTGTCGCGCGCCGTCTAGATCTAATAGGCCAAGGGTAATCAGATCACCGGAATGGACCGTATCGTGGAAGCCGAAGCTTAACCGCTGGACCTGTTCGTAATAGCGCAGGCGCAATTCAACCCCGGTATAGTGGTTGACCGCCTCAGAGTAATAGTTCTGGAAGGTGGTGAACAACCCGCGCAGCGCCGAAACGCCCAGCACCATCAGCGCGGTCCACATCAACGCCGTCCGCGCACCGCCGGACTGGTCTTGCGCCAAGGTCTGGGTAAGGTCGATGGCTTGGCCCAGAAGACGCGGGATCATCAACTGCAATGCCGAAGAGACAAGCGTCGCCAGGATGGCGAATGTCGCGGCCCAAGGTGTCAGAAAGGCGATCTTGGTCATCCGCCACAGCGTGCCCAGCCCCCCAAGAAGGCTATGCGCATTCGCCACGTCCATAACTTCCAGCGCGGGACGCTGGGAATTTGGTTTGCTTGTCACGCCCTTGCCCTCTTGTTCACCCGACACTGGCCGTTACCAAACGGCTGAAAGCAGGCTGTTGATTTCCACTGAGAAGTGACCCGGGTTTTCCATCGAGAATTGACCCGCCTTTGATTATGGATTTTGGGTCATGCTTGGGTCAAGGGCGGTTTTCACTCCTTCTTTTTTCGGGCTGTAGCGGCTGAGCTTGCCTTGAAGCGGAAGCTGTCGTTTCCGGTCTCCAGGATGTGGCAGCGGTGGGTGAGGCGGTCGAGCAAAGCTGTGGTCATCTTGGCGTCTCCAAAGACGGTGGCCCATTCGCTGAAGCTGAGGTTGGTGGTGATCACGACGCTGGTGCGCTCGTAAAGCTTGCTGAGCAGATGGAACAGCAACGCGCCGCCGGATGCGCTGAACGGCAGGTATCCGAGTTCGTCCAAGATGACGAGGTCGAGTTTGGTCAGGTTTTCGGCGATCTGGCCTGCTTTGCCTTTGGCCTTTTCCTGCTTGAGGGCATTGACCAATTCAATGGTCGAGAAGAAGCGGACTTTGCGGCGATGATGCTCGATTGCCTGGATACCAAGGGCTGTGGCGACATGGGTTTTGCCGGTGCCCGGGCCGCCAATCAGGACCACGTTCTGGGCTCCATCCAAGAACTCACAGCGATGCAAGGTCCGGACGGCGGCCTCGTTGATCTCGCTGGCGGCAAAGTCAAACCCCGAGAGGTCCTTGTAGGCTGGGAAGCGTGCGGCCTTCATGTGGTAGGCGATGGAGCGCACTGCGCGTTCGGCCAATTCGGCTTTCAGCAGTTGCGACAGGATCGGGATAGCGGCTTCAAAAGCCGGGGCGCCCTGTTCGATGAGATCCTCAACGGCTTGGGCCATGCCATACATCTTCAGGCTGCAAAGCATGATGACGATGGCCGCAGCGGCGGGGTCATGACGCATGGCGGCCTCCCGCGACTTGGTTGCGCAGGGCGTCATAGCGTTCGACATTGGCCTTGGGTTCGCGCTGCAGGGTCAATGCTTGCGGGGTATCCAACGGTGGACCATTGATGACCTTGCCGTCGACCAGGCGGTGCAACAGGTTCAGCACATGGGTCTTGGTCGGCACGCCCTCGGCCAATGCCAGTTCCACGGCGGTCAGCACTGCCTGTTCATCGTGCTGCAGCACCAAGGCAAGGATGTCGACCATTTCCCTATCCCCGCCGGGCTTACGCAGCATGTGATCCTGCAACTGTCTGAACGCAGGTGGTAATTCCAGGAAGGGCGCACCATTCCGAAGAGCTCCGGGCTTCCTTTGCACGACTGCCAGGTAATGCCGCCAGTCGTAGATCGTCTTCGCAGGCAGCTTATGGCTGCGTTGAATAATGCGGGTGTGTTCGCACAGGATGTTGCCCTCAGCGGCAACGACCAGGCGCTCAGGGTAGATCCGAAGGCTGACAGGGCGATTGGCAAAAGATGCTGGAACGCTGTAGCGATTGCGCTCAAAGCTGATCAGGCAGGTCGGCGAGACGCGCTTGCTCAACTCGATGAAGCCGTCAAAGGCCACCGGCAAGGGCTTCAAGGCCGCCCGCTCTTCGGCCCATACATCCGCGATCGTTCCGGGCAACTTGCCATGGGCGGTCTCGTGCCACAGCGCGATGCACCGCTGTTCCAGCCAAGCATTCAGCGCTGCGAGATCGGGAAAGTCCGGCATGCCCTGCAGCATCTGGTGGCGGGAGCCCCGCACGTTTTTCTCGACCTGCCCCTTCTCCCAGCCTGCCGCCGGATTGCAGAAGTCAGGCTCGAAGACATAGTGGTTCGCCATCGCCAGGAAGCGCATATTGACCTGCCGCGCCTTGCCGCGGCCCACAAGATCCACCGCCGTCTTCATGTTGTCGTAGATCCCGCGTTCTGACACGCCGCCAAAGACCCGAAACGCGTGCCAGTGGGCGTCGAACAGCATCTCGTGGGTCTGCAAGGGATAGGCCCGCAAGAGGAAGGCCCGGCTGTGCGACAGCTTGATATGGGCGACTTGGAGCTTTACGCGTGCCCCGCCAACAACCGCAAAATCCTCGCTCCAGTCGAACTGGAACGCCTCGCCTAGTGCGAACACCAGCGGCAAGAAGGTGCCGCGCCCTGCCGTTTGTTCCCCGCGCTGCCGATCTGCTTCCCAATGTCGTGCAAAGGCCGCAACACGGTTGTAGGAGCCGGTGAAGCCAAGAGCGACAAGATCAGCATGCATCTTCTTCAGCGTCTGCCGATCTTTGCGTCCCTTCTTTGCATCGGCCTTCAGCCAGCCAGTAAGCTTCTCGGAAAAAGGATCAAGTTTGCTCGATCGTTCCGGCGTCGCAAACTTGGGCTCGCTTGTATCGGCCTTCAGATACTTCTTGATGGTGTTGCGCGACAGCCCGGTGCGCCGCTCGATCTCCCGGATCGCCAAACCCTGACGCAGGCGCAGCTTCCGAATAACGTTCAATAGTCCCATGTCGATCACTCCTATGGCCCCCTCGCTCTTCGCTTGGGGGAGGGTCACATGGGTCAAATCTCAATGGAAATTATACGCCTACCCGGGTCACTTCTCAGTGGAAATCAACAGTAGTCGCTGATCAGCGTCCGTCTTGACCCACACCTACAGAAGCACCGTTTTCGGGAAAGAGGGTAGGTTCGGGGGTAGGTATTAAAAACCCCTAAATTATCCAATGATTTCAATGTGTATTGGCGGAAGCGGTGGGATTCGAACCCACGGTGGAGTTCCCCCCACGCTAGTTTTCAAGACTAGAGCCTTAAACCACTCGGCCACACTTCCAAGAACCCACGCTGCGGTTTGGTCAGCGTTCGGGTGCATACGATTTCTATGCCAAGCCGCCCCAACACAGATCAAGCCCTTATCTCATACCGCACTGAGCAAGGAAGGAATCGCATAAGTTAAGACGGATCGCACAGACCTTCCCCTTAAAGAACTCTGCAGGGCTTTGGAAGGGGTGCAGCATTTGGCGCGGCCCTCAAAGCCAAGACCAACCCAAGGCACTGCGCCTCGGCACCCGCACGCTTAGACGGAATCCTAGGACCGCTGTCAACGTTGCCGGGTTCCTGATGGCAAAAATCGTATCAGGCGGCTGTCTTTCGTCAATCGTTCAAGCAACATCGCAATCTAAAACCCATTCGATGAACGACTTCCTGCCCTTGGTCGCGGCAACGGCCTCTCTTTCGTCGGAAAAACGGTCCTCAGCATTCCTTAAGGCCAGCCTGTTGTTTCGGCGTGCCCGTTTCGTCATTATCTTTGTTTGGCTTGCAGCATCATGCCGCCGTCACGCCCAATATCGACTTACCCAATCTGTTCGCTTTTGCTGCACCAACCCCTTTCGAACACAGCGGAGGTTTCTGGTCAGGGGCCTATTTTGCCACAGGGGCCCCCAAGGGCAATGCCAGTTTGCGATGCACCACTTCCATCACAAAGCGAGATCGGACACCCTTCAGGTCTACCCCGTCCGTTAGGCGTCGGTAAAAGGCGTCATAGGCGGTCATGTCCGACGTCAGCGCCCATGGAACAGTTTTGCGTGATTGCGTAGTGGAGGGTTTGCGGTTCATCTTTACCTCAATTGGAGTTGAAGATGATGAAGAACCCAAGGACCGCGCCAGCGAAACCCGTGACGACGAAGGCGC
>CAIMWI010000065.1 GCA_903845215.1 uncultured Rhodobacterales bacterium | reverse complement strand
GCCCTATAAGTTCGACCTGTCAGATGGCAAGCAAGCCAAGCTGCTTTGGACTTGCGACACCGGCGTCGACAAAGACCCAAGCCGCGCGATCTTGCTGGCGCACCGCGGTCTGGCCCTGTCGGGCAAGAACGTGATCACAGCACTGAACGATGGCCGGGTTGTGGCCTGCGACACTGAAACAGGTGATATCGCTTGGGAACAGCAAGTTGCCAAAGATGTTGGCGAAGGCTTTACCAGCGCACCCTTGGCGATCGACGACAAGATCCTTGTCGGCCAATCTTATGGTGACTGGGCAACCCGCGGCTGGATCGCTGCAATCAGCGCTGAGAGCGGCGAAGAACTGTGGCGCTTTTATACCGTTCCTGCGCCGGGCGATCAGGGTTCTGAAACCTGGAAATGTGACGAATCGGGCAACCCAGACTGCTGGAAAACCGGCGGCGGTGCTGCTTGGGTGACGGGTTCTTATGATCCGGCCACCAGGACCACGTTCTGGGGCACCGGCAACCCTGTGCCGATGTATGACCCTGAATTCCGCCCGGGTGACAACCTGTTTACCAACAGCACAGTCGCCTTGGATGTCGATACTGGCGCCCTGAAGTGGTTTTTCCAGTACACACCTGGCGACTACATGGACTATGACGAAGTTGGCCCGCAATTGTTGATGGATGCCACGGTCAATGGCGAAACCCGCAAAGTGCTGTCGCACTTTGGTCGTAACGGCATCTTCTACACGCTAGACCGCGACAATGGAGCCTATATCCAGTCGGCTCAGTATGTGTCTAAATTGTCCTGGACCAAGGGCATCGACCCGAAGACTGGCAAACCCTTGGAATATGATCCCACCAAGAGCTTGCAGACCTATGCGATGGGCAAGATCGACCGTGCTGGGGCAGTGGCGACAACTTGCCCCAACATTCAGGGCGGCACCAACTTCTTCCCGACAGCCTATAACCCCGCCCTTGGCGTGGCTTATGCGGCCGGGATCGAGGGTTGCTCGGATCTGTCTGTGAAAGAAGTGAAGCCTGAAGACGTTATTCAGGGCCAAATCTTTGTGGGCGGCGCTGGCACGGCCAATGGCATTCAAACCGGTTCCATCAACGCCATTGATGTTGGAACCGGCAAAGCGATCGCTCAGCATGCAACGAACTTCCCGATGTATGGTGGCGTACTTGCCTCTAGCGATCTGCTCTGGGCTGGCTCGCTCGACGGTACTTTCGCGGCCTATGATGCGAAAACACTGGAAGAAAAGTGGTCGATGAACGTGGGTACCCCGTTCATGGGCGCACCGGTTGCCTTTAACGTCGGCGGCAAAGAATATGTTGCAATCGTCGGTGGGGGTATCGGGATTGCGGCTTTTGGTCGCCCTGAGCTGGAAGTGAAATCGGGTTCCACGGCCAATATGCTGTGGGTCTTCGCCCTGAACTAAGATGGATTGTGGCCGGGTGAATTCCTCACCCGGCCATTTTCACACTGCAAAAGGCTTCATGCCGAGGAAATAATGATTAAAGTCCTTCGCTTTGCGATGACCTGCACCTTGGCCGCCTTTGTTGCCACCATGGCTGTTGCCGCGTTTAATCCGACCCCTGATTTCACAAAGGGAGACCCTGAAAAGGGGAAGGTTGTTTTTCAAAGAATTGGCAATTGTGTAAACTGCCACGGTTGGGCTGGCGACGGAAAAGCTGGGCGTAACCCTCTTTCGCACGCCATAGGGGCCAACATACGCGAAACCAAATTGGATCCGCGGGGGCTATATGACGTCATACGTTGCGGCCTGCCGGGCACCCAGATGCCCTACCATGATCAGGTCAGCTACAAAGATGATCGCTGCTTTGGCCTAACGATGAAAGATTTCGCCCAGGGCGCAGAACCGGTTAGGGGCAAGACCATGCGCGAGGCGCAAATGGTTGATCTGATTGCCTATCTGGAAAAGTACATGATTGGTCACGGCGCTCCCAACTATGAGGAATGCGTGCTTTACTTTGGCGGTTCTGCTGACAAATCCTGTGCCGCCTTTAAGGGTAACTGATGGGCCAAATCGTACAAACCTTGGCTGTCTTACTCGCGTTTGGCCTTGGCCAAGGGGGCTTTGCGCCTGCAGCCCAAGCTGAGACGGAGCCAGATTTTGCGATTTGGGACGTTCAGCTGGGCCTGCCTGTGGTGCTTGTGCCAGACAGCGCTGCTGCTGTGATCTCTTGTGGCACCAAGGGGGGGCCGGCCTCGATTGAACTGGCAAGTTTTGCTGATTGGGCCCAATGCCCCGCTGAAACCACAGGCCTGCACGAGGTGCAGTTTTCCTATGATGATGAAAAAGACTACATCGCGCGCGCCTTGGAATCGGAATATCGGGCTTTGGCGGGGGGAACCTCGATCTATGCCCATCCTGTGGTTGTGGCAATTTTGGTTGATGACGAGGGTCTGGCCCAAGGCGTCCGCATCGTGACCGACGATCGCGTGAGCAACCATGACAGGCGGTTGGCCGTGGTGCTGAGCCGAAACATGAAGGTGCGGTTTGGGTCTTGGGGTTTGGTGTGTGAAAACATCCCGATGAAGGATGGCGAGATGAAGGTCGGCAACGAATTCATCCACGAAATCTGCCGTGGCACGGCGGCCGACGGGACGGGCCAACAGGTGCTGATCGAAGCCAGTTATCTGCGCAAGAAAGGCCAAGACGCCATCAGCAAAGAGACCCAGATGGTGAACAAGTCCTACTACGAATCCAAAACATGGATCGAGGTTGCGAACCCGCCCTATTCTCCGTCAGAGGCGCCTTGAGCATGCAGCCGACTGTCGGGCCCAAAGTTGTTTGTCAAAGTGCCGCCGGTGAAGGTGTTTTCATCGACGGCGGCCAACGAAAAGCGGTTGGCGCTGACCACGGCCCCGTCAAAATGCGCGCGGCGCAGGTCTGCACCGTAAAAATCGGTCTGCGTGATCGTAGCCCCCGAAAAGCTGGCCGCCGAGGCATCAGCCTGAGAAAGGGTAGCACCGTTCAAGGTGGCCTTGTCGAACTTGGAATGGCCCAGGATCGTTCGGTCAAGATTGGTGTTTTGAAACGAGGCACCGGTGAAGTCGCAATTGTTGGCCTTGGCATCACGCAGGATCGAACGGTCCAGCACTGCCCCCGCCAGTTTGGCCGAGGTGAGCCGCGCCGTTTGCATCCGCGCCTCTGTCAGATTAGCGGCCGTCAGGTCAGTGCCCGACATTTGGGCGGCATAAAACATTGCGCGGGTGAAGTTGCCCTTGATCATATGGGCTTGGGTCAGATCTGCCATGTTGAAATTGGTACCTATGGCCACAACACCATCCAAGATCGCCCCGCGCAGATTAGCACGGTGAAAGCCCGCATCCGTCAGGATGGCACCCGTCAGATCCACCCCAGACAGATCGGCTTTCTTAAAGTTGGCACCGCTCAGGTCGCAGCCTTGGCAGGCCTTGATCTTGCCGCTTATCAAATCTTGCACCTGATCGGCCGCTGCGGGCAGCGCCAAGCACACAATCAAGGCGGCGATATAGCTGTGTCTCATTCCAACCTCTTAAACCCTAAGGACCATGCCCATGGCTTCTGATACAGGCGCGCGTGCTGGCTTTCGTATATTCTGGACATTGGTCTTTTCAATGTTGGTCTTGGCCGGTCCCGCCACCACCCCATCTATGGCGCAAACGGACCCCGATATCATCTCGGGCACGCCCGAGGTGATTGACGCCGATATCCTGAAATTCGGGCTTCAGCGGGTCATCTTATGGGGCATCGACGCGCCCGAGCGCAAGCAAACCTGCCAGATGAACGGGGCGGTTTGGGGCTGCTATGATGTGGCCAAACGCCAAATGCAGCTGCTGGCCGGACGCGGCGAGGTGATCTGCCATCTGACAGGCGCGCCTGATCCTTTTGGCCGCCGCTTCGGCGTGTGCGAAAGCGGTGGCGAGGACTTGAACGCGGAAATGGTCAAGGCAGGGCTGGCCTTGGCCTTTGAAGAGGAAACCTCGGATTACATCGGGCAAATGGCCGAAGCGATTGGTGCGGGGGCGGGGCTTTGGCAAGTGGGCGTGAACTTTGAAGAGCCTTGGCTCTTTCGCCGTAGAGAAACCCCAGGCGGCTATCGGTAATTGGAAACAAGACGGGAGCGAAACATGGCACAAATTGCCGATGCGATGATAGGGCCCGGCCGCGATGGTGCTTATGATGCCGTCCTGAAATGGGTGCTGTTGATGGCGCTGATCACCATAGGCTCGGTCGTCTCTTACGATTACGGCCTGCTGACCTATCTGTTCAGCGCGGATAAATCGAAAATCACCGTCCTGATCGCGGTGCTGTATCTTGGGTTTTCAGCCCATTGCATCTGGATCATTGTGGAATTGGCCCGCGAATATCGCCGTGCCCTTCACATTCAATCCCAACTTGCCACCGCCACGGTCTTGCCGAAATTTCCGAATGGCGGCGGCTTGATCGATCGTTATGTCGCCGATCTTGTCCGCTCACGCGAACACCCGTCCGAGATCGAGGGCAACGCGCATCTGTTGATCATGAGCCTTGGCGCCTCATTCCGGCGGCGCACCAAGATCGGCACCTATGGCACTGACCTGCTTTATAAGCTGGGGATGCTGGGCACGATGGTTGGCTTTGTGATGATGCTGAACTCGATGGGGGATTTGTCGAACTTTGATGTCGACACGCTGCGCGGGGCCTTGCAGAAGATGATCGCGGGCATGGCTGTGTCGCTGCTGACCACGATCGCGGGCCTGATCGGCGGCATTCTGTTGCGCTTGGAATACAACATCGCGGATGCGCTGGTGACCGACCTAAGCCAGACCACGGTGTCGATGACAGAAGTGTCGCTTCTGCCCTTGCTCGCGCGGGGGGAGCGCGATGTTTGAAGAGGAACAGGAACCAGAGTTTGAGATTTTCTCGGCCCTGCTGTTCAACTCGTTGAAGGCCATCACCTTCATGTTTTTCATCTCTTTTGCGATGATCAACAAGCCAGCCGACAGCGGCAAGGTCGACCCCAAGGCCGAAATGCTGATCACGGTGACATGGCCCGACAGCAACCCCGACGATGTGGACACCTATGTCGAAGACCCCGCTGGCAATGTGGTCTGGTATAACCAGCGTGAGGCGGGGCTGATGCACATGGACCGCGATGACAGGGGCATGTTCAAAGATGTCATCTTGTACAACGGCAAAGAAGTTACCAGCCCTCTGAACCAAGAGATCGTGTCGTTTCGCGGCTTGGAAGATGGCGAATATGTGGTGAACGTGGTGCATTACATCGCCAACGGCACGGCGACCTTGCCCGTGAAGGTGAAGGTTGAAAAGCTAAATCCCAGCGTGAAGGTCATCTATTACCAGACGTTAGAACTGCAAGGCACGGGTGACGAGCAGACGGCTGCGCGCTTTACGCTGAAGGGCGCAGAGGTATTGGATGTGAACAACACGCCCAAAAGTCTGGTGGAACTGACCCGTTCGGCCGGTGGCAAAGACGGCGGCGCCAGCCAGCCCCGTACCCCCGCGCCCATGATGGATGCGGGAACCGGAGAGGCTTTGCAGCCATGACCTTTACCATCCTTTCGCTGACCGCGGCCTATGCCCTTGTAGCGGCGCTGGTGGCCTATTTGCTGGTGCTGACACGGCTACATTGGGTGCTGAAAGCGGCGGCTACGATGGCGACCGTGGCGCTGATTGTGATGACCTTTTTCGGGATTGGAGAATTGCGCGGCCTGCCGTCAGACGGCCCGCTTCCCATCAGTTTTCGGATGCTTTGGGCCCAGGTGATCGAACCCAACCCGTTGCTGGGCGAAAGGGGCCATGTTTTCTTTTGGCTGCAAACGCTGGACAGCAACAACTTCCCCGTCGGCCAACCGCGCGCCTATCAACTGGCCTATTCCGACGAGCTCAAGCTCAACGTTGGTGAGGCGATGAACAAAATCAAGCAAGGCGACGAGATTCAGGGCAAGATCGATGCCAAGAAAGCCTTGCCCGAGGATACAGCAGAAGCGCTGGCGCAAGAGATTCAAACGGGCGTTCGCGATGCGCGGGTGGGCGGGTCTTCGACCGTGGGGGAAAGGATCATGTCCTTTGATCCCAGTATGCTGACCTTTGCACCCGAAGCCGCCCCCATCACACCCGGAAAGGCGCCCTAAGGCTTAAGGGGCCGTGGCGGCGGTGAGGGTGATATACGCCTGCGTCAAATCGGCGGCCTGCGCCATTTGCATCAAAGCTGCAGGCGTGTCATCGGCCTTCACCTCGCCTTTGATCAGCAGAACGATGCGGTCTGCGCCCTCGACCTCTTCCAGCAAATGGGTGGCCCAAAGCACCGAAAGGCCAGTTCTTGCGACAATCTCGTGAATATGCGTCACCAGATTGCGGCGCGACGTCGCGTCAAGCCCCGCTGTCGGTTCATCCAGCAGCAAGATTTGTGGTTCGGGCAGCAGGGCGCGGGCAATCTCGGCGCGGCGTTGGTTGCCGCCCGACAGGCTGCGCACGGGTTTGTCGAGCAGGGGAACGATGTCCATCATCTCGGATACCACGATGATCCGCTCTTTCAGGCGTTGGCCGAACAAGCCAAAAAGGCCTCCAAAGAATTTCAGATTGGCGCGCACGGAAATGTCGGCATCCAGCGAGCGCGCTTGAAACACGATGCCCAGCTTGCCCAAAATCTGCGCTGAATTGGCACTGTAGTTCAGGCCGAAGAGGTCGACCGTGCCCGAGTCTGGGGCAAAAAGACCCGAAGCGATTTGAAACAAGGTCGATTTTCCCGCCCCGTTTGGCCCCAGAAGCCCAACGAATTCGCCATTTTGGATGCTTAAACTTACCCCGCGCAGCGCTGGCACGCCGCCATAGGCCTTGGCGACATTTGCCATACGAAATGCGGCAGGTTGGGATGGGTTCATAATGCGGACTCTACCATGGCGGTTTCTATGCGGTCTTCATAGGCGATGATCTGGGCGCGACTGCGCTGGGCTGGAAGGGTATCAAGGGCCAAATCGGCCACGATCTGCACCGGTCGACCTGCAATGATCACCACACGGTGCGCCAAGCGGGCGGCATCTTGCGGATCATGGCTGACAAGCACGGCCGTGGCACCGCTTTGCACAATCAGGTCTGTGACCAGCACCTGAAGTTCGCGCACCACCACGCGGTCAAGCGAGACGAAGGGTTCGTCCAGCAGCATAAGGCGCGGGTTGACCAACAGCGCCCGCGCCAGCCCTAAGCGCCGCTGCATTCCACCAGACAATTGGCGGGGCCATTTGTCTTGCACATCGACCAAACCCGTGGCGGCCAAAGCCTGTGCCACAACCTCGTCGCTAACGTCAGGGCGAACCGCGCGCAGATTGTCAGCGCAACTTAACCACGGCAGCAACCTTGCATCTTGAAACACCAAGCCTGGCACAGGGGCCAAGGGCGCGGGGCGGCCATCGACCAAAGCCTGCCCGTCAAAGCCCGTCTCGACGCCTGCCAAAATGCGCAAGAGCGTGGTCTTTCCCACGCCAGAGGGGCCAATGAGGGCTACGACCTCTCCACCCGCGACGTTCAAGTGAAAATCCTTGTAAAGCACCTCGCCGCCAAAGGTCAGGCGGGCGATGGACAGGCTTAGGTCTGGTCCGTGCGCCATTTCAAAAGCCTCCTTTCCAGGGGGCTGATGGCCACGTGCTCTAGCACCATCACGATGGCCACAAAGACCAACGTATAGGCCAAAATCCCCTTCAGATCGAAGAACTGGAAGAACAAAGACACGCGAAACCCAACCCCTGAATCTGACCCGAGAACCTCGAACACCAGCACGATCTTCCAGACCAGAGATAGGCCGGTGCGTGCCGCGGTCAACAAGTAGGGCACCAGTTGCGGCGCATGGATCAGCCGAAAGGTTTGGCCGCGCGACAGGCGGTAGGCGCGGGCGAATTCGTCAAAGGCCGGATCAAAGCTAAGCACGCCTTGGCGGATGTTGGTGATCACGAGGGGGGTTTTGTTCAGCACCACGGCCAAAATCAGGGCTTTGTCATTCAATCCCAGCCAGATAAAGCACAAAATGGCGATGACGATGGCGGGTAAATTCATGCCCACCACCACCCAGTTCAAGAACAACCGGTCCACCAAACGCGACCGGCCAAGGGCAATGCCTATCAGCGTGCCAAGAACCATAGCGATGACAAACCCCAAGGCTGCTCGGCCCAAGGTCACAGCGAAGTCTGGCAAAAGGTGGGCTTCGTTCGTAAGCCAGCCAATATGGGCTATGACTGTCCAAGGGGCTGGCAAGAACCGCGAATTCACCGCCAAAGCGGCAGCACCCCAGAGGCCGATCATCAAAAGAAAAGAGGCCCAGCCAAGCCAGGCCTCTCCTTTGGGGCGCAGGGCAGCGGGTCTTGGGTCAAGCGCCGGTGTCATGCGTAGCCTCGTTTCTCAGCTTACTTGCGATACCCAGCCCAGAAGGTGCCAGCCGCCAAGTCGGGCTTGTCGCCCGTCAGATCAGCGCCGCCGAACTTGGCGAGCAAGGCATAGGCTTCGGTGGCGGCCTGAATGTCGGCATCGGTGTAGCTGGTCACAATGCCAGCGCGGTAAGCATCGCGCAGCGCGATGAACAGCGCGTCATCGTCCGCCTTCATCGCAGGACGGATTTTATCCCACAGGGCATCGTCGGTCAGCAGCGCCTCTTTGGTTTGGAACGAAGCGTCGAGGTAACCTTTGATTGCTTCGCCATTTTCGGCGGCAAACTTGTCAGAAAACACCCAGCCCAGCAGCGGCGGCGTTTTGGACACGCCAAGATCTTTCAGCATATCTTGCACCGAGATGATCTGGGCAGCGCCCGCCACCGTGGCCCGTGCGTTGAAGTGCCAGAAGTTCAGGCTGGCATCTGCTTGCCCACCTGCAAGCGCTTCGTTGACCAAGGGCGGCGCGCCAAAATCGGTGCTCGTGTCTGCGGTCAAATCCCCACCCGTTTTGGCGGCGTAATAGGCTTGCAGGATCAGATAACTTTTATCCACTGGCCCGCCGGCGGCAGCCAAAGTGGCACCTTTCAGGTCTGCCACAGACTTCACTTTGCTGCCCGGCATGGCCATCAAGCCACCCACTGCCAGCGAATGGGGCACAATGGTAAAGTCAGCACCTTGGTTGCGCTGCAACGATGTCCAGACAAAGTCGGACAAAATCACATCAACTTCACCAGCTTGCAGGGCAACCTGACCAGCTTTGCTGTCGGCTACACCGCGGATGTCCAGTTTGATGCCGTTCTTTTCATCAAGGTCCAACTCTTCCATCGCAGCCGCTTCCCAAGCGGCTGTGCCACCTTCTTGCAGGGCTAGCCGGATTTCTTTGGCTGGTGGGCTGAATGCCGAAAGCCCCATCCAGACGCCAGCCATTGCCGTGGCAAAGGTTACGCTTTTGATCCAAGTGCGCATGCTATCTTCCCCTTTTTTAAAGTCTCTATTCCGGCGTCTAAAATCGCGCCCAAACCTTCCCTTGGGTTACCATGAAGCTGCATTCGCAATTCCAATACTGAATATTCCAGACCATCGTTTGACCTTGCGCGCGCGATGGGGCCAAATGAAGTCACGGTGAAAGAACCGTCGTAAGGAGGCCCGAAATGCGGAAAATAGCCATGGTTTTGGCTTGCTGTTTGGTGTTGCCCTTTGCTGCATCAGCCGAAGGTAACATTGCCTCGAAGCCGGTTGATCTGCCCGAGTTGATGCTGACGGGCGATCTTAAGATGAGTGAGACTGAGTACCAGCTGGAAACAGGCAAGTATTACCGTATCTCTATCTCGTCAGATGGCCAGGAAGAATTCGCCTGGTTCTCACCGGAATTGTTCCGCAATGCTTGGGTCAATCAGGTGGTGGTCAACGACTTGGAGGTGAAAGCGGCCGACATCTATAGTCTCGAATTTGATGCGGCCGGAACCTTCATTTTGACCTTCGTGCCACTGCGGCCGGGCAAGTATGACTTTTACGTCGACGGCTATGCCGACAAGGGCATGCTGGGGTCGTTCATCGTCAACTGAAGGGGGCTATCATGCGGCTTTTATTATCAGTCCTGCTGGGACTGTGTCTGGCCTGGCCCGCCTTTGCTAAGGGAACGGGTCTCATTTTTGTGAGCTTAGAGCGGGGTAATGAAGTTGTGGTGTTGAACCCCGACTTGTCTGTGAAAGCTCGGATCGAAACTTCGCGTCGGCCGCGTGACATGCGCTTTAACGAAGCCCATACTTTTCTTTATGTGGCCTGTGGCGATGATGACGTCATCGACGTGATTGATGTTGCAACGCTTCAGGTGGTGGATTCTATCCCCACTGGCCCCAGCCCTGAAATCTTTGTTTTTTCGCCCGATGAAACCCAGATATTTGTGTCAAACGAAGAAGATTCAACCATGGAAATGATCGACGTGGCCTCGAAGACGGTCATTGATCGGGTGGCTACTGGGGCCGAGCCAGAGGGCGTCATTAACTCGGTGGATGGCAAATATGTCTTCGTCACCTCGGAAGTGGCGGACATGGTTCATGTGATCGACAGGGCGAAGTCTGCGGTCGTGAAGAACATCATCGTCGGCACAAGGCCGCGCCGCTTTGTGGTGACGCCGGATGGTGCCGAATTGTGGGTGAGTGACGAGTTAAGTTCAGAAATCCATGTGATTGATATCGCCACCCTGACGATCAAAGACGCGTTAAGCTTTGTTCCCCCCGGCTTTCGCGCCGAAGATGTGACACCGGTGGGCATGGCCGTCACCAAGGATGGATCAAAAATTCTGATCACACTGGGTCGCGCGAACCACTTGGCCATCATTGATGCAAAAACCCACGAGATTTTGACCTATGCTCTGGTCGGCAGCCGCGCATGGGATGTGGATTTGGCCAGCGATGAAAAGACTGCCTATGTCACCAATGGCCTGTCAGACGATATCACCATCATCGATATGGACAGCATGACGCCGATCCAATCTTTGTCGGTAGGCCGGACACCGCATTCGATACGCGTGGATGATTGAAATGCGTCTGAGGCATCTTCTGCCGGTCTTTGCCTTGCTGGCGTTTCCGGCGCTGGGTGACGTGTTAAAGATTGGCCACCTTAGCCTTCTTAAAGACCCGCGCTATGGACAGGATTGGGGCTATGCCCGCCTGATCACCCCGCCGCCGGTGATCACGGCCGAGGCGGCGCGGATGGCGGTTTCGGATTTGCAATTCACCACGGATGCCGTGGGGGTGAGTGTGAAGTTGGACACCCAAGCCGTGACCAGCGCCGATGTTGTGGCTGCAGCCCAAAAGATGGTGGCCGCGGGGGATGATTATCTTGTGCTGGATTTGCCGGCTGATGAGGTCAAGGCCGTTGCCGATGCGCTAAAGGATCAGCCGGTGCTTTTGGTGAACGCGACCGCCCCCAACGATAGCCTGCGCACGGCCTGCTATCCAAACATGGTGCATTCCGGCCCTTCGCGCCGGCAAGAGATGGATGCCTTTACCCAATATCTTCGGTCGATGAACTGGACCGATGTATTGATCTTAGAGGGTGAGCACCCCGACGATGCGGGCCTTGCCGATGCCTTTGCCACTTCGGCTGAGCGGTTGCGCTTGGCCATCGTTGACCGCCGCCCTTTTACGCTGGCCAATGATCCGCAAAACCGCGAGGGCAACAATATTCGCCTTTTGACCGGCGACATAGACTACGATGTGATCTTTGTGGCTGACACGCGGGGCGAGTTTGGGCGTTTCATTCCTTATGCCTCGCTGCTGCCGCGGCCCGTCATCGGCTCTATCGGCTTAGTGGCGGCGCCTTGGCACTGGGCCTATGAACGCGATGGGGCGACGCAGGTGTCGTCGCGGTTCGACAAACTGACGGGACGCAAGATCCAGCCCCCCGATTGGGATGTGTGGATTGCTGTTAAGTCGATCATCACCTCGGTTATGAAAGTGCCGCAGCCGTATCCGCCTTTGGTGCGGGGCTTTATGACCTCGAACAAGTTGAAGCTTGACGGATCCAAGGGCGTAACGCTTAACTACCGCGCATGGGACGGGCAGTTGCGCCAGCCGATCCTCTTGGGCACCAGCGATGCTGTGATCGTCGTAGCACCGGTTCAAGGCTTTAGTCATCAGACGAATACCTTGGACACATTGGGAACCGATGAGGCAGAATTCGTGTGCGATTAAAGTTTAGGAACCTTGCGCTTGGCCTTTGGGTCGTGACCGAGCGTGAAATCGCAAAGTTCTTGCGGCAGCGCGAAAGGCTGTTGTCGGCCCTAGTGCGCCCATCGCTTTGGCTGATCGTGTTTGCCTCGGGGTTGCATGATTTGTTGGGCGTTTCCATCATCGCCCCCTATCGCAGCTACACGCCCTATCAAGAGTATATCCTGCCTGGCCTTTTGGGCATGGTGGTGCTGTTTCAGGCGATGCAATCGGCCCTGTCGCTGGTCTATGATAAAGAATCCGGGGTGATGCGCGTGATGCTCGTGACACCTTTGCCACGGTCCTTCCTGCTTTTTGCCAAAATCTTAGCGGCCACGGTTTTGGGCGTGGTGCAATGCACGGCCTTTTTGGCGGTGGCTGCGGCCTTTGGCATTCATCTGCCTTGGGCCACGATTGCCTTGATCATCCCCAGCCTGCTTATGACCGGCTTGATGTTGGGGGCAATTGGCTTGGTGGTGTCTGTCTATACCCGCCAGATCGAAAACTTTGCGGGCATGATGAACTTTGTGATCTTCCCGATGTTCTTTTTGTCCTCGGCCCTTTACCCGTTGTGGAAACTGCGTGAAGCGGGGGCTAAATCAATTTACTGGCTGGCGCTGTGCAACCCCTTTACCCATGCGGTCGAACTGATCCGCTTTGCGGCCTATGGCCAGTTCAACGCCGTCAGTTGTGCGGTGGTTGTTGGGGTTGGGCTTGTGGCCTTTGCGTTGGCGGCACGCGGCTATAACCCGCTGATCGGGACCATCGGGCAGATCAAGCGCGACTAAGCCTAGCGGCGCTTTTGCCTGTGCGTGAGAATGGGCAACAGCAGACTTAGCAACCCAAACAGCAGCACGCCAGCCAGCACGGCCCCGATCAAGCCGCGCGACCAGCGCAGTGGTTCGACATCAGCGCCAAACCAGCCTTGATCGCCCCACATCAACACCCGTCCGCGTTGGCCATCAGCCGCGCCAAGCTTAACACTCTTGCCCATATCCACGCCCAGCGACGTTGCATCCATCCAAACAGTGATCTGGTGGCTTTGACCCGCAGCCATATCGCCCAAGTTAAGCGCCTGCATTCCGGTCGAGGTTGTGATGACCTTCACCTTTTCGCCATCCACTTCGGCCAAAAGCGCGCCGGGCACGGTTAACGCCACAGCTTGCGCCGCCTTGGCACTGCGAATGCTGCCTTGGATGGTGCGCTCGAAGGCTGCGATGTCAAGGATCGCCGAAAGTTCAGGAATGTCGTGCATCATCGATTGTACAGCCACTGCATTCATCAGGCGTGGCAACACGATATCGCGCACCTTTTCATGACATCCGCTTTCAAAGTGATCCGGATGGCAATGTCATCTTCCAGCCGCTGGCCAAGTTCCTCGGACATAAAGCCTGCAACCCTTTTGGGGTCTAGGCCAAACCCCTGCGGGATGGGAAAGTCTTGCACGACCAACTCGGCCTGCAAGGCTGGGGCGAAAAGACCACGCGCCCCACCTGCCAGCACAACAAGCCCCAACCCTGCCGAAAGGATCAGGCAAAGTGCGATAAGACTATTCCAAAACCGCATGGGGCCTCCGGCTTGCGTTGGGGGATGCTAGCAGGGGGATGGATTGAAAAATCTAAAGACCAACATTGGTGGCGCAACGTAGACATGTTCGATGCATCGGCCCCAAGTGGGCCCAAGCAAGGGTTTGCGCGCAGGGAGTTGGGACATATGTGGAAATCAATCCTGCTGGCAGCTCTTTTGCCCTTTGGGACCGCACAAGCTGCGGTGCGCGACCTAACCGTGCCGATGGTGGCCCTGACAGGCTATGAATCCACCCGACTTGTCGGTCAGTGGTTCGAAGTGGCCCAGACCCCCAGCTTTTTGGAACAAGATTGCCATGGCACTACAGCCGAAGTGACCGCACGCGATGATAGCCGACTGACGTTGAAAATTGTTTGCCACAAATCCAGCTTGACTGGCCCAATCCTGCCTTTGGACGGTGTGATGGCTGAAACCAATCTTGGCCTCTTCGAAGTGCGGTTTGTTAAGTTGCTGGAACTGGGCAACCTGCAAGTTGTGGTTCTATGGCAGGCGGATGATAACAGCATGGCGGTGATTGGCTCCCCGGGGGGGCAGATCGGCTGGATCTGGTCAAAATCCGCACATCCCGATGGCGCGATGTTAGACAAAGCTAAGGCGGCTTTGGTGAGAGCAGGGTATAAAGCGCGCGCCATAAAACCGGTCGATCAATTCGAATAGTTGTGAAAAAGTCTTGTCAGAAAGCAGTGCGCTTTGAGGATGCTGGTGGGCACATCTTTGCGAAGAAATTGCGCTAACCGTTAATATCGCCAACTTTGTATGCACGGATAGCGTCAAATGACATCATATCACCTCTCCGACGACAATCACTTTTCTGTTTCGCTGGCAGTCAGGTCGCTAGGCGTTAAGAACGAATTTACCATCTCTAGCGTTCTTTGCAGTCGTGTTGAGGTGAGTGTGTCGGCTTATCTGGCTGAGACAGTTGGCGGTGCAAACGTAGTTCAATCCTTACGATCCCTTGCTCTGCTGCTTATCCGAGACGACACAACGGCGGCGAAGGTCCGAGGGGTGATTGCCGCGCTACCTGCAGCTGCGTTGGGGCAGATTGAGGCCCGCGCGCTTCGTTTGGCCGACCAAGTTCCAGCCTGTGCCACTGTTGGCTCTGACCTGCTGGGCTGGTCGAAGATCACGCCTGCCAAAGACCTGATCCCCCTTTTGCGCCTTTGCGTTGTAGAGGGTGGCGCTTTGGGTCCCGGACAGGATCGCCCAACTGACCGCCAATCTGCACCTCATTTTGGGCCTATTGTGTTCGGTCGTGGGCGGGGCATGGGCTGGTTACCCAAACTAGAAGGCGGCCGCCCTGCGGATAATGCAGAGGTAAGGTTGATAGCGCATTTGGCTGTGGATTGGCATTTGGCGACTGGGTTTGAACCTGAAGCGGGCCGCGATGGTCATTCAGCATTCAGTGGGTTGGTCCACGATGTGTTTGGCTGGATTGGCCGCTCAAAGAAGGCGCAGTTTAGCTTGCGGGCGTATTGGGCGATGGTGGCCGACAGGGCTGGAACTCATCCCGCAGCGGATCAAACCGCGGGTAACTAACCTTCCCTGACCCTGTGACGGGGTTTTCGCCAGCGCGGTTTTTGGGCGTCGCTTATCGTGGTTCGCATGAAGCATCACGCTCCCT
>CAIMWI010000064.1 GCA_903845215.1 uncultured Rhodobacterales bacterium | reverse complement strand
CACCAGCAGCGTCAGACGAATGGCAGATTGCGATTCAGGGTTGGCAAGCGTGGCCAAAGCAACGCCCAAGCCTTCGCGTAGGGCTTCGTAAAACACGGTGATCAGCGGCGCGAACAGCAGCACGCCCAAGACCGCCACGACGACAAGCGTCAAGGTGATGCGCAGCCACGGCGCTTCGGTTGCCACGGGGCGAAAGGTGCTGGCGGGCAGGGGGTGGGAAAGGTCAGACATTGCTCATCCTTTTGCGGCTTAGCACTTGGGCGGCGTTGATCACAAACAGCATCCCGAAAGACATGACCAACATCGCAATCCCAATCGCCGCAGCGCCGGGTTCGTTATATTCCTCCAGCTTGATCACGATCAGCAGGGGGGCGATTTCGGTTTTCAGCGGGATATTGCCCGCGATGAAGATGACAGAGCCGTATTCGCCAACAGCCCGCGCCAAAGACAGCGCAAAGCCCGTAAGCGCCGCAGGGGCCAGCATCGGCCAGATCACACGGCGCAAGGTATAGGCACGGGTGGCCCCAAGCGTGGCAGAGGCTTCTTCCACCTCGCGCGCGATTTCTTCGATCACGGGCTGCACGGTGCGGGTGACAAAGGGCAAGCCCACAAAGATCAACGCAATCAGAATGCCCCATTGGGTATAGGCGATCTTGAAGCCCCAATCTTTGGCGATGTGGCCAAAGGCCCCGTTGGGGGCATAAAGTGCTGTTAGGGCAATGCCTGCCACGGCGGTGGGCAGCGCAAAGGGCAGGTCAACGGCGGCGTTGAGCACTTTGCGAAACGGGAAGCGGTAGCGCACCAAAACCCAAGCCAGCACCACGCCGAACACCAGATTGAACAGGGCCGCCACCAGCGAAAGCCGAAACGACAAATACAAAGCCGCCCAAGTGCGCGGCGTGTTCACTGCCGCCAGAAACGCCGGGATACCCGCCGAAAAGCCCTGCACCAGCAAACCTGCAATCGGCAAAAGAACCATCAGGCTAAGCATGGACAGGGTAATCCCGGCCGAAAGGCCAAGGCCGGGAATGGGGGATTTGTGCACGAAAGGTTGGCGCATCACAGGATCATTTCGCGGTGAAGATCAGATCAAACACCCCGCCATCGGCGAAATGCTCTTTCTGAACCTTGGCCCAACCGCCGAAATGGGCGATGTCGACCCGTTCAAGGGCAGGAAAGCGCGCCACATCGGCCGGATCAGCCTTGGACGTATCCCAGCCACGGTAAAAATTCTTGAAGATGATGGCTTGTGCTTCTGGCGTATATAGGAAGTTCAGATAGGCATCGGCCAGTTTGCGCTGTGCATCGTCGTGGATATTGGCATCCACCACAGCCACGGGCGGTTCGGCCAGAACCGATATGGACGGGACCACGATGTCATAGGCTTCGACGCCAAGTTCTTTCTGGGCCAGATAGGCCTCATTCTCCCAAGCCAGCAGAACATCGCCTATTTCACGCTGGGTGAAGGTAGGGGTCGCGTCGCGGGCCCCTTTATCCAGCACGGGGACATGTTCATACAGTGATTTGACAAAGGCCTGCGGGTCTTGCCCGTTCTTTTCGGCCCAAGCCCAAGCTGCCAGATAGTTCCACCGCGCCCCACCTGAAGTTTTGGGGTTGGGGGTGATGACTTCCACGTCATCTCTCACCAGATCGCCCCAGTCTTTGATCCCCTTGGGGTTGCCGTGGCGCACCAAGAACACGATGGTCGAGGTGTAGGGAGAGGCATTGTGCGGCAGTTTGCTTTGCCAATCTTCGGGCAACTTGCCCTCTTTGGCGATTTTGTCGATGTCGGCTGCCAAGGCCAGTGTGACAACCTGCGCATCCAGCCCTTCGATCACCGCGCGGGCCTGTGCGCCCGAACCGCCATGCGAGGCTTGAATTTCAGGGGCAGGATTGCCCTGCGCCACCCAGTAATCGCCGAAAGCCTTGTCGATGTCTTCGTAAAGCTCGCGCGTCGGGTCGTAGCTGACGTTAAGCAGCGTTTGCGCCTGCGCGCCGTGGGGAGCCCCCAGCGCCAAGATGCCGGCGACGGCAGCGGCCAAGATGCTGGGGGTAAAGCGGCGGACCGGCCAGCCAGTGAACCGTTGCGCACCCGTGGTGATGGTTACGCGCCCATCAGATAGGCCAGTGATTTTGCCCCCCTGCCCCAAGATCTGTCCGGTCAATTTGATCGTGGTCAACATGTCTCGTTCCTTTCAAAATTGCGCCCGTGCCCAGCACGCCGCGCGGATCCATCGGATCTGCGGCCAAGGCCGGACCGATCCCAAGAGAGGTCGCACAGGGCCTTGGCTGATCTTTTGGCGACCTGATGTCACCCCTTCCCAACCACAGTCCTGCCTACCCCTTAATATCGACACAAAAAGTCGTGTATTGCAAAGGAATAATAACGCTCTTTTTTGTCGTGATTTTGGAACCAGGTTCTCTGCGCTACAAATAGGCCTGCAATGTCGAAACAGGGTAGATGAATGGCCTGCGGGCCTTGACCGATCAAAGGCAGGCTTGCAGACCACTGGGGCTTTTTGAACCTTTGTCAGCAGGGGATCAGGCGTAAACAGCGCGACGCATAACCGGCCCCAGACAGGGGCGGTTCGCCCCCACCGAAGGAAAACGACAGTATACTCCAGCACTATACCCCATAAGGGCCGTGTCTGTTCGGCGTGCTGCAAGGATGCGGTTGGCTGAACGATTATCCCAGTTCGGGGATGACGCCGCAATAAGCCTGAACCATCGGGCGCAAGGCCACACGGGCGCGCAGTTTGGCGGCCATCAAATACATGCCCCCGATCTTGCGATGCAAAAACATGGTCGCGGCGGGGGGCACATGGGCAAGGTCGCGGTCAGAGCCTATGGCAAGGCCCATCTGGTGAAGGCGTTCCACCAGGTCGCTTTGGCCAAAATCGAAAGGGCCGGGCTGGCGTAAGGGCGACGTGGCAAGGTCAAACATCGATTGGATCAAGGTTTGATGATGCTGGGCGGTGGCGGGGCCAAAATATCCGATGCGCATCATGGCCTTTCGTGTCGCCTCGGCCCCGCCTTCCAGCGCCACCTGCGCAAGGGTGCGGAAGTCGGCGGCCAAGTTTGAAGCAATGGGCTGGACAGCGCCAAAGTCCAGCAGAACGATGCGGCCCGTCTTGACACAATAGCGATAGTTGGCCCAGTTCGGATCGGTCTGAATTGCGCCGAAGACAAAGATCTCGCGCAGCACACGGTCAATCAAGGCCGCGGCCACTCCATCGCGCAAGGTTTGCGGCGCATCGACCAGACTGTCGAGCGGGCTGCTTTCGACATACCCCATCGCCAGCACCTGCGATGTGCAAAGTGACGGGTGCAAGTCTGGCACAAGGAACCGATCAGACCCCGCCAGTAAGGTGCCAAATTGTGCCAGATGGTCAGCTTCGGCCAAATAGTCGGCCTCGGCGTGCAATTGGCGCTTAGCCTCGTTCAGCAGGGGTTGCAGGTTCATTCCGGGGGGCACAAGGCCGGGCAGTCGCATCAGGGTGGCGATGTTATCAATATCGCTGTCGATACTGTCGCGCACGCCGGGATATTGCACCTTGATCGCAAGATCACGCCCGTCGAGCGTTTGCGCCCGATGCACCTGCCCGATCGAGGCGGCGGCAAAGGGCCGCACGTCAAACCGGCGAAACTGCTTCAGCCACCCCTGCCCCCATTGGGCGTTCAAAACGGTCTGAAGCTGCTTGGGTGGCATGTGTTTTGCATCTTCGCGCAGGCTGGCAAATATTTGCGCCAGTTGCGGTGACAAGACCAAGCCCGTGTCCATCGACAGCATCTGCCCCAGTTTCAAGGCCGCTCCGCGCAAGTGCGAAAGCCCGGCCGTCAACCTTAGGGCATTGGACGGAGTCAGCAAAAGATTGGGCAGATCAGGGCGCTGACCGCTTGCCAATTGCAGCAGACCGCCCACCATAACGCCCCCTGCAATGCCCGCAACCACGCCGCCCATATGAAACAAGCGCGACGTTCGCCCAGTTGGCACCGCAGCGGATCGCTTTGGTTCCTTTATCATGGCAAGTCCAATCGCAATTGGGGGGTGGTCTCTGGTGTCTTCATACCAAACAGAAAGGCCGTCGCAGCCTGGGTGATTTCGGCCCGCTGCTCTGCAGGCATTTTTGTCAGCGTGACATAGGGTAAGGACATACGCGGGTTGGACTGTAGAACTGCGGCATTCTGGATCAGGAAATTCCAGTAAAGATAGTTGAACGGGCAAGCCTTTGGCCCAAGTTTGATCTTGGGATCAAAGGTGCAGGATTTGCAGTAATCTGACATCCGATCAATATAGGCCCCCGAGGCGGCATAGGGTTTTGACCCCAACCTTCCACCATCGGCGTGCATGACCATGCCGTGCACATTGGGCAGTTCGACCCATTCAAAGGCATCGGCATAGACGGCCAGATACCACGCCTCGATTTGCGCGGGTGCCACGCCTGCCAAAAGCGCGAAGTTGCCTGTAACCATCAGGCGCTGGATGTGATGGGCATAGGCGTGACGGCGGGTTGTACCGATACATTCCGCCATGCAGTGCATCGGCGTTTCGCCTGTCCAATAAAAGGCGGGCAGATCGCGGGTGGCATTCAAGTGGTTGGACTGGCTATAGGCTGGCATTTCCGCCCAATAGATACCGCGCACGAATTCGCGCCAGCCCAAGATTTGGCGGATGAAGCCCTCGACCGCGTTGATGGGGGCAGCACCCGTTTGGTAAGCCGCCTCGGCCCGCGCGCAGACCTCGGCCGCGGTCAGCAGACCAAGGTTTAGGTAGGGCGAGATCAAGCTGTGGTACAGAAAATCTTCGCCCGTTTGCATCGCGTCTTGGTAGGTGCCAAATGTCGGCAGGCAATCGGTTATGAAATGGTCTAGCGCGATCATTGCATCTTCGCGGGTGACGGCCCAGCCGAAAGGTTCCAAGTCGCCGAAATGGGTGGCAAAGCGGGTGGCAACAAGGGACAGAACCTCGGCCGTGATGGCATCAGGGGCAAAACGGCGGCGCGGAGGCAGGCGCACGCCTTTGGGCAGCGCCTTGCGATTGTCGCTGTCAAAATTCCACTGCCCGCCTTCTGGCCCATCGGCGCGCATCAAAAGACCGGTGCGCCGCCGCATCTCGCGGTAAAAAAACTCCATCCGGCCCGTTTTTCTGGCCTTGGTCAAAGCGGTAAAATCTGCGCGGGTGCAGAAAAAGCGGTCATCCTTACGGATCTCAAGCAAAGCGCCCAAGTCCCAGGCTTGCATGTTCTGCAGGGCGCGCCACTCACTGGGTTCTGTTACGATGACAGAGGTTGGTTTGTGCCGCTGCACCATCCGCGCCAATTCGCGGCCAAGGTCTTGCAGGTTATGCGGGGCGTCCATCTGAACATAGTCAACGCGCAACCCTTCGGCCTGCAGGCTGTCAGCGAAATGGCGCATGGCTGATAGGACGAAGGCGATTTTCTGTTTGTGATGCGGCACGTTTAGCGCTTCATCCGCGGCCTCGATCATCACAACGATATCTTGCGCGGGGTCAATATCGCGCAGCGCCGAAAGGGTGCGGGTCAACTGATCGCCAAACACGAACCGAAGGTGGCCGCTCATGCGGGGGCCTTTTGGCGGGCGGGCTTGCCGGCGCTGCGACAGCGATCAGAGCAGTGGGTGACCCGGTCCCAATCGCGCTCCCATTTCTTGCGCCATGTGAAGGCCAAGCCGCAGACGATGCAGATCTTGGTCGGCAAGTCAGATTTCTTACGCATCTTGGGCATTCTACATCCCCGTTACCCCTGAAATGTGATGTAGAACGATTGTTGGCAACCGCCACGCCGGTTTGATCTGCGCTTGGATAGGCGCGGGCAACCACCAAAGAAAAAGCCCGGCATTCCACCGGGCTTTTGAAGATAAGGCAGGATCGACATCAAAAATGGTAATTGAAACCAATTCTGGCCTGATTGTCTGTATACGTTGCATCGGTTGAAATGGTTCTGTCGGTGCCTTCCACAAAACTTGCGGTTTTGGAACCAAAGTCATAGTGCAGATATTCTACCTTTAAGGACCAGTTCTGTTCGAGAGCAAATTCTGCGCCGGCGCCAGCAACCCACCCAGATCTTGTTTCGCTGACAGACGGGGTAAACACGATCGCGCCGCCGTTGTAGGTGTCTGTCAGCTGCGTTTGCAATGACGCTGCGGCAACGCCGCCTGTGACGTAAAAAAGGGCGCGACCAGAAGCAAATCCAAGGCGACCACGGGCCGAGGCTATCCACTCTGCATTTGTCGACACCGAAAAATTGGTGCCTGGCCCGGTATCAAGAAAGTTTGAAAGACTGCCATCAACGGCTGCCGTTGATGCATCAATTTCCACCCCATACACCAAAGCGTTCGACTGGAAGTTATAGCCCGCCTCTAGCCCGGCAGAAACGCCAGAGGACGAATAACTGATGCCCGGGATCACTGCGAGGGGGTCTTCGGTCGTCGTGATATCACCCGTCGTTGTATCGGCCGTATTGGTTGCAAAGATAAGACCAGTATAGCCACCAGACCAATCATAGGCTGGAATAGTTGCGGCTGTCGTCACCACCGGAGCCGGTTCGACTTGTGGGATGGTCACGCCACCAGCGTAAGAAACCGACGTAAGGGCCAATGCGGTGGTAGCCCCCAAAAGAGACGATTTAATCATATGTCACCTGTTTTTTTGCACACAGGTACACATGGCCAGCAACTTGAACCGACTGCACTAACCTATGTTTGCAGCTGCTTAGAAATGAAAAGGTGTTTTGGAACCAAAAAATAATGGACGATACGGGATCATAAGCATCGGTCGCTATTTGAAATTCCTGTACCAGCACTTTGCTCGATTGAAGCATCTTGGGTTAGACGCAGGCCTAGAATAGGACACACAACTGGCGTTTTTAATCCAAGAATTGCGAAACTGCGCTGTGCCCGTTCTAACATAGATCAATTCAACGTCTGTGCCGATGTGCCACGCTTCGGTGAAGAGCCTTGAAATCAGGAAAAGCATTCCTGCGGTTGGGGCTCTTTTCAAAAAAAAGGGTAGGATAAATAGGTATCCTCGGAATAGGAGTGCTATGCGCAAATTTCTCTTGATTGTGCCTTTTGCCGTTTTGTTGGCTGGATGTGAAGATTTAAGTCAACAACAATTGGTTGGCACCACTGGCGGGGCAGCCATCGGCGCAGTCATCACGCCGAATAATCCGTTACAGGGCGCCCTGATCGGCGGCGCTATTGGATTAACGGCGGGGACCTATTTGGGGCGGGATTCGTCTGGACGTTGCGTCTATCAACGGCCCGATGGCAGCCGATACCTTGCCCATTGTCCATAAATTGATCAACCCTAGGCGCCTTTCAAAGACCTAGGGCTGAGCAGCCCATAGGTTTTTAGAAGCCCTGTAGATGGTGTTGCTGGTCAAGGACGACCGGCGACACAACCCATGACCAACGTCTTTGCGCTGTGGTTTATAACTGCTGAAATTGAATCAAAAATGTCGCACCAAGCATGTTTCTTGGTTACTATTCCTGTGTCGTCGGATGCGTGCGCGTAGCGGCGAATTGAAAAAACTGTCATCGACAACATCGGCTGAAAAGTGATCTCGGCGGTTTTTGCTTGGGGCTTTGTGGCATTCGAGAATGTCCTGCCACTCATAAATAATGAATTGTGATCCCTGATCTGATTTCTCATGGGCCTTGGTTTTGGGCCTGCACCCCGAAACGAGCCAAACGCAGACTTGCAACGGCAGGTCCGCGTCCCAGTTTAAAACATGGCGCATAGTTTTAGCGCCGTGATTTTAGGCGCCATCAAACGCCGTAATGAAACGTCCTTCAAACAGGTTGATACAACGCAAAACCGAGCACGCGCTTATCCATCGACGAAAAATCGCCCCCTCAGCCAATGCAATCAAAGATCACGCAGACGGAAGGGGCAGTCGTCAGATACGACCCAAAAGGGCAAAGATAAGAACAATCACTAAGACCACACCAATAACGCCCATGCCACTATTGCCATAACCATAGCCGTAGCCGCCAAGACGCCCAGAAAATCCCCCAAGCAGGAAGATAATCAAGACGATTGAAAGGATTCCACCGAGTGACATTTTGTTTCTCCACTATGTCATGAATTTTGAAAGGAGCCGCGCCAGTTGGCAAGGCGTCGACCGATGAGAAAGGCTGCCGTAAAAACGATGACAGTTGCCGCTGTGGCAGGCGTTGTTGGGGCGCCATCAATTGATGCCTGCAATTCAAGACTTGGCACGGGCAGTTGGGCTTTTTGCCCGATAGAGCATGAGTACCAAAAGATGCCCGCCGCCACGAAAAAAAGGGCAATGCCCATAACCAAAGCAGCAAGTTCGGGCCGAATAAGCAGGCACAATCCCAAAAACCCTGCCATCAAACAAAAAACCGCGCCCGCAATTGCGAAAATCAACGTCAGGCCAATCAGGATCGATCGCCGCAAGGCTGCCTGCATCCAGCAAGCCGCCGCCCGCATGAGGTCTTTAAACAGGGGTAAGAGGCTGATCATGAACGGCGTGTCATCGCTCCGACCAACATGCCAACGCAAGCTGCCAGTCCAAGCGCAATCAAGGGATGCGATGCCACAGACTTTTCAAGCTCTGCCTCAGCTCCGGTGCTTTTACGCTCTATGTAGTTTGCAGCTTCATTCAGGCCATCGGTAATATCACTCGCCATCTTGCGGCCCTGCTGTCCGGCCAGCGTTGAAACTGAGCTGGTCAGCTTTGTAATATCATCTCGCAGAGAGGCTAATTGCAAAGCAAGCCCTTCAAGATCCGTTGCGATTGCGGTTTTTATGGTCTTTGCATCTTGATGCATCATCTTCTCCTTTGACTAAATCGGAAAGGATTGCCCGGTGTTTTCGGCAGCGTCTTGGGGGCGGGGCAGACTGCCGCGCAGATCGAAAAAACTGCGCAACAATATTTTATCAACCGAAACGGTTGTATTTAGCTGGCCATCACTGTTCGATGTCTGCTTCAACTTTAGGTGGCAAGGATTGCATTTAAGGGTGTAGGCCAAACGACCGAACTTTGGCGCAATATGGGCAGCCGCCGTTCAAACACTCTTTTGGAACCCGGCGTTGTGGTGTTCTAGTGTGCGCCCGATATCTCAGTGGTCACACCCTTAAACGTTTCATCCGACGCATCCGCATCAGACTTGCGCTTTTGCACCAGACAGTCGCGGTGGTTGGGTGGGCTGTAGAGGGTATAAAACTGCATTGGTTTTGCCCCGGTGTTGATCAGATTGTGCGGCACGCCGGCGGGAACGATGATTGCATGACCGCCTTTTACCCTTTGGGTTTTGCCATTGACCACGATTTCGCCGCGACCCTTTTCAATGTGAAAGAACTGGTCATGCGTCTTATGGGTTTCTAAGCTGATGTCCTCGCCAGGCTTTAAAGCCATTAGAACCAATTGAAGGTTTTGTCCGGTGTAAAGAACATGCCGAAAGTCGCTGTTCTTTTTGGTCAGATTTTGCAGATCAGCTGTATAGCCATTCATGATATAGTCCTTTAGGGCGAAGAAAAGTTCACTGGTTGGTGCAACCCGCCACGTTAAGATCGTGACAGAAGTAGCCTGCCGCACCGCCCACCACAGCTCCGGTTAGCGGGTTGCCGCCGGCAACTCCCCCGATCACCGCGCCTGTTGCAGTCCCTGCAAGCCCGCGCTCGTTGTTATTGGCAAGGCATCCGGCAAGGCTGGTACAAACCACTGTCGAAAGCACAATTGAACGAATGAACATGATGATCTCGTTTCAGTTTGGGTTTCCGAGGCCAGAACCAAGGTCGTCAGGGCCGCTTGGGGACGGGCGCCGCTTAGTTCATGGGGGATCTTACGCCCATTAGCTTTCAGATTCCCTGACACAGATTAGCGCGCGAAGGTTTTAAGGAGATAGCTTTGCGATGCGATCTAATTTGCGCGGCGCGCTGGCTGTAACGGCAGGTCGCCATTCCGCCGACTGCACCCATTCAGGTTCAGCCCATTCCGGTTTCGGGCGCAATCGAGATGTGCGTCTGCACTAATCTTAATCCAAGCAAGATTTGAACTCGACCCATTTCCGATTTTTACGCACTGGGAAATGCCTAGCGTTCAAAGCTTGCTTGTCTTGTGCTTACCCGTTTTTAAAATCACAACGGGGCGCGGCATGAATGCCGCCTGATCAGTTCAGCAGCACCCCGTTTTGATCTAGATAGTCACTGTCGAAATCTGCCAGCGCAATCAGACCTTTCAGGTCCTGGAACTCCACCTCTCCGTGCTGAAAGGTCACCAACCCATCTTCGCGCAGTTCGCGCAGCACCCGGTTGACGTGAACAGCACTTAGTCCCAAGGCATCGCCCAGCAGATACTGCGTCAAGGGGCAGGCAAAAGAGGAAGATGAGGTCATTTTGACCAGTTTCAAGCGCGCGTGCAGTTCCAGCAGTAAGTGCGCCGTGCGTTCTTTGGCATCACGCCGCCCGATTCCGACCAAGTGTTCCATCAAGATAGCTTCGTCACGAGAGATCGCCCACAGCATGGCTGCCGTGAATCTTGGCGAGTTTTTGAAGGTTTGGCTCAGGTCTGCGGCCAGCACCTCGGACGCCTCGGCCCGCGTCACGGGTTCGATGTTGTGATCAGTATTGTGCGCCATCATTGACCGCATCCCAAGAAAATCACCCGGGATGTTAAAGCTGATGATCTGACGCTCGCCCCCCGACAGCAACCGGTATGAACACGCCCAGCCCGAGGCCAGAACATAGGCGGCTTGTTTGGGCTGCCCCTGATAGATCATGTCTGTACCATGGGCAAACTTCTTGCGGCGGCTGTGCAGCTGGCTGAGTTCAGCGCTTTCCTCGACCGTTAAGTTCATAAACGCCCCAAGCTTAAGGCCGAATGGCGTTTGAGTCACATTCATGAACAATCATCCTTCTGATATATCTAAGAAATTTTTAGCAATTTACGACCCCAAAGTTAGCACAGAATAATGATGGATAACATTGATCCACATCAAAACAGCAAACAAAGATCTGCTTAGGCTTGGCGACGGATTTAGGTTGAAAAAGGGCAAGTCGTCCGGCCGCCAAAGAGTCCAACGGAAGGTACCGATATGCCCTATGATGCTGATGTTGCCGGAAATGCCGCTCTGGCTATCTGTGAATCATTGCTTCTGGCTTTGAACGACCGCGACATATTGCCAGAACGCGAGATTATTGGAATTTTGAAAGATGCCGCAGCAGCGCAGATCACCGCGTCCGAGCTTGGCGAACAAGCAGAAATTCACAAAGCAGTGGCGGCGCTTATCAACAAAATATTGGCAGGCGGAAACTCTGTCAGGCGTAAATAGGGGCGGCGACAATAGGTTTAGGGCCAGCGGTATTCCCCCCTCGCCGGCGGATTTTTGGCCCTGATACACCTACGTTAGGATGGCAGGTTAAGTTTGGGGCTAGCCTGATCAAGACGGAAAACTTAGGGCCGTCAGATGTTTGCGTCTGACGACCAAGTTACATGCCGCTTCGCGGTTTGCAACATTGTCGCGGCCAAACCTAGTGAGGATACAGATTATGACATCCACAACCCCGAGCGCTGCAGATTGTCCGTCGTAGAATGATTGGGAACATCCGCGGTGATTTTGGAGCGGAGGTCATTCGCTCATCGGGTTCAGGTTCCGCCGCCGGCTTCAAGGATCGCTAGGACATTGCGAGACGTGCTGCCATCGAGGTTGTGATGGATCACGATGGTCATTTCAAAATCCTCGATTGAGGCGACAAGAGCCAGCTGAGTGGGGCGGGGCGGCTTTAGCCAACCTTGAGGTGATGGCCATGAATCGCTGCACGGACAGCTTTTGATCCAGCACGACAAAGCCTAAACAGCGCTGGATAGGGTCAGCTTGGTTTGTTCGCCTGACGGTCAGACACAAGCCGAAATGTCAGCGGTGCGACGAGCAAAACGAAGAGAATGCGCACAACGTGATGCAATGCAACAAAAGCCACGTCGGAATGAATCGCCATCGCAATCAGTCCCATTTCCGTCAATCCTCCTGGGGCGAGGGCGAGCATCGCCTGATCAATTTGCACACCCGAAAGCGCACGCATTGCCAGTCCTGCGCCAAGCGCAAGGGTAAGGGTCAAGGCGGTGGCTGCAACACTTAGAACTCCGGCCCGAAGCAGGGCTTTGGGTTGGACATTGTGAAACCGGCAGCCAAGTGCGCTGCCAAGGATGATCTGCGCTACATTGACAAGTAGGCTGGGCGGAGAGCTTTGCGTTATCCCTGTCAGGTGTAAGGCAGCCGACAGAACCATCGGGCCCAGCAGAGTGGGTGCTGTCAGGCGCAGCCGCAGCCCGATCCAACTGCCCAGCACCGCGCAGCCGAGCAGCAGGATGGCATCGCCAGCGGCTAAATCCACGGGCAAGGCGACGAGCGTACCGCCGACACTTGCGCCCTGAACGATGCGGAACCAGAACGCGATCAGCGTGATCGTGAACACAATGCGCAGACTATGGGCCAAGATGATTGGTGCAGCTTTTGCGCCACTGGCTTCGCCTATCTCGATCATCTCGCTCAACCCGCCAGGCATGCCGGCGAAATAGGCGGTGGTCCAATCCAGCTTTCCGACGAAATGATAAAATGGCACGATGGTTAGCGCCACGGCCACAACATATCCCATCAACACCGTGACAGTGCCGGCCCATGCGCTTATCTGCGACAGAATGTCAGGTGTGAATCGCGATCCGAGTAAAACGCCGATCACCGCCACTACGGCTGGCCGCATCTGATTAGGGGCCTCGATCGGCGCGCCGCAAATGGTCGCTGCCATCGTTGCAAAAAGCGCCCCCAGCATCCAAGGCAAAGGCACATTGGTCGCGTAAAAAGCGCAGCCTCCAGCAGTGCCGATCAACAGCGCCGCGGCGATACGTCTTATCGACGCCACGTCAATTTCCAATTAGGAGCCGCTGATTTCATAAGTATTTTTCGATGAAAGCGTCAATATCCAGCACACGGATATCGGAAAGGGATTCTTTCAGCGCGGCATGGCTCCAGTCCCACCAAGAGATCTGCTGCAAGGCCTCGGCCTGCTTGGGGGTGAAACGCCATTTCAAATGCCGGGCCGGAACACCACCGACAATTTCATAAGGAGCCACGTTTTTGGAAACCACAGCCCCCGCACCGATCACCGCGCCCGTTCCGATGGTGACACCTGCAAGCACCGTTACGCCATGCCCGATCCAGACATCATGCCCGATGGTGACCCAGTGGTCGCGCCGCCATTGAAAGAAATCGGCGTCATCCTCTCCAAGCCCGAACTGTGCGGCGCGGTAGGTGAAATGGTGCTGGCTGGCACGCCACGTGGCGTGGTTGCCGGGGTTGATCCGCACGCCTTCTGCGATCGAACAGAATTTGCCTATGGTCGACCAGACCACATTGCCGCCCTTCACGATGTAGGAGTAATCGCCAAAACTGCTTTCGCGCATCGAGACATGGGCGTGGATCTCGGTCCATTTGCCAAGGTCACAGTCGACCACGACGGCAGTTTCGTGGATGTTGGGGGCCTCGGTCAACAATTTCATAGTGGCTTTCTGGTCAAAGGGAGGTGGTTAAAGGGTGGGCGGCAGATAGCGGATGCGTTTTTGCTCCAGCCGAACGGGGTATCCTTCCCGCATGACCATGGGTTCCACCAGAAGTTTTAAGTCATGCACGCCCAGTTCTGGCAGCGACAGGCCCATGGAATGGCCAACGGGCACGCGAAAGCCGCCCTTGGGGTTTAGGGTGGGCCCCACATCGCGGCGGTCAATTTGCAAGAAATGCGAAATGTCCCATTCCTGCACGGCCCCATCGATACGGGTCACAGCCCAACAATGGCCACTGGTGCAAACACCGCCTTCGGGAAAGAAATAGCCTGTGACATAGCCCGCCTCAACCCCGATCGCGCGAAGCGAGGCCAAAAGATAGGTGTGAATGTCAACGCAAGACCCTTCGGTCAACCCAGATGCCAGATGCGGCACATGGTCAAAGCCATCATAATACTTGGCCTCTGGGTGGCCATAGACGAACTTTTCCGCAACGCCGCGCGCCACGCGGATGGCTCGGGTCAGCGCATCGCCGTCGCCCGCCGTTTGCACCGCCTCGTCACACAGCGCCTGCGCGGCTTTGGTGTGGCGTGAGGTGGCGGGGTGAAAGATCGCTTCGGGATACTGGCCGGGTAGATCGGCGTAGTCGTAGCGAAAGGTCACTTCGGCGGCATCGGGGGTGACCAGCAGGACTGCTTGGCCCGACGATGCCTCGATCAGGGTTTGCAGGCTGCCGCCTGTGACGGTGCAGCCAAGGCACGCTGCCGCTGGTGAGGACAGCCCTATGGGCGCAAAAACCGGCCCTTGGGTTCCTGTGACGGTGATATCAACGGCGTAATTCAAGCACGAACACCTTCCGTGGGGCCGATAAACCGAGTGCGGATCAGGCCAGACAGCCAGTCGATCAGATAGACCATGGCGATGATCAGGAAAATGATCGACCACGCCTGATCCCACATATAGGCCTGAATACGGTCGGACAGCAAAAACCCTATACCCCCCGCCCCCACGATGCCCAGAATGGTGCCCGAGCGCACGTTGGATTCAAAATTGTACAGCGTGATCGACAGCAATATTGGCAGCACTTGCGGCAAAACCGCAAAACGGATC
The DNA here is from genome assembly GCA_903845215.1 of uncultured Rhodobacterales bacterium. Classification (GTDB taxonomy): domain Bacteria; phylum Pseudomonadota; class Alphaproteobacteria; order Rhodobacterales; family Rhodobacteraceae; genus Stagnihabitans. The sequence continues at coordinate 22,785 of CAIMWI010000064.1, read as the reverse complement.
GCCTGAACGCCAGAACCCCCGGCTGCCACGACCCCCTCCACCGGTTTGTTCGAGGCGTTTTCGATCGCTTCGGAATACAGCTTTGCCAAAACGCCGATCTCTGCCACTGCAATGGCCAGCACGCCCGGCAGCGGCCCTAGGCCAAAAGCGCGGATGAAAATCAGCGCAAGGATGAGCGTTTCAAATGACCGGATCACATCAAATCCGCGCCGGAACCCCAACCGCAGCCAGTTAAGCCGATTGATCGTCTTGGCTCCCATGAAGGCCAAAGGAAAAGCAAATATGGCCCCCAGCATCGTGCCCAGAAAAGCCATAGCAAGGGTTTCGCCTAAGCCGTTCAGAATATCGCCAATCTCTGACCATTCTGTCCAGATATAGGGCGGGAACATAAACCCAAGCACATTCATGAACCGATCCAGCCCGGAAATAATCCGCAGCGGCGAAAAGTCGAAGTCGTAAAGGCACCAGCCGAACAGCGCGAAAAAGGCGGACCAAAGGGCGATCTTGCGCAGGCGTTGTGGCAATGGGGCGCGAAAGGCCAGTGGCATTTGCGCTTTGGCCGCGGCGATTTCGGCGGCGGTTACCTCCGGGGCGGACATCAGCGCACTCCCAATCCGATAAAGCGGTGCCGCAGCTTTTCTGACCCGTAGTCGATCAGCATGACGGTCGCGAAGATGATGACAAACAAAGCCGAAAGATCGGTGTATTCTTGCAAACTGACCGCTGTGCGAAACTCTTGTCCCAGACCGCCTGCCCCAACATACCCGATGATCGACGAGGAGCGGACGTTGATTTCAAAGCGCAGCAGCGTGTAGCTGATGATGTTGGGCAAGACCTGTGGCACAGCCCCGAAACGGATTTGCTGCGCCCAAGTTCCGCCCGCAGCCTTTATGCCGTCAAGAGGCCGCATGTCGATGTTTTCATTGGCTTCCGAATAAAGCTTGCCCAAGGCCCCAATGCAATGCAGCGCAATCGCCATAACCCCCGCCAAGGGGCCGATGCCAAAGCTGAACACAAAGATCAGCGCCCATACCAGATCGGGAACCGTGCGAGCAATCTCTAAAAAGCGCCGGGTGACCCACAAGACCCACTTGTTGGGCGCTAAATTGCGGGCGGCCGGAAAGCTGAGAAGAAAGCCGCCAACGACGCCAAATACCGTGGCCATAAACGCGATGAGGATGGTTTCCACCAGCAGCACAGCCCAAGTGCGCCAAGCCCAAAACCACGATGCCAGATCAGCGCCCAAATTGGCCCAAGACAGCGACGGCATGGTTTTTTCCAGATATTCTCCCAAGCGCGGCAGTCCGGCCGGGATGATCCAACGCTCTGCCCGCGAGCCATCGCTGAGCGTGACTTGGGTAATCTTGAAAAAATCGCTCAAATACGATGAGGCGAAGAATAAAACCAAAAGCCCTAGCACCGTCAGGGCCCAAATGAGCCGTGATCTTGCCCGTGCCACCGCATAGGCCGCTTCGAACGCCTGCACGGCGGGAGATTGGGAAAGCGAGGTCATAAGCAGCCCATCAAATACGGAAACGGCGGCCCCGAGGGGCCGCCGTCTGATTGCGTAAGATTAGCTCTTGCGGTTTGCTTTGATCCAAGCGCGCATGTCGATGATCCACTGGTAACGCTCGTGGTTCACTTCGATATAGCCCTTGTCGGTCGAGGTCTCGCCGCCGGTGATTTCCTTGTAAACGTCCGGAGCGGCCGCGGGTAGACCCATCAGGGCGGCCTTAACTTCGTCGATCATCGGCTGCGGCAGGTTGTTGCGCGTTGTGATCGGGCCGTTGGTGATTTCGGGCGATTCCCAGATGACGCAGATTTCGCCTTCTTTGATCATGCCCTTGGACACCATCAACTGATAGACGCCGCTTTTTTCGTTGTCTTGGTTGGTCGCAGCAGCGTCGAACTGCTTATTGACCACACCTTGAACACCAGCTTCGTGGCTGCCCGAGAAGGGGATGCCCGAGAAGAAGGTTTCCGGATCAAAGCCTTGCTGTACAAGGTTATACAAGGGAACGGCATAGCCTGAGGTGCTGTCTGGGTCGGCGAATGCCAAAACTTTACCCTTCAGATCATCAATCGTCTTGATGCCCGAGTCGCAGCGCACAACGATCGTGCTGAAGTAGCCTGTGGCGCCAGTCATGCTTTCGGTTGCCAAGATCGGCTGAACGCCGCCTTCCGAGGCGGTATAAGCGGCAGCATAGGCCGAGGAGCCGAGGTAAGCAAATTCGATCTGGTCAGCGGCCAAAGCCTGGATCACGCCGTCATAGTTGCCAGCCGTGAAAATCTCGACGTCGACGCCGAGCGTGGTTTCCAGATGGGTTTCAAAACCCTTCCAGCGGGCCAGACGGTCTTGCTCGTTCTCACCCGATAGGATGCCGAATTTGACGGTCTTGTAGTCGGCTTTCCAGTCTTGAGCGAAAGCGGGCACAGCGGCCAGCAGGATAAGGGCGGTGGTTGCAAACAAACGCATAGGAACAACTCCAGTTGGGGTGGGGAAAATCAGGCCGGCACGCGGATGCGCGCGGCGGTAGAGGTAACGGCTTCGTTGAACTCGGCCAGACCATCGCTGCCGTAGATGTCGCGCACGACATCGTCGGTCAGCTGCAGGGCTGATCCGTCAAACATCACCCGGCCGTCGCGCATTGCGACAATGCGGTGGCAATATTCGCGGGCGGTATCAAGGGTGTGCAGGTTCACCAAAACGGTCAGGCCGTCTTCGCGGTTGATGCTGCGCAAGGCCTCCATCACGCGGGTGGCATTGCCGGGATCAAGGCTGGCAATCGGTTCGTCTGCCAGCATGATGCGCGGGTTTTGCACCAAGGCGCGGGCAATCGCCACACGCTGCTGCTGGCCACCCGACAAGGTGCCTGCGCGTTGCAGCGCAAAAGGGGCCAGATCCAGCCGGTCCAGCGCACGAATGGCAATCGTGCGTTCGGCATCGGTAAATCGCATCGCCATCGAGGTGAGAAAGCCGTGATCAGCCAGCCTGCCAACCAAGACATTTGACAGAACGTCCAACCTGTCCACCAGATTAAACTGTTGAAAGATCATCGCGCAATCGCGCCGCCAGTTGCGCAAATCTCGGCCCTTCAGCGCCGTGACATCGCGGTCGCCAAAGCTGATCTTGCCCGTTGTCGGCTCGATCAAACGATTGATCAGGCGCAGCAGGGTCGATTTCCCGGCACCCGATCGCCCGATCACGCCAACAAATTGGCCTGACGGTATATCAAGCGATACATTGTCCACCGCGCGGGTAGACCCAAAACTGCGCCCAAGGCCAGACACTGAGAGAGAATGCTTTTCCATGCTCTCAGCGTGACGTTTGCCTGTAACAGGCCAGTGTCGTTCGGATGAATGTTATCTGCTAGAATCTTGACATTGAGGTGACGGGGTGAGGGTGCGGTGCAAACTGTCACCCCTGCACAAGAGGAGGGGTCGCAAGCGAAAATGGCCAGCGCATGTCAAGGTTGCACATCAGGCGACCTGCGCGTCGCCGCGCCAAATGACACAGGAGATGAAGAGGTTTGGCGCAGACGATGCCGGCTTTAACCTTGTAAGCGGTCGGATCATGACGCCGCATGGCCTGATCGACGGCACGGTCGCGGTTGAAGCAGACCGCATCGTTTTTGTGCGCACTGGACGGCAGGATCGAGGCCGGATTGCGCGCCGATCTGGTGCGGGTGCGGCGGATAGGGACGCAGAACCATGTGGTGGCCGTCTGGCGGCAAGGGCGGCGCGTGCTTTAGGCTGCGCGCCCCAAAGACACAGATCCGTCCGAGTAGATCATAGACCCATGGCGCAGGGTGGCGCGGACATGGCCTATGCCAGTGTCATCGGCAATGACCAGATCGGCCAACAAACCTACCGCAATAGCCCCGCGATCCGTTAGGCCCAACACACGCGCGGGGTTCAGCGTGGCAAGGCGTGTTGCGCCCTCCAGCCCCTGCGGATCGGCCTTGGCCAGTTCCAACACGGCAGGAAGGATGGCCGAAGGGTGGTAATCTGATGCCAGAATGTCCAACAGGCCCAAACCATGTGCATCACGCGCCGACAGGTTGCCGGAATAAGACTTACCCCGCAGCGCATTGGGCGCGCCCATGGCCGTGGCCAAGCCTCGCGCCCGCGCTTCGGTTGCGGCCTCGACTGTCACGGGAAATTCGCTAATGGACGCACCCAGCGCCTGCATCAAGGCGACCTTTGCTACGGTGTCATCATCATGGCTAGCCAAGGCCACACCGTGGGCGGCGCAAATGTCGGAAATGGCGCGCAGCGTCGCCGTCATATCGCCGGCGGTTGACCGTCGGCTGGCAATGCGGCGCGAAACCTCGTCTTCTGCTTCAGCCTGGCTTAGGCCCTTGTCGCGCGCAATCCGCGCCACATGCGCCTCAAGGTCGCGGTATTGGCCCTGACCTGGGGTGTGGTCTGTCAACGAGACCAGATCAACCGAGCCTTCAGCGATCAGGCCTTCGACAACGCGCAGGGCATCTGGAAAGGTGATTTCAAAGCGGGCATGCACGCGGTGGTCAACCTTTAGCACAGTTCCCATCGCCTTAAGCGTGCGGATGATGGCAGAGGTGTTGTCAAAATGGCGGATATGGCCATAGGCTGAGGCGGGGTTGAACGACAAGGCCGCATAAGCCGTGGTCACCCCTGCCACCGCAAGGCGGCGGTCCAGATCGCGCAGGCCCAGTTCCATGGGCATACGCACATTGGGGCGCGGTTCGACTTCGCGCTCGATCATGTCGCCGTGCATGTCAACAAAGCCGGGTAATAGCAGCAATCCGTCGCCAAATAGCGCGGCGTCTGGCACCGGCGTGGCGACAATCTCGGCAATCCGCCCCGATTCGATGCGCACAGAGCCATGGTCCAGCACCCCATCCGGAGTGACCACGCGGAAATCAGACAGCCACATCTTCGCATACCTCGCTTGTCGTCAGTTCAATCTCGCGGTCAATCAGGTCGGCCACATCGCCTGGGTGGTGAAACACCCCGATCATCGCAACACCCTGCGCCTTGAGATCACCCAACCTGCGCACCAGCGCCGCCCGCGCCCCCACGTCAAGCGAGGCGGTGGGTTCATCCAGCAACAACAGGCGTTGGGGCAGAATAAGTGCGCGGGCCAGATTGACCTTTTGCTGCTCACCGCCCGAAAAGGTGGTGGGATAGGCTCGCCACAGATCGCGCTTCACGCCAAACTCGTCCAGCCAACGGCGCGCTTCCTTGAGCGCATCAGCAGCGGCCACCCCGGCCCGGCGCAGGGGTTCGGCCACGATGTCTTCGGCCGCCACGCGCGGCCTTGCGATCAAAAACTGTGTGACAAAGCCAATCTCGCGCCGCCGCAACAGGGCAATGTCCACATCCGCCGCCCGTGCAAGGTCAACGCGGCCTTCGGTGGTGTGATACAATATATGCCCAGCGCGCGGCAGATAGCTGCGGTAAAGCGTGCGCAGCAAGGTTGATTTGCCCACGCCGTTTGGCCCGCGCAACAGCAGAAATTCTCCGGCATGAAGGTCAAAGCTGATGCCCTCAAAGGCCATCAGCCTTTGCCCCAGGTGGTGCATCTCGAAATGCTTGCACAGGTTTTGCACCTGTAGAACTGGGGTCATGACTGCCTCACAATTTTGCATGGACAAGTTGCTGGGTGTATTCATGCTGGGGGTCTTGGAATATCTGGTCCGACAGGCCCTGTTCCACCACGCGCCCGCGCCGCATCACCATGACGCGGTCGGCCATGGTGCGGATCACGCCCAGATCATGGCTGACAATCACCATCGTGATTGCCCCGTCTCGTTGTAGGCGCTTAAGCGTGTCAAGCACCAAGGCTTGCACAGATACATCCAGCCCGGTGGTCGGCTCGTCCAGCAACAAAAGGGCGGGTTCCAGCGCAATCGCCTTGGCCAACTGCACGCGCTGTTGCATACCACCTGACAGTTCTATCGGGCGGGCGTCCATCCGGTCCAGTGGAAATTCTGATGCCTCAAGTGCTGTGCGACCACGGGCGCGCAGGCTTGCAAAGCTGCGCTCTCCGGCGATCAATAGGCGTTCGGCCACGTTGCCGCTAGAGGTATGCTGCATGAGCAAGCCCTGATGCGGGTTTTGATAAACGATACCAATGCGCGTGGCGCAAAGCATCCGGCGCGCAAAGCGGTCAAGCCCGAACAGGTTGCCAGCCAAGTCCGGCAGGGCCAACCGATAATCGCCGGTGTCAGGCGTATCTTCCAGGTTCATCATGCGCAGCAACGTCGATTTGCCCGACCCGCTTTCGCCCACAATCCCCAGCACCTCTCCGGGATAAACCAAGGCGGACACATCGTGCAACGCCACCACATCGCCGTAGCGGCGCGAGACACCCGTCATGGTCAACAAGGGCGGTGTGGTCATCAGTTGCGGTGGCAAAAGGCTAAGGGTTTGGGTCATGCCAACTGTCCGTTCCGGTACCAAGTTGCGCCGATCCTATCGGCCTCGCCCTCGGCCTTACGGATGGCCTTGATGCCCAGATGGCTGTCTGACAGTTCAAAGGCTGATCCGCCGTTGTCCTGCGGGATTTCATTCATATAGAACCCGCTGACGCCTGAACGATGGCACGTCAGCGCGCCGTGGTCTTCGACTTTGAAGGGCACGTCAGAAAAAACCAAGGGTTCGACCTTGGTAAAAGGCGGCACAGCATAAAGCCGCTTTTCGCGGCCTGCCGACAAAAAGGTCAGATGCTGCGCCATGTGAAGCTTGGGCACATCCCAGCGCGGAATGGGCGAGGGTGTCATCACATGCCGCCCGTTCACAACTGAGGGGTAGGCCGCCCCCTCCATAATCCGGCCAGAGCGCACGATTTGCTCGTATAGGATCAGCCACAGCCGCCCGTAATCAGCATCGGCGTGCATCTGGCGGGCGACGCTCATATTCGGCTCTACCGGGCGCAAAGGCTCGGGGTTGGGCACTTGCAGCACCAGAATCTGGCCGGCATGCAGCCGCTCTTCGGGGATGCGGTGGCGGCTTTGGATCAGGCTGGCGGCCAGCGTGTCCCAAGTTTCCGCAGCACCCGAGACTTTCGACAGAAAGGACCGGATCGAGGCTGCATTCACGCTGTCATCTGCGCCTTGATCAATCACCTTGACCACGGACGAGGGCTTTAACAGCGTCAGCGTCACCTGCAACCCGCCTGTGCCCCAGCCCCGCGCCATGGGCACCTCGCGGCTGGCATAGGGCATTTGGCAGCCCGGCACGGCGATGGCTTTGAGCATTTTGCGGCGCAATTCGCGCTTGGCTGAGGCATCAAGGAAGCCGTAAGACATTGGCTGCCAAGCTTTGGTTAGGCTAGCGATGCTCATGAGGGAACCTGTTCGGATTGAGGGGCGGCAGAGGCTTTCGCCCCGCGCAAAGCATCTAGTGAGGATTGGAAGGTCACGTAATGCGGCAGCTTGAAGTGAATGCAAAAGCCCGAGGCTTCGACCGGTTCGGTGTGGTAAAGGAAGAACTCTTCTTCTACCGGTGATCCTTTGGGGGCTGCTGCGGCGTTCAAATCTAGCGTGGCGCCGGAAATCACCTTGACTTCGTTCCAGCCCAAAGTGGCGCAAAAGCCAAGGCTAAGCTGGCCGGATTTGCCCTTTGATGTCACCTCGGCCTGACTGACTTTGACACGGCCAGCCGAAAAAACCGTGCCGCGCGGATGGGTTACGCGCACCTCGGCCTCGGCCAGACGCAGTTCGTTGACAGTCGGATGGGCGTTGCCATAGCCGCGCATCGCGGCATAGCCCAGCGTCAGCATGCCGCCAGTATCAGCGCGCGCAAGGCTTTGCAGGGTATGGGCGCGTTTGGCTGGGAAAAGCAGCGGCTCGCGCGTCAGGTCGGGGATGGCGTCGGGGGCGACATCGGCGCGCAGGGGGTCAGCCACCAAGCCCTGCGCCTTTTGCCATGCCGCAAGCGAAGGTTGATACGCAGGCGCAGCGGTGGCTGCAGGGGTTACGGGCGCGGGAGTGAAGGGGCGGCCTTGAAGCACATCGGTTGCCAACAAGCGGTGCGCATAATCCAGCGTTGGCCCAAGGATTTGCCCGCCCGGAATATCCTTGAACGCGGCTGAGATGCGGCGGTGGGTGATTAACTGCTCTTGGCGAACAGGCTCGGCAATGGCCAAACGCGGTTGGGTCGTGCGCCAAGCGCGCAACAAAAGCACCGCTTCGTAAAGATCGCCGCCCGCCTGTGCCAGGGCCAAAGCGGCAAGGTCAGGTTCGTAAAGCGAGGCCTCGCCCATGACCCGATCAATCAGCATCGGCAAGGCGCGGCGCACGGCATCGACGCGGGAGGCGTCAATCTGGCCCAGTTCGGCGCGGTAAAGCCGTTCAGCTTGATCAATGGCGCGCGCACCACCGCGTGTTGCGACATAGGCCATCACAGCACCTCAATCAAAGTGGAGCGCGGCAGCCCGATGACAGACGTGCCGCAGATGAAGAACATATCAAACCCCGCAGGATAACGGGACCGTGCCGCCCGCAAGGCCCAAAGACCAGGGACAAGCCCGCCCAAGGTGATCTCGACAGATGTCTCGATCCCCGGCCCGGTTAGACGCAGCTTTTGGCCTTCGCCAAACCGCGCAAAGGCCACAACTGTGGCCCCATCGTCTGGATAAAGCGCTGAACCAACGGGAATTTGTTCCAAATTTTTCAAGCCTTCGGCCCTGTCTAGCCCCATAAACGCATGGTCGGCGGCAGCAGCAGGCATCAATGCCGCCCCAGTAAAGGCCACAAAGTCCGAAAGGTCGGCATCATCGCAAAACACCTTGCACTCGCGGTCAACCAGCGCCTCGACAAGGCCCTTCATGCCCGGCGCGGGCAAAGTTTGCACCGTGCCGGGCCGCGACAGCGCCCACATCAGCGCTTCAAACGTGGCATTGGTGCGCGCTTCGAAGGCGTCGGGCACAGGAACCGATGCGGGGACAAGGCTTTGGGCAAGAGCCGTCATCAAAAAGTCTCCATGTCAACGCGGGTGGCTTCGATCGCTTGCAGGCGTGCGGTGTCAGCCGCCGCTTGGGCTGCGACCTGGGATTGCAAAAAGGCGCTGATGGTAGGCGTTTGGCCAAGGCACGCGATGGCGGCATCCACCACAGCCATGGCCATCGCGTGTTCAAGATCGCGGCCCACGATCATGCCGTACCCCTCGCCCCCCATGGCGCGCAGATGGGCTTCGGCCACCAAAACCTCGCCCAGATGAAAGTCTGTGCCTTGAACGGTGTCGCGCATCGGAAGCATGACAAGACCGGTGCGGCTTTGCACCACCTCGACCGCGCCCAGCAGGGGCAGCAACGTTTCGGCCAGAGCCATCAAACGGGCGACATCGGCGCGCGCCAGCACATCTAACAGCCGGCCATGATCAATCGGCGGATCGTCGGTCTTGGCCTGGTCAAACATCGTCAGTTCCTTTCGGCGCCTGTTGCCCCTCGTCGGGATTGTCAAAGGTGAATTGCACACGATCGCCCGCCCAGACCGCTTCGGAATGGCCAATCGGACGACCTGCGGCATCGACGTCGGTTTTTTGCACCACCATCACCGGCTGATCGGGATGTTGCATCAGCAAGCGCGCCTCTTCGGGATCGGGGCGGCGGGTGAAGACGACGGTGCGTTTGCGAAAATAGTCAGGGATACCGTAGGCGCGATAGACATCGGTGATGGATTCCCCAGCCTTCCTGCGGGCCGCAAGATCAGGGAACAGGGCGGCAGAATGATAGGAAATCCCGATGCTGATCGGCACGCCGTCCGCCAATCCCCGGCGCAGCAAGCGATGCACGCGGTCGCCTTGGGCCATGTCTAGCACAGTGGCTAACCAGTCAGGCGCAGGAATAAGGCTGTCAGAGATTTGCTCACCCGCAGGAGCAACGCCTTGCTCTGACAGGTTCTGGCGAAAGCGCGTGCGCCTGCCAATGTTGTAATTGATCAGGGGGGCCGCCTGCACAAAGGTGCCGCGACCCTGTTCAACACGCAGTTTGCCTTCAGCAGCCAAGACCGCCACGGCGCGGCGCACCGAATGCCTGCCTGCTTGGAAAGACAGACACAGTGCTGCTTCCGTGGGCAATTGCGCGCCCGGCACCAGCTGACCTGCAGAGATATCTGCGGAAATTTGGTCGTGGATGGTTTTCCAGTTTTCTCGTCCCATCCCGCCCTACCAGAAGTCATTCGAATGACTTTGCCTAGCTGTAAGGTGTGACGGAAGCGTGACGTCTGGACGAATTTTTCGCGCATCGAACGGATGTGGGCCCAGAAGCGCAGGCTGGCCCGTGAACTACTCCCCGAACCGCCGGGCATTTTTCGGGCGGGATCAAGCTACCGCGTGCCCTTAACGTATACTTGAGTTGTAGTAGTCCAGTCTTGACTGGGTTAGCGCGTTGTCGTCTTTCACAAGCTTTGCGAACGCGGCAATTGTACTGTCGTACGAATGCAGAAAGCCCCGCGTTAGATGCTCTATCTTATTGGTATTGTTGTGTATTTCAGCGATTGTGTGGGCGCACAGCCACCGTAATTTGCTAAGGCCATTCTGCTTGGTGTGAACGGTGCCTTTTCCAAAATCCCCGCTGACGACACAGAATTCTAAGACCATTCAACTGCGCTACAGCGCATGATGCCGATAGACCAAAGACAGACCATGTGGAGTGCGCCCATCTTTCCGCGTCTTTGGCAGGCATCACACCGAACCAGAATGCGGCGAAGGCCATAGGCGCGTTAACCCGTTGATCGCCCCGATCTCTCGCGCGCCCTTACTAGACCCTCACGAAGTTTCAGAAGGCTGCGCTGGTGGCCGTCTGGCCATGCGCTTCCCCGCTTTTGGCCGTCATAAGATGGCATGGCATATCCATCACTGGGGGGATGCTTTTGAAGTATTGGCCCCGCAACACCACGGGAAATGATCGCCAGCCCTAGGCAGGTGGGGTTTGCAACGCTGCCGTAGGAAGCTTTGCAAACCATAGGCTTGGCGCTGGGTAACATCATGACGGCTTTTCTGCGGCTTCAGGTGTCCGCGACGTGAAATGCATTTCGCGGGACATGTCATAGATCAAGTCAGAATTTATTCACCCGCGGTAGGATCGGATCACTCGGCGCATGTCACGTCACGGCGGCAGCCGTCCATGGAATGCAGTTGCTCACTGTTTTCTGCAAAGTACACATTTACAAATTCGAATTTGTTTATATGTATGAACCACCGAAATGAGGATTTGACCCATGCGCCTGCCCAGTCTCTCGCTTTGCTTTGCCCTCTTGGCCTTGATAGGCGGCATAGCCACAGCTCAAACCGCTGCCCTTAAACCCACCACGATCATCGAGTGGAAGGCGGTCTACGGTCAGGTCGAAGCACGCGATCGCATTCCGGCGCGGGCGCGGTTGGGGGGGACGCTGGTTGACCTAAAGGTGGTTGAAGGCGATGCCGTTACAGCAGGTCAACCCATAGGTCGGATTGAAGATGAAAAGCTGGCGTTCCAGTTGTCAGCCCTCACCGCCCAGCGCGGCGCTTTGGCGGCGCAGCTTTCCAACGCGCAGGTGGAGTTGGCGCGGGGGGAAAGCCTGCTAAAGCAGGGCGTCACCACGGCGCAGGGTCTGGATGCTTTGCGCACGCAGGTCGATGTGCTGAAGGGGCAGATTGCTGCGTTGGATGCGCAGGCTGATGTGATCACCCAACAAGTGAAAGAAGGCACAGTTCTGGCCCCCGCTGATGGCCGCGTGCTGGATGTGCCCGTCTCGAAAGGCGGCGTTGTGATGCCTGGCGAAGCGGTGGCCCTGATCGGCGGCGGCGGCACCTATCTGCGCCTGTCCATCCCCGAACGCCACGCGCCAAGCTTGCATCAGGGCGACACGATCGAGATTGCGCAAGGCAATGCGACCCAGACAGGGACCCTGTCACGGATCTATCCGCTGATCCAGAACGGTCGGGTAATTGCCGATGTTGAGGTGGCAGGCCTGACCGACAGCTTCGTTGATGCGCGGGTCTTGGTGCGTCTGGCCGTTGGGCAGCGCGATGCGCTGATGGTTCCCGCCACGGCCTTATCGTCGAGCGGTGGTCTGGAGTTTGTTGTTGTGCAAGGGGCCTCTGGCGCGGTGCAGCGCAGTGTTGTTCCCGGAGAGCATCAGGTCGTCAATGGGAATGAGATGGTAGAAATCTTATCCGGCCTAGAAGCAGGCGACATCATCTTGCCGGGGGCCGCAGAATGATCGGCCCTTCGGACACAACCACCGAAAAGCCCTTGGGTATTGCAGGACGCTTGACGCAAGCCTTCATCAAATCGGCCCTGACGCCGCTGTTCATTCTTGCGGCCCTTGCCGCTGGAATGCTGGCCGTTGTGTCGCTGCCGCGCGAGGAAGAACCGCAAATTTCTGTGCCTTTGGTCGACATTCATGTGCAAGCCCAAGGCCTGCGCGCTGAAGATGGCGTGAAGCTGGTGACAGAACCGCTTGAAGTGATTGTCAAAGGCATCAACGGGGTGGAACATGTCTATTCGTCGACCCGTGATGACAGCGCAATGGTCACCGCACGCTTCGCCGTGGGCACCAATTCTGACGACGCCATGTTGCGCGTGCACGACAAGGTCCGCGCCAATATAGACCGTGTTCCCCTTGGCATTCCCGAACCCCTGATCGTCGGGCGCGGGATTGACGATGTGGCGATCTTGTCGCTGACGCTGTCGTCTGCCCCCGGTCAGACGATCTCGGCTGACGATCTCACCCGCATCGCACGCACCTTGCAGACCGAAGTGGCAAAGGCCGAGAACGTGGGCCTGACCTACCTTGTAGGTGATGCGCAAGACGCCATACAAATTCAACCCGACCCCGACCGCTTGGCGCTGTATGGTGTCACCTTGCAGCAATTGGCGCAAAAGGTTGGGCAAGCGAACCGCACGCTAAACACCGGAAAGCTGCGCGATGGCGGCCAAGAGATTGATCTTGTGGCGGGTCAGACCCTGACAGCACCAGCAGAAGTGGCGTATCTTTTGCTAACCACGCGCGATGGCCGCCCAGTCTATGTCGCCGATGTGGCCAAGGTGGCCTATGTCGCCGATACGTCTGACCATATCGTCGCCAACATCACCCGCACGGCAGACGGCACCACCACCCGCAGCCCAGCTGTGACGCTGGCCATTGCCAAACGCGCTGGCGCCAATGCGGTCGTTGTGGCCGAGCAGGTGCTGACGCGCGTTGAAGCGATGAAGGGCCACCAGATCCCCGACAGCGTGATCGTCACCGTGACGCGCGATTATGGTGAGACCGCCAACGAAAAGGCCAACGAACTGCTGTTCCACCTTGGGCTGGCCACCGTGTCGATCATCGCGCTTGTCTGGCTGGCGATCGGTTGGCGCGAGGCGATTGTGGTGGCCATTGTCATTCCCGTCACGATCCTTTTGACGCTGTTTGCCTCGTGGATCATGGGCTACACGCTGAACCGCGTTAGCCTGTTTGCCCTGATCTTTTCCATCGGCATTCTTGTTGACGATGCGATTGTGGTGATCGAAAACATCGCCCGCCACTGGGGCATGAAAGATGGCCGCAGCCGCTCTGCCGCAGCAATCGACGCAGTGGCAGAGGTGGGCAACCCCACGATCGTCGCCACCCTGACGGTGGTCGCGGCCCTGCTGCCCATGCTGTTCGTGTCGGGCCTGATGGGGCCCTATATGTCACCCATTCCGGCCAATGCCTCGGCCGCGATGATCTTTTCGTTCTTTGTCGCCGTGATCATCACACCGTGGCTGATGGTGAAGATCGCAGGCCGCGCCGATATGACAGCGCATGGTCATGACGACACTTACGGCGGCCATCACGGCGGCTGGATCGAACGCACCTATAACCGCGTCGCACGCCCTTTGCTGGCCACCAAAACACGCAGTTTGGCGTTCTTGTTGGTGACGGCAGTTTTGTCCTTTGGGTCACTGACGCTGCTTTACACCCGTGATGTCACGGTCAAACTGCTGCCCTTTGATAACAAATCCGAACTGTCGGTGATGATCGATCTGCCCGAGGGCGCATCGGTGCAAGCCACCGACCGCGTGGCGCAGGATGTGGCGCAAGTGGTCATGGGATTGCCCGAGGTGACAAGCGTGCAAACGCACGCGGGCACCGCCGCACCGTTCAACTTTAACGGCTTGGTGCGCCATTATTACCTGCGTCAAGAACCGCAACTGGGCGAAGTGGCGATCAACCTAACATCCAAAGGCGAACGCGAACGCCCAAGCCATGCGGTTGCCTTGGATATTCGCGCCAAGCTCGCCGCACTTAACGTGCCCGTCGGAACCAGCCTCAAAGTGGTCGAACCACCCCCCGGCCCTCCCGTTATCTCTACCCTGCTGGCCGAGGTGTATGGCCCCGACGCTGCCACCCGACGTGCTGCTGCCGCGCAGATTGAGGCGGCCTTCAAAGCCGTGCCCTTTATCGTCGATGTTGACAACAGCTATGGCACACCCGCGCGCCGCCTTCGGGCCACGGTTTCCAACGACAACCTCGACTTCTTCGGTGTGCAAGAACAAGACGTGTTTGACACGCTGGCCCTGCTGAACGGCGGGCAAGTCGTGGGCTATTCCAACCGTGGCGAGGGGCGCTTGCCCATTCCGTTGCAAGTGGCGCGGGCCAAATCTGACCGCGTGATGGATCAGCGCTTTTTGACCACGCCGATCCCGGCCAATGTACTGCCCGGTGCAAAATCGGTGGTGGAACTGGGCGATGTGGTCACCATCGGCGAAGAACAAGCCTCGTTCCCGATCTTCCGCCACAATGGCCGCGACGCCGAAATGGTCACTGCCGAAATGGCGGGCACTTTTGAAGCGCCGCTGTACGGGATGCTGGCGGTCGCCGATCAGATCGAACAACAACACTGGGCGGATGGCAAACCCATCATCAGCCTGCACGGCCAACCGCTGGATGAAAGCAAAGTCACCCTGCTATGGGATGGCGAGTGGGAAGTCACCTATGTCACCTTCCGCGACATGGGAGCGGCCTTCGGTGTGGCGCTGCTGGGGATCTACATCTTGGTCGTCGCCCAGTTCGGATCTTTCCGCCTGCCCTTGGTGATCTTGACGCCCATCCCCCTGACCTTCCTTGGGATCATGGCCGGCCACTGGCTGTTTGGTGCGCCATTTTCAGCCACCTCGATGATCGGGTTTATCGCGCTGGCGGGGATTATCGTGCGCAACTCGATCTTGTTGGTCGATTTCATCCGCAACAGCGGGAATGGAGAGGTGACGATCGACGTTCTGGTTGAGGCCGGAGCGATCCGATTCAAGCCTATCCTTCTGACCGCCATCGCCGCGATGATCGGGGCAGTGGTGATCTTGACAGACCCGATTTTCCAAGGGCTCGCCATCTCGCTTTTGTTTGGGCTGCTGTCGTCGACCCTGCTGACTGTTCTGGTCATCCCCGCCATATATCGAGTTTTCAAAACATGACCTATGCCCCCCACCGTGCCCTCCTGCGGCCCCGATTGGCGACAACGCTTGTTCTAAGTCTGGCGTTGGCGGCGTGCAGCACGGCGCCCTACCAAGCCCCAACCCTTGTGGCCCCCGCCACTTTTGACGGCGCGGGATCAACACCGGCGCAAACCACTTTACCCCAGTGGTGGCTTGCCTTCAAAGACCCCGCCCTTGATCAGCTGATCACCACGGGGCTGGCGCAGAACCTGAACGTGTTGCAAGCGGTGGAAAGGGTGCAAGAAGCGCGTGCTTTGGCCAATGTCACCGCCGCAAACAGCCTGCCGCAGATTGGTGTATCAGCCAAAGCAGGGCTGACAGAGCCGATGGGTGCATCCTCGGTCATGGTGGAAGAGGCGAACTCCAACCTGTCTTGGGTGGTGGACTTGTTCGGGCGCGTGCAATCGACCAAGGCCACATCCAACGCGCGGCTAGACGCGGCCTATGCCAGTGCCGATGTGGCGCGCATTACGCTGACAGGAGCTGTGGCAAGCGCCTATGTTGACCTGCGCTATTACCAAAACCGCATCACCTTAACCCGCGAGAGCATCGGCAGCCGCAAGAAGACGGTTGGTCTGGTGCAAAGCTCGTTTGAGGCGGGGGCGTCGACCAAGTTAGATACCTTGCGCGCCGATCAGTTGGTGGCCATCGCAGATGCCCAACTGCCCGCGCTGGAGGTAGGCTATGCCACTGCCCTGAATCGCTTGTCCACGCTGACGGGCCAACCTTTGGCCCAACTGGCACAAGATTTACAACGCGGCTCTGCCCAACCCGTGCCCCACTTTCGCGCCACCGTGGGCGTGCCCGCCGACGTGCTGCGCCACCGGCCCGATGTGATCGTGGCCGAACGTGACATGGCCGCCGCCTATGCCGCTGTGGGTGTGGCTAAGGCGGATCTTTACCCCTCGCTCACCTTGGGCGGCACTATCACTGCCGCCGGAACTGACGGCGCGTGGGGCAACACAACGCGGTCATTTGGGCCATCTGTCACGCTGCCGCTGTTTAACCGTGACAAGATCCAAAACGCCGTGAACGCAGCGCAATCGCGCGCTAAGCAGGCCGACCTTGCATGGCAAGCCACCGTGCGCGGCGCGGTTGAGGAAATTCAAAACGCCCTCGCCGCCTACAGCCGCGACGGGCGCAACATGGCCGCGCAAGAACGCCTGACCAGCATTTCGGTGCAAACGCTGGACCTTGCACGGTCAAGTTTTGAAATCGGGCAAGGCGATTTTCTCAGCGTGCTGGAGGCCGAGCGCACTCTGCTCGACGCCAAAGCGTCGCTGGCCGATGCGAGCCACGCGCGGGCCATCAACTTCATACGTCTGAGTACGGCCACCGCAGCGGGCGTCTCTGCCGATTGAGCAACGCCCGCCCGATCCACGCATCGGACGGGTGAAATCCGAACCCAAGGGAGCAAGACCAATGGCACATGTTGTCGTATTAGGCGCAGGACTTGGCGGGGCCATCATGGCCTATGAATTGAAGGACCAGTTGCGCAAGGAAGACACCATCACGGTGGTGACGAAAGACCCAACCTATCACTTCGTGCCGTCGAACCCATGGATCGCAGTAGGTTGGCGCAAGCGCGATGATATCACGGTTGATCTGGCCCCTACCATGGCCAAGCGGCAAATCAACTTCATTCCGGTTGCGGCAGAAAAATTGCACCCGGAAGAAAACCGCATCCAACTGGTTGATGGGCAGTCTGTGTCTTACGACTACCTTGTGATCGCCACTGGCCCCGAACTGGCCTTTGACGAAGTGCCGGGGCTTGGCCCGCATGGGGGTTTTACCCAATCCGTCTGCCACATTGACCATGCTGAAAAAGCCGAAGTCGCCTTTCAGCAACTGTTGAAAAACCCTGGCCCAGTGATCATTGGCGCGGCCCAAGGCGCAAGCTGTTTTGGCCCCGCTTATGAATTCCTATTCATTCTGGAAACCGCTCTGCGCAAAGCCAAAATCCGCGACAAGGTGCCCATGACCTTCGTGACGCCGGAACCCTATGTGGGCCATCTGGGCCTTGACGGGGTGGGCGACACCAAGGGCCTGCTGGAATCGGAAATGCGATCAAAGACGATCAAATGGATGACCTCGACCCGGATCAAAAAGGTTGAAAACGGCCAGATGACAGTCGAAGAAGTGGGCGAAGATGGCGTGGCCAAGACGGAAAAGACCCTTCCCTTTGCCTATTCGATGATGCTGCCCGCCTTTCGCGGCATCAAACCTGTGTCGGGCATCGAAGGCCTGTCGAACCCGCGCGGCTTTACCATCGTTGACCAGCACCAGCAAAACCCCAAGTTCAAGAACATCTTCGCCGTGGGCGTTTGTGTTGCTATCCCTCCACTTGCCCCCACCCCAGTGGCTTGCGGCGTGCCCAAAACCGGCTTCATGATTGAAAGCATGGTCACCGCAACTGCGCATAACATCGGCAAGATCGTGCGCGGCGGGCAGGCGGACGAGGTGGGCACTTGGAACGCCATTTGCCTTGCCGACTTTGGCGACGGGGGAATCGCCTTTATCGCCCAGCCGCAAATTCCGCCGCGCAACGTCAACTGGTCGGCATCGGGCAAATGGGTGCATTTGGCCAAGGTGGGCTTTGAAAAATACTTCATGCGCAAGCTGCGGCAAGGCAAGTCAGAGCCCTTCTACGAAAGCCTCGCCTTGAAAGTTATGGGCATCGACAAGCTGAAAGAAACCAAAAAGGGCTAAGCCCCACTGCCGGGGCGCATGGCCCCGGCTAAACCTAGGAAGGATACCGAAATGACCCTCGACCGATCTGTTCTTTTGTTTGCCGGCGTCATGGTGCTGCTTAGCGTGATTCTCACCACTTACGTCTCGCCCCATTTCGTCTGGTTCAGTGTTTTCATCGGCGCGAACCTGATCCAGTCGTCGCTCACAGGCTACTGCCCTGCCGCTTGGGCGTTTAAAGCCCTCGGCATCCCAAAGGGATACGCATTCAAATAAGGCCCTGAGATAGCAGCCATTTAGACTTTGCGTAATATCTCAACGCCGACGCTGCAATGGTGCGAAAGCAACACGAATAAACCCCTGCCAGATATTGGATACCTTTTTGGAATTGTTATCTAATTTACTTGTTTCGGGGGCAGAGTATGTTGAATCGTTTACAATAGAGATCGCGGTTTAAGGTTCATCAGCAACCCGAAACCTGAGTATTGACCAACCCCAAGGGTGGGGTACGGCATTGCTGCACTCCAAGCCTTGGTTTCGGCCCCGCTGTCAAGCGGTAGCCCAAGTCATGTGAAGAGGGCGCATCGCCTTGTGCAGTCCGGCGGGCGGTAAACGGGTCGATCGGTTCCGCACAGGCGGCCAGCACTGCGGGGGGGTGGAAATCGCACAGAACCTGTTGCCACAACCCCCGCGCTCACGGTCAGTGACGGTCTGCCAACCTACCTCTCTCCAGATGCCAAAGTTGGTGGCATCGCCGACAAGCGGCGCATAGCCTACTGTCTTATTCCGAGCCATAGCGTGTTCAGTGGCACAGAAATGTTCAGCGCGGGCAAAGTCTATGATGCTTCGCGCCATCGGTAGGACCAACTGTGTAGGCGAGTTGGCGTTAATGACAGTGTAGGTATGGCGCGGCCTCGAACGCGCGGGCGTCGTGATCCTCACAAAACGACTTCCAATATAGCTTAATGCGCCAAGCATGTGCTACACAATCAAAGGTCGTGAGCATCATTGCAGACATCAGTCGAATTGAAGTTCGCAAAAGGAACGAAAGCACCAGATATGCCGATATTCAAAGCATCTTATAAGGTAGTCTATTTCGCACATGTTCCAAAATGTGGTGGTTCCTCGATTGAAGCATACCTGCAAACCCGTTTTGGGCCCTTAGGCTTTATCGACCGAGATTTTGATTCACTCCCGAGTGCGCAGCGCTGGACACGCACTTCGGCCCAGCACATTAAAGTCGAAAATCTTGAGAGATTGTTCCCCTCTGGCTTTTTTGATGCATCTTTTGCGGTCGTCCGCCACCCGGTCGATCGACTGATATCAGAATATCACTATCAGCGCGACTATCTGAAAGTTATCAACCAGAACACAATTTTTTCGACTTGGCTATCAGATTTCGAGCAGGCCTTGAAAGAGGATCCCCTGATTTACGACGGCCACGTCCGCCCGATGGTGGACATGGTTCCAAGTAATGCAACGGTGTTTCGGCTAGAGGATGGGCTGGATCAAGTTGTCAGCTATCTTGACGAATTGGCGGGCGCTGTCGAAGAAACGATCCCTATGAAGCGCTTATTGGTGCGCAACACTGCGATTCCAAAGGTATTACCGAACGAAAATGACATCGCGACGATTGAACGCATTTATGCACACGATTTCGAAAGATTTGGCTATGATCGCAAGACTTTGTCACCGATGTGCCACGCTGGCCCAGTCATACGCCAGCCCCAACTGCCTGTTAAGCCTAAACAGCGCCCCGATCGCAGCGCCCTTGCCACACAGTTTCGCAGCAAGGGTGTTACATCTTTTTTGGCGGGCGATATTGTTAGTGCCCATGCAAATTTTCGCTTCGCCCTGAATTGCGCTCATGATGACACTCAAAGCCATGCGCTAATTGCCAACACTAGCCTGCGCCTTGGGGCGCTGCACCTCGCCATGGATCATGCCGAAACAGCCCTGACGCACCAGCCGGATAATCGGGACGCTTTGGTGGCCTTGGCAGGAGCAAGACTGCGGCTAAAAGATCCACGGGCGCGTGAAAGCATAGAGGCTTTGGCACTTTACCCAGACTTAGGCGATTTTCCCCAATTGCTTCGCATCGCTTTGCAAATGATGGAGAACGAAGATGAACACGAAGTGACACTTTTCGATCTCGCAGAATTTCTAGAAACACATTCTGAAGATGTTTTTGCAGGCGAGTTTTTGGCCGAAACCTTCCGCGCATTTAGCAAGGCCGCAGATAAAGATCGCCTCAGAGAGTTTCTTAAGGGCGTCGGGATAAAGGCCGATCAAACAGCCAGAACGCCGCTGCATAAGCCCGTTGTTGGGCAAGAGGCGATCGTTGACATCATAATTCCAGTTTACAATGCGATTGATGATTTGGACCTTTGCCTTAAATCAATCCGAAAGTTTCCATCTTTGGCGATACGGAGTATCATTTTAGTGAACGACTGCTCAACGCCTCAAAGTGAAGCATGGCTGATCGATTACCAAAAGCGACACGCAGATGTTCGCCTTGTCAACAATCGCGAGAACTTAGGGTTCACCCGTGCCGTAATGGCGGGCGTTTCGGTGTCTAACGCGCCCTACATGGTTTTTTTAAACAGCGACACGCAGGTAACAGCACTTTGGCTCGATTGCATGCTAGAAGCGATCCAGACTGGGCCGTTGACGGCACTTGCAGGCCCCCTTTCCAACGACGGTTTTCATCAAACGATCCGCCCCACCACCGCCGCGGGAGGAAACCCGCCCGTTGAATTATCGCCGGATCAAATTGCAGCCCAAGTCTTGACGATCACCCAGCGATCATTTCCGCGGGTGCCTTTTCTATCGGGATTTTGCCTTTTAGTGGATCGCACAGCGTTTGATCTTGCAGGTGGGCTAGATTGCGAGGCTTTCCCGCAAGGATATTGGGAAGTTCAGGACTTGTGCCTAAAACTCATTGATCTTGGCTTCGACGCGGTTATTGCGGACAATTGTTATGTCCACCATTCTGGCAGAGGTAGCATCCAAATCGAAAGGAAAAAGGATCTTTCCACAAAGGGCAGAAATCGGATGTTTGCGCGCTATTCGGCCCTGCGGGTTTTGATGGCAGAGGCCGTCAGCAGTTTAGAACCCGAAGTGGCTCGACATCGTCTGGCTTGGTCTAAACGCGATTTGATCAGTGATTTTGTTAAAAATGAAACAACAACCTTAGCCTCTGTGCAAATTACAAGTACCGTTCGGAAAATGTGCTTGAAAGAACCACCTACACCAGTTTCAAACAAAGAGGTGTGCCTTTTCGTAACGCATTGTCCGCTTGGCGCCCCTTCGGACTACACATTAATCTACATCGAAGAACTCAAACGGGCGGGCTTACTTGTGATTGTCTGTCTTGTGGCAGAGGATCTTTCGATCCCCGTCGGAGATCCCATCATGGACTTGGCCGATGGCGTGCTAATTCGCGAAAATGGCGGTTACGATTTTGGCGCATGGGCTGACATGCTTAGGTGTTTTCCCCAATGTTGGGATGCAGAGCGGTTGTATTTTGTCAACGACAGTATTCTAGGGCCATTCCAGTCCTTGGATCCCATCATCTTCAGCATCCGTAATCGGGACGCGGGTTTCTTTGCATTGAGTGACTCCACATTGAATGGCTATCATGCTCAAAGTTTCTTCTTTGGCTGGAATAATCAAAATCTTAAATCCAGCAGACTGAGAGAATACTGGGCTGATGTAATAAATTCGCCCGAGAAACAGACAGTTATTGACACATATGAAAAAGACATCGCAACGATTAGCAACGATTTGCCAAATGCGACGCAGCAAATTGTATTCGGTTTTCAGCAGATATTGGACTCCAGTCCATCGGAATTCACTGGCTTCGGTTTGACCTATGAAGGGTGGAAGAAAATGTTGTCCGCGGGTTTTCCATTCGTAAAAACTGCCATTTTGCGGGATGGCATAAAAAACATTGACACCAACAACTGGGAGGCGTCCTGCGCTATCTATGGCGCAGATGTCGGATCAATGAAGCGCAGTATCGAGACTTCGCGGATCAACCGATTGAATTTTGGAAAACTCAAAATGATTTGACATGTCATTCTGAAGACGGACAGGGTGACGTTCTGAAACGGGAGGCATTGGGTGCATCCGGCGATCGGCTTACGAAAGGGCGATGGTTGCGATCATGGTGTTCCTGCCATCCTAACCGCCTAACATGAAGCGGAACGTCGTTTGTAAAAGCTTCAGATCAATCACTATGAATGTATCGATTAACTCTATAGGGCACCTCGAAAAATTGCACCTGATCTGACGGCGGTGTAGATATTGGTTCAGAGTGAGATGGAGGCTGGTCGTTATGCTGCAGATGGGTTTCTTCGATCTTTCAGATCGTTATGCGAGCTTGGACGCGAAGAAGGACCCGCTTGTCGAGATCAACGCCGTGGTGCCATGGGAAGAGTTTCGCCCTGCTCTGGATCGGGTCAGCATCACCAAGGCAGGCGACGTCAACTTTCGACGAGCGTTTTGTCAGGCAGCGACAGTGATTGTCCGTCGTCGAATGATTTGGAACACCCGCGGTGATTTTGGAGCGGAGGTCATTGGCTCATCGGGTTCAGGTTATGCTGCTTGACGGTGATGGTTCAAGCGGCGGGTTTGGATGGTCTTGTGTTTGATGCGTCTCCTTT
>CAIMWI010000063.1 GCA_903845215.1 uncultured Rhodobacterales bacterium | reverse complement strand
GGCTTTTCGGCGGGTATCCCGGCGTTTCTGGCGGCAGTGAACACGCCGCGCACTTGGGCGGCTTTGTATTTGTCGTTTCGGCTGTCGCTGGTGGCGGCCCTGTTCAATCTGGTGTTCGGCGTGGTGCTGGCTTGGGTTTTGGTGCGGTACCGCTTCCCGTTTCGCAAAGTGCTTAACGCCGCTGTGGACCTTCCCTTTGCCTTGCCCACGGCTGTCGCGGGCATTGCTTTGACGGCCCTTTATGCCCCCAACGGGGCCTTTGGCCAGATCGCCAAAGATTGGGGGTTCAAGATCGCCTATACCCAATGGGGCATCTTGATTGCGCTGATCTTTGTGGGATTGCCCTTTGTCACCCGCACGGTGCAACCCGTGATCGAAGAAATCGCGCGCGAGGTGGAAGAAGCCTCTGCCACGCTTGGGGCCAGTCGCGCTTACACGCTGCGCCGTGTGATCTGGCCTATGCTGGCCCCTGCGGCCCTGACGGGCTTTGCCTTGTCTTTGGCGCGCGCGGTGGGGGAATATGGATCGGTCATTTTCATCGCCGGTAACATCCCGCTGAAAACCGAAATCGCGCCACTGCTGATTGTCATCAAGCTTGAAGAATACAACGAACCCGGCGCTGCCGCGATCGGGATTGCCATGTTGGTGATGTCGTTTGGGATGCTGTTTATCATCAATGCGGCGCAAGTCTTTAGCCGCAAAAGGATGGCCTATGTCTGATATCTCGCACGCACGCGCCTTCCGCCCCGCCGCGACAGAAGCCCCATGGGCGCGCATCACCCTGACACTCGCGGTGGTGGCCATCTTGGCCGTGCTGCTGTTTGCCCCGCTGGTAACCGTCTTTTACGAGGCCCTGCGTGAGGGGGTGGGGGTGTCTTTAGCAACCCTCACCAACCCTGAATCGCAATCAGCCATCTGGCTTACGCTGCTTGTAGCCGCTTTTGCCGTGCCGCTGAACGCTGTCTTTGGCGTGGCTGCGGCGTGGTTGATCACCAAATACAGCTTTCGCGGCAAGGCGGTGCTGATCACGCTGATCGACATTCCCTTTTCCGTCTCGCCCGTGGTGGCGGGGCTGTGCATCGTGCTAACCTTTGGGGCCAATTCGTGGGTCGGCTCTTGGTTGGTGGCACACGGAATGCCTGTGGTTTTCGCGGTGCCGGGCATCATCATGGCGTCGATGTTCGTGACCTTCCCCTTTGTCGCGCGCGAGTTGATCCCCGTGATGGTCGAACAGGGCCGTGCTGCCGAAGAAGCCGCACTGACCTTGGGTGCTTCAGGCTGGCGGGTGTTTTTCACCGTCACCTTGCCCAATATCCGCTGGGCGCTGCTGTACGGTGTGCTGTTGTGCAACGCCCGCGCCATGGGGGAATTTGGCGCGGTGGCCGTGGTGTCGGGCAAGATCCGTGGCCTGACCGCCACGATGCCGATCACGATCGAGATGCTGTATAACGAATACTCGTCGGTCGCGGCATTCACTTTGGCCGCGGTGCTAGCCCTGCTGGCCCTTGTCACCCTTGCCCTGAAAACGCTGCTGGAATGGCGCTATGCCGACCAGTTGGCCGCAACCCATCGCCATTAGGATCCGATCATGCAAATTGAAATCGACGAGATTTCCAAAGAATTCGGCACAACGGCGGCGCTGTCCCCTGTGTCGCTATCCATCCCCTCGGGCGCATTGGTGGCGCTTTTGGGGCCGTCGGGGTCGGGCAAGACCACCTTGCTGCGCATCTTGGGCGGGCTAGAGTTTCCAACGGTGGGGCGGGTGCTGTTTGACGGGGCCGATGCCACCGCTTTAACGGTGCAAGACCGCCGCGCAGGCTTTGTCTTTCAAAGCTATGCGCTGTTTGCCCATATGACGGTGTTTGAAAACATCGCCTATGGCCTGCGCGCCCGCCCACGCACCACCCGCCCCCCTGCGGCAGAAATCGCGCGGCGTGTCACCAAACTGCTGGATCTGATCCAGTTGCCCGATATCGGCGCGCGCTATCCCAACCAACTGTCCGGCGGGCAGCGCCAGCGTGTGGCCTTGGCGCGGGCCTTGGCGATTGAACCGCGCATGTTGCTGCTGGATGAACCCTTTGGCGCGTTAGATGCCCGTGTGCGCAAAGACCTGCGCCAAGGGTTGCGCGATATCCACGACACCACCGGATTGACCACGATCTTTGTCACCCATGACCAAGACGAGGCGATGGAACTGGCCGATCTGGTTGTGGTCATGTCGATGGGCCGCATTGAACAAGTCGGGCGCCCGCAAGACATCCGCGCCCGCCCTGCCAGCGCCTTTGTCCGCGACTTTATCTCGGCATAGGCCCATGGAAAAAGACCTAGATCAGATTGACCGCAAGATCCTGACAGAGTTGCAGCGCGATGCCACCCTGCCCATCGCCACTTTGGCCGACAAGGTGGGCCTGTCCCAAACCCCCTGCTGAAAACGCGTTCAAAAGCTAGAGGCGGCGGGCATCATCACACACCGCGTGGCGCTGGTCGATCCGCGCAAAGTGGGGCTTGGCCTCACCGTTTTGTGCGAGATTGAGGCGGCAAATCACACCCCAGCTTGGCGCGAAACTTTCCTTACCGTGGTGTCAGCCTTCCCTGAAGTGGTTGAGGTTTTACGCTTGGGCGGCCTGTCAGATTATATGCTGCGGGTCGTGGTGCCGGATATGACCGCCTGTCCGTCGTCGAATGATTTGGAACACCCGCGGTGATTTTGGAGCGGAGGTCATTGGCTCATCGGGTTCAGGTTATGCTGCTTGACGGTGATGGTTCAAGCGGCGGGTTTGGATGGTCTTGTGTTTGATGCGTCTCCTTT
>CAIMWI010000062.1 GCA_903845215.1 uncultured Rhodobacterales bacterium | reverse complement strand
GCCATTCTGTCCACCCCCAAGGGTGTGATGACGGATGCAAATGCACGCGCGGCCAATGTTGGCGGCGAAGTGCTTTGCACCGTATTCTAAGGGGAGGGGTCAAATGTCTCGTATCGGCAAAAAACCCGTCGCCTTGGTTAAGGGCGTGTCTGCCAGCATCTCTGGCCAAACGATCGAAGTGAAGGGGCCGAAAGGCACCCGCAGCTTTACCGCTGGCGATGATGTGCAACTGAGCATCGAAAATGACACTGTGAAAGTCACCCCGCGTGGCCTGTCCAAGCGGGCGCGCTCGCAGTGGGGCATGAGCCGCTCGATGATTGCGAATCTTGTGCAGGGCGTTACCGTCGGCTTCAAGAAAGAAATGGAAATCCAGGGCGTGGGCTACCGCGCTGCCATGGTGGGTAAGAACCTGCAATTGCAACTGGGCTTCAGCCACGAAGTGATCTTCGAGGTTCCCGAGGGCGTTGTCGTCGCGTCACCGAAGCAAACTGAAATCTCTGTGGAAGGCATTGACCAACAACTCGTTGGCCAAGTCGCAGCAAACATCCGCGCTTGGAAGAAGCCAGAGCCCTACAAGGGCAAAGGTATTCGCTACAAGGGCGAGTTTGTCTTCCGCAAGGAAGGCAAGAAGAAGTAAGGGGCAAGAGAAATGGCATTGAATAAAAGAGAGCTGTTCCTCAAGCGCCGTCTGCGCGTTCGGAACCGCATTAAATCGGTCGCGGCTGGGCGCTTGCGCCTGTCGGTACACCGGTCGAACAAGAACATCTCGGTCCAGTTGATCGATGATGTGAAGGGCATCACTGTGGCTTCGGCTTCCTCGCTAGAGAAAGACCTGGGCGTGGTGGGCAAGAACAATATCGAGGCGGCCGCCAAAATTGGTGCGGCCATCGCGGAACGTGCACTCAAGGCCGGTGTCGAAGCTTGCTACTTCGATCGCGGCGGTTTCCTCTTTCACGGTAAGATCAAGGCTTTGGCCGACGCTGCCCGTGAAGGCGGACTGAAGTTCTGAGGAGATAAAAATGGCAGAACGTGAAAACCGCCGGGACGACCGTGGCAACCGTGGTGGCGATCGCCGCGACAACCGCCCGGAAGAAACCCCGGAGTTCGCAGACCGTTTGGTTGCGATCAACCGCGTGTCCAAGACCGTAAAGGGCGGCAAGCGCTTTGGCTTTGCAGCTTTGGTGGTTGTGGGCGATCAGCGCGGCCGTGTGGGCTTTGGCAAGGGCAAGGCGAAAGAAGTGCCCGAGGCGATCCGCAAGGCAACTGAACAGGCCAAGCGCAGCCTGATCCGCGTGCCGTTGAAAGACGCCCGCACGCTGCACCACGACATGGAAGGCCGCCACGGCGCCGGAAAAGTCGTGATGCGCACCGCCGTCGCGGGTACCGGCATCATCGCCGGCGGCCCGATGCGCGCAGTGTTTGAAATGCTGGGTCTGCAAGACGTGGTGGCCAAGTCGATCGGTTCGACCAACCCCTACAACATGATCCGCGCCACGATTGACGGCCTGAAGTCAGAAACCTCGCCCCGCCAGGTTGCCGCTCGTCGCGGTAAAAAGGTGGCCGAGATCCTGAACAAGCCCGCCACCGAAGTGGCCGTCGCTGAAGTAGTGGAGGCCTGATCATGGCAAAGAAGCCCGAGGCCGTTGTGGCCCCCGTTAAGAAAACCATCGTCGTGCAGCAGACCTCGTCCGCCGCCCGCCGCCCTGCTGTTCAGACTGCGACCCTCAAAGGTCTGGGCCTGAACAAGATCCGCCGCACCCGCGAGCTAGAGGATACCCCCTCGATCCGCGGCATGGTGCACGCGGTGCGTCACATGGTGAAGATCATCGAAGAACGCGGCTAAGGGTTTCCCTAGGCTGTTACAGAACGCCCCGCCGCAAGGTGGGGCGTTTTGGTTTGTTATGGTGGGTTTCACCCACCCTACCTTGCGCCCGACGTCGTCGCGTTTTCCTTTAGCAGCAAGGTGGTAGGGTGGGTGAAACCCACCGCCTCCTATAGCCCCCGCCCGGGCCGTTGGGTTACGCCTCTTGATCCGCCCCTTCTTCCCCTCTATACGCCCTCGGTGGCCCCCTATGGCCACAGAATCAATCATCCGCCGCGTTTGCCCCCGCCGTCGCAGCCAGGGCAGTTCCGGCATAGGAGTATGCGACATGAAATTGAATGAACTGGCCGATAACGCCGGCGCAGCGAAAAAGAAAAAGCGCGTTGCGCGTGGTCCGGGTTCGGGCAAGGGTAAGACTGCTGGTCGTGGTATCAAGGGCCAAAAGTCCCGTTCGGGCGTGGCTTTGGGCGGCTATGAAGGCGGCCAGATGCCACTGTATCGGCGTTTGCCCAAGCGTGGCTTTAGCAAACCCAATCAAAAAGAATTCGCCGTCGTTAACTTGGGCCTGATCGAGAAGTTCATCGGTCTGGGCAAGCTGGACGCCTCGGTCACCATCACCGAAGACGCGCTGGTCGCGGCCGGTCTGACCAAGGCCAAGCATGACGGCATCCGTGTGCTGGCCAAGGGTGTCATCACCACCAAAGTGACACTGGAAGTCACCGGCGCCTCGGCCTCGGCCATTGAAGCGGTGGCCGCTGCCGGCGGAACGTTGAAAGTGGCTGATCCTCTGCCCGTCTTTGGCAAGTCGGTTCGCAAGGTTCCGCTCGCATAACGTCTTGTGAGCGGCGTTAAGACCGCTTACATCTGCGTTGATTTCCCGCGCCGCCGTCCGGAAACACCGGATCGGCGGCGCAAAACCTATCATCCACGGAGAAGGTCCGACCATGGCATCAGCAGCAGAGCAAATGGCGGCGAACTTAAGTTGGGGCGCTTTGGGCAAGTCGTCAGATCTGCGCCAGCGCATCCTGTTTACGGTTCTTGTGCTGATTGTTTATCGCCTTGGCACCTATATTCCCGTCCCCGGCATTGACGGCACGGCGCTCAAGACCTTCATGGAAGGTCAAGGCCAGGGTTTGGGCGGGATGCTGTCCTTGTTCACCGGTGGGGCTTTGCAGCGCATGGGCATCTTTGCCTTGGGTGTTATGCCTTACATTTCCTCCTCTATCATTGTTCAGTTGCTCGCTTCGATGATCCCGCAGCTAGAGCAATTGAAAAAAGAGGGCGACCAAGGTCGCAAGAAGATCAATCAATACACCCGTTACGCCACGGTAGCCTTGGCGATCTTTCAAGGTTGGGCAATTGCCGCCTCGATCAGTGCTGGCGGCTTGGCGCATAACCCAGACCTGTTCTTCAAGATTTCCTGCGTGATCACTCTGGTCGGCGGCACGATGTTCCTGATGTGGCTGGGTGAGCAGATCACCGCGCGCGGCATCGGCAATGGCGTTTCGCTCATCATCTTTACGGGCATCGTGGCTGAAATCCCTGGTGCTTTGGCACAGTTTCTTAGCCAAGGGCGCGCGGGTGTTGTTCCGGTTTGGGTGATCATCGGCGCGATTGTGCTGGTGGCGGCGGTGATCGGATTTGTCGTTTTCATGGAACGCGCCTTGCGCAAGATCCACATCCAATACCCCCGCCGTCAAGTGGGGATGAAAATCTATGATGGCGGATCCAGCCATTTGCCGATCAAAGTGAACCCAGCGGGCGTTATCCCCGCGATCTTCGCCTCGTCACTTTTGTTGCTGCCTTCGACGCTCGCCACATTCTCGGGCGCGCAGACCAGCCCGATCATGGGAACGATTTTGGCCTTCATGGGGCCGGGCCAGCCGCTGTACCTGCTGTTCCAAGGCGTCATGATCGTGTTCTTCACTTATTTCTACACCGCCAACGTCGCCTTCAAAACGGATGACGTGGCCGAGAACCTTAAGAACCAAAACGGCTTTATCCCTGGCATTCGCCCGGGCAAAAAGACGCAAGATTATTTGGACTATGTGGTCGCCCGCATTTTGGTGGTGGGGTCGGCCTACTTGGCGGCTGTGTGCTTCCTGCCAGAGATTTTGCGCGACCAGTTCGCCATTCCGTTCTACTTTGGCGGGACTTCTGTGTTGATTGTCGTTTCTGTGACTATGGATACGATCAACCAGGTGCAGTCTCATATGCTGGCGCATCAATACGAAGGGCTTATCGAACGCTCGCAACTGCGCGGCCGCAAACGGCCTGCAGAGGCGAAGCCCCCGTCGCGCCGCTGAGACAAACGATTGGCGCTGAAAGGTTGACCCCATGACCAACATCATTCTTCTTGGACCGCCCGGTGCTGGCAAAGGCACGCAGGCCAAGCGCCTGGTGGAGGAACGGGGCATGGTGCAACTGTCTACAGGCGATATGCTGCGCGAAGCGCGCACGTCGGGCACCGAGATGGGCCGGAAGGTGGCCGCTGTGATGGATGCCGGCCATTTGGTAACCGATGACATCGTGGTTGGGCTGATTGAAGAAAAGCTTACCCATGGGGCAGCTGCGGGTGGGTATATCTTCGATGGCTTTCCCCGTACGCTGAAACAGGCAGATGCTTTGGGTGCGCTGATGGCGCGGATCGGCCAGCCTTTGGATGCCGTGATCGAACTGCGGGTCGATGACGAGGCGTTAAAGCAGCGCATCGTCGGCCGATTTACCTGTGGAAACTGCGGCGCGGTTTATCACGACATGAACCACCCGCCCAAAGTGTCAGGAACCTGCGATGCCTGCGGTGGCACAGCGATGAAACGCCGCGCCGATGATACAGAAGAGGCCCTGCGCACGCGTATGCTGGCCTATTATCGCGATACCTCGCCACTCGTCGGGTATTATTACGCCAAAGGTCAACTTGCGACTGTCGATGGCCTTGCCGAGATGGATGCCGTGTCTGCTGCTTTGGCAAAAGTTCTCGACACCTAGTGAATGCCCCCAAGCGGGCCTTGACGCCTGTGAGAAAAGCCCATATGGCACGGCGTCCTGCTGCGGAATCACGCGGCAGGTGATCGTTTCTGGCAGGTGAGCCTGCTGGGTTGTGAAAAAAGGTTCTGGCATAACGGAACCGCAACATAAAGGAAAACACGTTTGGCACGTATTGCTGGCGTTAACATCCCCACCGCAAAGCGCGTTCCGATTGCGCTTCAGTACATCACCGGCATCGGCGCGCACAACGCCGAGACAATCTGCGAATCGCTGAAGATTGACCGCGCACGCCGCGTCAACCAGCTGACAGATGCCGAAGTTCTGGCGATCCGCGAATTTATTGATGCGAATTTCACCGTGGAAGGCGACCTGCGTCGCGAAACCTCGATGAACATCAAGCGTCTGATGGACCTTGGCTGCTACCGTGGCCTGCGTCACCGCAAAGGTCTGCCGGTTCGTGGCCAGCGCACGCATACCAATGCGCGCACCCGCAAGGGCCCGGCCAAGCCGATCGCCGGCAAGAAGAAATAAGAGGGGCACAGATAAATGGCACGTGATACCAGCAAGTCGGCTGCCCGCACGAAGAAAAAAGAGCGCAAGAACATCGCCGCTGGCGTGGCGCATGTGAACTCTTCTTTCAACAACACCAAAATCCTGATCTCTGACGTACAAGGCAACGCGATCTCGTGGTCGTCTGCGGGTACGATGGGTTTCAAAGGGTCGCGCAAATCGACCCCCTATGCCGCCCAAATGGCTGCAGAAGATGCCGGTAAGAAGGCACAAGAGCATGGCGTGAAAACGCTGGAAGTCGAAGTGCAAGGCCCCGGTTCAGGTCGTGAATCAGCGCTGCGCGCCTTGGCCGCCGTTGGCTTCAACATCACTTCGATCCGCGATGTGACCCCGCTTGCACACAACGGCTGCCGTCCGCCCAAGCGCCGTCGCGTCTGATCGTTTTTCTATGTCGTCGGGCCGTGCTTTCGCGCGGCCCGATGTCTTTGTTTGAACTTGAATGAAGATCCTCGGGCGTCTGCTGTCATTCGGACCATAGGCAGCGGGCAAGTATGGAGGCTATAGCATGATCCACAAGAACTGGCTGGAACTGATTAAACCGCAACAACTGGCTGTCAAAGCCGGGGCGGACCCGCAACGCACTGCGACCTTGGTCGCCGAACCGCTGGAGCGTGGCTTTGGCCTTACGCTGGGCAACGCGCTGCGCCGTGTGCTGCTGGGGTCGCTGCAAGGGGCTGCCATCACCTCGGTTCAGATCGACAATGTCCTGCACGAATTTTCCAGCGTGGCTGGCGTGCGCGAAGATGTCACCGACATCGTTTTGAACCTCAAGGGCGTGCGTCTTAAGATGGATGTCGAAGGGCCAAAGCGCCTGTCGATCTCTGCCAAGGGCCCAGGCGTTGTGACCGCTGGCGACATTTCGGAATCCTCGGGCATCGAGATTTTGAACCGCGAACACATCGTTTGTCACCTAGATGACGGTGCAGATGTCTACATGGAACTGACCGTGAATAACGGCAAGGGCTATGTCTCGGCCGATAAGAACCGCCCCGACGATGCGCCGATTGGCCTTATTCCGATCGATGCGATCTTTTCGCCGGTCAAGAAAGTGTCTTACGAAGTCACGCCGACCCGCGAAGGTCAGGTGCTGGATTACGACAAACTGACGCTGAAGGTGGAAACCGACGGCTCTTTAAGCCCTGATGACGCGGTGGCCTATGCCGCGCGTATCTTGCAAGACCAACTGGCCGTCTTTGTGAATTTCGAAGAGCCAGAATCGTCGAACAAGGGCATCGAAGATGCGGGTCTGGAATTCAACCCGCTGTTGCTCAAGAAAGTCGACGAACTGGAACTGTCGGTCCGTTCGGCCAACTGCTTGAAGAACGACAACATCGTCTACATTGGCGATTTGATCCAAAAAACCGAAGCCGAAATGCTGCGCACGCCGAACTTTGGCCGCAAATCTTTGAACGAAATCAAGGAAGTGCTGTCGGGCATGGGCCTGCATCTGGGCATGGAAGTCGAAGATTGGCCGCCAGAGAATATCGAAGATCTGGCCAAGCGCTTCGAAGATCAGTTCTAAGACCAAAGGGGTGCGCGTCGTCGCGCACCCTGCCAAAAAATGCCCGATCCTTCGGGGAAGATCTGG
Organism: uncultured Rhodobacterales bacterium; assembly: GCA_903845215.1. Classification (GTDB taxonomy): domain Bacteria; phylum Pseudomonadota; class Alphaproteobacteria; order Rhodobacterales; family Rhodobacteraceae; genus Stagnihabitans. Next base: position 110,268 of record CAIMWI010000062.1, on the reverse strand, counting down.
GTCGCAAGACCCCAAGGAGAGCAGGGCCGCACGTAGGCCTCGCCAGACAAAGCAAAACACGTTCTAGGAGAACATCATGAACCACGGCTCTGGCTATCGCCGCCTAAACCGCACCCACGAACACCGCAAAGCGATGTTTGCCAACATGTGCGGCTCGCTCATCGAACATGAGCAGATCAAAACCACCCTGCCCAAGGCCAAAGAACTGCGCCCTATCATCGAAAAGCTGGTCACCTTGGCCAAGCGCGGCGATTTGCACGCGCGCCGTCAGGCCTCGTCGCAGTTGAAGCAAGAGCAGTATGTGGCACGTCTGTTTGAAATTCTGGGCCCGCGCTACAAAGAGCGTCAGGGCGGCTATGTGCGCGTGCTGAAAGCGGGCTTCCGCTATGGCGACATGGCACCGATGGCGATCATCGAATTCGTTGACCGCGATCCATCGGCCAAAGGTGCCGCTGACAAGGCGCGCGTTGCGGCTGAAGATAACTACGAAAGCTGATCTGCGCTGAGCGCGATTTGAAGGGCCCGCACCCATGGTGTGGGCCCTTTGCTTATGGTGGCTTCCGGCGTAACCTATGGCGATGTCAGACCTATTCGATACGCCGCAATCCCATTCAACAGCGCCTCGCCCGCTGGCCGACCGTTTGCGCCCGCAGACTTTGGCCGAGGTGATCGGCCAATCCCATGTCCTATCGCCCCAAGGCCCGCTGGGGTCAATGATCGGGGCGCATTCCTTGTCGTCGCTGATCCTGTGGGGGCCGCCCGGTGTGGGCAAAACCACCATCGCACGGCTTTTGGCGCAGCAAACTGATCTGGCCTTTGTGCAAATCTCGGCGATTTTCACCGGTGTGCCAGACCTGCGCAAAGTGTTTGAAACGGCCAAGATCCGCCGCCAGAACGGCCAAGGCACGCTTTTGTTCGTTGACGAAATCCACCGCTTTAACAAAGCACAGCAAGACGGCTTTCTGCCCTATATGGAGGATGGCACGATCCTTCTGGTCGGGGCCACCACCGAAAACCCCAGTTTCGAACTGAACGCTGCGCTTTTGTCGCGCGCGCAAGTCATTGTGCTGGAACGCCTGTCGCCCACCGATCTGGAACGTTTGGCCCAACGCGCCGAACAAGACCTTGGCCGCGCCTTGCCACTGGACGGATTCGCGCGTGAGGCCCTGATAGAGATGGCCGATGGCGATGGCCGAACCTTGTTGAACCTGATCGAACAGGTCGCCGCTTGGGCGCTGACCCAGACGCTGACGGCCGAGCAACTGTCTACCCGCCTTATGCGGAGGGCCAGCAAATATGACAAATCGGGGGATGAGCATTACAACCTTATCTCGGCGCTGCATAAATCTGTGCGCGGTTCCGATCCTGATGCCGCGTTGTATTGGTTTGCCCGTATGCTGGAAGGCGGCGAAGACCCGCGCTTTTTAGCCCGCCGCATCACGCGCATGGCGGTGGAAGACATCGGTTTGGCCGACCCGCAGGCGCAAGAGGTTTGCCTTGCCGCTTGGCAGACTTACGAACGCCTTGGCTCGCCTGAGGGCGAGTTGGCTTTAGCCCAAGCCGTGGTCTATCTCGCCCTCGCCCCCAAATCCAACGCGGTCTACACGGCCTACAAAGCGGCCCGAGAGGCGGCGCGCCAAACAGGCTCGCTTCCACCGCCACTGCACATTCGCCCTGCGCCGACGAAATTGATGAAAGAACTCGGCTATGGGGCAACCTATGCCTATGACCACGACGCCGAAGACGGTTTTTCCGGCCAGAACTATTTTCCCGATGCGATGAAGCGCCCCGTCTACTACGCACCACCCGAACGCGGGTTCGAACGCGATCTGAAAAAGCGCATCGAGTATTTCGCCAAACTGCGCGCCAAACGCCATAGCGATTAGCCCGCCCTTGGCCAAAGGTTGACAATTTCCTCAGACACGCCCAAGGAACCCAGATGATCTGGACCCTCACTCAAGTCGCCCTTGGCGGCGCGCTCGGCTCTGTGCTGCGCTATCTCACGATATCGTGGATCGGCGCACCTGTGGCCACGCTGGCGGTGAATGTGCTGGGCAGCTTTGCCATGGGTGTTTTCTTTGTGGCGCTGTCGAACCGTACCCACCTGTCGCCGCTTTTGATGGCTGGAATCTTGGGCGGCTTTACCACCTTTTCCGCCTTTTCGCTGGATGCGTGGAAACTGTGGCAAGCCGGCCAAAGCGGCGGGGCGCTGGCCTATGTTGCGGCCTCGGTCGGTCTTTCTATCCTTGCTTTAGCCTTGGGCGCTGCCCTTACCGAAAGGGTTCTTGTATGAGTGCCGTTCAACTGATCACCGTGACCGAGGATGAAGGCGAACAGCGTCTTGACCGTTGGGTGAAGCGCAAGTTTCCCCAGATCACCCAAGGGGCCATCGAAAAGATGTGCCGCACGGGGCAATTGCGGGTGGAATCGGGTCGGGTGAAAGCGTCAGATCACGTTCTGCCCGGCCAAGTCGTGCGCGTGCCGCCCTTGCCCGATACACCTGCCCCCGTGCCTGTTTCAGACGGCAAAATCAGTGCGGCCGATGTCAAGATGATCCAGAACGCCGTTTTGTGGAAGGATGAGCATATGATCATCCTGAATAAACCTGCTGGTCTTGCCAGCCAAGGCGGGTCGGGCATGGGCGAGCGTCATGTCGACGGCTTGGCCGAGGCGTTGAAGTTTGGCTATAAAGACAAGCCCAAGCTGGTGCACCGGCTTGATAAAGACACCTCGGGCCTGTTGATGCTAGCGCGCACCGATCGTGTGGCGCGCAGGCTTTCCGAAGCGCTGCGCCACCGCAACACACGCAAGATCTATTGGGCCTTGGTCGCGGGCGTGCCTAACCCCAAACAGGGGTCGATCAAATATGGCCTGATGAAGGCCCCCGGCGGGCGGGGCGAGGGGGAAAAGATGCTGTGCATCCATCCCGCCAAAATGGCTGACTATCCCGATGCCAAACGCGCCCAAACCGATTTCTTCACGCTGTGGTTCTTGGGCACGCGGATGTCATGGATGGCGTTAGAACCTGTCACAGGCCGCACCCACCAGTTGCGCGCCCATATGGCCGAAATGGGCCACCCGATTGCAGGTGATGGCAAATACGGCGGCAATACGGCGGATAACATGGGCGATGGTTGGGGGGCCTCGATCGGGGGGGATGTGTCACGCAAATTGCACCTGCATGCGCGGTCACTGACAGTCGAACACCCCGTAACGGGCGAGATGATGACCTTCACCGCGCCTTTGCCCGACCATATGGCCAAGACGTGGAAAATGCTGGACTGGAACGAAAAGGACGTTCCCGCCGATCCGTTCGGGGGAACCTGATGTCAAACTGGCGGCCCAAGCGGTTCTGGAAAGCGGCAAGCGTGGTGGCCGAAGAGGGCGGCTTTGCCGTCCGTTTGGATGACCGCCCGGTCAAAACCCCCGCCAAGCAACCGCTGTTGCTGCCGACCAAAGCGCTGGCAGATCTGGTTGCTGCCGAATGGGATGCGCAAAGCGGCCTTGTGAACCCTGAAACAATGCCCGTCACGCGCATGGCCAATTCCGCCATCGACAAAGTCATCCCGCAATATCACGAGGTGGCAAGCCTGCTGACGGCTTATGGTGAAACCGACCACCTGTGCTACCGCGCCGCCCATCCGCCTGCGTTGGCCGCCAAGCAGGCCATGGCATGGGATCCACTGCTAGACTGGGCCGCCCAAAGCCTGCACGCGCCTTTGCTAACCACCGCCGGCGTCGCACCCATCGCGCAAGACGCCGCCGTTCTGGCGCGCCTGCACGCCCAAGTTCTGGCACTTGGTAACTTTAAGCTGGCGGCATTCCACGACTTGGTCTCGATTTCGGGTTCCTTGGTGCTTGCCTTCGCGGTGGCGCGCGCGCGCTTGACGGCTGAGGAAGGCTGGCACCTGTCGCGCCTTGATGAAAGTTGGCAGATTGCCCTTTGGGGCGAAGATGAAGATGCCGCAGCTGCGGCGGCCCTTAAGCAAGAAGCTTTTTACTTAGCAGCGCGCTTTTTCGCTTTGTGTGGTTAGAGTGCGGCCCGCTTTGCCACGGCATAGGTAAAGCGCTATGTCTTGACCATCTGACGCCGCATCGCAGATGATGGGGCGCATCGGGACAGAATGGGCGTAACGCCCAAGGGATATCGGAAAGACATCAGATGATAAAATCCCTAACGCCCTTTACTGCCGCTTTGTGCTTGATGGCGGGCTTTGCGTGTTCTGCCACGCTTGAAGAGGTTAAAGCGCGTGGTGTGCTGTCGTGCGGTGTCAACACCGGCTTGACGGGCTTTGCGGCACCCGACGCCAAGGGGGGTTACCAAGGCTTCGATGCGGCCCTGTGTAAGGCCGTTGCTGCCGCCGTTCTGGGCGACGGGTCTAAGGTGCGCTATGTTGCCACCACGCAGACGGACGGCTTTGCTGCTTTAGCTTCTGGCAAAGTTGATCTATTGGCGCGCAACGTCTCTTGGACTTTTTCGCACGATGCTGACTTGTCTTTCGATTTTGTCGCCGTCAGCTATTACGATGGCCAAGGCTTCCTGGTGAAAAATGACCTTGGCGTCTCTTCTGCCCGCGAATTGGACGGCGCGCGGATTTGCCTGCAAACCGGCACCTCAATCGAAGCGAACCTGACGGATTATTTCAAAGCCAACGCGATTAACTACATCCCCGTCCTGGTCGCCGATGACACCGAAGCCCAAAGCCAGTTTTTGGCCGGAGCTTGTGATTCGATGACAGCCGAGGCATCGGTTTTGTCATCTTATCGTGCGGCATTCATGCGGCCGGATGACTATGTGATTTTGCCGGAAATCATCTCGAAGGAACCTTTGGGCCCCGTCGTGCGCCATGGTGACAATGCTTGGGGCGATATCGTGCGGTGGACCTATTTTGCCCTGCTTGCGGCCGAGGAAAAGGGTATCACCCAAGCCAATATTGACGAGGTCGCTCTGGCAACAAAAGACCCCGAAGTGCGCCGGCTTCTGGGCCTTCAGGGCGACATGGGCCTGATGCTGGGTCTTGACCCGGATTGGGCGAAACGTGCCATTGCCGCCTCTGGTAATTATGCCGAGATATTCGAATCCAATATCGGCATCAACACGCCCGTCAAACTGGCGCGTGGCCTGAACGCGCTATGGGCCCAAGGGGGCCTGCAATATGCTCCGCCTTTCCGCTGATCGTTAAAGGATCAAAGATGTTTGACCAAACGCCCCTTGCCCGATCGGCCGTGCAAATCACGGCGATGAACAAATGGTTCGGCGCATTCCATGTGCTGCAAGACATCAACATGACCGTGCAAAAGGGTGAAAAGATCGTGATCTGCGGGCCGTCGGGGTCAGGCAAATCTACCCTGATCCGCTGTATCAACCGGTTGGAAGAGCATCAGACAGGCCAAATCATCGTCGATGGCACAGAGTTGACATCTGATTTGAAAAACATCGACAAAGTGCGGTCCGAAGTGGGCATGGTCTTTCAACAGTTTAACCTGTTCCCCCATCTGACCATTCTGCAAAACCTCACCCTCGCCCCGATGGCTGTGCGCAAAGTGCCAAAGGCTGAGGCCGAAGAAACGGCGATGTATTTTCTGACGAAGGTTAAAATCCCCGAACAGGCACAAAAATACCCCAGCCAATTGTCCGGCGGCCAGCAGCAACGCGTGGCGATAGCGCGCTCTTTGTGCATGAAACCACGCATCATGCTGTTTGACGAACCGACCTCAGCTCTTGATCCCGAGATGATCAAAGAAGTGCTCGATACTATGATTGATCTGGCGAAAGAGGGCATGACGATGCTCTGCGTGACCCACGAGATGGGCTTTGCGCAAGCGGTGGCCGACCGGGTGATTTTCATGGATCAAGGCCAAATTATCGAACAGGCCGATCCTAAAGCCTTCTTTTCCCAGCCAAAATCTGATCGTACCAAGCTGTTTCTCAGCCAGATTCTGGGCCATTAAGCCCGCGGCAGGGCTTGGATGGGCGATGCCGCCCATCCACGCGCTTTAGGCGATAATCTCAGCCGGAACCACAAAATCCACTGCCGTGGCCCCGCCAAAGGTAACATTTTCCCAGCGATCGACCACAAAGTCGCAGACCAGCGTGGCACCTGTTGGATAGCGGGCAAAGTCATCATGCAAGGGCGCATGGGCCACCAACCGCGCGGCAAATTCGGCGATGCCAGGATTGTGCCCGATCATCATCACACAATCTTGCGTGGCATGGCGCAGCACAGCCAGCATCACATCAGGGCCTGCATGATAAAGCGCAGGTTTTAAATGCAAAATCGGTGTACCCGGCAGGGCTGGTGCCAAGCCCGACCACGTGCCGCGCGTGCGCAGCGCGTCAGAACATAGCACCTCTCCGGGCACATAGCCGCGTGAGGCGAGCCAGGTGCCCAACTCTGCCGAAGCGGCTTTGCCGCGTTCGTTCAGCGGCCGGTCATGGTCGGGGGTCGCTGGATCGTCCCAGCTGGACTTGGCATGGCGTGTCAGAATCAAACGCTTCATGGGTGGAAATGCCTCATATGACAGGCGGACTGAGAAGGCATCCTTGCATAGCCTGCCCCTGCGGGGCAAGGGCTGCGCACAAGACATCCGCCTGTCAGGCAATCGGACCCGGCGGGCTGATCTAGATGGCTGTGGCAGCGCGGGACGTCATAGCCAGCGGTCGTCAGTGCTGCTGCGGGACAAGCGGTCTGGCAGGGCTTGGCACAGGCCCCGCAAGGCTGCGCGGCCACGGCAGGCATTGCCATAGCCTGCGGCAGCGCCAAGGCCCCACGAAAGCTAACCATCAGGCCTTGTGTTGCATGAACCAACAACTTGACCGGGCTTTCCCAGATGCGGCCCGTCCGCAAAGCCCAAGTGTAAAATGGGTGATAGGGCGGTCCGCCAAAGGGAAACAGCGCCTTGGCCCCCAGTTCACAAGCCAGTCGCCCGATCACGCGGCGCGACCAACGATCAACCGCATCCGGCCCGCCCCATTCGGGCTGTTCTTGAAGATGCGGCCAGAACCCCGGTTCTTTGGGCCCGATCATCAAAAGCGTGCGCGTTCCGGCAGGAAAGCCGGCCTCGCCCTCCAAGACCGCAAAGCCGCCCAAGACCTCTAGAAAATGCGGATCAAGGGCGGCTTGAACCTGAAGGTCTTCGCCGCTCACCGCCGCACGCGCGGCTTCACACGCGGCTCGGTCGAGCGGATCTGGCTGCCAGCCCCGTGGTCGGTGAACAGTTCCAGCAGGGCCGCATTGGGCAGACGACCATCAAGGATCGTCACGGCCCGCACGCCCTGTTCCAAGGCCATCAGCGCCGTTTCGGTTTTTGGGATCATACCGCCCGCAATCGTCCCATCGGCAATCATAGCGCGGATTTCGTCGGGGGTGATGTTGGTCATCACCTCTCCGCCAGCGTTCTTCACGCCTGCTACATCGGTCAGCAACAGCAAACGGTCGGCCTGCAAGGCGCCCGCAATGGCCCCCGCTGCAGTGTCGCCGTTGACGTTAAAAGTTTCATTATCCGCCATGCCCGTAGCCACCGGCGCCACAACTGGAATAATCCCGGCGTTGTACAGATCGCGCAGGACCTGCACGTTCATTTCAACGGGCCTGCCCACATAGCCCAGTTCCGGGTCATCGGCCACGCAGACCATCAGGTCGTCGTCTTTGCCCGATATGCCAACAGCCCGCCCGCCGGCATCCATGATGGCCTGCACAATACGCTTGTTGACAAGGCCCGACAGGATCATTTCCACCACCTGTACCGTGGCTTTGTCAGTCACCCGCTTGCCACGCACGAACTCAGATTTGATGCCCAGTTTCGTGAGCATCTCGTTGATCATCGGCCCGCCGCCATGCACGACAACGGGGTTCACCCCGACCTGCCGCATCAAAACGATGTCGCGGGCAAATTCGGCCATGGCGGCGTCATCGCCCATGGCGTTTCCGCCGAATTTGACGACCACCACGGCACCGGAAAAGCGCAAAAGATGGGGCAAGGTTTCCGACAAAAGGCGGGCAGTGGTAAGGGCTTCTTCGCGGCTGACGGTCTGGGCTTTCATCGTGATCTCCGAGTTTCGAACCCCCAATTACGGCAGATGTGCTGCCCTGCCAAGCATCTTGCCCTTTGGTGCGACATGGCTAGTATGACCCTTATGACATATCAAAGAACGATCGTATTAACAGGTGCTTCCCGTGGCATCGGGCACGCCACAGTCAAGCGCTTTTCGGCTGAAGGCTGGCGTGTTCTGACCTGTTCGCGCCAACCTTTTGACCCACGCTGCCCTTGGCCGGGTGGGGAAGAGAATCACATCCAGATCGACCTTGCCAGCCCCGATAAGACCATAGCGGCGCTTGAGGTGATCAAGGCCAAGGTCAATGGCAAGCTGGACGCGCTGGTGAACAATGCCGGCATCAGCCCTAAAGGCCCCGGCGGCGCGCGTTTGTCGACGTTGACAACGGACTTGCGCACATGGGGGCAGGTGTTTCATGTCAATTTCTTCGCCTCAATCGTCTTGGCGCGGGGGTTGATGGATGAGTTGTCGGCGGCGAAGGGGTCGGTGGTGAATGTAACCTCGATTGCGGGCAGCCGGGTTCATCCTTTTGCAGGTGCTGCCTATGCAACATCAAAAGCAGCGCTGGCCGCTTTGACGCGCGAGATGGCACATGATTTCGGCCCCTTGGGCGTGCGCGTCAATGCCATAGCGCCTGGAGAGATTGAAACGGCGATCCTGTCCCCGGGCACCGATAAAATTGTGGAAAAACTGCCGATGAACCGGCTGGGCCAACCCCGCGAAGTCGCGGATGCGATCTGGTTTTTATGTTCCGATCAGTCCAGCTACATTTCTGGGTCGGAACTGCAAGTCAACGGCGCGCAGCACGTCTGAGCCACGATTTTTCTGCGAAAAATCTGCTGTCGAATTTTCGCAGAAAATTCTTTTCTTAGATTTTTCGCAGAAAAATCGCGCGGTGTCTGTCAAACACTGCGACCCAAGCTTACGCCACAGGCTCGCTTAGACCAAACCGGCGATGATTGCGCGCAAGGATTCAATCCCCTCGCCTTTTTCCGAAGATGTCAGAACAATTTCCGGATAAGCCGCTGGATGTTTTTTCAACGCAGCCTGCACCTGGGCGATATTGGCCTCGCGCGTTGCAGCGTTGACCTTGTCGGCTTTGGTCATCACCACCTGAAATGTCACTGCGGATTTATCTAAAAGCGTCAAGATTTCTTCGTCAACATCCTTAACCCCGTGCCGCGTGTCGATCAGCACAAAGGCGCGCCGCAGGGTTTGGCGGCCGGCAAGGTATTGTTTCAGCAGCGCTTGCCACTTGGCCACAACCGCGACAGGGGCCTCGGCATAGCCATAGCCCGGAAGGTCAACCAGATACCGCTCGTCACCCAAAGTGAAAAAGTTGATCTCTTGCGTCCGCCCCGGCGTGTTCGAGGCGCGGGCCAAGTTTTTTCGCCCGGTCAAGGCGTTGATCAGGCTAGATTTCCCCACGTTCGAGCGGCCAGCAAAGCACACTTCCAACCGGTCCGCGGGCGGCATGTGCACCATGGCCACCACACCTTTTAGAAAGTCCACCGGCCCTGCAAACAAAAGGCGGCCTTTTTCCTTAGGCTCAAACTCAGGCTCTTCGGCCAAGGGGAAGGTCAGGCTCATCTCTCATTCCATCTGTCAAATCGGAGCGGTGCGCAAAACGCAACGGACGCGAGAACCTCGCGTCCGTTGTTTTGGGGTCTCTGCCGCGGGCTTTGGGCCAAATGCCCTGTCATTTTCTTGGTGCTTTGGGATTGTTTGGCGATTTTGGGCTATTGGCAGGCTTTGGGGCCGATTTGGCCTTTTTCAGCGCCGCTTTGATATTGTCGAAGATATCCGGCCGGTGCCCATGGCTCCACATGATGATATACTGTTGGGCGAAGGTGATCGTGTTGTTGGTGATCCAGTAAACCACCAAGCCTGACGCAAAGCTTCCCAGCATGAACATAAAGATCCACGGCATCCACGCCATGATCTGTGCTTGCGCCTTGTCGGCTGGGGCTGGGTTCAGCTTTTGCTGCAACCACATCGACACGCCCAACAAAATCGGCAGCATACCAATGAACACGGTGTGCAACATGCTGCCTGCCGCCGGAGCGGCCCAAGGCAAGGCGCCAAAAAGGTTGAACAGCGAGGACGTATCGGGCATCGACAGGTCTTTGATCCAGCCGAAGAATGGCGATTGGCGCAGTTCGATCGTGACGTAGATCACTTTGTACAAACTGAAGAAAATCGGGATCTGGAAGAATATTGGCAAACAGCCTGCCGCTGGATTGACCTTTTTTTGCCGATACAGCGCCATCATGTCTTTTTGCAGCTTGGCCTTATCGTCGCCCGCCTTTTCCTTCAGCACTTCCATTTCTGGCTGAAGCTCTTTCATTCGCGCCATTGAGACATAGCTTTTGTAGGCCAATGGCAGAACCAACAGCTTCAGGATAAAGGTCAGGCCGATGATCGCCAGCCCCATGTTCCCCAAGGCTTGGTGCATCAGGTGCAGCACGAAGAAGATTGGTTTGGTCAAAAAGAAGAACCAGCCCCAATCGATTGAATCGATAAAGCCCGGAATTGCCACTTGATCGGGGTTCACCCGGTCTCCAAACAGGCGTGCAAGCCAACCGGGGTTGTTCTCATAGGCGGCAATCGCCTCCCATTCTTTTGCACCGGCAAAGAAGCGGATCGAGGATTGCGCTGTGGCGCCCGCGGCCACTGTCATCAGCGGTTGGCGAACCTCGGTCTGATAAATGTCGGCCGATGGGGTGTATTTGGTGACGGCGGTAAAGGGCTTGCCCTGTTCTGGGATCAGGGTCGTCATCCAGTAATGGTCGGTAAACCCGATCCAGCCATCGCCATTCGAGTCAATTGCTTCGCCCTTGGCGCCTTCGAAGTCTGCCTGTTTGGGCAGGTCACTGTAATGCGATTCTTGCAGATCGCCGTCGATGCGGCGCACCGGGCCCTCATGGACGACATAGACGCCCTCAAGCTTTGGCAGGCCGTGGCGGGCGATGATGCCGTAAGGGGCCAAACGTGCCTCGGTCGCGCCAGAGTTCGCAACTTGATCCGTGATGGTGAAGAGAAAATCCTTATCGACGCCAATCGTGCGGGTGAAGGTAAGGCCCTTGCCATTGGTCCAAGCCATAGACACAGGCTGGTCGGGGGCAAGTGTGGTGCCGTTGGTCAGCGTCCATTGGGTTTTCGCGCCAGGCACATCGGCTTCGGTCAGGCCATTGCCCGGGGCAAAGCCAAAAACCGCGTAATATGCCTTGTCCTTGCCAACCGGTGACAGCAACTGCACCGTGGCCGAGGTGGGATCAACGGTTTGACGATACGTCTTCAGCGCCAGATCGTCGATCCGTCCACCCAGCATCGAGATCGAGCCCGAAAGTTTGGGCGTATCCACCGACAGGCGCGGGGCTTGCGGTTCGGCGGTGGCCGTTAACGCTGGGGTCGTTGGTGTGGAATCGGCCAGCGTGGGCGTCGCGGCGGTAGAGGAGGTTTCCGCCGGAAGGGCCGTGAGAGCGGGTTGTTCGCTGGGGAACCATGTTGGAAACAGCATCGGTCCCGCCACAAACCAGACCAGGATGACCACGGCCGAGAGCACGGTTGCAAGGAGAAGGTTCTTGTTCTGATCGTCCATCGGGACTTCCGCCATTTCTAAGCTGAATCTGCGACCTTCAACGACAGGGGGCATGAAAGGTCAAGCGGTTTCACAGCAATTGTGCCTCCGTTGGCAGAAGTCGGGGCTGATGAAGGGGATTTGGGCCTAGGCAGTCAGCCACAAGCTGGAACTGCGGGCCTTGCGGCGGGGCATCCACGCGGCCATAGCACTGGCGGCCATGGGTGGTGCGATGTGAAATCCTTGCACAACGTCACAGCCCAGATCGGCCAAAGTGGCCAAATCGGCGGGTGTTTCCACCCCTTCGGCCAAGGTTTGCAAGCCCAATTCCCGGGCCATGGCCACCGTGGCAAGGATGCCATCTTGCAACCTTGGGGCACGGTGCACGCCTCTGACAAAGCGGCGGTCAATCTTGATTCGTCCCACGGCAAAATCTCTGACAGCTGACAAAGTGGCATGGCCCGTGCCGAAATCATCCAGATCAATCCCGCAGCCCAAACGCGCAAGGCCCACGATATTGGCAACGATCACGCTATTTTTCGGTCTATTCGGGACAGTTTCCAAAATTTCGATGGTCAGGCGATCGGGTGCCAAGGAATGGCGGTCAATGTCCCAGGCCAATTGGCTGGCAAGATAAGGGCGGTTCAAGTCGGCTTGGGCAAAATTGACCGCCACGCTGGGCATGTAGACCCCCGCCCTGTCCCAATCGCTAAGGGCTGTCAGGGCATTTTCTACCATCAGCGCGCCAAGACAACCGGTTAAACCATAGGCATCTATCTGAGGAAGAAAGTCAGCCGGTGCCAGCAAACCGCGCTTGGGGTGCAGCCATCTGGCCAGTGCCTCGCACCCCGTGACTGCACCGGTTTTTGAGCAGACTTGTGGTTGATAATGGGCGCGGATCTCGCCTTCACACAGGGCCTGTTCCAAAGCGCCCTGCGAAACAGCGGGCTTGGTATGTGGGGTTTTTCTATAGGCACCGGTGGGCACAGCACTCTCCTGCCATCGCATGCGGCAAAGTGCCACAGCACAAGGCTAGGGGTAGAATGCGAAGCGGTTCTTAATCGGCTTCCTTTAAATGCAAAGGATTTTCGGCAAATTCGCCCAAATGCCGTGCAAGGCCTGCAAAGTCGAACAGGTCGGGGTCGGCCAGATGCGAAGGGCGCACATTCATCAGGGCGCGAAACATGATCTGGCGGCGGCCGGGGGTGCGCGTTTCCCAATCATCCAGCAGTTTTTTTGACTTGGGCGCGTTGCAAGCCGTCTTGGCTGCCGCACAGATCGCAGGGGATGATGGGGTAGTTCATCGCACGGGCGAAGGCGTCACAATCGGCCTCGGCCACAAAAGCCAAGGGGCGGTATAGAAACAAATCGCCCTCTTCATTCAACAGCTTGGGTGGCATCGTGGCCAACCTGCCGCCGTGAAACAGGTTCATGAAAAAGGTTTCCAAGATGTCATCGCGGTGATGGCCAAGGATAACGGCCGAGCAGCCCTCTTCGCGCGCCACGCGGTACAGGTTGCCGCGGCGCAGGCGCGAACACATGGCACACATCGTGCCGCCCGGTTTGGTCTTGGCTGTGACGATGGAATAGGTGTCTTGATATTCAATTCGGTGCGGCACGCCCTTGCCGGTTAAAAATTGCGGCAGAACGGTGGCGGGAAAGCCCGGCTGGCCTTGGTCAAGGTTGCAGGCCAAAAGATCCACCGGCAAAAGCCCACGCCATTGCAATTCGGTCGGGATGGCCAAGAGCGTGTAACTGTCCTTGCCGCCCGACAGGCACACCAACCACCGCGCGCCGCGTTCGGCCATGGCGTAAGTGTCAATCGCCGCGCGCACATCGCGCACCAAGCGTTTGCGCAGCTTGGCAAATTCCGGTGTTTGCGGCGCGCCGTCAAACAGCGCGTGGATTTCGGCCCCGAGGGGATCCTTGGCATCGGGCAAGTCGTCGGCATCGTCGCGCATCGGGCACCTCTGGGTGGGGTTTTGCCAGACGAGAGGGGTTTTGCCTAGGGGCTGGCGTTGCTGCCTAAGGCGGGGATATTTGGGCAAGTCTGAAAATGGATCCAAAAGGGGATTTCGTGCGTAGTACTTAACGGAAAAAGGAGTTTGCCATGCGTGCCACCCGATTGACCCTGGGCCTTGGTTTGGCCACCGCCTTGTCGTTAAGCTTGGCCTTTTTGGCCTCGTGCACGGGGCATCCGTCGTTCAAGGATGCCAGCCTGTCTGACCGCCAGTTCCAGCTTGAGAAATTCTTTGACGGGAATTTCATCGCCCACGGCCAGTTCCAAGACCGCTTTGGCACCGTGCGCCGCCAGTTCGAGGTGAAGATTGCCGGAAAGTGGGATGGTAAAGAACTGACCTTGGTGGAAGATTTCGTTTATGAGGACGGATCGACCGAGCAGCGTGTGTGGACCTTGCACAAAACGGGCGAGACGACATGGGAGGGCACAGCCGCAGGTGTGATCGGCGTGGCCAAGGGCGAGGTGCGCGGCGATCGGTTCAACTGGCAGTATACGATTGACTTGCCCGTGACCAAAGCGGGCGAGCCGACCACCACAACCCGAGTCAGTTTTGACGACTGGATCTGGCTGTTGTCAGACACCCGCGCCTACAACCGCGCCTATATGATGAAATACGGCATCACCTTGGGCGATGTCAGCATCACTTTCGAGAAGCTTTAACGTCAAATTCGGGGTCAGCGCCCGGCACAGGATCATAACCGCTGCCGCCCAAAGGGTGGCAGCGGCCTATGCGTTTGACGGTCAACCACCCCCCTTTCAGGGCGCCATGCCTGTCTAATGCATCCAGCGCATAGGCCGAGCAGGTGGGCTGATACCGGCAGCCGTGCCCGACGTAGGGGCTAAGCACCAAACGATAGGCGCGAACGGGCAAAGATAACAGATAGGCAGCGGGGGTCATGCGCGGTCCTTATGGACCAAGGCTATCGCGCTGCGCAGATCGGCTTGCAGCATCCCATAGGGGCGGCTGACTGTGGCATTGGGCTTGGCCACCAGCACATAATCCCAACCCGCCCGCGCCTGGGGGGCCAATACCTCACGCGCCAAAGCGCGCAGGCGGCGCTTGGCACGGTTGCGAAACACCGCGTTGCCGATTTTCTTACTGGCGGTAAAGCCCACGCGGGCGCTGGGATCGGCATCGTCACGCGCGCGCGCTTGCAGCAAAAACCCACCCGTGCCCGCCTTGCGCCCTTGGGCGGCGCGCAGATAATCGGCACGTTGGCGCAGCACCACCAAACATGACAAAACCGCCGCAGGCGGTTCGGTTTCAGGGGTTTCCCCGATCTCCGATTGCCTCGGCGGTGTCATATCAGCCTCCATCAGCCGACCCGATGGGCCGGCGCGATCTTAGGCCGACAGCTTTTTGCGGCCACGGGCACGGCGGGCATTCAGCACCAGACGACCACCTTTGGTGGCCATACGGGCGCGAAAACCGTGGCGGCGGGCGCGAACCAGGTTCGACGGTTGGAACGTGCGCTTCATCGCGATCTTCCTTAGACTACGCCCCGAACCGCAAAGGATTCGTCAGACGGTGCAACAACAGAGCCGTCCTTTACGAAGGCTGAGGCCACAAGTCAACGACAGGCCGCAATATTTCTGTCATCAAGCGCGCGCCGATGTCAGCAGCCATGGGCGCATCGCTGGTGCCAGACGACGAAGGCTCTGGCCATTGGTCACCGTTGGCCCCAAACTCGCCGCAAACAAGTGACAAGGCCCATGACACCGACGCAGACCCTTTTTTCCCGCCTGATGCGCCGCGCGCCCATCTTGCTTATCGCGCTCGCCGCAGTGCTGGCCTTTGTCTTCTTTCGCCATCTGGTCAGCCTGCAAGGGCTAGAGCAGCACCGCCATGACCTTTTGGCGCTGGTAGAGCAGCATTATGTTGCCACGTCTGTGGGGTTCATTGTGATTTATACCGGCCTAGTCGTGATCTCGATCCCGGGGTCGGCGGTGGTGGCCATGGCGGGGGGCTTTTTGTTCGGGCTGTTTCCGGGGGTGTTTTACAATGTCATCGCGGCCACCACTGGGGCGGTGATCGTCTTTTTGGCGGCGCGCAGCGGCTTTGGGCACGAGTTGGCAGAGCGGATCGAATCGCGCGGCGGCGCTGTGGCGCGGATGCAGCAGGCGTTGAAAGAGCATCAGGTGATGGTGCTGTTGTCGATGAGGCTTATTCCGGTGCTGCCGCTTTTGGTGTCAAACATCGTGCCCGCCTTGGTGGGTGTGCGGTTTTGGACCTTTACCGTCACAACCTTTGTGGGGATCATTCCAGCGGATATCATCTACACCCAGTTGGGCGCGGGTTTGGGCGATGTTTTTGCGCGCGGCGAGCATCCGAACCTGCACATCTTGTTCACGCCACAGTTTGGCTTGCCTTTGCTGGGCTTGGCAGCGCTGTCTTTTGCGCCTGTATTGGTCAAGCTTTATACACAGCGAAAGGGCTAAGATGGCGCGCTATTCCACCGATCTTTGTATCATCGGCGCGGGCTCGGGTGGGTTGGTGCTCGCCTCGGGGGCGGTGCAACTGGGCGCGCGGGTCACCCTGATTGAAGGCGCCTTGATGGGGGGCGATTGCCTGAACTATGGCTGCGTGCCGTCCAAGGCGCTGTTGGCTGTTGCCAAGCGGGTGCAAGGGGTGCGGCAGGGCGGGCCGGGGGTGGCAGGGGTTGACCCACAGGTAGATTTCGCAGCCGTCATGGCGCGGGTGCAAGCGGCGATAGCTGACATCGCGCCGCATGACAGCCAAGAGCGTTTCGAAGCCTTGGGCGTGCGTGTTGTCCGGGATTGGGCCCGTTTCACCGCGCCTGACAGGGTCGAGGTGGGGGCCGAGATCATCACCGCCCGCCGCTTTGTCATTGCCACGGGGGCGCATGCGATTGTGCCCGACCTGCCCGGTCTGGATCAGGTTCCTTTTTACACCAACGAGACAATCTTTACCCTAACCCGCTTACCCGACCACCTCGTCATCTTGGGGGCAGGCCCTGTTGGGGTGGAAATGGCGCAGGCCTTCCGCCGGTTGGGGGCCAAGGTGACGATGGTGGCGCGCAGCCGTTTGATGGGGCAGGACGATTCGCAAGCGGTGGCGGTCGTTGCTGATCGTCTTCGGTCTGAAGGGGTGACGATCTTAGAGAACCGCCAAGCCAGTTCTGTGCAGCGCATGGCGGAGGGGGTCGGGGTCACGCTGTCAGATGGAACATCGCTTGCCGCCTCGCATCTGTTGCTGGCTATGGGCCGTGCTCCGGCGATCAAGCGTCTGAACCTGTCTGCGGCGGGCGTTGCGGTGAAAGATGGCGGGGTTGTGGTGGATGGGTCTTTGCGCACCACCAACCGCAAAATCTTTGCGATCGGCGATGTCGCCGGCGGGCTGCAGTTCACGCATCTGGCGGCCTATCAGGCGGGGCTTGTACTGCGCCAAGCCGTGCTGGGCCTGCCCGCCCGTTCCAAAGCCGCCGTGCCGCGCGTGACCTATACCGAACCCGAACTGGCCCAAATCGGCCCGACCGAGGCCGAGGCCCGCGCCAGCTTTGGGGCTGCACTCACCGTGGTGCGCGAAGATTTCAGCCATATGGACCGTGCCATCACCGATCAGACGACCGAGGGCTTTATCAAGCTTATGATCGTCAAAGGTCGCCCTGTGGGCGTCACGCTGGTAAGCGCCCATGCCGGCGAGCAGATCGCCCTCTGGGCCTTGGCCCTCGCAGGGCGCAGCAAGCTTTCCACCTTGGCTGGCATGGTGGCCCCCTATCCCACGCTAAATGAAATCTCCAAACGCGCCGCAGGAGCCTATTTTTCCCCCCGTCTTTTTGGTAACCCTTGGCTGAAGACCTTGGTCAGGGCCGTGCAAAGGTTTCTGGCCTAACCAAAGCTTGGGATCGCATGCGCATCTGGCGTAAAGACGGTTTTTTCAACACCCTGTCCGGCAGGTTCTTTTTGCTGACTGTGGTCTTTGTGCTGTTGGCCGAGGTGATGATCTTCGTCCCCTCGATGGCGCGGTTTCGTGCCGATTTCCTGCTGGTGCGCCTGAAAGAGGCGCAGATCGCCTCGCTGGCGCAACTGGCGGCCCCTGACATGGTGTCGCCGGCCCTTGAAGCCGAGTTGCTGAAAAACGCCGAGGTGTTCAACGTGGTGCTGCGGCGCAATCAGATACGGCAATTGGTGCTGTCTTCGCCCATCCCCTCGCCCATCATGGCCACTTATGATTTGCGCATGGCTGGGCCTTGGGCCTTGATCCGTGATGCTGCCATAGCGTTTACGCAGCCGGAAAGCGATGTGATCCGGGTGATCGGTTATCCGGTGCAAGACGGCGGGATCTTGATAGAAATCACCCTGCTGTCTGGCCCGCTAAAAGTGGCCATGATCGATTATGGGCTGCGGATCCTTAGCCTGTCGGTGCTGATCTCGGCCGTGACGGCGTTGTTGCTGTTCACAGCGGTGCAACGCTTGATGGTGCAGCCTATCAACCGCGTGGTGCGCCATATGCAAGCCTATGCCCAAGCCCCAGAAGACGCCCGCCGCGTGATTGAACCGACCGCCAATGTGGTCGAATTGCGCTTGGCGGAAGAGGCGCTGAAAGCCATGCAAACCCAACTGACGGGTGCGCTGCGCCAAAAGCAGCGTTTGGCCCAGTTGGGCAGTGCGGTGGCCAAAATCGCCCATGATCTGCGCAACATCCTGACCACCGCGCAATTGTTCGCGGATAGGATCGAGGCCAGCGCTGACCCGGCCGTGGCCCGCGCAGCCCCCAAGTTGGTCAACTCGATCAGCCGTGCGGTGAACCTCTGTGAGGCGACACTGGCCTTTGGCAAGGCCGAAGAGGCCCCGCCGCGCCTGACCCGCTTTGCCCTACTGCCCTTCCTAGAGGATTTGCTGGATGGCGAGGGCCTTGCCACCGCAGGCCGTGTGACTTGCCTTATCCAAACCAGCCCGGGCCTGATGATTCGCGCCGACAGCGAACAGCTTTACCGAATCTTGGGCAACCTGATCCGCAATGCCCGTCAAGCGATCGAGCAGACCGGCCAAGACGGCACCATTGTGCTAGAGTGTGGCGAGACCGAGGCCGATTGGTGGATCAGTGTGTCCGATACCGGCCCCGGCCTACCCCCTAAGGCGCGCGAGCATTTGTTTGCGGCCTTTCAAGGCGGCACTAGGGCGGGCGGTACCGGCCTAGGCCTTGCCATCGCGGCTGAATTGGTGCGTGGCCACGGCGGGCGGCTTGACCTTATGCGCTCTGATGCGGCGGGCACAGAATTCGTCATCCGCCTGCCCAAAACGCTTGGCCTGGCCGATGCTGTCGATTGATGCGCTTTGGCACTTGCAATGGCCCGCCACTGGGTCTAAATCCGCTCCATTGTGGACCCGTAGCTCAGCTGGATAGAGCATTAGACTACGAATCTAAGGGTCGGGCGTTCGAATCGCTCCGGGTCCACCATGAAACTCAGGGGCTTAGGCAGTTATGCTTAGGCCCTTTTGTTTTGTTAGCACCGCCTCGGCCACGCTTGCGCAAAATCAAGATCTAAAGACGTTTCACGGCATTGAACGGAAATCGCATTTTCTGCCCTCTTTTTGCAAAACAGCCCCAATGTATCGCGTTTTTTCTGTGTCTTTGGCCTGTTTGTCCAAACCGCATTGGAAAGGCCGCTGTCTGTTCGCGAGCCGCCAGATTGACACGCCCGCGCTATGAGGTGCCGCTTTCTGGCAGGTTGAAAGCGTTCAACGCGCCGATTTTATAAACCGCAAGGCTTTTCTGGGAAGCCCGATGCCGCCGAACTGGGCCTTTTGCGCGGGCCGACACGCCTGACGGTGGCGGTGACGCCGGTGATGATCCAGATGCAAAGCTTACTGCACAGGTTTATCGCCTTGGCGGCGGCAAGTTTGGCGCTGATCGCGATCTTGCGGCAAGTGTTTTGGTGCCTATACCCTAAGTGATGATCGGCGGCAGTATCTTGGGCACCTTGCTGACACGACTGTCTGTGCGCGCTTTTCATTGCGTGGTCTTTAGGGAGAAACGGCCCGGATCGGGGCTGACAGGTCCAAGATCATATCGCGATGCGCAATACCTGCATCGTCGTAAACCTGGCCCACAGGGTGAAAGCCCAACGCTTGGTAAAACCCCAAAGCATGGGTTTGCGCGCCCAGTTTCACGCGTTTAACACCCGCCACAGCCTGAAAGCGATGAACCGCGTGGCGGATGAGGGCCGCGCCAATCCCGCGCCCGCGCAATGGGGCCAGCACACACACACGGCCGATTTTTCCCACTTCGGCTTGCACCAGTAAGCGGGCAGATCCTACGGCTTGGCCATCCTCACGCGCCACAAGGTGAATGGCAACTTCGTCCTGATCGTCTAACTCATCGGCTTCCGATACGCCCTGCTCGTCGATAAACACCGTGCGGCGTAGGGCACGGCACAAGGTGATGTCGCGGGTTTCTGCGATGGTCACGCTCACGCGAAATAGTCCTGCAAGATGCGGGTATAGATCGCTTTCAGTTTGCCTATCTGCGCCACATCCACCCGTTCATCAACCTGATGCATCGTCTGGCCGACCAGCCCGAATTCCACCACCGGACAGTGTTCTTTGACAAACCGCGCATCCGATGTGCCGCCCGAGGTTGACGCCACCGGAGTCACGCCCGTTTCCGCCTGCACAGCCTTGGCAACAAGATCGGTGAAAGCACCGGGCGGTGTTAGAAAGCTTTCCCCCGAAACCGACACCCGCAGATCAAAGCGCACGCCAGTTTCCGCCGCCACGGCATCCGCTTTTTGATGCAACCAAGCCGTCAGGCTTGCCCCGCTGTGGCTATCGTTAAAGCGAATGTTGACTGTGGCGCTGCCCTTGGCGGGGATCACATTGGTCGCCGGATTGCCGCAATCAATCGTGGTAATCGCGAGGGTCGAGGCATCAAAATGCGCCGTCCCGTGATCTAAGGGCTGTGCCTCAAGCACGCCCAGCAGGCGCACCAGCGCGCTCATCGGGTTGCGGGCGCGGTGGGGATAGGCCGAATGGCCCTGCACCCCCTGCGCCGTAATCCAGGCGGTCAGCGACCCGCGACGCCCGATTTTCATCATCTCGCCCAGGGTGTTGGGGCAAGTGGGTTCGCCCACCAAGCAATGCGTCATCCGCTCGCCGTTTTGCGCCATCCAGTCCAAAAGGGCTATCGTGCCATGGACCGAAGGCCCCTCTTCATCGCCTGTGATCGTTAAGATCACCGCGCCATCAGGGGGGGTGGCTTGCACAAAATCCACCGCCGCCGCCGCAAAGGCCGCAACGCCCGATTTCATATCGGTCGCCCCGCGCCCGAACATCCAGCCATCCACCACCGCCGCGCCAAAGGGGTCTTGCGTCCAAGCCGCAAGATCGCCCACCGGCACCACATCAACATGGCCGTTAAAGCCAAAGCTGCGGTTGGCGCCCTTTTGACCCCAGCGCGCAAACAGATTGGCCACGCCACCCCTATCCGCGCGGTGGCATTCAAAACCCGCCGCCCCCAGCAACCCTTCCAGAATGGCCATCGTCCCGCCGTCTTCTGGCGTGACCGAGGGGCAGCGGATCAGCGCAGCAGTCAAGGCGACAGGATCGGTGGCAGTCATGGGGGCCTCTTTCTGAACGGATCAGTCGAAAAACGGCGTCATCTGCGCCACGATGACCGAGTTTTCCTGCAACGCCCGCTCCATCAGCGCCAGTTCGGCAGGCTCGATCTCGTCGCCGTTGGCTTGGCGTTCTTCCATCGTGCCGTAGCCCGAAACATCCAACGGTGCCAGATCGGCCTGTTTCAGAATGGCCACGGTTTCTCGCACGGCTTCGGCCTCGTCCACGCCGCTGGCATAGATCACCAGACCCGCGCCTGTGGCCTTGTCGGGCAATCCATCGCCCGTCTTGCGACCGACCTCGACCAGCAGGGTAAACACCTGCTGGCGCCGTTTGGCTTTGCCTGCCCCGCTGTCGGGGGCGTCTGTGTCATCGGCGTCGGTCATTACCGCCCCTTTCGGCCACAGGGTCTGTGGCGGGTTGTGTCAGTCGCGTAGCAGCTCGTTGATCGAGGTTTTCGAGCGTGTCTGCGCATCGACCTTTTTGACGATCACCGCACAATACAGGTTGATCCCGCCTTTTGACGGCATGGACCCTGCGACCACCACCGATCCGGCAGGCACCTCGCCGTACATGACCGCGCCGGTTTCGCGGTCAACGATCTTGGTGGATTGGCCGATGAAAACCCCCATCCCCAGAACCGACCCTTGGCGCACAATGCAGCCTTCGACCACTTCAGAGCGCGCGCCGATAAAGCAATCATCCTCGATGATCGTAGGGCCGGCTTGCATCGGTTCCAGCACGCCGCCAATGCCAACGCCGCCTGACAGGTGCACATTCTTGCCGATCTGCGCGCAAGATCCCACCGTGGCCCAGCCGTCGACCATCGACCCTTCGTCGACAAAGGCCCCGACGTTCACAAACGACGGCATCAAGACCACATTGCGCCCGATAAAGGCCGACCTGCGCACGATCGATCCCGGCACGGCGCGAAAGCCTGCCGCGCGCCATTGGGGTTCGCCCCAACCGTCGAACTTTGACGGCACTTTGTCCCACCACGTCGCCGCCCCGTTACCGCCGCCGATAACGCCCATGTCATTTAGACGAAACGACAGCAGCACGGCCTTTTTCGCCCATTGGTTCACATGCCAATCGGCCCCGCGCTTTTCGGCCACCCGCAAAGCGCCTTTGTCGAGTGCTTCCAGCGTGGCTTCGATGGCCTCGCGGATCTCGCCTTTGGTCGCGGGGGAAATGCCGTCGCGGGCCTCCCAAGCGGCATTGATCGCGGTTTCTAGGGCGGCGTAGGACATGGGTCTCTCCTGCGGCAAAAAGGGTTTGCGCCTTCTAGACGCAGGGCGCGGCTGTTGCAATCACAAGGGCGCTAGCCCAAAGGGTCTGGCGCGGGGTTGGCCCCGCAGATCAGAACGGCGACTTTTTCGCCGGGTTTTGGCACATAAGCGCCCGAGGTCAGTGCTGCGAGTGCCGTGGCCCCTGCCGGTTCCACCAATTGCCGCAGGCTGCGCCACAGCAGGGCTTGGGCGTCCGCAATAGCCTGATCGGTGACCAGAACCGAAACCGTGCCTTGCGCTTTGGCCAGATCATAGCACATCCGCCCAATCGTGCTGGCCCCCAGCGCATTGGCCGCGATGCCCGACACCTCAACCCGTGTCTGCGCGCCCTCGGCCAAGGCGCGGTGCAGCGTCGGAGCCAGAACAGGTTCTACCCCCACCACCTTGCGCCGCCCGCCCAGCCAAGCCAAAGCCCCCCCAATCAACCCGCCCCCACCCACGGCGATCAGGATGGTGTCAGCCTCTAGCCCCTGCAACTCCCACTCGCGCAGCAAGGTGCCTTGGCCCGCTAAGGTGGGAAGCGCGTCATAGGGGTGGATTTGCATCGCCCCAGTCTGCGCCGCATATTCCGCCGCCCGCGCTGCGGCATCGGCATAAACCCCCGGCACCACTTCCAAATCTGCCCCTTGTGCGCGGATCAGTGCAATCTTGGCGGGGCCTGCATATTCAGGCACAAAGATCTTGGCCGGATAGCCCAAGGTCCGCGCCGCATAAGCCACAGCGGCGCCGTGATTGCCCCCCGATGCCGCGACCACCCCCGCCTTGGGCACCGGCCCCGCCACCAGCGTGTTAAAAGCCCCCCGCGTCTTAAAACTGCCGGTGTGCTGGATGTTTTCCAGCTTTAACGCGATCCGCCCCGCACTTGGCAAGGTCGCCTCCATCACGGGCGTCACACGCACATAGGGCGCGATGCGCGACCAAGCGGCTGAGATTTCTGACTGCCAATCCATGCCAACACCCCTTTGCCCGTGGTCGCGCAAAGCCTAAGCCCTGCAACCCTGCCAAAGCAATCCCCCGAACGTGCCTTAAAACGGCCTGCTGCCGTTGAAAAGCGCTGCCAGTTTGGCATCCAGTGGCCCCCAATCGGCAATCTGCAAGCGCACAACCAGCGTCAGCACTTGGGTGCGAAACTGGCGGGGTAGGCGGACGGCGTCTTTTTCCGTGGTCACCAGTTGAGCGCCCCGCGCAAGCGCCTCGAGTTCCAGCCGTTTGATCAGGGCTTCGGTCAGGGGTTGGTGATCATCCAGTGCGACCGCGCGCAAAACTTCGGCGCCTGTCGCGCGCAGGGTGGTGAAAAAACGCGCAGGGTTGCCGATGCCGGCAAAGGCAATGACGCGCGCGCCGGTCCAATCCATGCCCATGCGAAGGGGGCTGACCTGACCCGTCAGGCGAGGCAGGGGCAAAGCGGCCCATCGGTCCGAAAACCTGTCCTGTGCGGCCTGCTCACCCAAAGACAGCAACACATCGGCGCGTTTGATCCCTGCACGCACCGGTTCGCGCAGCGGGCCTGCGGGCAGGCAGCGCTGGTTGCCAAAGCCCTGCGCGGCATCGACCACAAGGATCGACAAGTCCTTGGCCAAATCGGGGTTCTGGAATCCATCGTCCATCACGATGACGTCAGCCCCAAAAGCCACAGCCAAACGCGCAGCAGCGGCCCTGTTGCGGCCAACAAAGGTCGGCGCAAAGGCGGATAAAAGAAGCGGTTCGTCGCCAACCTCGTCGGCGGTATGCTTTGCCTCGTTCACCTGCAATGGCCCTTCAAGGCTGCCACCGTAACCGCGACTGACCACGGCCACCTTACGGCCTTGGGCTGTCAACCGCTCGATCAAAGCGATGGCTGTGGGGGTCTTGCCTGTGCCGCCCACGTTCAGATTGCCGATGCAGATCACAGGAACGGGCGCGCGGTATAGGGCGGCGCGGGCCACGCGCCGTGCAGTCACCGCGCCATAAGCCCAGCCCAAGGGCGCCAAAAGCCGCGCCGCAAGCCCCGGGCGTTCGGGCGCATTCATCCAGAACGCAGGCGCGCGCATCAGGTGCCCCCATCCAGAATGGCGCGCACTCTATCCAGCACGATGGCCGTCACCTCGGCCCCTTCGGACGTGATCATCCACGCCGCCTGCGCTTGGCGCGCGGCCCGGTCGGGGGCCAACAGATCGCCCAAGGCCAAGCCTAAATCGTTGCCCGACCCCACCATCCGCGCGGCACGCGCAGCGCCCAGCCGCGCATAAGCCGCACTGTATTGGCCCGCCCTTGGCCCGTACAAAATGGCCGAGCCCATCGCCGCCGCCTCCATCGGGTTGCGCGCACAGCCCTCGCCTTCCAGACTGCCGCCAAGGAAGGTCACGGGGGCCAGTCGGTAGCACAGGCCGTAATCGGTGGCGCCGTCCATGATATAGACTTCTGTCTCGTTCTGCGGCTCTTCATCGCGGGCGCGGTTGGCGACGTGCCAACCCTCCTCGGCCTCAAGCTTCGTGGCAAGGGCGGTGCTGCGGGCGGGGTCTTGCGGCACAAGGATCAACAGCAAGCGATGCGCCAGCCGCAGCACATCGCGGTGGGCGGCGATGACAGCGGCCTCTTCTTCAGGCACCACATCAGCGGCAAGCCAGACAGGGCGGGTGGCCAAGGTTTCCGCCAAGGCGGCGCGATCGGATTCGATATGGGGCAGGGCGCAGCTTGCCTCTTCCATCCGGCCCAAGTTTTGCAGCCGTGCTGCCTCGACCCCTGCTTTAAGCAGGGCGCGGGCGGCTGTGTCATCCATGGTCAGAACCGAACGAAACGGGGTCAGGGCTGCTTTGATCAGGCCTGGAAACCAGCCATCGCGGTCGGGTGGCAGGTGGGGGGCGCGGGCCTCTACCCAAAGAAGCGGCACTTTGCGTTGCGCTGATTCGTAAATCAGCGTTGGGCGCAACTCGCCCCCGGCAAAAACACCGATATCGGGCCGCCAATGGTCAAGGAAAGCTTGCACAAAATTGGGAAAATCATGCGGTGCGCCCTGCAAAATTGCCTGACAGCCCAAAGCCCGCGCCGCGGCTAAATCGGCAGGGTTGGACAGGGTAAGCACGACTGTTACCCCGTCTTCATCGATCAAATGCCGCCCCAGTTCCACCACAGCCCCAAGACTTTCGCCGGCCCCGCCGTGCAACCAAACCACCAGCCCCGCAGGCCGCGGCAACAGGCCCGCCTCGGGATCTGCTGCAGGCCGCGTCGCTAGGTTGTACAGGGTTAGACTAAGTGGATAGCCCATGTGCCTTGCTGTCTTAACTCGTCATAGGCTCGGTCGCCGAACCCTGATCTTCTTCTTGCCGCAAACGATGCAGGTTGGCGATGAAATACCGCATATGCGCATTGTCGACGGTGCGCTGGGCTTCGGCTTTCCACGCCAGATAGGCGGTTTCGTAATCGGGAAAAATGCCAACCACATGCAGGGCGGATATATCCTTAAAGACGTTCTTTTCGGGCGAGATCAGCTCGCCGCCGAAAACCAGATGCAGACGTTGTGCCATAGGAAAACCTTGGATTGTGGGGCAGGGGCCGCGATGCTTGGCTTTAGCTGCATTGCAGCATCGGGAACAGCAAGAGGCGGCCAAGGTCAAGCCCTGTTAGGCCCACACCGCCCCCTGCGGCGGGGCCTTGCCCAAATAAAGCTATACAGGACCATTCTTTTGATATAGGCGCTGCCGGTCGGCCCAAGGGTTCCAGGGTGCATGACGGCGGGGAGGCCGGTGCACAATAGGGAATAAAGGTGCCGCACGCTGGTACTTCACGGGCAAATTGCCCCCCCTATGGGAACAGACATGACAAATACCTCCATTGCGGCGCCCTTGGCGCTGGCTTTGGCGTCGAAAGGCTATGAAGCCTTGACGCCCGTTCAAGATGCAATGCTGACCGAAAACGTGATCGGGCGTGACCTTTTGGTCTCGGCCCAGACAGGGTCGGGCAAGACCGTCGCCTTTGGCTTGGCCATTGCGCCCGAAATGCTGGCCGGATCGGATCAGCTTTTGTATGCCGATGTGCCCTTGGCGCTGATCATCGCACCCACCCGCGAACTGGCGCTTCAAGTGGCACGCGAGTTTGAATGGCTGTATGAAAACGCCAATGCCAAGATCGCCACCTGTGTCGGTGGCATGGATTACCGCACCGAAAAGCGCGTGCTGGATCGGGGCGCGCATGTGGTGGTGGGCACCCCGGGCCGCCTGCGCGACCATATCGAGCGCGGCTCGCTAAAGCTGGAACAGATCAGCGCCGTGGTGCTGGACGAAGCCGACGAGATGCTGGACCTTGGCTTTGAAGAGGATCTGGCCTTTATCTTGGGCGCTTGTCCGGCAGAGCGTCGCACGCTGATGTTCTCGGCCACCGTCCCGCGCGAGATCGAGGCGCTGGCGCGCACCTATCAGCAAAACGCCCTGCGCATCGAAGTGAAGTCGGAAAAGACCCAGCATGCCGATATTGAATATCAAGGCATCTCGGTCGCGGTGCGTGACCGCGAACATGCGATCTTTAACCTGTTGCGCTATCACGAGGCGCGGGCCTCGATCGTGTTTTGCAAAACACGCGCCAATGTGAACCACCTGTTTGCGCGCATGACCAATCGTGGCCTGTCGGCGGTGGCCTTGTCGGGCGAGTTGTCGCAGACCGAACGCACCCACGCGCTGCAAGCGTTGCGCGATGGGCGCGCGCGGGTGTGCGTGGCCACCGATGTGGCGGCGCGCGGCATTGACCTTCCGGGCTTGGAACTGGTGATCCATGCCGATCTGCCCGGTTCGTCCGAAACACTGCTGCACCGCTCGGGCCGTACCGGACGCGCGGGCAAAAAGGGCATCTCGGCGCTGATCGTAGCCCCCGCTGAGTTCAAAAAAGCGCAGCGGTTGCTGCAAGGGGCGAAAGTTGTCGCCGAATGGATCAAGCCGCCCTCCGCCGATGACGTGCAAGCGCGCGATGACGCCCGCCTGCTGGACCACCCCGCCTTGGCGGAAGCCCCCGGCGAGGAAGCCGATCTGGCGCAAAACCTGATCACCACCTACGGGGCCGACAACGTGGCCGCCGCCTTCATCCGGTTGTGGCGCGAAGGCCGCTCTGCCCCCGAAGTGCTGTCGGCTGACCTTCCGCCGCCTGCACCCTATACCCCGCGCGACCGTGCGGAATTTGGCCCCTCGGTCTGGTTTGAACTGCCCGTGGGCCACCAAGACCGTGCCGAAGCGCGCTGGTTGTTGCCCAAGATCTGTGACGCCGCAGGCATCACCAAGGACGGCATCGGTGCCATTCGTGTGCAAACTGACCGCACCTATGTGCAAATCCTGTCGACCCTTGCGGGCCGCTTTGAAGCTGTCACCCAGATCGACCGCGATCTGGCCATGACCAAACTGGCCGAGGCCCCCGCCGATCTGGACAAGCCGCGCAGCACCTCTACCGTGCGCCCTGAACGGGCCGAACGCGCCCCGCGTGCGGCCAAGCCCGAAAGCGAATACGCCACCCGCGCCCCGCGTGTGGCGCGTGAAAAGCCCGCTTATGCCGAAAAGTCGACCTATGCGGAAAAACCCGCTTATGTCTCGGCCAAGCCCGCCCGTGTGGTGGAAGAGGGCGCGCCCGAAGCCCCTGTTGCCGACCTGACCGAGACCAAGCCGCGCTGGTCGGCCGAAGACAAGGCCAAAAAGGCGCAAGAGACGGCGCGCACAGGCTATCCCAAAGACAGCGAAAAGGCCCCGCGCAAGGCTTATGACAAGCACGCCGCAGATCGCCCGGCTTACGAGAAGCCCGCCTATGCCAAGCCTGCATCCGATCGCCCCGCTTATGGGGCCAAGCCTGCCTACGGTGCGAAGCCAGCCTATGGCGCAAAGCCTGCCTATGGCGCAAAGCCGGCCTATGCAAAACCGGCTGAACGCGCTGAACGCCCCGCTGAAGAGGGTGCCCGCAAGTGGACCCCCTTGCCCACCGACGGCGCCCCGCGCGAGGCCCGCTCGCCCTATATGGGCAAGTCGGCGGATGGTGCGCGCAAGCCCTATGCCAAGCGTGCCGATGGCGATGCCAAGCCTTACGAGCGCAAGACCTATGGCAAACCCGAAGAGGGCTTTAAGCCCCGCTCGGCAGGCTACAAATCCCAAGGCGGTGCCGAAGGCGGCCCAGCCCGTGCCAGCGGCTACAAAAGCCACGCCGCAGGCGGTGCCGATGCGGGCAAACCCGCCCGTGCGCCTTACGGCGACAAGCCGCGCACCTACGAACCGCGCGGCAAGGCTGAAGGCGACAGCCGCCCTGCAAAACCGTTCGGGGCCAAACCCTATGCCGCCAAAAGCTTTGGCGACAAACCGGCACGCGCGGGCGGCTTTAAATCACACGCCGCAGGCGGGGATGCGCCCAAGTCTTATGCCAAGCCTGCCGCGCCCCGCGATGCGGGCGACACATCCAAGCGGTTCGTGCCGCCGCGCAAGCCTAAGGCGTAAAGCGCTGATTATGTAAGACAAGGGCGCGGGTCATTCCGCGCCCTTTGCTATTGGGGGGCCAGCCTTGCCACCAGATCGCCGTGCAGGTCGGGGCTTGCCACCACCACCCCCGCACTGCGCGGATCGGGCGCATTAAAGCGCAAGGCTTGCCCGTGCCTGTCGCTGACAAAGGCCCCCGCCCGCGTGGCAATCAAAGCCCCCGCCGCAATGTCCCATTCCCAAGACGGGCGCAGCGTTAGCATCGCGTCAAACGCCCCTTCCGCCACCAGACACATCCGCCACGCCATTCCGGCGCGAAAGTGGCGGTGCAGGGTCGGAACGCCGCCGGGCCAATGCTCGGGCGCAAGGGTGGATTTTGATGTCAGCACTCGGGCCTCTTTCGCAGACGACGCGGCGCGGATGTTGACGCCGTTCAGCGTGGCGGGGCCGTCAGCCGAGGCGGCATAAAGCTTGTCCATCGCGGGCAGATACACCACCCCGGCCGTAACCTGACCATTTTGCACCACCGCCAGCGCGTGGGAAAAGGCGGCATCCCCTTGCAGAAAGCTGCGGGTGCCGTCGATCGGGTCAAGGATGAACTGCGCGGGTGTCGACAGGCGCTCTGCACTGTCAGGCGTCTCTTCCGACAGCCAGCCGTAATCGGGCCGTGCTGTGCGCAGAACCTCCGCCAGCGCGGCGTTCACCGCTAGATCGGCGGCAGAGACGGGACCTTGGCCGTCGGGCTTTTCCCAGACCTGCGGACTGGCTTTCCAATGCGACAGGGCGATCTTGCCTGCAAGTTGGGCGGCAGCGATCAGCAGGGCAAGGTCAGCCGCCGGCAAGCATCAGCCCTTCGACCAGCAGGCTGGGCACGCGGGTAGAGTAATGCGCCTGTGCGTCATTGGCCGGGGTCAGGCGCATCAGCATCTCCAGCAAGTTGCCGGCCACAGTGCATTCGTTGACCGGATAAGCGATCTGCCCGCCTTCCACCCAAAAGCCCGAAGCGCCGCGCGAATAATCGCCCGTGGTAGGGTTGATGGTCGATCCGATCATCGAGGTAATCAGCAGCCCCGTGCCCATCTGCGCCAAAAGCTCGGCTTGGGTCACGCTGCCCTGTGTCAGATCAATGTTGGTGGTTGACGGCGAGGGCGGCGACCCTGTGCCGCGCGCCGCATTGCCCGTGGGCGTCAGCCCCAGCTTGCGCGCGCTGGCCAGATCCAGCGTCCAGCCCATCAAAACGCCGTCCTCGATCAAGGCGCGCGGCTTGGTCGGCAGCCCCTCGCCATCAAACGGGCGCGAGCCTGAGATGCGCGGGCGATGGGGGTTTTCGGTCAGCGACATGCCCTTGGGCAGGACTTGTTGGCCCAGTTTATCCCGCGCCCAAGACGTGCCCCGCACAATAGACGCTCCGTTCACCGCCATCAGAATATGCCCGACCAGCGACGACGCGATGCGTTCGTCATAAACCACCGGATAGGCCCCCGTTGGTGGCTTAACGGCCCCTGCGCGCAACAGGGTGCGCTCGGCCGCGCGGTGGCCCACGCTTTCGGGCGCAGGCATGTCAGCGGCAAAGGTGCGCCCTTCGGCGGCCCAATCCCGCTCCATCTGGGTGCCTGATCCGGTGAAGGCCACGGCGGAAACGGAATGGGACGAGCGTTCATAGCCCCCCGAAAAGCCGTTGCTCGTGGCCAGATGCATCCCGCGCCGCGACCAAGACGACGAGGCTTCGACTTGGGTGATCCCACCCGCCGCAAGGGCCGCGCCCTCTGCCCTGCGGGCGTTGGATTCCAAAAGCTTTGCGGTGGGCTCATCGCTTGTATCGCACAGCTCTAACGCCGCCACATCCCAGCTTTGCGCCAGTTGGTCAGGGTCAGCCAGACCCACAGTTTCATCCGCAGGGGCTTCGCGGGCCATGGCCACGGCGCGTTCGGCCAACCGCGCCAAAGTGGCGGGCGAGATGTCAGAGGCCGAGACACAGGCCTGCCGCTTGCCCACCATCACGCGCAAGCCCACCTCGACCCCTTCGGCGCGTTCGGCCTGTTCCAACTGACCTTGACGGATGTCGATCGACAAAGACTGCCCCGACACGGCCAAGGCATCTGCAAACTCCGCCCCTGCGGTTTTTGCGGCGGCCAGCAAGGCTTGGGTGAGATGGTTCAGGTCATGCGGCATAATAGTCCCCTTTGATGCAGATATGGGGGAAAGCGTGCCGTCAGACAAGAGAAGGGCCACGTCCTATCCAGGCGTGGCCCTGCTATTTGGTAAACTTATTGCAATTGCTGGCCGTTGGCGAAGAAATGCTTGTCCTTGAATTCAAGCGTCGAGGTGATTTCATCTGCCGTGGTCGAGGTGTTGGCAAAAATCGCCAGCATCATGCGGCCTTGGTCGGCTTGGTCTTTGCCCAAGACCCCCATGGTCACCAGCGCGTCAACCAGCGCATTTACGCCGGTGGCCTTGATGTCGATCTTGCCTGTGGGGGCAGGTATGCCCGCAAATGTCGTCATGTCAGAGTTGTCAAAGCTGAACCCGCCCTGCGCCGTCAATTCCGCGCCACCGGCTTTAAGGCGGATCGCAGGCACCTCTAGCGCATTCAGTTGACCCACGGCATTGGGATCGGCCGCCGTCACGGCGGCCGCATCCGCGCTTAAGTCTTGCGCCAAAGTCACTTGGCCATAGGTGTCGACCACGACCGTGGCTGGATCGTGTTTCAGCGCCTTGCCCGGATCAATCATGGCCCAGATGTCTTCAGCAAAAGACAGGTCTGTCAGGTTGAACAAAAAGGTGAAATCGGCAGGGGCGTCTGATTTTAGAACGGGTACGACCAGATGGAGTTCGGCTTTACCCAAGCCAAAAGCGGCATTGGCAACCGGCAGATCGGCAGAGGCGATGGCGACCTCTAGCCCGTTGAAAATGTTGTAGTAGCTAACCTTGCCTGCATCTGCGCCCACGTCGATCATGCCGTCTTTCAGGCTGCCACTGATCTTGGTCGCGGTGCCGTTTTGGGTGCTGGACAGGTCAAACGTGCTGGCCCCCATGCCAAACTGGCTGCCCATTGTCAGCCCTTTGGCCAAGGCCACCCCAAAGCTGTCGGCCGAAGAGCCTTTGGGCACGGACATTTTGGCCGTGGTGTAAAAATCTGCCAAATTGGCGGCCAGCGTGTAATCGGTGGCGTTGGCCGGATCCGACCCTGTGGCTGTGATTACGGCAGATTTGACGGACA
This sequence comes from uncultured Rhodobacterales bacterium, assembly GCA_903845215.1. Lineage (GTDB taxonomy): Bacteria > Pseudomonadota > Alphaproteobacteria > Rhodobacterales > Rhodobacteraceae > Stagnihabitans. Next base: position 78,112 of record CAIMWI010000062.1, on the reverse strand, counting down.
AGTCTTCTTGATAGCTATCCGCCTGCCCGCCCAACATTTCAGAATGCACCTGAACGCCGAACAACTTCGCCTCTAGCGTGGTGGTCGCACCCAGATTGGCACTGTCAGACCCGTCAAACTTTATACCAACCTCTGGCACATCTGTGTCGTAAACGATGGCATCGGGCGTGCCAGAGGCGGCAATCGTGGCCCCAGGCATTGTCACCTCGGCCGACATTGCGCTAGGGACAGAGGCTGCATCCCCTGCCGTGGTGGGGTCGGTCATTGTGACGGCAAAGCTGTCGGGCAGCGCAACGCTGACAGTGCCGTCGCCATTGTCGGTGAAAGTTATCGACCCAAGCGTGATAACCAGCCCCGCGCCATCGCCCAAAGCAACGTTCGAAACCACAAGCGAATCGCCATCGCGCACGGCACTGTCCGAGGTGATCACCGACCCCACCCCAAGGCCGGCGTCTTGCCAAGCCTGCCACACATCTTCAGGGGTGACTGCGGCCAAAAGACTTGTGGCAGACAGCGATAAAGCAAGCGCCGTGGTTCCGGGAAGACTGCGCAGTGTCATGAGACGATCCTTTGTGGCAAATTTGGGGCAAACATCCCTTGGTCAAGGCAAGGGGTCAAGGCATAAGTCCCGCCAACACCTGCGCGGGCCCTGTTGTGTGGCAAGTTTGCCAAAGATTTAGGTCAGGCGCGACCCGAACAGCCTATTCTCCGTAAGGCACCCAGACCGTCTTGACCGCCGTCGCATGGCGCAAAAACGCCCGCCCCTCGCCCTCGGCCCCCAGCCAATCGCGGGCGCGGGCGTGGTTGACCCAAGTGCGCTTTAGGTTGGCGGCGGCTTCTGTTTCGATCAGCGCGGACAGGGGCGTGGACGAAAAGGACCAAACCGCCTCGACATCCATATGCCCCGCCAAGGGCTTGGCCAGTTCGGCATGGCTGCCCGTGACGATGTTGACCACGCCCGCAGGCAGGTCAGAGGTTTCCAGCACCTGATAGAAATCGCTCGCCGCAAGGGGGAATGCCTCTGACGGGATCACGACCGTGGTGTTGCCCATGGCGACAGCAGGGGCCATTAGCGAGATCAGGCCCAACAAAGGCGCCTCATCGGGGCAAATGACCCCAATCACGCCCACCGGTTCATTCATCGCCAAAGCCACGCCGCGCATCGGCACGGGTTTGACGCTGCCTTCGTATTTGTCGGCCCAAGCGGCATAGGTAAACAGGCGCTGGATCGCCGCCTCGACCTCCTCCGCGCCCGACTTGCCTGTCATATCTTGCAACCGCTTGGCGAACTCGTCGGCGCGGGCAGACAGGTTTTCGGCGATGTAATATAAGATCTGCGCCCGCGCATGGCCCGTGCTGCGGCCCCAGCCCTTGGCGGTATGGGCGGCCTCGACGGCGTTGCGGATGTCTTTGCGGTTGCCAAGCCCGATCTGCCCCAACAGCTTGCCCCGACCCGAGACAACGGCCCGCGAATACCCACCATCGGGCCGTGCTTGTTTGCCGCCGATGAACAGTTTGGCGGTGCGGTCTATCCCTGTGACGACAAGGTCGTCAGGCTCTGCCAAGGGTTTTACTTGTGCCAATGGCTTGGTTTTGGTCGCGGGTTTGAGATAGGCCAAAAGCCCCTCCCACCCGCCTTCACGGCCAAAGCCGCTTTCACGCACCCCGCCAAAGCCTGCGGCGGCATCAAATAGGTTGGTGGCATTGACCCAGACCACGCCAGCCTTGATCTTGGGGGCCATATCCAGCGCCAGATTGACATTTTCCGTCCAGATCGACGCCGCAAGGCCGTAGCGGGTGTTGTTGGCCAACTCCACCGCCTCGGCCGGTGTGCGGAAGGTCATCGAGACAAGAACCGGCCCGAAAATCTCTTCCTGCATCAGCGGCGATGCGGCCGACAGGCCGGTGATCAGCGTAGGCGGATAATAGCAGCCCGCAGGAACGGGGGTGGCTGCGCGGTAGATCTGGCCGTCGGTGCACCCGTCGACCAAGGCGGTGATCGTGGCAAGCTGCACCGGATCAACAATGGCCCCCACATCAATGCACTTGTCCAACGGGTCGCCCATCCGCAGCCCATCCATCCGGCGTTTAAGCTTGGCATGGAAGCGGTCGGCCACGCCTTCTTGCACCAACAGGCGCGATCCCGCACAGCAGACTTGGCCTTGGTTGAACCAGATGGCATCGACCAAGCCTTCAACGGCGCTGTCCAGATCGGCGTCGTCAAAGACGATATAGGGGCTTTTGCCGCCCAGTTCCAACGTCAGCGCCTTGCCTGTGCCCGCCGTGGCCGCACGGATTTTGCGGCCCACGCTGGTGGATCCGGTGAAGGCAATCTTGGCGATGTCAGGATGGGCCACAAGGGCAGCACCCGTGTCGCCGTCGCCGGTGACGATGTTCAACACACCTTTGGGCAAGCCCGCCTCGCGGGTGATTTCGGCAAACAGCAGGGCGGTCAGCGGGGTGTATTCGGCAGGTTTCAGCACCACCGTATTGCCCGCCGCCAAAGCAGGGGCCACTTTCCACGCCAGCATCAAAAGCGGAAAGTTCCACGGAATCACCGCGCCGCACACCCCAAGTGGCTGCATGCCGGGCTGTTCAGAGGCCAAAAGCTGCGCCAAGCCTGCGTGATAATAAAAATGTCGCGCGACCAAAGGCACGTCTATATCGCGCGCCTCGCGGATGGGTTTGCCGTTGTCCATGGTTTCCAGCACGGCCAAAAGGCGGGAATGTTTTTGCACCAATCGAGCCAGCGCATACAGATACTTGGCGCGCTGATGACCCGAAAGCTTGGCCCACTTGGGCTGCGCCCGCCGTGCTGCCGCCACGGCGCGGTCCACATCACCCGCGCTGCCTTGGGTGACAAGGGCCAGCACATCGCCCGTGGCGGGGTTGCGCGTGGCAAAGGTTTCGCCTGCCCCACCAAAGGCCCCGTCGATCCAATGGCCAAACTGGCCCTTGTGGCGGGCCAGCCACGCCGTCACCTCGGCATGGCTTTCGGGGGCGGGGCCGTAAGACATGGCTTCGAAGATATCGCGGACGGTCATGACAGGCTCCATGTCAAAAGGCGCGCTTGGGGCAAATGTTTGCCTCCGGCGGGGATATTTTTGCACATATGAAAGGGGGTTTCATATGTGCCCAAATATCCCGGGGTGAGGGCTTTGCCCGAGGGGCAGCGCCCCTGCGGCGGTGGGGTCAGGCGCATCATCAGCCCATCGCATGGCGGTAAGAGGCCGAATAGCGACCGGTCAGGTGATGTTCCAACTGACGTTCGATATCGCCCAAAAGCGAGGAGGCGCCAAAGCGAAACAGGTCTGGTTGTAGCCATGGCAGGCCCAATTCATCTTTCATCAGCGCCAGATACAGCAGCGCGTCCTTGGCTTTGGAAATACCACCCGCCGGTTTGTAGCCAACCTTATAGCCCGTACGCGCATCATAATCGCGAATGGCGCGCAGCATGGTCAGGGTGACCGGTAAGGTGGCGTTGACGCTTTCTTTGCCGGTCGAGGTTTTGATAAAATCCGCCCCCGCCATCATGCACACCAGCGAGGCGCGTGCCACGTTGCGCAGCGTTCCCAACTCGCCCGTCGCGAGGATGGTTTTCATATGCGCATCGCCGCACGCTGCACGCATCTGGCAGGTTTCATCATACAGCGCTTGCCAATTGCCCGTCAGCACATGGCGGCGCGAGATGACGATGTCGATCTCGGCAGCGCCCGCTTTGACCGATGCGCCGATCTCGGCGATCCGTAATGGGAAGGGGGACAGGCCAGCAGGAAAGCCGGTTGACACTGCCGCGACCGGAATGCCCGACCCTTCCAAGCCTGCAACCGCCGCTTCGACCATATCGTGATAGACGCAAACCGCGCCCACTTTCAGATCAGGCAGGCCGAGGGCCTTTAAGATCTCGGCCTTTACGGGTTGGCGGGCCTTGGCGCACAGGCGCGCCACACGACCCGCTGTGTCATCGCCCGACAGCGTGGTCAGGTCGATCACCGATACGGCTTTGAGCAACCAAGCGGCCTGATAGTCTTTCTTCACCGACCGCCGCCCACCCAAGGTGGCACAGCGCCGTTCGATGGCCGACGTATTGGCTTGAACCGAGGCCACCCAATCCAAATCCAGCGCCATGCCCGGATTGCGCGCATGGGTGACTTGGGGCAGGTGGGGGATGGCCGTGGCGTCAGGGGTCAGGGTTTGCATCGCAGTCTCCGCAAGGTCGGAGCAGTTTGCATGGTGGGCCGCTTGCTGGCAAGGTGGGCTTGGGCGTTTTGCGGGGCGCTCTGCCCAAAGGTGCGTGAAAAGGGGATATCGGATGGACTTTACCGGACATTGGGCGGGGCTTTGCGCGCTTGGTATCTTCTGTGTGGCCTATGTGCTGGTGATTCTTGAAGAAATTACTGGCATGGCCAAATCAAAGCCTGTCCTTTTGGCGGCGGGGTTGATCTGGGCCTTGATTGGCGTGGCGTTTTCTTTAGCGGGTCAATCAGACTTCGCCCATGAAGCCGCCTTGGGTGTGATCGAAGAATACGGCGAATTGTTCTTGTTTTTGATCGTGGCTGTCACCTACGTCAACACACTGGAAGAGCGGCGCGCCTTTGACGCGCTGCGCGGGGTTTTGGTGCGGGCGGGCCTAAGCTATCGGCAGCTTTTTTGGTTGACGGGAGGCTTGGCGTTCTTCTTGTCTCCGGTTTTGGATAATCTTACGACGGCTTTGGTTATGGGGGCCGTGGTGATGGCCTTGGGGCGTGACAGCGCCAAGTTTACGGTGGTCAGTTGTGTTTCGGTGGTGGTGGCGGCCAATGCCGGTGGGGCGTTTAGCCCCTTTGGCGATATCACGACTTTGATGGTCTGGCAGCAGGGCAAGTTGGGGTTCTTTGAGTTCTTCGCGCTGTTTGTTCCATCGGTTGTAAACTGGGCTGTGCCCGCGCTAATCATGATCTGGGCCGTGCCCAAGGGGCGGCCTGAGGCAGAGCAGGTTCGGATCCGCATCAAGCCCGGGATGTGGGCTGTGGTGGCGCTGTTTGCGGCGACGATTGCAACCTCGGTTCTGTTCAAGAACGCTTTGAACCTGCCGCCTGCTTTGGGAATGATGCTGGGCTTGGGCTATTTGCAGGCCTTGGCCTATGGCCTGCGCCTGACGGGGGCGCGGCGCGGCGATGCGGATATGGTGCTGGACAGTTTTGCCCAAGTGCAGCGGGTGGAATGGGACACGCTGTTGTTTTTCTTCGGCATCATCTTTGCCGTGGGCGGTTTGGGCGTGCTGGGCTATTTGGCGCTGGCCTCGGAGGTTTTATATGTTGGCATGGGCCCGCTGGCGGCCAATATCATCATCGGCGCTTTGTCGGCGGTGGTTGACAATATCCCCCTGATGTACGCGGTTTTGACCATGGATCCGGCGATGAGCCATGGTCATTGGCTGTTGATCACGCTGACCTGCGGGGTGGGTGGGTCGATCCTGTCGATCGGATCGGCAGCGGGGGTGGCGCTGATGGGGCAGGCCCGCGGGGTTTATACCTTCATGGCCCATCTGCGTTGGGCTTGGGCGGTGGGCTTGGGCTATGGGGCGTCTATACTGACGCATCTGTGGTGGAATGCGGCTTTGTTTTAAGGCAGGGGTCTATCCGCCCATCTTCAAGGCAACATCCAGCATGCGGTTGGAAAAGCCCCACTCGTTGTCGTACCACCCAAAGACGCGGACAAGACCGAATTTGGTAACGCGGGTTTCGGGCAGGGCCATAAGGATGCTTTCCGGCCGCGCGCGCAAATCTGACGAGACAAGTGGCGCATCGGTGGTGCCGATGACGCCGCCTGCCGCGCGCAGTTTTGCGTTGATTTGATCCCCTGTCGGCGTGGTTTGCAGCATCACGGCAAGGTCCACCGCCGAAACAGAAGCGGTGGGCACGCGCACGGCTGACCCTTCGATCCGGCCGGCAATCTCGGGCAGCACGATGTCAAGCAGGCGCTGGGCCGAGGTGGTGGTGGGCACCATCGACAGCGCCGCCGCGCGTGAACGGGCATAGTCGGCGGCGGGGGCGTCAGTGGTGGGTTGGCTGCCGGTGTAGCAATGGATTGTCGTCATTGATCCCGTCACAACGCCCCAAGTGTCATGCATCAGCTTGACCAAGGGGGCCAGCGCGTTGGTGGTGCACGAGGCGTTTGAAATGATGCGTTGGTCTTTGAGCATGGCCTCATTCGCGCCCAGAACAACGGTGAGGTCGGCGGCTTTGGAAGGGCCGGATATCAGCACCCGTTTGGCCCCTGCGGTCAGGCCTTGATGTGCCACATCCATCCGGTCGGCGCGGCCCGTGCATTCCATCACGACATCGACGCCGGACAGGTCGAGTGCTGACAGATCGGGGCTGCGGTGCAGGGGAATCGCGCGACCGTCCACCACCAGCGCCGCGCTGGTCAGGCTGACACTGCCGCGCCATGGGCCAAAGACGGAATCGTATTGGAACAGATAGGCGCACATCTCGGCTGCGGCGATGTCGTTGATGCCGGCGATGGTCAGCCCCGGCCAAGTGGCGGGCGATTGCGCCCAAGCCCGCAGCACAGAACGTCCGATCCGGCCAAAGCCGTTGATGAAGACCTGCATCGTGACCTCCTGTTCCCTTACAGAATTTGATCATATTTTGCGGGGCGCTGCAATGCAGCGATTGGGCGGGACTTGACCGGCGCTGTGTGCTGCGGCACACCCGCTTGGTCACAGGAGGACGCCATGACCCTTTCCAAAAGCCCCGCCTTTTCGCGCGCCGTCAAGATCGCGCCATCAATCCTTGCCGCCGATTTTGCCAATTTCGGCGCTGAATGCCGCGCCATCGAAGCGCAGGGTAGCGATTGGGTGCATATCGACGTGATGGATGGCCATTTCGTGCCCAACCTGACCTTTGGGCCTGCCATGTGCGCGGCCCTGCGGCCCCATATCGCGGGGGTGATGGACGTGCATTTGATGATCTCTCCGGTGGATGCCTATCTAGAGGCATTTGCCAAGGCGGGGGCTGATATTCTAACCGTCCATCTGGAAAGCGGGCCGCATATCCACCGCACGCTGCAAACCATTCGGGCTTTGGGCTGCAAGGCGGGGTTGGCCATCAACCCTGGCACGGGGATCGAGGCGGTGCCCTATCTGTTGGACGATATCGACCTGATCTGTGTGATGACGGTCAACCCCGGCTTTGGCGGGCAAAAGCTGATCCCGTCGCAGATGGGCAAGATCGCAGCCTTGCGGGCGATGATCGCAGATCGCACGATCCATATCGAGATTGACGGCGGTGTTACGCTGGACAATGCCCGTGCCTTGGTGGCGGCGGGGGCGGATGCGCTGGTTGCGGGGTCTTCGGTGTTCAAGGGCGGCACGGCGGATAACCCTGCCGCCTACGGGGCCAATATCCGCGCTTTGCGGCAAGCGGCGGAGGCGTAAAGGGGGCCCGCCCCCTTTGACCCCGGGGATATTTGGGCACATATGAAAGGATCAGGGTTTTAGGGCTTGATCCAGTTTTTCCAAGAACAGGTCGGCTTGCGACTTTTGCAGGATCAGAGGCGGGCGGATTTTCAGGGTGTGGCCCTTGGGGCCGGTGGCCGAGATCAGAACGCCTGCATCCCGCAACGCGTTGACCACACGGGCCGCTTCGACCCCATCGGGGCTGCCGTCGCGGGTGATGTCTTGGCCGAAAAACAGACCTGTGGAACGCAGAGGGCCCAGGCTTGCGTGGGTTTTGGCCAAGGCGCGCAGGCCATCGGCCATGTGCTGGCCCACAGTGGCAGCGTTGTGCAGCAGGGCTTGGTCTTCAATCACTTCCATCACCGCAATGGCAGTGGCGCAGGCCACGGCGTTGCCGCCGAAGGTGTTGAAATAGCGCCCCTTTGCGCCGAATTCGGCCAAGACTTCGGGGCGCAAGACCAAGGCTGCCACAGGGTAGCCGTTGCCCATGGGTTTGCCCAAGCTGACCATATCGGGAAGCAGTCCGTGGCGTTCAAAGCCCCACCAATGCCCACCGGTGCGCCCGAAACCGGGCTGAACCTCGTCAGCGATGAACAGGCCGCCGGCTTTGCGGATCACATCGACCGCAGGCTGCAAGAACCCAACCGGATCAGCGAAGACGCCGTCTGACGAGAACACGGTGTCCACGATCAGTACAGCGGGTTTGATGCCGTGGCGCATAAGGTCATCGACCGCGCCTTGCACGGCGGCGGCAAAGGCCTGCCCCAGATCGCCTTCCATCTGCGCCGGATCAGGCGCGGGAATGGTGCGCACATGCTGGCCCAAGGCCACGCCAGACCCCAGCGAGGGCGAAAGCCCCGACACTGTATGCGTTACCCCGTGATAGGCGTTTTGCGTGACGATCACGCCGGTGCCGCCGGTTTGGGCAAAGGCGATGCGCAGGGCCAGATCGTTCGCCTCGGATCCGGTGCAGGTGAACATCACCTGCGACAGCGCAGGCGGAAAGTGCGACAGCAGCTTTTCGGCGCAATCCAGCACGACCTCGTTCAGATAGCGGGTGTGGCTGGCATAGGTTGCGGCCTGTTTGGCGGTGGCTTGGGTGACATGGGGGTGGCAATGGCCCAAGCTTGCCACGTTGTTGTAGCAGTCAAGATAGGCTTTGCCCTCGGCATCATACAGCCAAACCCCTTCGCCGCGCACCAGATGCACGGGGGTTTCGTAAAACAGCCGGTAGGCCGGCCCCAGCAGCCGCTGGCGGCGGGCGACAAGGGCCTGATCTTGCGGCGACAGGTTGCCTTGGCCGGGGACATAGGCGTTGACCATCGTTTCATCGCGTTTCATCGCTTACCCCCACAGGCTGGACAGGTTCAGACCCACCAAAGCGCGCAGCCCCGCGCTGGCAGAGGGCACGTTGCGCAAGATGTAGGGCGCGTTGTCAGGATAGCGCGCCGCACGGGCCGAGGCGATGGCCAGTGTGGTCAGCATCCGCGCGGCTGTCAGGGGCACAAACAGGCTTTGTTCCAGCGCCGTCAGTGGCAGGGTGGCGTGATAGGCACGGGCAAAGGTGGCTAGGCTTTGCAACGGCGCGTCTGGGTCGACCTGATAGCTGGCTGCCACGGCCATGTCGCAGATCAGGGGCGTTTCCACCATATCGCCAAAGTCCAAGATCCCGGTAATACGGGTCGGGTCGGCGGGGTCGGTCAGCAGGTTATGCGGGTTCATATCGTTATGCACCACCTGCCAGCGACAGTCGGGCAGGTGGGGCAGAACGGTTTTTTCGAACACATCCAGCGTTTGGGCGCACAGCGGGCGCAGGTCGGCGGTGATGTCGCCCAGCAAGGGGCGCAGGCGGGCGGCGTGGCGGATATCCCATTGCAGGTCTTGGCGGCTGGCGGGGTGGGCGAACCCTTGCAAGCCCAGCGAAAGGCGCGCTGCCGCCTGGCCGATCGCAGCGCGTTGTGCCAATGACTTTGGCGCAGAATAGAGGGGTTGGCCCTCAAGATATGTCAGCAGGCGCAAGATGCCGTGGGGGGTGGCGACTTCGGTGGCCCCCGCTTTGGTGCGCACAACGCGGGGCACGGGCAGGTCTGACCCTTCCAGATGCAACAGCGCGCGGGTTTGAAACTGTGTGACGGCCTCTGGCTCGGCCAGATTGGCCAGTTTGAAAACAAAGCGCCCTTGCGCCGCCGTGACCCGATAGTTCAAGTCGCGCTCAGAGGTCAAAGGCACAAGTGTGCCTGTCAGGCCCCAATGGGTAAGCAGCAAATCCAAAGCCGTCGCCTCGGGCAGAACGGGGGGGGGAGTGGTGAGGTTGGCGCCAAGCGTTGGGATCATCGGAGTACCTTTGGCGTCATCAAGGCAAAGGGGGGTGGGGTTGTCAATCACGCTTGGCCCAAAGGACCGCAACTGAGGGGCTGTTCCCCGATATTTTCGGTGGAATAGAATCATTTTGCGGAAAGCACGGCGATGACATCTGCGGATTTCACCACATCTGCGACAGTGGCTTACCGATAGGCGCAATTACGGCCATAGCCACACTGGATGTGGTAGCAAAGCCGTCGCATGGCCGCCCAACAGCTAGCTATAGGCGAGGCTTCGCACCAAAAGACATCACTTTTGCCTTACCAAGCAACAGATACAAGCCCCCACCTTGGGCATTCTTGCGGCGGGGCTTGCTTTTGTTGGGGAAAGAGCGCATGTGCACAGAGCGAACCGCTAATTATCGACCCTGTCTGGCTACGGCTGCAGCTTTCGATCTTGACGTGACTGCGCCGGGCCATCGCAAACCTGCGGATGGCAGACAAACAGGAGTACACACGATGGCCAAGGGCACCGTGAAATGGTTCAACGCAACTAAAGGTTTCGGCTTTATCGCTCCGGAAGGCGGCAAGAAGGACGTGTTCGTCCATATTACTGCCATGGAACGCGCTGGCATCCGCCAATTGGCTGATGGCCAAGCCGTGACTTTCGACATCGAAGCTGGCCGTGATGGCCGCGAGTCGGCGATCAATCTGGCGCTGGCATAAGCTTTGCGCCTTGGGCCTAGGCCTAGGGCAAAAGTTTTGGACAAGGGGTGGCCGAAAGGCTGCCCCTTTTTCATTTTGCGGGCTGGAAGTTTGCCCTGACTTCCCTAACCTTGCCCCAGCAGAGGAGCTATAGCATGACCTCCCACGACAACCGCATCGACCTGATCCGCCCCGATGCGCCGGCGCTGGCCCAGCTTGGGGCTTATGCGGTGGGGGTCAAGACGCTGGAATTGGTCAACCCAGCGCAGTTGGATGTGCTGGCCGCCATGGCTGGCGACCCCGCTGTCAGCGACCGCAAGCTGGTGGTGGAACTGTGGTATCCGACAGCGGCACGCGGCGCGGCAGCGACCTATTGCACCGTCAGCCGCGATGGCCGCACGCCAGTGCATCTGTCGGGCAGTGCCACGCGCGATGGTGTGGCAGTGGAGGGCGATTTCCCCCTGGTGATCTTGTCGCATGGCTATCCGGGCAACCGCTTTTTGATGGGGCATCTGGGGGAAAACCTCGCCTCGAAAGGTTATCTGGTGGCGAGTATCGACCATCCTGAAAGCACCTATGATGATCCGGCGTATCAGGGCGGGCAGGCCTTTGGGTCGACCTTGGTCAATCGTCCTTTGGATGCGATGTTTGTGGCTGATGCCTTGGGCGCCACAAACATCGCCATCATCGGCTATTCCATGGGCGGCTACGGGGCTTTGGTTGCGGGTGGCGCGGGGGTTTCTGACGCCGCCTTGACGATGGAGCGGGGCGCGGGTGTAGGCCCCTATCTGGCACGGCACAGACGGCCTAAGGCGGACCCTCGGCTTAAGGCGATTGTGCCGATTGGCCCTTGGGGGCGGCAGATCGGGGTCTGGGATGCGGCGGGGATGGCAGGGTTGCGTGTGCCGGCGTTGATCCTCGCGGGAAGTTGCGATGATGTGTCGGGCTATGAAACGGGTATGCGGCCGATATTTGCTGAAGCCGTGGGCGTCAGTCGCCACCTGCTGACGTTTGAGGGCGCAGGTCACAATGCAGCCGCCCCTTTTCCGGCGCCGCTGGAAAGCTGGGCCCCCGTGTCTTGGCTGCCCTTTGTGCCCTTTGAACACTACGCCGATGCGGTGTGGGACACCGCGCGCATGAACAACATCGCCGCCCATTTTGTCACGGCCTTTTTGGATCTTCACCTGAAAGGCGAGGCCCAAAAGGCGGCGTATCTGACCGAAGACTGGTTAGGATTTGCGCCCAATTCTGCCAAAGGCTTGCGGTTGGAAAGCCTGACCCAAGGCAGCCCTGCCTGATGGGTCAGCCCAGTACCGTAAAGGCGCTTGGATAGCGGTATTCTTCCAAGTTCGTGGTTGTACCGATCCGGTCGACCACGGCGAACAATCCCGGCGCGTGCAGCGGGGTCAATACCCCATGCCAAGTGCCACGATGCAGATTGATGCCCTGCGCGCCATTGGTCAGAAACGCCACTGGCTGCGAGGTCGTGTTCAGCGCCACGATCACCAAAAAAGGATGCTGGGTCATCGGGATAAAGGCTTGGCTGCCTTCAGGGTGGCGCTCGATAAGGTCAAAGCGGTAGGGCAGGGCGCGTGGCTGGGCTTGAAAGATGGATATGCCCGTCTTGGACCCGCCCGTATCCACCTGCGCAAGATCATGGTGGCGCTGGCAAAAACCATCGTTGATCAAACGAAAATCACCGGTCGCATCCAGCACATCGCCGAAAGGGGCAAAGGCTTGGGCTGTCAGGGGCTGGGGACTGAGGGTGTTCATGGCGGCACCGTGGCAAAGGCGGGCAGTGATGGCAAGGGGGGTTGGGCCAAGATGCCCCAATCACACCCGTTCCAGCGCCAAAGCAATTCCTTGCCCCACGCCGATACACATCATGGCCAAAGCGCGGCGGGCTGGGGTTGTGGCAAGTTGCAGCGCGGCAGAACCTGTAATGCGCGCCCCTGTCATGCCCAAGGGATGGCCCAGCGCAATTGCGCCACCGTTGGGGTTCACACGCGGGTCATCATCGGCAATGCCCAAAAGGCGCAAGGTCGCAAGGCCTTGCGAGGCAAAGGCCTCGTTCAGTTCGATCATGTCGAAATCGGCTTGGGCCAGCCCCAACCGCGCCAACAGCTTTTGGGCGGCTGGCGCGGGGCCGATCCCCATGATGCGCGGGGGTACGCCCGCCGTAGCCCCGCCCAATATCCGTGCCAAAGGCGTCAGCCCGTGACGTTTTGCCGCCAAAGCCGAGGCGACGATAAGCCCTGCGGCCCCGTCATTGATGCCTGCGGCATTGCCCGCCGTAACAGTGCCGCCCCTGCGAAAGGGCGTGTCCAGACGGGCCAGCGCCTCGATCGTGGTGGGGCGGGGGTGTTCGTCTTGGGTCACCTCTAAAGCAGGCCCCTTGCGTTGGGGCAGGGTCACGGCGGTGATCTCGGCGCTTAGGCGGCCATTGGCTTGGGCGGTGGCGGCCTTGGCCTGACTGCGCAGGGCGAAGGCGTCTTGGTCGGCGCGGGAAATGGCGTGGTCTTCCGCCACGTTTTCGGCCGTCTCGGGCATTGAATCGGTGCCGAATTCTGCCTGAATGACGGGGTTGATGAAGCGCCAACCGATGGTTGTGTCAAAAATCTCAGCTGAGCGAGAAAAGGCGGTTTCTGCCTTTGGCATCACGAAGGGGGCGCGTGACATGCTTTCCACGCCCCCTGCGATGATCAAATCCGCCTCGCCCGAGCGGATTTGGCGGTAGGCTATCAACACGGCGTCCATACCCGATCCACACAGCCGGTTGACTGTGGTCCCCGGCACTGTCACCGGCAGGCCAGCCAGCAAAGCTGCCATACGCGCGATGTTGCGGTTGTCTTCGCCCGCCTGATTGGCGCATCCCAAGATCACCTCGTCCAGCGCGTGCCAGTCAAGCCCTGCATGCCGCGCCATCAGCGCCTTGATCGGCAGAGCCGCCAGATCATCGGTGCGCACCGATGACAGCGCCCCGCCAAACCGCCCGATGGGCGTGCGGATATAGTCGCAGATAAAAACCTCGGTCATGGCAAAGCCTTTCTAGCGGACGCGGTTGCAGTGTCGGTCAGCCAAGCCAAAGTGTAAATCCTTGAACGCGGGCTGTGCATTGCTTGCGTGCAACGCGGAGGTCTGCTTGAATGCGCTATGGATCAGACTTATCGCATAGCCCTGTGGCAGGGCCCGTCTGTGCAAGCCGACATCAAGTTGGCCTTTGCGACACTTGGCCAGGCGATGCGCGCGGCAGGGGCCATGGGGGCAAAGATGCTGGTGGCGCCTGAATTGTATCTGCCCGGCTACAACCAAGACAGCCTGACCGATCTGGCGCAGGAACGTGGCGGCGCATGGCACGCCCGTCTGTCGGCCATGTCGATGGCTGCGGGGTGTGGTGTGGTTGTGGGCTATGCCGAACGCGATAGCGAGGCGCGCTATAACTCTGCCGTGGCCTTTAGCGCCGAAGGGGTCGAGGTTGCGCATTACCGCAAGATTCAACTCTTCGGGCCAAGGGAAAAGCGGCTGTTTTCGCCCGGAGACTCCTATGCAATCTTTGATCTGGATGGGGTCAAGGCGGCGGTGTTAATCTGTTATGATATCGAATTTGCCCCGCATATTGCGGCGCTTGCAGCCCAAGGCGTCAAGGTGATCTTGTGCCCAACGGCTTGCCCCGTGCCCTATACCTATGTCTCAAAGGTTACGGTGCCCGCCCATGCTGCCAATCATGGATTGACCATCGCCTATGCGAACTATTGTGGTATCGAAGGCGATTGCGACTATTTCGGCCTGTCGGTCATCGCAAACCCTTATGGCGAGGTGGTGGCCCAAGCGGGCGCTGGACCGACGCTGTTGGTGGCGGATGTGCCCATCGTGTTTGATCCGGCGCGCCTGTCAACGCAGGCGCATGATTTCAGGATGATTTGATCGAATTGGGGCAGTGCGGTGAATTTTCGCAGAAAATTCACAGACCCGGCCCGCGAATTTTCTGCGAAAATTCAAGGGTGCTTATTTGGCAAAGGGGGGTTGCCTGCTCCACTTTAGGGCATCGCCGATCATCTGGGTCAGGGTTGATCGGTGCGGTGTCCACCCCAATTCTTGAACCGCGCGCGTAGATCCGCACACCAGCGAGGTCGCATCCCCCGCCCGGCGCGACCCCGCGACTATGGGCACATCACGGTTGGTGACCACTCTGCTGGCTTCGATCACCTCGCGCACAGAAAAGCCTTGGCCTGAGCCCAAGCAGAAGATCCGGCTGCCTTTGTCTGCTTGCAGCCAGCGCAGACCCAGCACATGGGCATCGACCAGATCGCAGACATGAACGTAATCGCGAATGCATGTGCCGTCCGGCGTGGGATAATCGGACCCAAAGACCGTAAGCGCCGGACGTTTGCCGTCAATCGCCTCAAGCATCAGGGGGATCAAGTGGGTTTCGGGGATATGCTGTTCGCCCACCTCGCCATCTGGATCTGCACCTGCAACGTTGAAATAGCGAAAGATCACCGATTCCAGGCCATCGCTGCGTTCAAAATCGCGCAGCATCATTTCGATGGCACGTTTGGATCCGCCATAGGCGTTGATGGGCATTTGTTGGGTGTCTTCGTTGAGCGTCACGCCGTCTTGGTCGCCGTAAGTGGCGCAGGTTGAAGAAAAGACGATGTGTTTGACGCCTGCTGCCAAAGTCGCCTCGATCAAGTTGAGCGAACCGTTGACGTTGGTGCGCCAATACTTGGCCGGATTGGTCATTGATTCGCCCACAAGCGACAGGGCCGCAAAGTGCATCACAGCGAGGGGCTTGTAATGGGCAAAAGCCGCATCAAGGGCCGCGCGGTCCATAAGATCGCCTTCCACCAAGGGGCCAAAGCGCACGGCTTCGGCCCAACCCGTGGACAGGTTGTCATAGACCACCGGTACAAAGCCCGCCTTTGCCAGCGCTTTGCAGGCATGAGATCCGATATACCCAGCCCCACCCGTGACAAGAATATGCACATGATCCTCCGTATTGGCCACTCCGGCAAAAAGCGCGTTTCTGGTGCGAAAGGCAAGCGGCAGTGTTTGGTCTTGGCGCCCCCGCCTGCCCAAGGCGCTGTCTGTCAGGGGCGGTGGAGTTGCATGTTTCGGCGATGCTGCGCCAATCCTGCGTCTATATCATCAAAAAAAGTGATCTTTCCTGCCTCAAGCACGGCGGCAGAGGTGCAGCGTTCGCGCATCTGCGACTCGGAATGCGAGATAAAAATCAGGCCCGCATGGGCGAGACGATCTTCAAACAAGCGATTGCTTTTCTTGCGAAAGGCGGCGTCACCTGCGGCTGTTACCTCGTCGATCAGGTAGGTATCAAAGCGAATGCCCATGGCCATGCCAAAGGCCAGGCGCCCGCGCATGCCTGACGAATAGGTGCGCACAGGTTCCGCATAGTTGATGCCCAGATCAGCAAAGGATCCCACAAAATCCACCAATTCATCGGTATCCACGCCATAAACCCGCCCGAGAAAGCGCACGTTTTGAATGCCCGTCAAATCGCCCTGTATCGTACCGGTCAGCCCAATCGGCCAAGAGATGCCCTCTGTCACAGTGATGCGCCCCCGGTCTGGGTTCAGGTTGCCGGCAATCATCGACATAAGTGTGGACTTTCCGGCCCCATTGCGGCCGATCAGGGCGAGTTTCCCCCCCTGCGGGATTGTGACACTGACATCGCGGGCGATGTATTTGGGAATGCCGCGATAGCGGTAGGCCTTGGTCACGCCTTCAAGCTGGATCACCTGTGCCCCCTAGCTTATCGGCGGTCGCGCAGGGCGTAGTAGATCATCGTGGCGATAGACCATGCCAGCAACCCGACCAAAACAGACAACAGCACGCGCAGCCCCCTTTGCGGCGCGGTTGGGGTTTGCGCCAAAGTCGGTTGCAGATAGGTCGCCAGATAGCGCGTTTGGTGCTGCGCATCGTTGACCGCCTGATCATAGGCGCTTAAGGCCGCCAGATAGGCCTTTTGGGCAAAATCTTGCTCCATGATCAGGTTTTGATATTCGGTGATCAACTGGGCATACTTGGGCGCGCCGGGGTCGGACAGGCCGCCGACCTTGGCTTGTTCGGCCGCGATGCGGTTTTTTATCACGCTGATACGCCGGTTCAATTGCGCAAGGCGCGGATCGCTGTCGGGTACGGTGCCGGTCAAAAGGTCAAGGTCGATTTGGGCCGTGGCCAATTGTTGCACCATCGTATTGACCACTTGCGCGGTCCCTGACGCCTGCTGTGCCGGATCAAGAATGCCATTTGCCACGCGAAACTTGGTCAGGGCTTGTTGGGCGGCCGCCATGCGCCTTTCAGAGGTGGTAAGGCTGTTTTGGCTGTAGCGCGTTGTATCGGCTTGCGCGGTTCGAGACAGGTCATTGATGATGGCCGTCGATTCCGCCAAAACTTCGGTGGCGATGTTTTGCGCGTCTTTGGGGTCAAAGGCCCAGACAGTTAGGGTCATCAGCCCGGTAGATCGATCAAAGGCGGGGACCACCATGCTTTGCCAATAGGCAAGCAGGTCTTCCATCGAACCGGATGGGTCAAAGCGCATCAACGGGTCTTGTGTCGGCCTTGAAAAAACCTTTCGCAGGTTCAGTTTGGCATCAACCCGTTTCACCAGTTCTTGGCTGCGGATGAATTGGAAGATGATATCCATATCCGAAGAGGAGGATGTGGAACTGCCTGCGAATGCCCCCAAAAAGTCAAAGGCCGCAGGGGTGTGTTCCTGACGGCTGCTAAAGCCAGCATTGCTTTCGTATCGATCGGCGGCTGCGGTGAAAAGATACCAGCCATAGACTGTGGGCGGCAAGGCGACGATGCAAATGAACAGCAAAAGCAGCCACCAATGACGGGGGCGCATACCGGCTTTTGGCGCGAAAGGGGCCGGGACATACAGGGCCGCTGTCGTGCCCTCGGGCCGCCCTGTCACGGCCAAACCAAGGTCTGCGGCGCGCAGCTGTGCCGCGGCTTTGGCCCTGCGTTGGGCCATCATCATGGCGCGCTTTGCGTGTGGCCCAACGGGTGTTTGGCCCGCGGCAGGGTTTTTCTGAACGGCGTCATCTGATTCAGACGCACCGAAACCGGGCGGAAGGGACGAGGGGGGCAATGATTTGTTCCAATTATGCGCAAGGGTTTGCGAAAAACGAAAGTGTTTGCTAAAGATAGATCAATTTAACGCTGCCCCACAAGGGCGGAGTGCATGTGCGTCAGTACAGATTTCAATTTTCAACGGAAAATCATCTAAAATGCCAGATATAACGGATGACCATCGGGCGCAGTCCCCCTTGTCTTTTGCCCCACCGCAAACTGCCAGACCGTCAAAGTTTCGGATGGCCAGAGTGGTTTCTGCGCTGATCTTGCGCGAGACGGGGTCGCGCGACAGTCGCGCGTCCTTGGGGTTCTTGTGGAACGTGATTGAACCTTTGGTGTCGATAGCGATTTTGTCTGTGTTGTTTTCCTTGATCAGAACATCGCCCCCTTTGGGAACCAATTTTGCCCTTTATTACGTGACCGGCGTCATCCCGTTTCACCTTTACTCTGCCCTCAGTCGGCAAATTGCGCGGTCCATGCGCTTTTCGCGCAACTTGCTGGGGTTGCCATCGGTGACGGTGATTGACGTGATCATGGCGCGCTCTTTACTCTGCACGATAACGGATCTTTGTGTTTTTATCGCCATCTTGTTTTTGGTGAACACATATTACGATCTACAATTGCGTCCTGATATGGTCGCGGTGCTTTTGGGCTTGGGTATGGCTATGGCCCTAGGCCTTGGCCTTGGCACCTTGAACGCGGTGTTGTTTCCCGCATCGGCTGTGTATGAAAGCTTTTGGGGCTTGGTAAGCGGCCCTTTAATTCTGGTTTCGGGGGTTTTTATCCATATCGAAGATCTGCCAGAGCCGATCTTTGCCGTGTTGAAGTGGAATCCTGTGGCCCAGATCGTGGCCCAGATGCGCCATGCCTTTTTCCCAAACTATGATATCGCGTGGGTTTCACCGCCCTATGTGCTGTTGATCGCGGCGGTTTGCTTTGCTTTGGGGCTGGTGGGCCTGTACCGTTACATCTTCGATGTGCTGGACATGTAGGTTGTCCAAGAAACTTAGCGGCCTACGCCCAGGTAACGGTTAAATCCCGCCTGCAACACGGCTTGGGGGGCGTAGATATTGCGCAGGTCAGCCATGCGCGGGTTGGCCATTTTTCCGGCCATCCGCGCCAGATCAAGGGCGCGGAATTCGTTCCATTCGGTCAGAATAACCACGGCATCGGCATCTTGGGTGGCTTGGTAAGCGTTGTCGCACCAAGTTATGCCGGGCAACAGGGCTTCGCCCTCGCGCTGACCTTGGGGGTCGCAGACGCGAACCTTAGCACCAGCGCCGATAAGGGCGGGCAGGATGGTCAGGCTGGGGGCATCGCGCATATCATCGGTGTTGGGCTTAAACGTCACGCCCAAAACCCCGATCGTCTTGCCGTTCACAGTGCCATCGCACAGGTCGATGATCTTATCCAGCATCCGCCGCTTGATCTCTTCATTAACCTTGATAACGGTTTCGGTGATTTGCATCGGCACGGCATGTTCTTGGCCAATTCTGGCCAAGGCTTTGGTATCTTTAGGAAAACAGCTTCCCCCATAGCCAGGGCCTGCATGCAGGAATTTATTGCCGATCCGCCCGTCCAGCCCCATTCCTTTTGAAACATCCTTGATATCGGCCCCAACCTTTTCACACAGCGCGGCGATTTCGTTGATGAAGGTGATTTTGGTCGCCAAAAAGGCGTTGGCGGCGTATTTGATCATCTCGGCAGTTTCCAGCCCAGTGAAAACCACCGGAAAGTCGCGCAAAAACAAGGGGCGGTAGATATCGGCCATCACTTTGCGGGCGGCGTCAGTTTCCACCCCAACCACCACGCGGTCAGGGCGCATAAAGTCATCAATCGCCGCCCCCTCACGCAGGAATTCGGGATTCGAGGCAACATCGAAAGCGGCTTTCGGGTTGGCCGCGCGCACCTCCTCGGCCACTTTGCGGTTCGTGCCGACGGGCACTGTCGATTTGGTCACCACAACGGTATAGCCTGTGAGTGCCGCGCCAATCTCTGCGGCTGCCGCCATCACATAGGACAGATCGGCATGGCCATCGCCACGCCGTGTGGGCGTGCCCACGGCGATGAAAACAGCATCAGCCTCTGCCACGGCGGCCACCAAATCCAGCGTGAACGAAAGGCGGCCTGCCTGCACGTTCTTGGCCAACAAATCAGCCAAGCCCGGTTCAAAGATTGGCACCTGTCCGGCCTGAAGTTGGGCGATTTTGCCTGCGTTCTTGTCAACACAAACAACATCGTGGCCGAAGTCTGAAAAGCACACCCCAGAGACCAGGCCGACATAGCCCGTTCCGATCATCGCAATCTTCATGGTGACGCCTGTTTCAGGGCTATGCCTGCCTTATGTGACTTGGGCAGTGTCTAGAAAGCAGGGCCCCTTGAGTCAAACAAGAAACGCTCGGCAACGCCGAAGGACTGGGTATTGCCAGCCTTTGCGTCATTTTCGCAAGGCCGTCACACCCGCAACCAAATTGCAGGCGGCAAGTTGGTTATGATCTCGGCCGAACTCCAACCCCAAGTCTGGGGTGCCGGTGTTGCATAAGATAAACCCCGCGACAAAGATTTACGCGGTATGGTTGAAACTGCGCCTCCGTTTATATCGGGCGTTGCACTGGACACCCAAGCCGACACTGTTGTCACCCCGCTAAAGCGTACTCCCAACCAGTAGGTCAGCCCGCGGCGTAAGGTCAGCATGGCAGCGGCCGTCTTCGGCCCTGTGCTGGCACAATCCACATCGGCCGTCTCGGCCAATTGGGCGTTGGGGCGGCCATTGGTGTCAGCGTCATAGACGACAAATTTGGCAAGAGAGCCTGCGGCCGCAACGGTGACGTTCAAGGCCAAGCCTGTGATCACCGTGTCAGCCCGCGCGGTGAAGGGAAAAAGCCGAAACCCGCCTATGCCCGGCGAAATCGTCCCAAGACTGCCACTTGAAAAAACAGAGGTACACATAAACTCGCCCGCAGCGGGTGTTAGCCAGGGAATGTCATTTTCAGGCTGAATGATCTGCGTCACCCCGGCGATCTGCGCCTTTAACTGCCCTGCGCTGGCGTTGTACCAGATGGCACCATTGCTTGGGCTGGCAGGGTCAGATGTTTGCCCGGACAGCCTCATGGGGGCGGCAAAGGTTTTGGCACCCGTCACCGTTTGGGCCGTGCCAAGATCGAACCCATCTGTGATGCCGTAGCCCGACAAGGTGGTGGGCTTGGCGGTGATCGCGCCCCATTCCGCACCAATCGGGGCCCAAGTGCCATCTGCGCGAAGATAACTGGTTGTCCCCCCGCCAGATGCCGGCGCCAAGCCCTTGGCAGCATTGCTGAACGTATCCAACATGGCCGTCACTTGGCCGCCTGTCAGATCTTGTCCAATCGCCAGACCGCCCGTGACATTGCCCTTCAACGTTGTTGCGGCCATTTGATCCAGCATATTCGCGCTGCTGGCACCGGTGATCAAAAGGGTTCCTGCCACTTGGGTATTGCCGGTGATCACATTATCTGTGCAACCGGCGTCAATCCAAATCGCGCCGAATTGGGCCATGCCATTGCCTGCCCCTGTCCCCATAGTGTCAAACACATTGCTCCTGATGATAGAGCGAAAGGTGTTGCCGTTGGCGCCTGAACCCGTCCCTTTCAGCCACACGCCCGCCTTGGCATCGAGAATATAGTTGCCCTCAACCTCGCACCCGTTCGAGGCTTGAATATTGTTTACAAAGTTCACGGCCACCCGGATGCGGTTGTTGCGGTTCGCAATGTCGGTGTTCACCCCGATAATCGTGTTTTTCACAAAACGCGCGCCGATAGATCCGTCGATGCCAATCGCCCCCACGCCCCCGCCACCTGAAACCAAAAAGCCAGTGCCTGCGTCAAGATTGGGCCATTGGTTGCCGATGGTCAGGGCGCAGTCAAACAAGGTGTTCCCTGACACGAGGGAATAATCGCATTTGTCGATGGTGATGCCTTCAGAATAAACCGTGCGCCCCACACAGCGTTGAATGCGCGAATGGGGCATTTGCTTTTGGCTAAAGGCGGTGCTGCCGGTGCGGATGACGCGGCAGTTATCCAGATAGCAGCCGATGGGAAAGAACGTGGCTCCGGTAAAGGTCTGATCGTCTGAGGTGCGGCCCTGCGCGTCGATGCCCCAAGAGGAATCGCCGCCGCCCTGCATTTGAAAGGGGCGATCGGGGCTGTTGACGATCTCGACATTTTCCGCGCCCGAGTAGTGGTCGGCAAGGTAAATCCCGATCCCCGAATAGCCCGCGCAATCAATCTTAAGGTTTCGGACGCGGTTGTTTGCCCCGCGCAAAAATTTGATAGCCGCCGCGGGCCGGTTGGTGCGGCGCACCAGTTTTGTGGCGTTTCCTTCGCCCTCTAGCACGACATTGTTCAGAACGTGTTTAATCATTTCGCCCGCCCACAGGTAGGTACCGGCCGGCAAAAAGGCCACACCGCCGCCCAAAGAGTTGACGTAGTCGATCATGGCTGACACGGCGGGAATGGCGTTGGTGATGCCGGTGATGTCGGCGCCCCAGTGCAAAGCCGTGACCCTGTCATGGGGCACCCAACCGGGTAGGTCTGCAATGGCCGTCCCCGTGCCGATATAGCGATAGGCGGCATTGGCTGTGCGCATCACCAACCCAATCGAAACGATGCGCCCCGTGGCCCAAGTGACAAAGGCGGCGCGTGTGCCGAAATCTTGTCTTTCCAGCGTGGTGCGGGCGGCCGCGGCATCGGCGTCATCTATCAGGCCCCGGCCAAACGCGCTGACGCTGGGGTCGAAAAGATCAATTGTTTGACCCTCTTGTCGGGCCCGCAAACGACCGGCGGTGGCATTATACCAGATATCGCCATTCTGCGGGTTGGACGGCTCGCCCGCACCTTGCAACACGTTGATCCCACGCGATGCAAGAAGGCGGCCCGTTGCCGCCTCGATGGTCAGGCTGGTCAGAAAGGTCGTGCCATCGGGGCTGACCTTCAGCACAAAATCGTCGCTGCCCACGATGCCCATCTCGGCCCGTCCGGAAAAGTCGCTTTGAAACAGCAGGCTGGCCGTGTCAGAACGGCGGGCCTTGTTGACCTTGATCTGATGCCCTGCGCCCGCATGGGTCAGTAACGTAGCGGGGGACGACACCGTCAGCCGGTTAGAGCCGTCAGCATCTGCCGAAACACCCAGAGCTGCCACCCGTTCGGTTCGGTCGGCGGCTGTGGTCCAAACCGCGCCATCAAATACGGCTTCGGTGGCCTCGCCTTCGACCCAAACGCGCCAGCCGGTTTTGGGCTCGTAAAAGTCCCAATAAAGGCCCGAATAAACGGCTACGTTTCCATCTTCGCCCTGCCAATCCCCCGTGGCAGTGTTGCCCACGATGTAACAAGCCCCAGCGACGACGGCTGTTGGCGGTGCTGTCAGCATGCGGCTGGTTGCCGTGGTTTGGACCAAGACGTCCAACACCGCCAAGGCCTCGTTATGGGTGATGTGTTTTTGGGCCTGGGCGGGCTCGATAAGGGGCAGCAATTGCAAGGCTGTTGTGGTCGACATCATGAACCTCCGCGGGGATTAATTGACCCGCAAGGCTAGATAAAATGCTTAAATTGTTAGTGACCTGACCGTGCGCCCTTAGCCAAAGGCCAAGGTGGCGGCAATCACCCACATGGTGGCACCCACAACGCATTCCAAAATCACCCAAGCGCGGGGTGTGGCGAACAGGGGCGCCAACAGCCGCGCACCAAAGCCCAAAAGGGCAAAGAACGTGAAAGACGCGGCCGCCGCCCCAAGGCCAAATGCCGCCTCAAATGGTGCGTGGTGGGTCGAGATTGACCCGATCAACACCATCGTATCCAGATAGACATGCGGATTGGCCCAAGTGAAAATCACACAGGTCAACAGCACCTTTGACAGGGGGGTGGGCTTATCGGCGGCTGGCATCAAAGCCTCGCCCCCTTTGCGGGCGGCTAAAAAGCGTTGCAACCCGTACCACGCCAAAAAGGCCGCGCCAAACCAGCGCATCGCCGGCACCAACCACGGCAGCGCCGCCGCAACCGCGCCAAACCCAGCCACGCCGCAGGCAATCAACAGCGCGTCCGAAATGGCACATACCGCCACCACTGCCGCGACGTGTTCACGCCGGATCCCTTGGCGCAGCACAAAGGCATTTTGCGAGCCGATCGCAAGGATCAGGCTAAAGCTGGTGATAAAGCCTTGGATCAGTGCAAAAAGCATCGTGGCCTCCGTTTCGGATAGGGTGACGTACCCCTAGGCCAGCGCCGCCTCAACCCCAAACAAGTTAGACAGAGATGCGCGGTGGGAAGTTGAAGACGTAATCCGCTTCGGGCCCGCCCGGTTCGGCCATGGCATAGGTGCGTGCGCGCAGCCAAGCCACCACATCGCCCTTGCCCATGGTGGCACATTCCACAGGCTCTGCCACCCGCACCGTCACAGGCTTGTTCATCTTGCGCTTGGTTTCAAAGAAGATCAGCGCCACACGCAGCGCGTAAGACAGATGGCTTGCCACCTGAAAAATGCGCGAGTTGCGGCCCGCCACATAGATCGCCAAGGTCTTCACCCCCGGCCGCCGCGCTAATCGCGCAATGAACGGATGCCATTCGAAATCCGACGCGTTGCGCGCCAAGGGCGTGACCGATGTTGCCACCCCGCCGCCGGGGAAAATGATCAGAACATGGCCTTCGTCCAGCCACTCCACCGCCTTGCGCCGCGTCTCGGCCGAGGTGCGGCGCGCTTCGGGGCCTGCACCAAAGTCGATGGGCAACAAAGCATCCCGCGCCTCTTGCGGTTGGCACAGCAGCGAGTGGCAGATCAGCTTCACATCCTTGCGCCGCGAGGCCATCAGATGCCCGATGAACAGCCCATCAATGATTCCGTAAGGATGGTTCGACACCACCAACAACGGCCCGGTTTCGGGGATACGCGCCATTTCCTCGGGTGCGATGTCTGCCGTCAGACCCAGTTCGCCGATGGCTTGGGTAAAGATGGAATCTTCGGGATCGCGCGGTTTTTGCTGCCAGTCACGATAAAGCCGTTCAAACCCCGCCCGCCCGCTCATCCGCTCGACCGCACGAATAAAGGTGCGGCGTAGCCAAGGCATTTGAGGCGTAGAATAAGTAAAAACCGGCCCTTTTTGGGCGGTTGTCGGGGCGTCTGGCGACAGGTCCATGAAGTCGGTTGAAGTGCTGTTGATCATAGTTTCGCCTCACGGTCTGGCCACACAGGCCCTAATAGACAGCGCCCTTTTTAAAGGTAATGCCGCATTTGCGTGACAGCCATATGACAAAGGCGTCCTGCATTCAACGATCAGATGTTGAAAAAGGGCGCGCTTTTTAGCCTTCCAACCCACCCCCAATGGCCGAACGAAACCACGCAACAATCGCGGCCCGTTCTGCTGGTTCCATATAAGACAGGTTGGCAGGCGGCATGGCATGCGAGATGCCCGCCTGCAGGTAAATCCGCCGCGCTTCGCGCGCGATGTCTGAGGTGGTTTCCAAGACAACACCCTTGGGTGCCCAAGCTATCCCCTCAAACGCCGGCTCACGGGCGTGACACATCGCGCAGCGGCCCTGCACAATACTGACCACATCTTCAAACCCTGTGGCACTGGCATAGATCAGCGAGTCTCCTTGCAAGGCGCTGTCCTCGGCAGGGTGCTGCATCGGCGCGGTCGACAGCCATGCGATCAGCAAAAACAACACCCCCGTCACCGCCCAAGTCCAATGCGGACTGCCCTTTTTGGCGTGGCGCGTGTTGAACCAATGACGCACCGTGACGCCCATCAAAAAGACCAAAGACGCAATCACCCAGTTATAGGGCGTGGCAAAAACCAGCGGATAGTGGTTGGACAGCATTAAGAAAATCACGGGCAGCGTTAGGTAATTGTTATGCGTGCTGCGCTGCTTGGCGATTTTGCCATATTTCGCATCGGGCGTGCGGCCCGCTTTCAGATCCGCCACCACCACCCTTTGATTGGGCATGATTACGAAAAACACGTTGCCCGACATGATAGAGGCGGTAAACGCCCCCAAATGCAAAAGCGCTGCACGGCCTGAAAAGACATGCGCGTAAAACCAGCTCATCCCCACCAGTACGACAAACAAGGCCACCATCACCGCCGTCTGGTTGGCATTCATGAAGACACGGCAGATCGTGGTATAGGCCACCCACCCAAACGCCAATGACCCAAGCGAGATCGCCACCGCTTGGCCCACGCTTAAATCCATCACCGCAGGGTCAATCAGATAAATCTGCGCGCCCATGTAGTAGACCAAAATCAGCATGGCAAAGCCCGACAGCCATGTTGAATAGCTTTCCCATTTGAACCAGATCAGATGCTCGGGCAGGGAAGCCGGGGCCACCATGTATTTCTGGATATGATAAAACCCGCCGCCATGTACCTGCCATTCCTCGCCCGAGGCGCCTGGCGGCAGCACCACATCGCGCCGCAGGCCAAGGTCTAGTGCGATGAAATAAAAGCTGGACCCGATCCAAGCCATGGCCGTGACCACATGCACCCAGCGCGCCGCGATTTGCACCCAGTCCCACAGGACAACCCAGTCATACATGCCCAACCCCTTGCGTTTTGATCAATCTATCCCATCGCGGACTCTTCTGTTAATCCTGCAAATGCTGGATCACTTTCAATAATCGCAAATGTCTGGCAATAATCGCGAAAGTCTGGCGAGAAGGCCTAAAAAACTGACAAACCCATGTCTTATGTGAATAATCTTCGCATGTTTGTGCGGGTCTATGACCTGTCGTCGATGTCTGCAGCGGCGCGTGATCAGCGCACGTCGCCCGCGGTCGCCTCGGCGCGTATTTCGGAACTGGAAAAGCACCTTGGCGTGCGCCTGTTCAACCGCACCACCCGCAGCCTGCAACCAACCGAGGCAGGGCGCATCTTTTACGAAGGCGCGCAAAAGGTGCTGCAAGAAATTGACGCAGCAGAAGCTTCAGTAATGGAAACGGCGCAAAACCCGCGCGGCGTGGTGTTTGTCGCCGCCCCCTTGGGCATCGGGCGTCGGTTTATTGCCCCCCATGTGCCCGCGTTCAAAGATCACTACCCCTCGATCGACGTGCGCCTGCGCCTGTCAGACCGGGTGATTGATCTGACCGCTGAGGGCTTGGATGTCGCCTTTCATCTTGGAATTCTTGAAGATTCCACCCTTAAAGTCCGCCTCATCGCCGATTGCCCGCGCCTTTTATGCGCTGCCCCCGCCTATGTCGCCCGCCGCGGCATGCCCAAAGATGCCGAGGCTTTGGTGCGTGACAAGCACGATTGCCTGAACCTGCGCTTCCCCGGTGCCAAAGAATTCCAATGGACGCTGCAAACCCCCCAAGGCCCGCGCCGCTTTGAAATTGCAGGCCCTTACGAATCGGATGACGGCGATGTGTTAACAGCTTGGGCGCTGGACGGGCGCGGCATTGTGCTCAAACCCGCCTTCGAAGTGGCCGACCATTTGCGCACAGGCCGCCTGGTGCCCGTGGCCGTCGATGCCGCCCCCTTGCCTGCGCAACTGTCGCTTCTGTCGCAACAGCGCAGCGCCAAAGACAGCAAGGTGCGGCTTTTCACCGATTTCATGGTGGCCCGCATCAAAGACGAGATGCGCCGCGCCACCCTTGGTCCCGATGCCGCCGTTTGAAACGCTGGTCAATCGCTCGCCGTACCTTGTTCAGGCCATCGCGGGCCGTTCTGACGATCTGGTCATCGCCTTTGCCTCGATCGGCCACGATGCCACCCGCATCCCCTCGCCCGACTTTGTGCGCTCTGCCACGGCGCGTGGCCGCCCGGCCCTGTTCGTGATGGACGCCGCACGCAGTTGGGCCACGGCCGCGGGCTTTGACGCGGTGCTGGCCCAAGCCCTTGCCACCCTGCAAGCCCGCCAAAAGGTCACCCGCATCTTGGCCATAGGCGCGTCGATGGGCGCGTTTTCAGCCCTGCGCGCCGCCCAAACCCTGCCCATAACTGCGGTTTTGGCCATCAGCCCGCAATATCACCCCGCCGCCAAATGGGAGCCACGCTGGCGCGAGTGGACGCAAACCTTGCCGCAAACCCTCACCGCCCCGTTGCCCCAAGGCCCTGCGCTTTACCTGCTGCACGGGTTGCAAGACGATGCAGCCCAAGCGCTTCTTTTCCCGCCCCAAAAAGGTTGCGACCATATTCTCTTTGCCGATTAATCCCACGCCACCCTCGGCCCGCACCTCAAAGCGCGTGGGCTGGTCGAGGGGTTGATTGACGCCGCCCTCGCCCAAGACCGCCGCCGCCTGCTGCGCATCCTGCAAGGCGCAGGCGGCCAAAGGCGTCAGCTGCCGCGATAGGTTGAATAGCCAAAGCCCGACAGCAACAGCGGCACATGGTAGTGCGAGGCTTCATCACTGATGCCAAACCGAATTGGCACCTCATCCAGAAACAACACCGCCCCGCTGACCTGCCCGTTGGCGCGCAGATACTCGCCTGCGAAAAACATCAGCTCGTAGCGGCCCACCTGAAAATCGGCCCCCTTCAGCAGCGGCGTTGCCGTGCGGCCATCGGCATTGGTCACCGCTTCCGCCACCTGCACCGCGCCGCCGTCCGTCAACCGAGACAGCACAATTCTGATCCCCGCCGCCGGAACTCCGCGGCCCGTGTCCAAAACATGGGTCGTCAGCCATCCATCCGCCATCGCAGCCTCCCTTTTTGTGTCACTTTGCGGCATTCGCCCGCCGCCTGCACCTGTAACATCGCACAAAGCACTTTCCGGCTTTATTTGATATTCCCTTGCGTTTATCGCGCTTAAGGTAACCTGCAGCCTTTGAGGGTCCAGATGCAACGTTATCCCAGAGATTTCCGTGGCCACGGGGCCACCCCGCCTGACGCCCAATGGCCAAACGGCGCGAAAATCGCCATTTCCTTGGTGCTGAATTACGAAGAAGGTGGCGAAAACAACATCCTGCACGGCGATGGCCAGTCAGAGGCGTTTTTGTCCGACATCGCCGGTGCTGCCCCATGGCCCGGCCAGCGCCATTGGAACATGGAATCGATCTACGATTACGGGGCCCGCGCAGGCTTTTGGCGTCTGCACCGCTTGTTCACCGGCATGGACATTCCCGTCACCATCTACGGCGTGTCAACCGCCCTGTCGCGCAACCCCGAACAAGTCGCCGCCATGAAAGACGCCGGATGGGAGATTGCCAGCCACGGCCTGAAATGGGTCGACCACCGCGATATGCCCGCCGACGAAGAACGCCGCCAGATCGCCGAGTCGATCCGCCTGCACACCGAAGTGGTGGGCGAAGCACCGCGCGGCTGGTACACCGGCCGCTGTTCGGTCAACACCGTCGATCTAACCGCCGAAACCGGCCAGTTCGACTGGATCTCTGACACCTATGATGACGACTTGCCCTATTGGCGCGAGGTTGGCCCCCGTGATCAGCTGATCATCCCCTACACGTTAGAAGCCAACGATATGCGCTTCGCTACCGCCCCTGGCTATATCGAGGGCGAGCAGTTCTTCACCTATCTGCGCGACACCTTCGATACCCTCTATGCCGAAGGCCAAGCAGGGTCGGCCAAGATGTTCTCGGTGGGCCTGCATTGCCGCTTGATCGGCCGTCCGGGCAAGATTGCAGGGCTGAAAAGGTTCTTGGACTATGCGCGCGCCCATGACGGCGTCTGGTTCGCCCGCCGAATCCAGATTGCCCAGCATTGGGCCGCCACCCATCCGCACCACCGCCATGAACGGCCCTCGCAGATGGAGCGTGCCCGTTTTGTCGCCCGTTTTGGCGGCATCTTTGAACACTCCGCTTGGATCGCCGAACGCGCCTTTGATCTTGAACTCGGCCGCGCCCATGACAGCGCTGTGGGCCTGCACAACGCCCTAGCGCGGATGTTTCGTTCCGCCAGCGCGGCTGAGCGTTTGGGCGTTCTGCAAGCCCACCCCGACCTTGCCGGCAAACTCGCCGCAGCCAAACGCCTGACGCCCGAAAGCACCGCCGAACAGGCCGCCGCCGCCCTAGACGCGCTGACCGATGCCGAACGCCAAACCTTCCAAGACCTCAACGCCGCCTATGTCGCCAAACACGGCTTTCCCTTCATCATTGCCGTGCGCGACAACACCAAGGCGTCAATCCTGCAGGCCTTCCACACCCGCCTGTCCAACGACACCGCGACCGAATTCGCCACCGCCTGCGCCCAAGTCGAACGCATCGCGGCGCTGCGCTTAAAGGACATCTTGCCATGACACGCTACGCCGCCCCCCAAGACGGATTGCCGCCGCAAACCGCCCTTCACACCGGACGCGCCATCTTTACAGAGGCTTACGCCGTCATCCCCCGCGGCGTGATGACGCAAATCGTCACCTCGGTTCTGCCCGGCTGGGCCGACACCCGCGCCTGGATCATCGCCCGCCCTTTAAGCGGCTTTTCGGAAACCTTTGCGCAACTGATCTTGGAAATCGCCCCCGGCGGCGGATCAGACAGCCCCGAACCCGATGCGGGGGTGCAAAGCGTGCTGTTTGTCACCGACGGCACCCTGACCCTTACGTTCCAAGGCCAAACCCACACCCTAACCGCAGGCGGCTACGCCTACCTGCCCCCGGGCCTTGACTGGCAGCTGCACGCCACAGGCCCAACCCCCGCCCGCCTGCACTGGATCCGCAAACTCTACGAACCCGCCCCCGGCTGGGCGGTGCCCGACGCCTTCGTGACGAACGAGGCGCTTATCCCCCCCAACCCCATGCCCGACACCCAAGGCCGCTGGGCCACCACCTGCTTTGTCGAAAACGACGACCTGCGCCATGATATGCAGGTCAATATCGTCACCTTCCAACCCGGCGGCGTGATCCCGTTTGAAGAAACCCATGTGATGGAGCATGGGCTTTACGTGCTGGAAGGCAAAGCCGTCTACAAACTGAACTCTGATTGGGTCGAGGTCGAGGCCGGCGATTTCATGTGGCTGCGCGCCTTTTGCCCGCAAGCCTGCTATGCCGCAGGCCCCGGCCCGTTTCGGTATCTGCTATACAAAGACATGAACCGCCACCCCAAGCTGCGGGGCGTTGGGGCCTTTGGGCGGTAGGCAAACGCCACGCCCTGAACCTAACCCAACGCTTCATCCAGCGCCACTTGGGGCCGAAAAGGTGGCATTCCTGTGGAAGTACACCCGGCCCCTTGGCTGAAGGCTTGAAGCCGCAAGCCAACGGGCGTTGTGCAGCAAACCCCCGTCAGAAAATCGGGGCGCGCCTGACTGGGCTGGGGAAGGGCTAAGGAAGGAGTAAGTGCCCTCGATATACTGTCTTGAATCACTTTGACCCCGACGAATGATTTGCTTTTGTAAAATTTATTTTTGTCAAGTGGTTGTTAACATGTATGCGATATGAGAAGAACAAATTTGGGCTTGACAGCGACTTTGCCCTAGCGCGTGCAAGGTTTTTGCATGTCCTAGCCAAGCAAGGCCTGCATGTGGATAAATTTGGAGATGGAGACGAAAATGAATGATCAGACACTAGCGCTGCACTCTTTGCTGGTTGCAGGGGGCAGACAACTGGAGAATTTCAAGTTCTTTCTCGGTACGCGTAGTGGCGTAACCGCTGAAGAACTATGCGATGCGGCGACGGTAGCGGTGAAGGCTGCGGAAGATCGTGGCCTGATCGACAATCCTCCGAGGAGCGTTAGATACGCGCCTAGATCCTAAACTGGCCGTGAAGAAAATATACATTTTTTTTAAGAAGAATTAGGTCCATTTACTTTGGGGCGGTGCATTGAAACGAATTCTACAGAAGTTTGAGAACCGAACTGAACTTCCGATTGAAATAGAAGAAATCCGTGATTTCATCGTAGAACTTGGAATTCAAGATCGGATTATATTTTGTGCGGAAGACCTTGATACGGCAATTTTGAGGGGTGTGATCCATCAATGGAGACAACCTTATTCAGTTTATGGTGAACCAATTTGGACGACTTTGATTGTTTATCCATGCTCGATGGCGCCAGATTGGCAGCGTGCAATTTGTGCGAAGGAAATGGTGCATATTTTCGATCGCCAAATCGTCAAAACGGTAAACCCCGAGATGATTGAGGGACTGGCCAAAAAAATTGTTGGTCCATTGGAGATTGATGCAGAGTCTCCGGAAAGTTTAATGGCATCGGTTGATAGACTCGCAGAATTTCAAGCTGTTAACCTACTCTTCCCGCGCGCCGCACGGACACTCGCACGTACTAAGATTTCTTCAAACGAAATGACGGTAAGAGAAATTTCTGAGTGGGCGTCGATTCCCGAGCATTTTGTTCAATTAGCGTTGGACTCAAAATGGGAAGACTTCAGTTCTATTCTCGATTCGTTGTCCAGCTCTTAGCCAAGGTCACAAGTTAATTTAGACTAATGTCTTTTGTGCTACGATCCAACTCACCCATCCATCTTCAACGCCGAAATAAACGCCTCCTGCGGGATTTCCACTTTCCCGAACTGCCGCATCCGCTTCTTGCCCTCTTTCTGCTTCTCGAGCAGCTTTTTCTTGCGCGACGCATCGCCGCCATAGCACTTGGCGGTCACGTCTTTGCGCATCGCCGACAGCGTTTCGCGGGCGATCACGCGGCCGCCGATTGCGGCTTGGATCGGGATTTTGAACATATGGCGGGGGATCAACTCTTTCAGCTTTTCCACCATAGCGCGTCCGCGCATCTCGGCCCGGTCGCGGTGCACCATCATCGACAGGGCGTCGACCGGTTCGTCGTTCACCAAGATCGACATCTTGACCAGAAAATCCTCGCGGTATTCTGACAGCACATAATCAAAGCTGGCATAGCCCTGCGAGACAGATTTCAAGCGGTCGTAAAAATCAAACACCACTTCGGCCAAGGGCAGGTCATAAACCACCATAGCGCGGGTGCCCGCATAGCTCATATCCATCTGAATCCCGCGCCGATCTTGGCACAGTTTCAAAATATCGCCCAGATATTCATCGGGCACCATGATCGTGGCCTTAATGCGCGGCTCTTCAATATGGTCGACAAAGGTCAGGTCGGGCATATCGGCGGGGTTGTGCAAATCGCGCACCTCGCCGTCTTTCATATACAGATGGAACACCACCGACGGGGCCGTGGTGATCAATTCCAGATTATATTCCCGCTCTAACCGGTCGCGGATCACTTCCAGATGCAGCAGGCCCAAGAACCCGCAGCGAAAGCCAAAGCCAAGGGCTGCGGATGTTTCCATCTCAGTCGAAAACGACGCATCGTTCAGCGACAGTTTTTCAATCGCATCGCGCAGGTCTTCAAATTGCGCGGCATCCACGGGGAACAGGCCGCAGAACACCACGGGTTGGGCAGGCTTAAAACCGGGCAGGGGGTCTGCGCAGCCCTTGCGTTCATGGGTGACGGTATCGCCCACCCGCGTGTCGCGCACCTGTTTGATCTGGGCGGTAAAAATCCCGATCTCGCCGGGCCCCAATTCGGGAATATCTACCATATGCGGCTTTAACACCGCCAGCTTTTCAATGCCGTACACCGCATTGGTCTGCATCATGCGAATGCGGTCGCCCTTTTTGACCACACCGTCCATCACCCGCAGCATGACGACCACGCCCAGATAGGGGTCATACCAGCTATCGACCAGCATCGCCTTTAACGGCGCATCGCGGTCGCCTTTCGGCGGCGGCAGGCGGGTGACGATGGCTTCCAGCACATCGGGAATGCCGATCCCCGACTTGGCCGAAATCAGCACCGCATCCGACGCATCCAGCCCGATCACATCTTCGATCTGCTGGCGAATCCGTTCGGGTTCTGCGGCGGGCAGGTCGATTTTGTTCAGCACCGGCACAATCTCGTGCCCCGCGTCCAACGCCTGATACACATTGGCCAGCGTCTGCGCCTCCACCCCTTGCGAGGCGTCAACCACCAGCAAAGACCCTTCCACAGCCCGCATCGACCGGCTGACTTCATAGCCAAAGTCCACATGTCCGGGGGTGTCGATCAGGTTCAAGACGTAGGTCTTGCCATCCTTGGCCTTATAATCAATGCGCACCGTGTTGGCCTTGATCGTGATGCCGCGCTCGCGCTCGATATCCATCGAGTCCAAAAGCTGCGCCTTCATGTCGCGGTCAGCGACCGTACCGGTTGATTGGATCAACCGGTCGGCGAGGGTGGATTTGCCGTGGTCAATATGCGCCACGATCGAGAAGTTGCGGATCAGGTCAAGCTGGGTCATGCGCCCGCATATAGCCGTTTGCAGGTAGGGGGGGAAGGGGGGGAAAACCGGTGGCAATAAGTTCATAGCCCCGCCCTGCGTGCCCGCGCGCATGAACTGCTGTCACAATTGCAGTCTATGCAGGGGCGTGGTAAAAATGTGGCAATAAAAAGGCGGGGCTATCAGAGCCTGATCGACGAGGCAGCAGATGAATAGGTATATGGCAAAGGCAGCTTTGGCCGCCGCGTCGGTTTTTTGCATGGCAAGCTTTGCTACGGCAGGCCCGATCGAAGGGGCGTGCCTTAAATCGGCGCGCGAGGCGGCGAACCGCGCTTTGTGTTCGTGCATCCAGCAAGTGGCCGATATCACTTTGCAAAACAGCGATCAAAGCCTCGTGGCGTCTTTTTTCAAAGATCCCGATAAGGCCGAAAAGCTGCGCATGTCGCAAACCAAACGCGATGACGCCTTTTGGGAACGCTACACCACTTTCGGGGATCAGGCGCAATTGTCTTGCAACGGGTGAATGGCACCCTAACGAAACGCTGGCCCGTGTGACCATAACGTCAGCGACCAGCGCGTGCCTTTTGTCACCGGCGTAACGCGGTGCAGTGCAAAGCTTGGAAATAAGATAGCAGCCCCCCGGTCGCGCGGCGCTTGGCGGATGGTGCTATCGGGCCAGACTTCCAGCGTGCCGTTTTCGTAATCCTCGGGCGCCGAGAGCTGCACCACGATGGTCAACTTGCGCTTGGCGGCCAAAACCCCGGCGCCGATGTCGGAATGCCAGTCAAAGTGGCCCTCCCGTTCGGCCCCATAGCGGGCAACTTGCGGGCTTTCGGCAAATTCGGTCAAGTCAAAGCCAAAGGCTTCGCGGTTGGCTTGGGCGACAAGGCGCATCATGCGCTCCATCACCCAAGCGGCTTGGGGCAGATCGTCCAGCCATGACAGTTCGGCGCGTCTTATCTGGTGGGCCGTGGTCTGGCGCACCAAGCCTGCATCTTTCATGGGGGCCGTTTGACACAAGGCGATCAAGCGATCGCAGTCCGCCGCATTTAAAGCTTGGGGGATCAGGTGAAAGGGGGTCATGGCTGCACCTTGCAGAAATGCCCCCTTGACCGACGATCAGTTGGCAGGCGGCGTGGACATCATCACGACTTGCGGGAATTTTGAGGAAAACGCAACCTTGTCGGCGCCCATCTCATCCTCGACCGTGTTGAACATCTGGCTGAGCATTTCAGCATCTTTCACACCATTGGCGGCTAAAAACTCAGGCGCACGCAGGTCAGGTCCGCCGCACAGGGTGATGCTCCACACGCCATCCTTGCGCGCCAGCAAAGCCCGCCCGCCCATATCGCCCTGCGCCCAAGATGCAAGGGCTGCATCGCCCATCACCACCACAGGGTCCACTGACAGGGGGGCCTCGGGCTTGTCGAACATGGCTTTCATCACCTCGACTATGGCGACTTGATCCGCGCTCAGAGGCTTACTTTGCAAGGGGGTTGCGGCAACGTGGCCAGATTGAGAATCGTTGGGGGTGGGGCCCATGCCGGGCGGCGTCTTGCGGTCGTTATCCACGGGCAAAGACACCTGCACCTCGCCCGCCTTCGCAAAGTTCAGAACAAGCGTTACCATGTCGCCCGATTTCAGGCTGCGCGTCAGCGACATCAGCATCACATGGTCGCCGCCACTGGCCAAGACCCGCTCGCCCTTGGCGGGCACGACAAAGCCTTCCGGCGCATCCGCCATTTTCATCACGCCATCGCTGCCGGCGCCAG
Organism: uncultured Rhodobacterales bacterium; assembly: GCA_903845215.1. Taxonomy (GTDB): domain Bacteria; phylum Pseudomonadota; class Alphaproteobacteria; order Rhodobacterales; family Rhodobacteraceae; genus Stagnihabitans. Next base: position 42,643 of record CAIMWI010000062.1, on the reverse strand, counting down.
ATGTCATCAGCATAACCATGCCCGCATCCGGGCTTGTGGCTGAAATCAGCGTATCGTCGGTCGCCTCGTCATTGCCGATGCGAAAGTAAACAGCGCCCGAGGGGCCGATGACCCGCGCAAAGGGGTCGATGATGTGGACGCCGTCATGGGCCAAGGCAGGAACGGCAAGCAGGGCCGCGAAAGCGGCGATAAGGGTTCGTTTCATGATATCCTCGTCAAAGGGAAAAATGGATTTCGCTTACACAAGGACAAAGGGTGGCGCACGCGCCACGGGGGCGGGTGGGTTGGCAAAACGCGCTTGCCCTGCAAGGTCAGGCCACAAGCGTTGCCCCTTTGTCAGGGGGGCAGACAACCCATCGCCCGCAGCGCTTGTATCTGCTGTGGCAACACTGGCCGCCAAACAATGCGTGCAGGGGTGGCGATGAACCGCGTGGCCCGCAGCATCCAAGGTGATTTGTTCTGCGCCATTCGCACCGCAGATCACCTGATCATAAGATCCCGACATTTCCGACCGCGCCACCGCCTCGGTTTGCGCGGCAAGCACCAGGATAAGCGACAGCAAAAGGGACAGGATCACGCGCATGCCATGCCTTTACCCCAAAGGCACGGCCATAACAAGAAAGACCCCGCTGCCATTTGGCCCGGGGTCTTTACAAGGTAACGTCAAAAGCTCAGGCGGCGGCCTGCGCCTTTACGATTTCTTTCTTGATGGCCAAAGCGTCCGACGACAGTTCGTCATCCTTGGCTTTCAGCAAAAACGCATCCAATCCGCCACGGTGATCGACCGAGCGCAGCGCGGCCGCCGAAATGCGCAGTTGAAAGCTGCGGCCCAAGCTGTCCGAGATCAGGGTGATCTGGTTCAGGTTCGGCAAAAAGCGCCGACGGGTCTTGTTGTTGGCATGGCTGATCTTGTTGCCAGACATCGGGCCCTTGCCCGAAAGTTCGCAGACGCGCGACATCGTGGTATTCCTTCGTTCAAGACGGCAGAGAGCGGCCAAAACGGCATGCTCCGAATTCGATTTCTGGCGTTTAAAGTCTAAAGCCGCCCTCGTCAAGCGATTCACCCCCGATAAAATCGCAGCCTGTCTTCAAAGCTTTGGATTCGCCGCTTACCTCGCGGCATCGCGCAGATCATCGGCCCAAGCGCGCCAGCAATTCTGCCGCCGCCGAATCTGGTGTTTGTTGCCCCAAGGCCACCTTTTCCCCCAAAAGCCGCATCAGCCCAAAGACCGGCTCACGCTCAAGGGCCAAAAGCAGGCCCTGCCGCACCTCTTGGGCAAACCAATGTCGCGCCTGATCGGCGCGGGTGTTGGCCCAATGCCCCTGTGCGCGCCGCCAAGCGGCCAGCGACTGGATCGCGGCCCAAGCCTCGACCAGCCCGCGGTTTTCAAGGGCGGAAACGGTCAGCGCGGCTGGAAAGCCTTCTGGGTCTTGTGGCCGGTGGCGCAACAAGCGCAAAGCGCCGGCGTAATCGGCCAAAGTGCGGTTGGCCGTCGCGATCAAGGGGCCGTCCGCCTTATTGACCAGCAAGATGTCGGCCATTTCCATGATGCCGCGTTTCACACCTTGCAATTCATCGCCGCCCGCTGGGGCCAGCAGCAGCACGAAGATGTCGCTCAGCTGGGCGACCACGGTTTCGGATTGGCCCACCCCCACCGTTTCGATGAGGATGACATCAAAGCCCGCGGCTTCGCATAGGGCCACGGCTTCGCGGGTACGCCGCGCCACGCCGCCCAATTCCGTGCGGCTGGGGCTGGGGCGGATAAAGGCCAAAGGATCCCGCGATAACCGCTCCATCCGGGTTTTGTCACCCAAAATCGACCCGCCCGTCCGCGCCGACGACGGATCCACCGCCAAAACGGCCACCCGCAGGCCCTGCGCTGTCAGCATCAGCCCGAAGGTTTCAATGAATGACGACTTGCCCACCCCCGGCGTGCCTGACAAGCCCATCCGCAGCGCTTGCCGCTCTTGGCCAAGGGCCGCAATCAAAGCCAAGGCCTGCGCACGGTGATCAGCCCGCCCGCTTTCGACCAGCGTAATGGCGCGCGCCAAGGCACGCCTGTCGCCCGCCTTGACCGCCTTTGTCAGATCCTGCACATCCATCGGGTCTCTCCCAGAACCGCAGACTGCCCCACACTGCAAAGAAATGCCAGTGGCCCTCATATCAAACGCGACCGTCCAGTTCGCCGCTGCAACGTTCTTCGGCAGGATTGGGCCAAATCACAGGCCCCTTGCCCCTTTCATATGTGCCCAAATATCCCGCGGGAGGTCCGGAGGGTGTGAAACCCTCCGGCGGGGCGCAGCAACGCCGGGGGTTGAGTGCGCCGCCCCGCCCCGCGATAAGGGCCCATGACCCAATGGCCTGACCCCTTGCCGATAGATGACGTGTTGCCACAAGTCCGCGCTGCGGTGGCGGCGCGCGGCATGGTGGTCTTGCAAGCTCCGCCGGGTGCAGGCAAGACCACCCGTGTGCCGCTGGATTTGCTGGAAAGCAACCTGATCCAGGGACGCATCTTAATGCTTGAACCCCGCCGCCTCGCGGCGCGCGCCGCTGCTGAGCGGATGGCGCAAACTTTGGGAGAGGTTGTCGGTGCGACCGTTGGTTACCGCATCAAGGGCGAGGCAAAGGTAAGCCGCGCCACTAGGATTGAGGTGGTGACCGAAGGCATTTTGACGCGCATGATCCAATCCGATCCCGACCTGCCGGGAGTTGGGGCGGTGGTTTTCGATGAATTCCACGAGCGCAGTCTTCAGGCCGATCTGGGCCTAGCGCTGACCTTGGAACTGCGTGGCGCATTGCGCGAGGATCTGGTGGTGATCGTCATGTCGGCGACCCTAGATGCCGAACCCGTTGCGCGCCTGATGGGGAATGCGCCTTTGGTGACGTCGGCGGGCCGCGCCTTTGGGGTTGAAACCCGCTGGCTGCCCCACGCTTACGACCCCACCGCCCGCATCGAATCTGTGATGGCTGCGCAAATTCTGGACGCCTTGGCCGAGGTTCCCGACGGCGGTCTTTTGGCCTTCCTTCCGGGCGAGGGCGAAATCCGAAAGGTTGCCGCTGCGTTAGAAGGCCGCGTGCCCGACTGCACCGTTTTGCCGCTTTTTGGCGCGATGGAGTTTTCCGCCCAGCGCGCAGCCCTTGGCCCGGTCGCAGGCCGACGCGTGGTTTTGGCGACATCTATCGCCGAAACGTCGCTGACCCTGCCCGATATCCGCATCGTCGTTGACGGCGGCAAAGCGCGGCGGGCGCGGTTTGATCCCTCCTCGGGCATGTCGCGTTTGGTGACCGAACGCGTGACCAAAGCCGAGGCCGAACAGCGCCGGGGCCGTGCGGGGCGTGTCGCTTCAGGCATCTGCTACAGGCTTTGGTCTAAGGGAGAAGAGGGCGCCCTTGCCCCCCATCCCCCTGCCGAGATCGAAGCCGCTGACCTTGCGGGCCTTGCCTTGGAACTTGCCCTTTGGGGCGGGGCCGATCTGCCCTTTCTGACGCCGCCGCCGCCCGCGCCTTTGGCCGAAGCGCGGGCTTTGCTGGAAGACTTGGGCGCTTTGGATCAAGGCCGCATCACCCCCCATGGCCGCCGCTTGGCTGCCCTGCCGCTGCACCCCCGACTGGCCCATATGCTGTTGGTGGCAGGCCCCGAGTCGGCCGCGCTTGCAGCCCTTCTGGAAGAACGTGATCCCTTGCGCGGTGCGCCGCCTGATCTGGCGCTGCGCCTGAAAGCGATAACCGACCTGCGCGGCTACGAGGCCGATCACCCCTGGCCCGCCAATCGCCCCATCCTCGATCGTATCCGCACCGAAGCCAAACGCCTGACCCATGCTTTGGCTGCACAAACAGGGCAAGCCTCCGAACAACCCCAACTCTCTGGCCTAAGCCTTGGGCAAATGGCAGCTTTAGCCTACCCTGATCGCATCGGCCTGCGCCGCAAGGGCGATGCCCCGCGCTGGGTGCTTTCTGGCGGCAAAGGCGCTGTGATGGAGGCCGGCACTCCCCTGTCTGGCGCGCGCTTGTTGGTCGCCACCGATCTTGACGGCGACCCGCGAGAGGCGCGGATCCGCCAAGCCGCCGTCCTCACCGAAGCCGAACTGCGCCATCTTTACGCCGCCCGATTGCACTGGCGCGAGGCCTGCGACTGGTCGCGCCGCGAGGGACGTATTCTGGCCCGTCGCCAGCAAACCTTGGGCGCCCTTGTGCTGGAAGAACGCCCATGGGACGCCCCGCCCGCAGCCATCGCCCGCGCCGCCTTTGACGGTTTGTGCGCACTTGGCCTGCCCTGGACCCCGTCCGCCCGCCGCTTGCGCGCCCGCATGGCCTTGGCCCAAGGGTCAGGCTGGCCAGAGGTGACCGATACAGCCCTTCTGGCTGATGCCGGGTGGCTGTTGCCATTCCTGACGCGGATGAAAACAGAATCGGATCTGAAATCGCTGGATCTGACTGAACCGCTCAAATCCTTGCTGTCGTGGGAACAGAAGGCCGAATTGGACCGCCTTGTCCCCGCCGCGTTCGAAACCCCCTTGGGGCGCGCCGTGCCAATTGACTACGATGGCGAAGCCCCCGCAATCGAGGTGCGAGTGCAAGAGATGTTTGGCGTCACAATGCATCCCGTGGTGGGCCAAAAGCGCCTGCCACTACGGGTGACGCTGCTCTCGCCAGGGCAAAAGCCCTTGCAAGTGACGATGGATATCCCGGGCTTTTGGCGCTCATCTTATGCGGATGTGCGCAAAGATATGCGCGGCCAATACCCGCGCCACCCTTGGCCAGAAGACCCGACGAAGGCCGAACCCACATTGCGTGCCAAGCCGCGTGGCACATAAGGGCCGCATGACAAAGCCTGTGCCTTTTGCAGTCTTGCCTCAAACCTCAAAGGCCCCTGACTGCCTATCCTCATTTTCTAGGGCTATCGTCCCTCCGGACCCTGACGCCGCAAACCCGCGCCATGATGCGGGTGGTGCACACGGGCGTTGAAAAGTGCGGCGAACGTGCCGCAGCAACGCGCGCAAGGTGGCATGGGGCTAATCTTGCCGGATGGTATCACGCCGATTGCGAAACCTTGATCGTCTGTGCCGCACGGATCCGTTGGAGCGACTTTATGACGTGACTTTAAGACAAATTGTCCGAGGAGTTGGCCGGAAAAATTTGCTGCACGACACCGGCAAATGTCAGGTAAAGCGAGGACAAAATCAGCCCCCAATGGGCGATGATCCCCTCGTTAAAGTCCAGCCATGCGGCGTTGGCGGCACAGGCCAGCCACACAATCGCCATGCCAAGGTTTAGCCCATGCCAACGCGGTGTGCGGGTCGGGTGCACGAACTTCAGGTTCAAGAACATCGCAACCGTCAGGGCAATCACCGTCACCAAAACAACAAAATGTGGCGGTTCAATCGCAAACAACACCAAAATCACCATGTTCCAACAGGCCGGAAAGCCCGCAAAACTTTTGTCTTTTGTTTTCATTCTTGTATCGGAAAAATAGATAACCGACCCATAGATGATCACCATGATCGCCGCCAAACCCGTCCACCCCGGCAACATACCCTTGGTGTACAAAGCATAAGCCGGAATAAAGACATAGGTCAGGTAATCTACGATTAAGTCCAACAAAACCCCGTCGTACAGCGGCCAGTTTGTCACCGTGTCATAACGCCGCGCCAAGGGGCCGTCGATCCCGTCGACGATCAGCGCCACGACCAGCCATAGGAACATCATGCTCCACTTGCCTTCTACCGCGGCAAGCATGGCCAGCATCGACAAGACCGATCCTGTCGCTGTCAGAAGGTGAACCATGAGGGCTTTGAAACGTATATCCATCGGGGATTGATGGCTGAAATGCGGCGCGCTTGCAAGCGTGGGGAAGAGATTTGCTTTGCCCGTGCAAAGACACAAGGGGCGCGGTGCCGGTCAGCCCGCCTGATGGGCCCGCGGATGGGATTGCTCGTAAACCTCCATCAATCGGGCGGCGTCAACGGCCGTATAGGCCTGTGTTGTGGACAGTGAGGCGTGGCCCAAAAGCTCTTGTATGGCGCGCAAATCGCCCCCTGCTGCCAAAAGATGCGTGGCAAAGGAATGGCGCATCGCATGGGGCGTGGCCGTTGCGGGCAGGCCAAGTCGCAACCGCGTCTGCTCCATCGCTTTGGCAATCAGGCGCGGGTTCAAGCCACCCCCCCTTGCGCCGCGAAACAGGGGGGCGTTGCGTTCGACAGGATAGGGGCAAAGCCGGAGGTATTCGGTCACGGCATCGCGCGTCACGGGCAAAACTGGCACAAGACGGTCCTTGTCGCCCTTGCCCCTAATGCGCAGCACCTCGGGCAGAGGATGGGATGCGCCCGTCAGGCCCAAGGCCTCGGATATCCGCAGGCCGCAACCGTAAAGCAGGGTCACCACCGCCGTATCGCGTGCGCCAATCCAATCTTGGCTGGCAAAGGTGCCAATGTCGCCCAAGACGTCTTGCGCATCTTTCTCGGTTAAAGGGCGCGGCAATTTGCGGGCAAACTTTGGGCTGCGGGCGGACAGAACTGTGGTGGCATCAAACCCGTGTTGCTGCGAAAGCCAGCCCAGAAAGTTCTTCACAGCCGACAAAGACCGCGCCAAAGACCGTGCTGACAGCCCTCGCCCCCGCTCTGCCGCCATCCAAGCGCGCAGGTCGGTATGCGGCAGGGCGTCCAGCGCGCCCAACCCCTCGCCTGCGCCGTGGTGTTGCGACAGGAATGCCAAAAAACCGCGCAGATCAGAGTCATAGGCCTGAACTGTCTTTTCGGATGCGCCGTGCAGACCGCTGAGATGGTGCAACCAGCGCGCAAGCGCCTCGGCTTGGGCTGCGGAAAAAGACGTCAGTTCAGCCATTTGCGCATCAGCCGTTCAAAGACACTGGCAAAGAATTGCAGCAAGTCTGTGCCATGCGTGGGTTTAAAGTGGTTGGCGTCAGCAGCCCCCATCGCCAAAAGCGCAGGCAGGCGGCCCGCCCCTAGGTTTAAGGCCAACAGCGCCTCGGATCCGACCTTTCCCTCAGCCACGCCGTAGATTGCGGTTAAGTCGGGCACAACTTGCCGCAAGACAACGGGTTTGGTGGGCGTGCCGCGCCCCAAGGACAGATAATCCGCCACAAAGCCCGCCGGCATGATCTGCACCGCGTCGGAAATCTGGCTCAAAGCGCTGTCCCCCTCGGCCCGAGATTCCAGCACCAGCCGCAGTCTGTCCACCCGCAGGGTGCTCGCGACGGTGCCATTCAAAGCGGCCAGAAAACTTGCGAAATCCATCGGTTCCAACAGGTGCAAAATCGCGCGGTTGACCTGATTGGTGCCGGCCAAGTTTTCATAAGCCGCGGAAACCACGCGGCGATGGGTGTCTTCTAGGCGGTCCAGTCGCTGTTCCAGCCGTTCAATGGCAAGGCCGCGCAGGTCAACGATATTGCCGCCAAGTGTGCGCGCGTGCGCGTCAATCAGCGCCTGCATGACGGTGGGGTCATCCAAGAGGGCCTCTGGCTCAGCCAAAATTCGGTCGCGGGTGTCTGGATCTATCATCTCAACTGTCTCGCCGTTAGAAGCTTTGCCCTAATTACAACTGATCTGCGGCCCTGTCGCCCCCGCAAATGTGCAAGATTGCCAAGGTGAGTCCCTCTTGCCACAGGGTTTGAATTTGGCCTCACTTTCAAAAGCCCTCTCTGCAGAGGGGCGTGCCTCCACCTTCGGCGCGGGGGTTGCACGGCGCGACACGGGCGGATAGGCCAAGGGGCAACCTTAAGGGGACAATCGTGGCAGAGCGGGTCTATGCAGCGGGCGAGCGGATCGGGGTTCTTACCTGCGAACCCATCGGCCGTGTGCTGGACTATCTGGCCCCTGAGGGCGGCTGTGGCGATGGTGATTTTCTGCAAGTGCCGCTTGGACCGCGTCGGGTTTTGGGGGTGGTATGGGGCAGGGGCGAAGGCTCGTTTGACCTTGCCAAGTTGCGCGCTGCGTGCCCCTTGCTCGAGTCTGCCCCGATGCGGGCCGAGATGCGCGCCTTTTTGACAAGGGCAGCAGAATATACCCTAACCCCGCTGGCCGCCATGTTGCGCTTGGCCACCCGTGCGCCGGGCTTGGGCCTACCTCCTGCCACGCGCCGCATCTACCGCTTGGCCACCACAGCCATGCCCAACCGCTTGACAGAGGCGCGCCACAAGGTTGTCGAAGCCCTGCGCATTCAGGGCCAAGCGCCTGTGATGCTGTCAGAATTGGCCGAAGCGGCGGGTGTCAGCCCTTCGGTCATCAAGGGCTTGGTCAAAGCTGGGGTTTTGCTGGAAGAAGATGCGCCCAAAGACCTGCCCTATCCGGCGATGGACCCCAATCGCCCCGCACGGCTGGCCGGTGACCAGATCGCGGCAGGTGCAGCATTGCATGCGGCGGTGGCCAAGGGGGGCTATGGCACGACGCTTTTGAAAGGCGTCACTGGTTCGGGCAAGACCGAAGTTTATCTGGAAGCCGTGGCAGCCACCCTGCGCCATGGCCAGCAGGCGCTGGTCCTTTTGCCCGAAATCGCCCTGACCGGCGATTTTCTGGCGCGGGTGGAGGCGCGCTTTGGTGCCAAACCGGCCGAGTGGCATTCCGGCATCACCGCCACCGAACGCCGCCGCCTGTGGCGCATGGCGGCCGAAGGCGGGGTGGGGCTGGTTGTGGGTGCCCGTTCGGCCCTGTTCTTGCCCTTTCGCGATCTGGGCCTGATCGTGGTCGATGAAGAGCATGACACGTCGTATAAGCAAGAAGAGGGCGTCTTGTATCATGCCCGCGATATGGCGGTGCTGCGCGCCTCGATCCTTGGGTGTCAGGTGGTTTTGTCCTCGGCCACGCCCAGTTTGGAAAGCTGGGCCAATGCAAAGGCGGGCAAATATGCGCGGCTGGATCTGGGGGCACGGTTTGGCGCGGCAGAACTGCCCGCGATGCATACAATCGATATGCGCGACCAAAAGCTGCCCGCCGACCGTTGGATATCGGACCCCTTGGCCAAAGCGGTGGAAAGCCGCATCGCCAAGGGCGAGCAAAGCCTGTTGTTCTTGAACAGGCGCGGGTTTGCGCCCGTCACGCTGTGTCGGGCCTGCGGGCATCAGATTGGCTGTGATGATTGCGATGCGCGCATGGTGGAACACCGATTTCTCAAGCGCCTTGTGTGCCATCAATGCGGGGCGACCAAGCCCATCCCCACTGCCTGCCCAACCTGCGCCGTGGCCGGCCGCATGGCCCCCGTCGGCCCCGGGGTCGAGCGTTTGGCCGAAGAGGTGGTGGCCCGCTTTCCCGACGCGCGGCTTGCGGTGCTGTCGTCTGACCTGTTCACCTCGGCCCGCGCGCTGAAAGAGGAAATCCAGCGCATTGCCCAAGGGGCGGCCGATATCATCATCGGCACCCAGATCGTCGCCAAGGGCCATAACTTTCCGCTTCTGACATTGGTGGGGGTGATCGACGCCGACCTTGGCCTGCAAGGATCAGACCTACGCGCCGCCGAGCGCACCTTTCAACTGATCCGCCAAGTCGCAGGCCGCGCAGGCCGCGCTGACCTGCGCGGGACAGCCCTATTGCAAACCTATCAGCCCGACCATCCGGTGATCGCAGCCATTCTGGGCGGCGACGAAGAGGCCTTTTGGGCCGCCGAAGCAGACGAGCGGCGGGCGGCAGGCGTGCCGCCCTATGGGCGGATGGCGGGGATCATCCTGTCCTCGCCCGATGTCGGCCAAGTCTTTGATTTTGGTGCAGAACTGGCGCGGCGCGACGGCCCCTTGCGCCGAATCGGGGCCACCGTCTACGGCCCCGCCCCCGCCCCGATCGCGCGGGTACGCGGGCGGCACAGGGTGCGCTTGCTGGTCAAGGCGGACAAATCAGCCCCCCTGCAAGGGGCCTTGGCCGAATGGGTGGGCCAGTTGAAACAGCCCGCCAATCTGCGCCTTGCCATCGACATTGACCCGCAAAGCTTCTTTTGATCGCCGCCCCTTAGCCGTAAATCGAAACCGGCGCGCCCGCCAAGGCCGAGACGTTTAACAACCCGCGCACGGTGATGGACGGGGTCACGATATGCGCCTTGTTGCCCATGCCCATCAAAACCGGCCCCACTTCCAGCCCGCCCGCTTTCATTTTCAACATGTTGCGCGCCGCGTTTGCGGCATCGGTATAGCCAAAAATCACGATATTGGCCGCCCCTTTCAGCCGCGAGTTCGGAAAGATCCGCTCGCGCAGGTCAGGGTCAAGGGCGGCGTCAAGGCTCATCTCGCCCTCATATTCAAAATCGCATTCGCGCGCGTCAAGGATCTCCATCGCCGCCCGCATCCGCCGACCCGAATCGCTGTCTAGATTGCCAAAGTTGGAATGCGAACACAGCGCCATCTTCGGTTCTACCCCAAAGCGGCGGGCGTGGCGGGCAGCGCCCATGGCGGCGGCAGCGATTTGGTCGGGCGTGGGGATCGGGTTGACCTGCGTGTCGGCCACAAACAGCGGACCGTCTTCCAAAATCATCAAGGATAGCGCCCCCACAGGGTGCCGCCCGCCCCGCGCTAGCACTTGGCGCACATCGGTCAAATGGCCCAGATACTGGCCAAAGACGCCGCAAATCAGACTGTCGGCATCGCCGCGATGCACCGCAATGGCGGCGATCGCGGTGGAGTTGGTGCGCAAGACGGCGCGGGCCGTGTCGGGGGTGACACCTTGGCGTTCCAAAAGCTGGTGATAGCTGCTCCAGTAATCGCGGTAGCGGGCATCGCTTTCAGGGTTCACCACGGCAAAGTCGCGGTCTGGCCTTATCGACAACCCAAAGCGTTCGCAGCGCGCGGCCATCACCTCGGGGCGGCCGATCAGGATGGGCTTGATTGTCATTTCTTCCAGCATCGCGCTGGCGGCGCGCAGAACGCGCTCGTCCTCGCCCTCGGCAAAGATGATGCGGCGGCTGGATTGGCGCGCCACGTCGAAAACAGGGCGCATGATCAGCGCCGATTTGAACACCGACCCGTCCAGCGTGTGGCGATAGGCTGCCAGATCGGCGATGGGGCGGGTGGCAACGCCGCTGTCCATCGCAGCCTTGGCCACAGCACTTGCGACCACGCCAATCAGGCGCGGGTCAAAGGGCTTGGGGATCAGATATTCTGCACCAAATGACAGCTTTTCGTCGGAATAGGCGGCGGCGGCTTCAGCACTGGTGGTGGCGCGGGCAAGGGCTGCGATGCCTTCGATACAGGCCAGTTCCATCTGGTCGTTGATCGTGGTGGCCCCCACATCTAGCGCACCGCGAAAGATGAAGGGAAAGCACAGCACATTGTTGACTTGGTTGGGAAAATCGCTGCGCCCCGTGGCAATGATCGCATCGGGCACAGCGGCGCGCACGGCATCGGGCAGGATTTCGGGGCTGGGATTGGCCAAGGCAAAGACGATCGGCCGCGGCGCCATCTTGCGCACCATATCCGCGGTCAAGACGCCGGGGCCGGACAGGCCCAAAAACAGGTCGGCGTCTTGGATCACCTCATCCAGCGTGGCGGGCGTGGTGCCTTGGGCGTAATCGGCCTTCTGATCGGTCATCTGATCAACACGGCCTTTGTACACCAGCCCTGCCAGATCGCACAGCCACACATTTTCGCGCCGCACGCCCAGTTTCAACAGCATGTTCAGACAGGCAATCCCCGCCGCCCCGCCGCCAGTCGAGACGATCTTGATATCCTCAAACCGTTTGCCCGCGACATGCAGCGCATTGGTGGCAGCCGCCCCCACCACAATCGCCGTGCCATGCTGATCGTCGTGAAAGACCGGAATTTTCATCCGCTCGCGGCAAAGGCGTTCGACAATGAAACAATCGGGGGCCTTGATGTCTTCCAGATTGATCGCGCCAAAGGTGGGTTCCAATGCGCAGACAATGGCGGCAAGCTTTTCGGGATCAGGCTCGTTCAACTCAATATCAAAGCAATCGATATTGGCGAATTTCTTGAACAAAACCGCCTTGCCCTCCATCACCGGCTTGGAGGCCAGCGCCCCGATGTTGCCAAGCCCCAGCACCGCCGTGCCATTGGTCACCACCCCCACAAGATTGGCACGAGAGGTGTAGCGGCTGGCGGTGGCGGGATCGGCCTTGATCTCTAGGCAGGCTTCGGCCACGCCGGGCGAATAAGCCCGCGCCAGATCGCGGCCATTGGCCAAGGGCTTGGTGGCGCGGATTTCCAGCTTACCGGGTTTGGGAAATTCGTGATAATCTAGGGCGGCTTGGCGGGCGTTGTCTGGGCGTTGCTCGGTCACGACTGTCTCCTCAACCAACTTGTCCAGATTTGCGTTGGGGGCGCGGGCTGAAAAGTCGGGACTTTTGTACAACTCTTTCCCGCGCTTCTTGCAAATGGGCGGAGTGAGCGCCACCATGTCGCAAACCTAGGGAAAATGAAATGCCAGAAACTAAAGCCGAACTTGTCTTGCCCACCACGGATCTGCGCGCCGATCTGCCCTTCTTCACCAAAACGCTGGGGATGCGGCTGGATATGATTTATCCCGCCGACAATCCGGCGGTGGCGGTGATCTCCGGCCACGGCCTGCGCTTGCGGCTGGATGCGGGGGCCACGGGCGGGGCGGGCCATGTGTGCGTGCTGTCAGACGATTGGGCCAGCATCGCGCAAGGCCAGCGCGAAGTGACCTCGCCAGGCGGCACGCTGGTGAGCTTGGACGAGTTGAACCCCCCGCTCGTGCTGCCCAAAACCGAACACGCCTTTGTGGTGCGTAAGCTGGCGGATCAAGCCCCTTGGGTGATTGGCCGCGCGGGCATGATGTACCGCGATCTGGTGCCCAACCGTTTGGGTGGGGCGATGATTGCCAGCCATATTCGCGTGCCCGATGGCAAAGTGCCTGATCTGGTGCATTACCATAAGGTCGGCTTTCAGCTGATTTTCTGCATCCGAGGCTGGGTTGACGTGCTCTATGAAGACCAAGGCGGCATCCGCCGGCTGCACGCGGGCGATTGCTTCATCCAACCCCCGACAATCCGCCACCGCGTGCTGGAATCCGGCGACGGGATCGAGGTGATCGAAATCGGCGTCCCCGCCGACCATATCACCGAGATTGACCACGACATGACCTTGCCCAACGCCACAGTGAACCCCGACCGTGTCTGGGAAGGCCAACGCTTCGTCCACAACATCGGCGCGACAGGCGCTTTCTTACCCTTCCGCATCCCCGGGTTCGAGGCGCGCGACACCACGATCAATGCCAACACAAACGGCACGGCCTCGGTTCTGGTCGCTCGCCCGATAGGCACAGCCCCGTGGACAAAGCACGACGGCGATATCCTTTTCACCTTTGTCATGGCCGGAGAGATGACGCTGGAGGGCGAGGGCAAAGACCCCTACCGTCTGTCCAGCGGCGATGCCTTTGTCATCCCCCCCGGCCTTGCCACCCGTTACAGCGAAACAACCCCCGACCTGCAACTGGTCGAAGTCTCCCTTCCCGGACAATTTACCACAACTTTGCTCTAATCCTTTCACCGAGGCGCAAATACTCCGGGGGGTGCGGGGGGCTGGCCCCCCGCTTGCTGGGTGCAGCGCTTGCAAGACAACCACATTCAGCCCAAAGTCAGTCCCTATGATCCAAGAGGTTCCCATGCTGTTGCAACCTGCCACCGATGTGCGCCTGCGCGCCTATGCCCCCTATTCGCGCTTCAAGGTGGGTGCGGCGATCCGCGCCACGTCAGGTGCTGTCCATGTCGGGTGCAACGTTGAAAACGTGGCCTATCCCGAAGGCACCTGTGCCGAGGCGGGGGCGATTGCGGCGATGATTGCGGCGGGCGATACGGCGATTGCTGAAATCCTTGTCATCGCCGACAGCCCCGCCCCCGTGCCACCCTGCGGCGGGTGCCGCCAGAAGATTGCCGAATTTGCCGCCCCCGATGTCAAGGTGACGCTGTGCACCACGGACGGCGCACAAAAGGTGATGAGTGTGGCCGACCTGCTGCCCGGTGTTTTCACCGCCGCCCATATGGCCAAAGCCTGATGGATGCCCGCGCCATCATCGCCCAAATCCGCGACGGGGTCCCCCCGCCTGCGGACCAGATCGCTTGGTTCGCGGCAGGCCTCGCGTCAGGCACGGTCAGCGATGCGCAAGCGGGGGCTTTTGCTATGGCCGTGCTGCTAAAGGGGTTAGGAGAAGCCGGCCGCGTGGCGCTGACCACCGCAATGCGCGACACGGGCCATGTGCTGCAATGGGATCTGTCGGGGCCGGTGATCGACAAACACTCTACCGGCGGGATTGGCGATTGTGTCTCGCTGCTGTTAGCGCCTGCCTTGGCCGCCTGCGGGGCCTATGTGCCGATGATCTCAGGGCGGGGGCTAGGCCATACCGGCGGCACGCTCGACAAGCTGGAATCCATCCCCGGCTTTCGCACCGGCCTGTCAGAGGCGCAGCTGCGCCGCCAGATGGTGCAGACGGGCTGCGCCATCGTCTCGGCCAGCGCTGAAATCGCCCCCGCCGACCGAAGACTATACGCCATCCGGGATGTGACAGGCACGGTGGAAAGCATTGATCTGATCACAGCCTCGATCCTGTCCAAGAAACTGGCGGCGGGGTTAGAGGCGCTGGTGTTAGATGTGAAATGCGGCTCTGGCGCCTTCATGAAAACCGTTGAACAGGCCGAGGCGCTTGCCCGCGCCCTTGTTTCCACCGCCCAAGGGGCGGGCTGCATGACCGCAGCGTTGATCACCGACATGTCCCAACCCCTCGCCACCGCTGCCGGCAACGCGCTGGAAGTGGCTGAGGTGATGGAGACCTTGACCGGCACCGCCGTCAACACCGCCCTGTGGGACATCACCGTGGCCTTGGGCGGCGCGGCGCTGGCCTTGGGCGGCTTGGCCCATGACGCTGAGGATGGCGCGGCGCGGATCGCGCAGGCGCTGGAATCGGGCGATGCCGCCGAAAAATTCGGCCGCATGATCGCGGCGCAAGGCGGGCCTGCCGACTTTGTTGACCGCTGGCCCGACCGCCTGCCTGCCGCAACCGTGATCCGCGCCGTGCCGAGTTTGGGCTTTGGCTTTGTAAACAAGATTGACGGCGAAGCGCTGGGCCTCAGCGTGGTGCGCTTGGGCGGCGGGCGGCAGCGCGAGGGGGATAAGATCAACCCCTCGGTCGGCTTGTCTGACCTTGCGGGCATTGGCGAGAAGATCGCTTTTGGCGAACCCCTTTGCATGGTCCACGCCGCGACCGAAGCCCAAGCCGAGGCGGCGATAAACGCTGTCCAAGCCGCCTATAGCTTGGCCGATGTCGCCCCCGACGACCCGCCACTGATCCTGAAACGGGTCGCCTGATGGGGTCTGACCTCAACCGCGCTTTTGTTGTCGTGATGGATTCGGTGGGTTGCGGCGGTGCGCCCGATGCTGCCGATTTCGGCGATGCGGGGGCCAACACTTTGGCCCATATCGCCCAAGCCTGTGCGGCAGGGCGGGCCGATGTCGGGCGCGCAGGCCCGCTGCATTTGCCGCATCTGGATGGCTTGGGTTTGGGGGCAGCGATCCGCCTGGCCTCGGGCGCTGACACGCCGGGGCTGTCGGCGGCACCGCGGGGCTTGTGGGGGGCGCTGAGCGAGGTCAGTCGCGGCAAAGACACGCCATCGGGCCACTGGGAACTGGCCGGCGTGCCCGTGCCGTGGGAGTGGGCCTATTTCCCCAACACCATCCCCGCCTTTCCGCCCGATCTGGTGGCGCTGGTGTGTCGGTTGGCGGGAACGGACGGCATCTTGGGCAATTGCCATTCTTCCGGCGTGCCCATCATCGCGCAGCATATCGCAGCCCATCTGCAAACCGGTTGGCCGATCTGCTACACCTCTGCCGACAGCGTGTTTCAGATCGCAGCGCACGAGGAACGCTTCGGGCTGGAACGATTGCTGAAACTTAGCGCCGATCTTGCGCCCCATCTGCACGCTATGAATGTCGGGCGAGTGATCGCGCGGCCCTTCACTGGCACGGCACAAACCTTCCACCGCACCGCCAACCGCCACGACTACGCCATGGCCCCGCCTGCGCCCACCTTGCTGGATTGGGCGGCAATGGCGGGCAGGGCGACCCATGCGGTGGGCAAGATCGGCGATATCTTTTCCATGCGCGGGATTGGCAATTTGTGGAAAGGCCAAGACGACCTTGCGCTTTTCGATCATCTTGACAGGCTGACAGAGCAATCCGAACCCGGTTCTTTAACCTTTGCCAACTTTGTGGAATTTGACAGCCTCTATGGCCACCCCCGCGATGTCGCAGGCTATGCCCGCGCGCTAGAGGCGTTTGACGCCCGCGTTGGCACGCTTTTGCCACGCCTCAAACCCGGCGATCTGGTGATCTTTACCGCCGATCACGGCAACGATCCCACATGGCATGGCACCGATCACACCCGCGAGCGCGTGCCGCTGGTCGCCGCAGGCTTGGGCGCGCGGCCCATCGGGTTGCGGGGCTTTGCCGATGTGGCGGCCTCGGTCGCGGCCCATCTGAACATACAAGCGCAAGGGATCGGAATGTCGTTTTTATGACCCCCAAACTGGAACTGCACCTGCATCTGGAAGGCGCTGCCCCGCCGCGCTTTATTGCTGCCTTGGCCAAGGAAAAACACATCGACATCGCGGGCATCTTTTCCCCCGATGGGTCTTACCGCTTTTCTGGCTTTGCCGAATTCGTCAAAGTCTACGAAGCCGCCTGCACCACCCTGACCCGCCCCGAAGATTACCAACGCCTGACCCGCGCTGTGCTGGAAGACCAAGCGCAGCATGGGGTGATCTATACCGAAATCTTCCTGTCGCCCGACTTTTGCGGTGGCCGTGATCGCGGCGCGTGGCGCGAATATCTACAAGCCATGCGCGAAGAGGCGGCGGTGCTGGAACGTGAGGCGGGCATCACCATGAAAGCCATAGCCACCTGCATCCGCCACTTTGGCCCCGACAAGGCCCGCCAAACCGCGCTGTGTGCGGCAGAAACGGCGGGGGATTTTCTGGTGGGCTTTGGCATTGCGGGGGTGGAAACCATGGGCAAGCTGAAAGACTTCCGGTGGAGCTTTGATGCCGCCCGCGAGGCCGGCCTGAAGCCCACCGTTCACGCCGGCGAATGGGCTGGCCCGTCTGAGGTGCGCGATGCTGTGCACGATCTGGGCGCGCAGCGCATCGGCCACGGCGTTCGCGCGATTGAAGATCTGGCCCTGGTGGATGAACTGGCCGAACGCGGCACCGTGCTGGAGTGCTGCCCGGGGTCGAACGTGGCTTTGGGTATCTATCCAAGCTTTCGCAAACATCCTATCGGCGAGTTGTATCACCGCGGCGTCAAGGTCACCGTGTCCACCGACGACCCGCCGTTTTTTCACACCAATTTGACTCGCGAATACGAGATGCTGCACGAGGCGTTTGACTGGGACGAGGGCGTCTTTGCCACGCTTAACCGTACAGCGCTTGACGCCGCCTTCTGTGACACCGATACCAAAGACAAAATCGCCAAGCGGCTGGAGACTGCCCATGTTTGAAAACTTAACCATCGTCAGCCACCCTTTGGTGCAGCACAAACTGACCCTGATGCGCGAAAAAGACACGTCCACCGCGTCTTTCCGCCAGCTTTTGCGCGAAATTAGCCTGCTGTTGGCCTATGAAGTCACCCGCGAATTGCCGATGACGACGAAAAAGATCCAAACCCCGATCTGCGAGATGGACGCGCCTGCCATTGACGGCAAGAAACTGGCGCTGATTTCAATTTTGCGGGCAGGCAACGGGCTGCTGGACGGGATTTTGGAACTGATCCCCGCCGCGCGGGTGGGATTCGTGGGCCTGTACCGTGACCATGAAACGCTGCAACCGGTGCAGTATTATTACAAAGTGCCCGACCAATTGCAGGACCGCATCTGCATTGTGGTTGATCCTATGTTGGCCACAGGCAATTCCAGTGCTGCGGCGATCAAGTTGCTCAAAGACTCTGGTGCGCGCAACATTCGCTTTTTGTGCCTTTTGGCAGCCCCAGAAGGCATTCGCCACATGAACGCCGAACACCCCGACGTGCAGATCGTCACCGCCTCGGTCGACAGCCATTTGAACGAGAACGGCTATATCGTTCCGGGCTTGGGCGATGCGGGCGACCGGATGTTTGGCACGAAATAACCTAGTTCGCGCAAATGCCCTGCAGCCGGATCCAGTCATTGTCTGACAGGATCGGCGCGGGCGAGAGCCCCTTGAAGGGATCGTCCGCGATTAAGCGCGCGGTGCTTTTTCCGCTTGGGTCAAGGCTACGGGCATAGGCGCCCGACGACAGTCCGATTTGCTTAAACTTTTCCAGCAACTCAGCATCGGGCAAGGCCAAGACAGGGCTATTCAGCAAGGTTTCAGCATAGCCCGCCAGTCCGTCAAGGGGCAGGTGGCCCGTGGTCAGCAACCGCACGGTTGCAGCCAAGCCCGCATGGCGCAAGATCGCGATGACCGGATCGTCGCTATCGGCGCGCATCAGAGCCGCCAGAATGTAACCAGCCAAAGGTTCGGCATCCTCTGCCCCGATGATCAACGCGTTAGAGACCAGAACAATCCCCCCCGGCAAGGCCAAGGCCCCCGCTACGCCATCGCGCACCACGACAATCTCGCCCAAACCCTGCCCTGACAGCTTTTGTGCCAAAGCCCCCGCCCCCTGCCGCCCCAAAGCCCCCTGACAGGCAGAGCCTGTCAAGCGCGCGGCTTCGACCACGGCAAGCTTGCCGATTTGCACCCGCGTGGCCACGGGCAGCACGGACGCTGTGTGCCGGATCATCGCCTCGGGCAGCCAAAAGACGCCGAAAACCACACCAAAGGTCACGCCCAAGACCAAGCCTATCCCCCGCAGTCGACCGGGTTTTGGGCGGCGGCGGATCAGGGTCGAGCGCACGGTTTCAAGGGCTGCGATCATCTGGGTATCGTCAATTTCGACCGTTTCGCTGGGCGTGCCATCTTCCAGCCGCCCGGGGGTGAAAAGCGCGGGCATTTCCCCGGGGTTCACCCGTTCGACCGATGGCAGCGACCAATGCGACAGGGGCATTTCATTGCGCGGATCCGCGAGAACCAAGGTTGTATCGCGCAGATTCACCACCACCTCGCGCAATTGCGCCGAGGCCGTCAGCCGCCACAGCCCGACACATTCCAAGCGCTGGTATTTGGTCAGTGCGGTCATAAAGCCATGCAAGGTTAACGCTGTTTGACGAAGCTTAGCGGATGCCCCCCCGCGCCACAATCCGCCCCGCGCCTTGCGCGCGCGCATTCACGGGCAAATCAGGGCTTAGGGGTCGCATTTAGGCGGGAAAAACTGCGGGTGGCGCGGTTTGATATGGCCATCGGGTAGGGAGACGCAGGTGACAGGCGACCGGACAATGGCTGCAGCGGGCATGATCGTGATCTATGCCAGCATCATCGGCTTTACGGACAATTTCGTGCGCGTCATCGCGGCCGATGCAGGCCTTTGGCAGTTTCACGCCACGCGCACGGCAATGGCCATGGGCATTTTGGTCTTGGCCCTGCGCCCCTTGGGGCTGCGCTTGGGGGCGAAGAACCTGCCTGCAGTCGTGGCACGTTCGGCCATTCATGGATTTGCCATGGTGATCTACTTTGGCGCTTTGGCCTTTTTGCCCGTGGCTTTGGTTGCAGCGGGCCTGTTCACGGCCCCCATCTTCGTGCTGTTGATCGAGCGCTTTGCCTACGGCACGCGCATTGGACCGGTGTGCATTTTGGCCGTGGCCTTGGGCTTTGCCGGCGTGATCCTTGTTCTGGGGCCAGAGGCGATGCGGGGCGCCTCTTTGCCGGCCCTGCTGCCGATTGCCGCAGGCGCGCTTTACGCCATGGGCAATATCGCCACGCGCCGTTGGTGCCCGCAAGAAAGTGCCGAGACATTGCTTGCCGGTTTCTTTTTGGCGCTTGGCGTCGCAGGCGTCCTTGGCATGCTTGTCCTGACCATCGCGCCCTTGCCTGTGCCCTTGGGCACAGACGGCTTTTTGATGCGTGGCCCGGTTTGGCCCAGCCTTGCCTTTTGGGGATGGACCTTTGTGCAAGCCGCTGGATCCCTGTTGGGCGTGGGGTTGATGGTGCGGGCCTATCAAATCGCCGATGCCACACGGGTTTCAGTGATCGAATACACAATCCTGCCCGCCTCGGCCGCGTGGAGTTGGGCAATCTGGGGCGAAGTGCTGACGCCGCTTGCGGTGCTGGGCATGGCGATGATCGTGGTGGCGGGCATTTGGATTGCCCTGAAAGCCGAAGCCAAGGGCTGACGCGTCGATTTTTCTGCGAAAAATCGGTATGGGCTTCACCCATGCTTTGGCCAAAAAGGAAAACCGCTGCCTTTCCCGCAGGGATATGATTTTTCACCGAAACATCGGCGAGGCAAAGGCTAGATGTCGCCCACCGCAGCGCGCCAGTGCCTGCGACACAGGCTGACATAGGTTTCGTTGCCGCCGATCTGCACCTGCTCGCCCTCTTTCAGCGCCAAGCCGTCGGGGCCACGGCGGATGACCATGGTGGCCTTCTTGCCGCAGTGGCAAATCGTGCGCACTTCGCGCATCTCGTCGGCCCAAGCCAGCAGGGCGGCAGAACCAGGGAAAAGGTTGCCTTGAAAATCAACCCGCAGGCCGTAGCACATCACAGGCACGCCCAGATCATCCACGGCGCGCGCCAGTTGCCACACTTGCGGTTTGGACAGGAACTGCGCCTCGTCGATGAACACACAGGCCACTTTGCCCTTGGCAAACCGCGCTTGCAGCTTGGCATAAAGGTCGTCGTCCGGGGCAAATGTATCGGCCGGCTCGCCAATGCCGATCCGGCTGGCGATACGGCCCTCACCGGCGCGGCGGTCGAACTGGGCGGTGATCAGATAGGTGTCCATCCCCCCCTCGCGGTAGTTGTGCGAGGCTTGCAGCAGCAAGGTGGATTTGCCGGCATTCATCGTAGAATAGTGAAAGTACAGTTTGGCCATGGGATGACTTGCGCATAGATTTCGGGGGCAATCGAAGCTTCGGGCCGAGGGCACGCCCCCGACCCGAACGCTTTAGCGCGACTTTTGCCGTGCTGGAGAGGATGCGCCGCCCGTTTTAGACGAAGGTCGCAGCGGTTTGGGCGCGCCTTGCGGGCGTTGGCCGGGTTTGCCCTGCCCTTGGCCCTGTGGGCGCTGCCCGCCGGGGCGCTGGCCACGGTTTTGCGCGGGCTTTGGCGCTGCCGCGATATCGGCTGCCGCCCAAGCGGCCCCGCCGACCACCGGGATGGTCTTTTTCAACAGCTTTTCGACGGCTTGCAATTCGCCCATCTCGGCGGGCGAGCAAAAGGCGATCGCATTGCCCTCGGCCCCTGCACGCGCGGTGCGGCCGATGCGGTGGACGTAGTTTTCCGGCACATTGGGCATGTCGAAGTTATAGACATGGCGCACGCCGGGAATATCAATGCCGCGCGCGGCCACATCGGTGGCCACCAGCACATCCAACTGGCCCTCGCGGAATTCGGTCAAGGTGCGGTCGCGGTGGTTTTGGCTTTTGTTGCCATGGATGGACGAGGCTTTGAACCCCCAAGCCACCAGCAACTTATAAAGCTTTTCCGCGCCATGCTTGGTGCGGCCAAAGACCAAGGCCTGCTCGCCGGGATGTTTGAGAAGATAGGATTCCAGCAGCTTGGCCTTGTCGCCATTGGGGATGTAATGCACGCCTTGCACGATCTTTTCCACGGGCTTTCCCGGGGGGGCCACCTGCACGCGCACGGGGTTGCGCAGATATGTGCGCGAGATTTCTTCGATGTCGTTGGGCATCGTGGCCGAGAACAGCAGCGTCTGGCGGTGCTGCGGGATGTATTTGGCGATTTTGCGCAAAGAATGGATAAAGCCCATGTCCAGCATATGGTCGGCCTCGTCCAGCACCAGATAACCGCAGGATTCCAACGTGACCGCGCCGCGTTCCAACAGGTCGATCAAACGGCCCGGGGTCGCCACCAGCACGTCAGAGCCTTTCAGCAACCGATCCGCCTGACGGTTCAGCGAGGCCCCGCCCACCACCATCGTGACTTTTACCGCCGTGCCCTTGGTGAAGGTCAAGAAGTTTTCGGCAATCTGCGAAACAAGCTCGCGTGTCGGTGCCAGCACCAGCGCGCGCACATGGCGCGGTGCAGGGGGGTGGCCGATATCCAGCAAGCGGTGCAACAACGGCAGACCAAAGGCCGCCGTCTTGCCGGTGCCGGTTTGGGCAAGACCCATCAGGTCAGCGCCCTTCATGATATGGGGAATGGCCTGCGCCTGAATGGGCGTGGGCGTGGTCATATTGGTCAGCTCAAGCGCCTTCAGGATCTTCGGCGAAAGGCCAAGGTCAGCGAATGTCGTCATGGGGTTCGTCCATCAAACAAAGGAACAATGCACCCTCGCCTCTGACCGCGTCAGAAGCCGTGCACATTGCAGGTGCCCCTGCGTGATGGTGGGAACCGTCATCCGGGCCTTTTGGTGCTCACGCGGCACGGGCTTCGGATAGGGTGCAGATGGGGGGGAAAGGCGCAAATGTCAAGCGCGGCGTTCTGCGGTGCACAAATGCCAAGGGGGGGATGGTGGGTTCAGGCGAATTGTTCGACGATCAAGCGCTCTTCCAACCCATGGCCGGGGTCGAACAGAATGCGGTGGCGCACGGAGGGGTCGGATCGGATTTCAACCGATGCCACATCTGTGACCGGCCTTGTGTCGGCATCGGCGCGCACGGGGCGTTTTTGCGGATCCAACACCTCAAACCGTACCACGGCCCCTTTGGGCAACAAAGCCCCCCGCCAGCGGCGCGGGCGAAAGGCGGCCACAGCCGTCAGCGCCAGCACATCGGCCCCGATGGGCAGGATGGGTCCGTGGGCGGAATAGTTGTACGCGGTTGATCCTGCGGGGGTCGACAAAAGACAGCCATCGCAGACCAGTTCAGGCATGCGCTCTTTGCCATCAACCAGAATGCGCAGTTTGGCGGCTTGGGGGCCCATGCGCAAAAGCGATACTTCGTTGATCGCCAAAGCGTGGGTGACCGTGCCATCCGTGCCGGTGGCTGTCATAGCAAGCGGATTCAACACCGCCTCTTCCGCCAAAGCCAGCCGTTCGGGCAAAGCATCCAGCGAGAAGGTGTTCATCAAAAAACCCACCGTGCCGCAGTTCATTCCATAGACCGGCAGGCCCGCGCTGTGATCATCGTGCAGAGTTTGCAGCATAAAGCCGTCACCACCCAAAGCCACGATGATCTGGGCGCTGTCCAGATCGGTTTGCCCATATCGCGCCGTCAGGGCCACCAGCGCCTCTTGGGCGGCGGGGGCTGGGCTGGCACGAAAAGCGATTTGGCCTTGGGGCACGCGGGTACTCCTAGAATTTCTGACACTCTTGGCAGGCTTGGGGCAGAACTCAACCCCCAGCTTTCAGGGGCTTGCGGAATTCAAAGCGCAAGCTAGGTTTCCTATCGGAAACTTTTTTCGTGTGCGATGCGAAACCTGTCGCTTTCCGGCTTTCTCGCGCTGGAAATCTGGGTCTAGATAGCGCCAAACCTTTTGGAGAGCCCCATGACCAAGACCCACCGCGATGCCGGATTCTTCTCTGAACCACTATCAAGCCGTGATCCGGAACTGTTTGGATCCATCACCGCTGAACTTGGCCGTCAGCGCGACGAGATCGAACTGATCGCGTCCGAAAACATCGTCAGCCGCGCCGTGATGGAGGCGCAGGGTTCGGTGATGACCAACAAATACGCCGAAGGCTATCCGGGCAAGCGGTATTACGGCGGTTGCGACTATGTCGACGTGGCCGAAAACCTTGCGATTTCTAGGGCTTGCCAGTTGTTCGGCGTGGCCTTTGCCAATGTGCAGCCCAATTCTGGCAGCCAAGCCAACCAAGGCGTGTTTCAGGCGCTTTTGAAGCCCGGCGACACTATTTTGGGAATGAACTTGGCCTCTGGCGGGCACTTGACCCATGGCGCTGCCCCCAACCAGTCGGGCAAGTGGTTCAACGCCGTGCAATACGGTGTGCGCAAGCAAGACAGCCTCATCGACTATGACGAGGTCGAACGGCTGGCTGTCGAATCACAGCCCAAGATGATCATCGCAGGCGGCTCTGCCGTGCCGCGCCAGATCGACTTTGCCAAGTTCCGTGCCATTGCCGACAAGGTGGGCGCTTACCTGCTGGTCGATATGGCGCACTTTGCAGGGCTTGTGGCGGGCGGGCATCACCCCTCGCCCTTCCCCTATGCCGATGTGGCGACGACGACGACCCACAAAACCCTGCGCGGCCCGCGCGGCGGTATGATCTTGACCAACAACGAAGAGCTGGCCAAGAAATTCAACTCTGCCATCTTCCCCGGCATCCAAGGCGGGCCTTTGATGCATGTGATCGCCGCCAAGGCCGTCGCCTTTGGCGAGGCGCTGCGGCCGGAGTTCAAAGCCTATACCGGTCAAGTCATCCTCAACGCCAAGGCCTTGGCCGATGAGCTGATGAAGGGCGGTTTGGATATGGTAACGGGCGGCACCGACACCCATGTCATGCTGGTTGACCTGCGCCCCAAGGGCGTGAAGGGCAATGCCACCGAAAAGGCACTGGGCCGTGCCCATATCACCTGCAACAAGAACGGCATCCCGTTTGACCCTGAAAAGCCCACCGTCACCTCTGGCGTGCGTTTGGGCACCCCTGCGGGCACCACGCGCGGCTTTGGCGAGGAAGAGTTCCGCCAGATCGGCCGCTGGATTGTGGAAGTGGTCGACGGCTTGGCCGCCAATGGCGAAGAGGGCAACGGCGCGGTTGAGGCTGCGGTGAAAGCCAAGGTCGAAGCCCTGTGCCACGCCTTCCCGATCTATCCGGACCTGTAAGATGAAACTGCCCTTGGCCAAGGCCCGGGGCACCCGATCTATCGAACGCGCGCTCGGGGACCGGGCGCGCGTTTTGCTGACCGGTGCGGGCGGTGAGTTTGTTATGTTCGTGCTGAAGCAGGGCTGGGCCTGTCTGTTTGGCGGGCTGATGCTGGGGGCGATCGTTGTTTCCAAGGCGGTTTGGCAAACGGATTGGCCGCTGCACCGATACGATGCGCTGTTTTGATTCGCACTGGCAACGCAGGCGGTGTTCTTAGCGGCCAAGTTGGAAACATGGGCCGAGGCGCGGGTGATTGTGCTGTTTCACCTGACCGGAACGGCAATGGAATGGTTCAAAGTGGGGTCGTGGTATTTGCTGCTGTATGTGGCCTTTGTCACGGTGTCTTTGGTCAGCCGCGACGCGTTAGAGCCTGCATCACCAGCCCCTAAACAAACCCCCGCCAGTGCAAAACGCTGACCCACAGCACGATCACGGCCAAAAGCGCAAAGGCGATGCGGGCAGCTGTGTCAAGGATCACGCCTTTGCGCCGTTTGGCGCGGTTAAGGCCGCGCAAATGGGTAAAGCACAGATCATAGGCGCTGGCGATGGCGTCGTGGTCTAACTGGACGCGCAGCTTGGGGCTTTGGGCGATCTGATGCGCCGCCGCCACTTCCAAGGCGGCACGGTGCACAGATCGGGGCAAGCGCGCCTTGGCGCGCTGGACGCGGATGTCGAACGTCGGCCCAGACACCTTCAGGCGCTGGCCAAACAGAACCGACAAGCTGTCGGCCATCTCTTCAATCGTCATCGTGCCCATCGTTGCCCCGCAAGTTTGGGCTTTCTACGCGGGCAAAGACGCGCAATCAACGCCTATGGCGGGCCAAAGTTGGACAGGGTAACATCGCGTCATGCTGACCACGATCTTGCACCCCGCCCGCGATACGAAAACCCGCCCGCCCCTGGTGATTGCGCATGGGCTTTTCGGGTCAGGGCGCAATTGGGGGGCGATTGCGCGGATGTTAGCGACCATGCGCGATGTGGTGGCGGTGGATATGCGCAACCATGGGGGCAGTTTTCGCGCCGCCAGCCAAAGCTACGCCGATATGGCGGGCGATCTGGCCGAGGTGGTGGCAAGCCTTGGCACATCGGATCTGCTGGGCCATTCGATGGGCGGCAAAGCCGCAATGCAGGTGGCGCTGACCCAAGGACATGTGTTGCGCAAACTGGTCGTGGCCGACATCGCCCCCGTGGCCTATACCCACGACCAAACCCGCCACATTGCCGCCATGCGCGGCCTAGATCTGACGGGGCTGACTTCTCGCGCCGAGGCAGATGCGCGGTTGGCTTTGCAGGTCGACGACCCTGCGCTTCGCGCGTTTTTCTTGCAATCGTTGGACCTCAAATCCACCCCGCCCGCATGGCGGTTGAATTTGGATGTGCTAGAGGCGGCGATGCCTCAAATCATCGGCTGGCCCGATACCAAAGGCCAGTTTGACGGGCCAACATTGTTCCTGACTGGGTCACAAAGCACTTATGTGCAGGCCAAAGACCGCGAACCCATTCGCACGCTTTTTCCGCATGCGCGCTTTGCCAAGCTGATCGGCGCGGGGCATTGGTTGCACGCCGAAAAGCCAAAGGCTTTTGCCCAGACCGTCGCGCAGTTTCTAGACGCCTAGCGCCACGATTTTTCTGCGAAAAATCAGCTCTTGGCCGGCCATCGTTATACCTTGGATCATCCGGGTTTGCGCATCCGGTTCAAGAGGCCGTCTTTCAAGTAGAAATGGTGATAAAGAGCTGCGAGAACATGCAACCCCATCAAGGCCCAAAGCAGAGATTTCAGCACTTCGGCGTGCAAATCGCCCAAAGTGTCGAACCCGCCGTAAAACGCCATAAGGCCGGTCACAGGCATGGCGATCATCAGTGCGTACAGGGCGATATGGCCAGCGTCGCCTGCGAATTTCAGCAAGGGATGGGTTCCGACAGGTGCATGCGGCACCCCGCGGGTCACCCGCAGGGTCAAGCGCCAAGCCACCAAAGCCAAGACAGCCAGGCCCACGATGATATGGGCCCATGCGCCTGTCGTTGTGGGTGCAGGGCCGGTGTGTTCCATCTGCTCCCAAAGTTCGCTCATGGCATCGCTGAAAATCAGATTGAACACGATCAGCAGGGCCACAGCCCAGTGCAGAAAAATTTGTGCGCGCGAATAGGATTTGACCATTGATCTCTCCAAACGGGTTAAATGCGGGCGGGTGCACCGCACTTGTTAAACTTTTAAGCTTACTCCGCCTTGCGCTGCGGATTGTTCGGCCCGATCTAGCATCTTTTGCAAAGCAGCACCGCGCGCAAAATCAGGATCCGCCATACCTTCCCCACGAATGGCTGCGATGAAACGTTCATAAATCGTGCCCAGAACCGGGCAGTCCACCGTCGTCCAATTGGCATTTTCCAGATCTTCTAAGCAGGCCCGCAGCGTGGATGTGTTGCGTTCCCATGCCACTTCTAGCCCGCCTGTGGTGCCATAAATCCTTAGGCGCAGGTCGTTCAAGTGACCGCTGGCAAAGCGTGTGGCCCCCACGGTGCCCAAGGCCCCATTGGCCAGACGCAGGTGCAGTGCCATGCTGTCGTTGGCGTCTAAGGGATACTCGCCGATCTTATCGCCGGGGGCCTTGGCGAAGGTCGCCAAGCGGGCCGAGATTTCAGCGACCTTTTGTCCCGCGACAAAGGTGGCAAAATCTAGGATATGGATCCCAACATCGCCCAAGACGCCCTTCGATCCGTGCTGGGTCGACAGACGCCACAGCCATTGGCTTTCGCGGTCCCAATGGCCCCAAGCGGGTTGGGTGAGCCACGATTGCAGGTAAGACGCCTCAAAATGCCGCACCTCGCCGATGGCACCTGCGGCCACCATTTGGGCGGCTTTTTGCAAAGCGGCCACGTTGCGATAGCTGAGGTTGACCATATTGACGACACCCGCTTTGCCGGCGGCATCCGCCATGGCAAGGGCTTGCGCTTCCGATGTGGCGAGGGGTTTTTCGCACAATATATGTTTGCCTGCCGCCAGCACCGGCATGGTTGTGGCGTAATGGGCGGCATCGGGGGTGACGTTGGTGACGGCATCAAACTCGCCCCACGCCAAGGCGGCTTCTAACGTATCGAAAGCCTTGGGGATTTTGTGCTTGGCGCAGAAGGCCGCAAGCTGCTCGGGACGTGTGTCTACCCCGCCCACAAGAGTGACGCCTTTGATTTTGGCGAAGTTTTCGGCATGGTTGGCGGCCATGCCGCCGGTGCCAAGGATCAGGATGCGAACGGGTTTGGTCATCAGCGCAACCCCTCTTCGCCGTCATGGTGCAGGCGGGGGCCGCGTTCGACCAAGGGTTCCAGCGCGATGTCGATCGAGGTGTTGGGCGCGTCATTGGGGTTCAGGATGCGGGCCGACGGGTTATGGGCCCATTTGACGGCGTTCGACAGAACCTTTTGAACGGTGGCATCGTGATAGGTCGGATAGGTTTCATGGCCCGGGCGGAAGTAAAAGATATTGCCCGCCCCGCGCCGATAGGTCAGGCCCGAACGAAACACCTCTCCCCCTTGGAACCACGAGATGAAGACGGTTTCCAACGGTTCGGGCACGCCAAAGGGCTCGCCGTACATCTCTTCGGTTTCCAGTTCGAAATGGTCGGGCAGGCCTTGGGCGATAGGGTGCTGGCGCGAGGTGACCCAAAGGCGTTCGCGCTCGCCCGCTTCGCGCCATGTCAGGTTGCAGGGTGCGCCCATCAAGCGTTTGAAAGGTTTGGAAAAATGGGCAGAGTGCAGGAAAATCACCCCCATGCCGCCCCAAACCGCATCGGTGACGCGCTCGACGATATTGTCATCGACTTGGCCGTGGGCGGCGTGGCCCCACCAGATCAGCACATCGGTTTGCGCGATCTTTTCCGCCGTCAGGCCATGTTCGGCGTCTTGTAGGGTGACGGTGGTGGCGGTGATGGCAGGGTCCGCGTTGAGGGCTGCGGCGATCGTGCCGTGGATGGCGTTTGGGTAAACCTCGGCCACGGCTTTGTTCTTTTGTTCATGGACGTTTTCGCCCCAAACGGTGACGCGGATTGTCATGGCTTCCTCTTTTCTTGGAGTGCTTGGGCTGAAGGGGGCGTGTTTGGGGAATTATGCCACAGATGGGCCGTCTTGCACCAGAAGATGGGTGGGGGCGAGAGGCGTTAACTGAAAATTAATTCGTCCGTGGAACAGTGTGGGTATGAGATGGATTTTGGTTCTTTTCCTGCTGGCCGCCTGCGCCAATTCGCCTTCGCCGCGGATGTTGGGGGCACAATCGGTGAACATTCGGCTGGATGGCCGCGATTTCACCATTTGGCGCGAAGGGAATGACTTTGAAATCGTCCGCTATGGTTGGGTCGGGCGGGAAGATCGCCTGCGGGTGGAAGAAACCATGCTGGCCGCAGTCGAACAGGTCACCGGATGCAAAGTGCGCGTGAAGCGCGGCGACAGTGGCGAGATCAATGGCAAGCTTATCGCTTGTAATTAAGCGTATAGCCCGCATAAATCCCCGCTGCGCCGAACAGGATCGCCCACATCGGGTTGCCGGCCCAAAGTTCAAACCCGCCCCACGCTATGGGAGCCAAGGTGCAGGCCCAGCGGGCCCAAGCCTTGGCGAACATCGGGTGGTTGGGGTCTAGGAAGGGTTTGCGCGGCTTCATGGCTGGCCCCGCAAAAAGGCAAAGCGGTAGGCCAAGGCCACCCCACCCGCGCCGCCGATGATATTGCCAAGGCTGACCCAGATCACATTGCCCACCAGTCCTGAAACGGGAATGTCTGCCCCTTGCAGCATTCCCAAGGGCAAAAAGAACATATTCGCGACTGAGTGTTCAAGGCCTAAAGCTACAAAGGCCGTCACAGGCCAAAGGATGGCAAGGATCTTGCCTGTGGTATCACGCGCCGAAACGCTGAGCCACACGGCCAAGCAGACCAAGGCGTTGCACAAAGCACCCTTCACCAGCCAGACCAGCGGCCCCCCGCTCGCCTTCGCCAGCGCCACCTTGGTTGCCGTCTCGCCAAAAGGCGTGGCCAAGATGCCCGATGCCCAAAAGGCCACAGCCAGCGCCGCAGCCCCCGCAAAATTACCCAGCCACACCACGCCCCAGTTTCGCAACAACTCGGCCAGCGTGATCTTGCCGTCGACAGCGGCGATGATCATCAGCGCGTTGCCGGTGAACAGCTCTGCCCCGCCGACCACCACCAAGATAAGCCCCAACGCAAAAACGACCCCGCCCAGCACGCGCGCGGGGCCAAAACCTGCATCAACGCCAGTCATCGCCATCAGATAAAACGCACCACCAAGGCCGATAAACACCCCCGCCAGCACCGCCAGCGTCACCATGCGCCCCAAGGGCATGCGCGCTTTGGCCACGCCTGCGGTTTCGACCAGTGCTGCCATCTGCGCGGGTTTGTAGGAATCGTGGTCGCTGTCCATCTTGGGCCCTCTTCACGTTTGCCGCACAGTCGCCGCGATGCCCACCGCGCACAAGGCCTAACGCCGCCGCGCCTTGCCACCGCGCTGACCCGCGCGGCCCCCTGTCGAGCGGCCCGATTTGGAAACAGCCTCTTCCACCGCCTCTTCGATCACGCTTTGGCGGGCCAAGGGGTCGTCGGCCACGGCGAGTTCGACCGCCTCTAGGCGCTTGACCTCATCGCGCAGGCGGGCGGCTTCTTCGAATTCCAGATTCTCGGCCGCTTTGCGCATTTGCTGGCGCATCGCGTCCAGATGGGCGGCAAGGTTTTGGCCGACTTGGGCTTTATCAACCTTGGCGGTGATGCGCGACTGGTCGGTGTCGCCTTGCCACAGGCCGTGCAGCACATCTTCGACATTCTTCTGGATCGTGTGCGGCGTGATGCCATGTTCGACATTATAGGCCACCTGTTTGGCCCGCCTGCGATCTGTTTCCGAAAGGGCGCGCTCCATCGACCCTGTGATCCGGTCGGCATACATAATCACCCGACCCTCTACGTTGCGCGCGGCGCGCCCAATCGTCTGGATCAGCGAGGTTTCCGAGCGCAAGAACCCTTCCTTATCCGCATCCAAAATCGCCACCAGCCCGCATTCGGGAATGTCTAATCCTTCGCGCAACAGGTTGATCCCGACCAGAACGTCAAAGGCCCCCAGCCGCAAATCTCTCAGGATTTCAATGCGTTCCAAGGTGTCGATGTCGGAATGCATATAGCGAATGCGAATGCCCTGTTCGTGCATATAATCTGTCAAATCTTCGGCCATGCGCTTGGTCAGCGTGGTCACCAAGGTGCGCATGCCGCGCAAGGATACCTTGCGCACCTCGTCCAGCAGGTCATCGACCTGCATTTCGACCGGACGAATTTCGACCATCGGGTCCACCAAACCCGTTGGGCGGATCACCTGTTCGACAAAGACGCCGCCCGCCTGTTCCAACTCCCAAGCCGAGGGCGTGGCTGACACGAACACCGATTGCGGGCGCATCGCGTCCCATTCTTCGAACTTTAAGGGGCGGTTGTCCATGCAAGAGGGCAGGCGAAAACCGTGTTCGGCCAAGGTCATCTTGCGGCGAAAGTCGCCTTTGTACATGCCGCCGATCTGCGGCACCGAAACGTGGGATTCGTCGGCAAACACAATGGCATTGTCGGGGATGAATTCAAACAGCGTGGGCGGCGGTTCGCCCGGGGCGCGGCCTGTCAGATAGCGTGAGTAGTTTTCGATCCCCGCACAGGCCCCCGTCGCCTCGATCATCTCGACATCGAAATTGGTGCGCTGTTCCAGACGCTGGGCTTCAAGCAGTTTGCCTTCGGTCACAAAGCGGTCAAGGGTTTGTTGCAGTTCAATCTTAATCCCCTTCACCGCCTGTTGCAGGGTGGGGCGGGGGGTGACGTAGTGCGAATTGGCATAGATGCGGATTTGTTTGAAGACATCGGTTTTGGCCCCCGTCAAAGGGTCAAATTCCGTGATCGATTCCAGCTCTTCGCCAAAGAAGGAAAAGCGCCATGCGCGGTCTTCCAAGTGGGCAGGCCACAGTTCTATCGTATCGCCGCGCACCCGAAACGATCCGCGCGCAAAGCCCATTTCGTTGCGCCGATAGGCTTGGGTGACAAGCTCGGCGATCATCTTGCGCGGGTCGTAACTTTGGCCCACGATCAAATCTTGCGTCATCGCCGAATAGGTTTCGACCGAGCCGATGCCATAGATGCACGACACCGACGCGATGATAATCACATCGTCGCGTTCCAGCAGCGCGCGGGTGGCCGAGTGGCGCATCCGGTCGATCTGTTCGTTGATCTGCGATTCTTTTTCAATATAGGTGTCGGTGCGGGCCACATAGGCTTCGGGCTGGAAATAGTCGTAGTAGCTGACGAAATATTCCACGGCGTTTTCGGGAAAAAAGCCTTTGAATTCGGTGTATAGCTGCGCCGCGAGGGTTTTGTTCGGGGCCAAGATGATGGCCGGACGCTGGGTTTCTTCGATCACCTTGGCCATGGTAAAGGTCTTGCCCGTACCCGTAGCGCCCAGCAAAACCTGATCATGATCGCCCCCCAAAACGCCTGCTGACAGTTCGGCAATTGCTTTGGGCTGGTCGCCCGCCGGTTGAAACGGCGTGTGCATGACAAAGCGCCGCCCGCCTTCCAGTTTGGGGCGGGTCAGAACCTCGGGGCGGATGGCAAGGGCGTTGTCGTTGTTATGGGGCATGGTGATTCCCTTCGCGTCTAATCTATTCTGATTTTGTTCCCGTTAAAGGGGCAGGGCGGATTCGTTGCCCAATCGTTAAGAAAACACCCGCAACTTTACGCAAAACCCGCAAGCGGAGGCCCTCTTGGTGATTGAAACCGCCCTGCGTTCAGGCCAAGTTGTCCTTGCAAGCAGCAATCCCTGTCGGCCAGCCGCACCTTACACCCCACCCAAACCCAGGGGTTGGCCGACAGCACCTTGCCTTTCCCCCCAAGTTTGCAATAGTGGCAACGTACCCTGTTCATGAGGTTTTCTATGCGTGCGCGCATCTATCAACCCGCCAAAACGGCGATGCAGTCTGGCACAGCCAAGGCCAAGGGCTGGGTGCTGGAATTTGCCCCCGCCTCGGCCCGCAGTGTCGATCCGCTGATGGGCTGGACATCGTCTGACGATATGGAGTCGCAAGTGCGTCTGCGGTTTGAAACCCGCGAGGCGGCAGAGGCTTACGCCGCCGCGCGCGGCATCGAATATGATGTGGTCGATCCGCAATCCCGCCGCCCGAATATCCGCGCAGGTGGCTATGGGGAAAACTTTGCCACCCACCGCAAAGGTGTATGGACCCACTGACAGCGCAGCCCGCAAGGGCTGCTAGCCCTAGGAGAGCGCCATGAAGAAACTTGCCCTTGCCCTTGTTCCCTTCTTTTTGGTGTCTTCCGCGCTGGCACAGCCTGCGACACAGCAGGGGGCCGATCGCCTTCATCAGGTCTTCCAAACCTACCTCGGACAGGGCGCCCAAGTTGTCAGCGTGACGGCCAATGGGGATGTTTATGACCTAACGATCGATGCTCAGCCTTTGATCGACTTGGGCCAAGATGCGGGCGTGCTGGGCAATGTGACCCCTTTAGACCTGCAGTTGACCGATCACGGCGATGGCACTTGGGGCGTCATGTTGGATCAGGCGGTCGCGATCGACCTATCGATGCCCCAAGTGCTGGACCTGCAAGAAAAGATCGCCAACCTTTCCTTTACCGGCACCTTTGATGAAACGCTGATGGCCTTTACGCAGGCAAACAGCGCGTTTTCTGGGTTGACGCTGCGCGAGACGATCTATGCGCCCGATGTCCCGCCCCAGACGATCGAGATGACACTAGACGCGGGTTCCATGCAAAGCACAGCGCGCGCAGCGGCGGCAGGGGGCACGGATTTTGACGCAAGCTTTACCGCCACAGGCCTAACCGAGACGATGATCACCCCGGCCTTGGATGGGCAACCCGCGATGCCTGTCACGATCAAGGCCGAAAGCCTGTCGCAAACCCTGACAGGCAGCCAGTTCATGGGTGCAGAGATGTTCCAGGTGATTTCGTGGTTTACATCTCATGCCGACGACGCTGCCATGGCGGCCGATCAGGCTGGGCTGCAAGCGGCCCTTAGCGCGGCCATGCCGTTCTTTGGGACATTGCAGGGAACGGGCACGGCCAACATGCTCAGCATAGACACGCCGATGGGCGCGTTGGGAATTGAGCAGCTGGGCTATGCCGTCGCCCTGAACGGGGCTGTTTCCGAGGGAAAAATTGCGCAGGGCTTTGCCATATCAGGCCTGACGTTGCCGGCGGGTCTTGTGCCCGAATGGGCTGCCCCCTTGGTGCCTCAGAGCATGACCTTGGATGTGCAAGTGACAGATTTTGATCCCGAAGCCGCCATGGCCGTGGCCCTTTCCGCCCTTTACGGGCCTGATGCCACGACCACGGAACCAGAATTTGACGCCAAACTGTTGGCGGCGCTGCTGCCGAAGGGCACGGTGACTGTGGGGTTGAACCCGGGGGCGCTGACAGGTGCCGATTATCAGTTGACCTATGAAGGCGCTTTGGTTGCGGGGCCTGAAACAGAATTGCCAACCGGCCACGCCACCATCACTCTGAGCGGGGTCGATGCGCTTATGGCCGCCCTTCAATCCGCGCCTGACGACATGAGGGCGCAGGCCATGATGGGCTTTGGCATGGCGCAGGGCATGGCGAAGGTTGAAGGTGATACGCTGATCTGGGAAATTGACGCTGCAACCCCCGGGGCCTTGACGATCAACGGTATGGCCTTGATGGGCGGGAATTGATCCGATGATCCAGAAAGAAAACCCCACCAACCCCGATCTTTCGGTGCTGTTCGCGCGCCACACCGCCGATATGCACACCGACACGCCGCCCGAAAGCATCCATATGATGAACGCAGGCGACCTTGATCACCCGCAGGTGCATTTCTTTGTGCAGCGCGAGGCGGGGGTGCCGGTGGCGATGGGGGCCTTCAAGATATTTGACGGCACCCATGCCGAGATCAAATCGATGCATGTCTTGGCTGAATATCGTGGCCGTGGCCTATCGCGGGCCATGCTGGCGCATATTGTGCAAGCGGCACAGGCCGCGGGGGTCACGCGGTTAAGTCTGGAAACCGGCTCGCAAGACGCATTCAAACCCGCGCGCGCTTTGTACGAAACCGCAGGGTTTGCCACCTGCCTGCCCTTTGGCGACTATGTGCTGGACCCGATGTCAATTTTCATGACACGCGCCCTTGCGTGACAGGTCGCCCTGCCGCTAAATGCGCGCGTGGCCCCGTAGCTCAACTGGATAGAGCAAGGACCTTCTAAGTCCGAGGTTGAGGGTTCGATTCCTTCCGGGGTCACCAATTTTGTGGCTTGCTTTCGCTACCAACGCTCCAGCGCCGCCTCGTCCTCGTCCTTGGCGGCCACCCATGTGGCGCCATCGCGGCCAATTTCTTTTTTCCAGAACGGCGCGCGGGATTTTAGATAGTCCATCAGGAAAGCGGCCGCTTCAAAGGCGGCTATGCGGTGACGCGAGGCTGTGGCCACCATCATGATCAGCGCACCCGGTTCCAGCCTGCCATAGCGGTGGATCACCAGCACATCGGTCAAGCTCCATCTGGTTTGGGCTTGGGCTGCGATGTCGGCAATCGCGGCTTGGGTCATGCCGGGGTAATGTTCGATCTCCATCGCCTGAAGGCTGCCGTCACTGTCGCGCACAAGGCCGGTAAAGCTGACCACAGCCCCCGCACCTGCCACAGAGGCGCTAAAGGCGTTCAACTCAGCCCCCGCATCAAAGGCGGCCTCTTGCACCGACAGGCGCATGTCAGCCCCCCGTCATCGGCGGAAAAAACGCCACTTCGCGCACGCCCGCCAAGGGCGCATCAAGAGAGGACAGTTTCTGATCCAAGGCCACGCGCAGGCTTTTCAGGTCAGAAAATGCAAGGGCGTAGCGGTCTTCACGGGCCTTCAACTCTTCGATCAGGGCCATGACGGTGGGGGCTGTGGTTTCAACCCGTTCGCGCGGCAGCCCGATGCGTTCGCGCAGCCAAGCAAAATACAAAACCTCCACCAGCCTAATCCTTTAAATGGGGCAGGGACTTGCCGAAGTAATCCCAGCCTGTGATGGCGGTGAGGGCTGCGGCGAACCAGATCAGGGCAAGGCCCGCCCAAGTCGCGTAAGAAGAACAGCCTCGCATCCCGCAAGACCGGATGGGATCGGCCAAGCCTTGGGCCACAAGGGTTGCATATTCTTCAATCGTTTTGCCTTGGCGGGCGATGCCTTCCATATGCTCTAATCCCGTGCCCAAAAACAGCACCGCGATGGCCAGCATCTGGGCCGTGGTTTTCCATTTGGCCAGTTTTGTGACCTGCAAAAGCCCTGCCTTGGCCCCCAGATATTCGCGTAACCCGCCTACAAACACCTCGCGGAACAAGATCACTGTTGCGGGCAGGATCAGCCAAGGGTTCATGCCGGAATACCCCGTCAAGATCAGCAGGGCGATCACCACCATGGCCTTATCGGCGATGGGGTCCAGCATGGTGCCGAACTTGCTTTCCTGCTTCCAAAGACGGGCAAGATAGCCGTCAAAGTAATCGGTGATCGCCGCAGAAACAAACAGGGTCAGTGCGAACCAATCGGCGATGGGTCGGTGAAAATACAAGAACATCACCGGCACACCGGGGGCGGCAAGCAGACGCAGGGTGGTCAGGGTGTTCGGGATCGTCCACTTCATGCTCTTTACCTAGCCCATGCCTGCGCTGGCGAAAAGGGGGCCTGCGCCAAGACGAAAGCCGTGCGCGATCCACCGCATCTAGTATTTTTGCGGCACATATAGCTCGGGCGGCAGGGTGGCGCGTTCGTAATCGGGGTTAAAGACGCGCTCTGGTAGGTGGATTTCCTCATGCGGGACTTCTTCATAGTCAAAGAGCGACAGCAGGTGGCTGATGCAGTTCAGCCGGGCGCGTTTTTTATCGTTGCCCTCAACGATATACCACGGCGCTTCGGGAATGTTGGTGCGCGCGAACATGTCTTCTTTGGCTTTGGTGTAATGCTCCCAACGGATGCGTGATTGCAGATCCATAGGCGACAGTTTCCATTGCTTGAACGGGTCATGGATGCGCACCAAAAAGCGCATCTGCTGTTCTTCGTCGGTGATGGAAAACCAGTATTTGATCACCCGAATGCCAGAGCGCACCAGCATGCGTTCAAATTCGGGGACCGAGCGGAAGAATTCTTCGACCTGATCTTCGCTGGCAAAGCCCATCACGCGTTCCACCCCGGCGCGGTTGTACCACGAGCGGTCGAACAGAACGATCTCGCCGCCTGCGGGCAGGTGGGGGATGTAGCGTTGGAAATACCACTGGGTCTTTTCGCGGTCAGACGGGGCGGGCAGGGCCACGGTGCGCACCACGCGCGGGTTCAGGCGTTGGGTGATGCGTTTGATCACACCGCCCTTGCCAGCACTGTCGCGGCCTTCGAACAAAACGACGACCTTTTCGCCGGTATGCTGCACCCAATCTTGCAGCTTGATCAGCTCTGCCTGCATATGGATCAGGCTGGTCAGGTAATGTTTGCGGTCTAGCGCGTCGGGGTGGCGATCTTTGTAGATCTTGGCAATTTCGCGCGATAGGGCGGCATCTTCCAGCTCTAGTTCGAAATCCTCGTCCAGCGCCTCGGCCAATTCTTCGGCCAGCCAGTCTTGTGCGTTGTCGTCTTGGGTGCCGGGCATGATGTCCTCCGATGATGATCGGAGGTCAATCACAAGGCCATGACGGTTTTGCGACAACGGCCAGTGGGTTGGTCGGTGTTAGGAATTAAAGAAGTTGTAAATCGCCTCGGCCATCGCTTGCGATATGCCGCTGACTGCCATCAAATCCGGCACGCCCGCGCGGCTGACGGCCTTGGCCGATCCGAAATGCGCCAGAAGGGCGCGTTTTCGCAGCGCGCCCACGCCGGGAATGTCGTCCAGCGGGGTGATCGACACCGCCTTTGCGCGCTTGGCGCGGTGTGCGCCGTTGGCCCAGCGGTGCGCCTCGTCCCGCAGGCGCTGGATGAAGTACAGCACAGGGTCGTTGCGCGGAAGGGCCATGACCGGCAAGCCTGCGCGGTGGAATTCTTCCTTGCCTGCGTCACGGTCGATGCCCTTGGCCACGCCCACCACGGCCAGATCCTGCACCCCAAGATCGGCCAAAATCCCCCCCACGGCCGAAATCTGCCCCGCCCCGCCGTCGATCAGCAACAGATCGGGCCAAGCATCGGTCTTGCGGTCGGGGTCTTCTTTCAGCAGGCGTTCAAAGCGGCGCGTCATCACTTCGCGCATCATGCCGAAGTCGTCAGAATTGGCCCCTGCGGCGGATTTGATGTTGAACTTGCGGTATTGGCTTTTCAGGAACCCTTCCGCCCCGGCCACGATCATGCCCCCCACGGCATCGCTGCCTTGAATATGGGCGTTGTCATAGACTTCGATGCGGGCGGGCGGCGCATCCAGATCAAACGCTTCGGCCAAACCGCGCAGCAGGGTGTTTTGGGTCGAGCTTTCCGACATCCGTCGCGCCAGACTTTCGCGGGCATTTCGGGCGGCGTTTTCCAAAAGCTCGGCTTTTTCCCCGCGCAACGGCACAGCCAATTCCACCTTGCGCCCCGCGCGCTCGGCCAAAAGCTGGCTCACGAGGTCGGGGTTTTCCACCGGATGCGACAGCAAGATCAAGGGCGGCGGGTCTTTGTCGTCGTAAAACTGGGCGATGAAGGCTTCCATGATCTCAGGCTCTTCTGCCCCCGCACCCGTCTTGGGGTAAAAGTCGCGGTTGCCCCAGCTTTGGTTGGCGCGGATGAAAAACACCTGCACGCAGGCTTGGCCATGGTCCAGATGCAGGGCAATGACATCGGCCTGTTCCACCCCGCGCGGGTTGATGCCTTGGCTTTGCTGCACTTGGGTCAGCGCCTTGATCCGGTCGCGTAGGGATGCTGCGCGTTCAAACTCCATCGCGTCGCTGGCGGCGGACATTTGCTTGGCAAGGTCGGCCTGCACGGCGGTGGTTTTGCCCTGCAAGAACAGTTCTGCATCTTGCACCAAGGCGGCATAGGTCGGGCCATCGACCTTGCCCACACAGGGTGCAGCACAGCGTTTGATCTGGTATTGTAGGCAAGGGCGGGTGCGCCCTTCAAACATGCTGTCGGTGCAATTGCGCAGCAAGAACACCTTTTGCAACTGGTTCAAGGTGCGCGTCACCGCCCCGCCGCTGGCAAAGGGGCCAAAATAGCTGCCTTTTTCGGTTTTCTTGCCGCGATGCTTTTTGATTTGGGGAAAGGGGTGATCTTTGCCGATCAGAATGTTGGGGAAGGATTTGTCGTCCCGCAACAGCACATTGTAGCGCGGTTTCAGTTGCTTGATGAGGTTTTGTTCCAACAACAGCGCTTCGGTTTCGGTGCGCGTGGTCAAGAACATCATCGAGGCGGTTTCATAAACCATCCGCGCAATACGCGCCGAATGGCCATGGTCGCGCGCATAGTTTGACACCCGCGCC
Organism: uncultured Rhodobacterales bacterium; assembly: GCA_903845215.1. Taxonomy (GTDB): domain Bacteria; phylum Pseudomonadota; class Alphaproteobacteria; order Rhodobacterales; family Rhodobacteraceae; genus Stagnihabitans. The sequence continues at coordinate 3,357 of CAIMWI010000062.1, read as the reverse complement.
TTCAGATTGCGCGCCTTGCCGACATACAGCACTTCGCCCTTGGTGTTAAGCATCCGGTACACGCCGGGCGATCCGTCGAGCGTTTTGAGATAGGCCTGAATGACTTCTTGGCCAGTTTGGACGACATCGCTCACTTGGGGCGTTAACCTTTTGATTCTTAGATTTCCTGCAAGAATATGGCGCGGGCATCAAGCAAAAAGAAGTCCACCGCTTCTGTGGATAAGTCAGAGGAGAACTTATCGGAAGACTGTTTTTTTCCTTGTTTTCAGGGCGCTTCGTCAATGTGCCTAAAAAATAGGCATATTGCTAAATCATTGAAATTAAAAATGAAAATCTTTTGGATTTTGTAGCGCGCTGATTTTTATGAATAAATTGTAAACAGATCGTGACCCCTCAACGGAAGGTGCACAAGTCACTTGTGTGTCGAGTAAACTCTATTCAACACCTAGGACATCAGGGGTTGCCCAGGCCAAATGCTGGCCACCGTCGACCGCGATCATTTGCCCCGTTACGGACGGGGAATCCATGAAAAATCCTAATGCTGCAGTCACATCCGCAGGGCTGGCCCCGCGCCCCAGAATAGTCGCTGCGCGCTGGCGCGCGAAATGGGTGTCACTTTGGCGCACACCTTGCACTGTAGGCCCCGGCCCTATGCCGTTGACGCGCACATGGGGGGCCAATCCTTGCGCTGCGGTGCGGGTCAACGCCCAAAGCGCCATTTTGGCAAGGCTGTAGGACATGAACTCTGGCGTGGGTTTCCAGACGCGCTGGTCTATCAAGTTGACGATCAACCCTTGGGCGCAGGGTTCGCCGTGTTCGTCGCTTACAGCTGGCGGGGTTTGGGCTGCGAATTCTTGCGTTAGCAAGAAGGGCGCACGCAGGTTTGACCCCATGGCACGGTCCCAGCTTTGCTTGGTGGCGCTTTGCACTGTGTCATATTCGAAGATCGAGGCGTTGTTGACCAAGATTGTCAAAGGCCCGCCCAAAGCGGCGGCAGCTTGGGCGACAAGGCCCGATACGGCACCCTCATCCAACAGGTCAGCCTGCACTGCCACCGCTTTGCGGCCCAAGGCTATGATGTCGTCCACCGTCTTAGCCGCCTCACCTTCCGAGGAAGAGTAATGCACAGCCACATCCGCGCCGCGCCGCGCCAGATATAGGGCGATCTCGCGGCCAATCCGCTTGGCCCCGCCTGTCACCAGCGCGCGCATCAGCCCTTGCCACACACGCAGGGGGCTGTCGCAATCACGCTGCGCCCGCAGTTGCCGCATTTCGCTTTGATCCGGGCTTTTGGCGCTTCGGGCGGTTTGGGCGCCAAAAACTTGGCCACAAGATTGCCAATCATGGATAAGATCAGCATCAAGCCCAGAAAGATCACCACGATTTTAAGCATATCACATCCCGAAATGCGCGCGCATCACGCGCTCTTCCACGGATGATAGCATATCTTCCGCCATATGAACCCCCAGACGCGACAACAGCCCCCGCTTTTGGCCGAAGGGCTGTAAGCGCACCTTATCGCCGTAAAGTGCTTTCATCTTCGGCACCAGATGCGCCACGCCGTCTGCAAGGCCCAAATCCACCGCCTGCTGGCCCACCCAGACATCGGCGTTAAACAGGTCTTGGTCCGCCAACCGCGCGCCGCGCCGTGCTTTGACATGGGCGATGAAAGCCTGATGGATCGGCGTTTGCAAAGCGCGGATGCGGTCAATGTCTTCGGGCTTTTGCGGCAGGAAAGGGTCGGCAAAGCTTTTCGACTTGCCTGCCGTGATCACCCGCCGTTCTACCCCTTGCCGTGCCATCAGGTCTGGGAAGCCGAAGGACGAAAAGATCACCCCGATCGACCCCAGAATCGAGCTGTCATCCACCCAAATCTGATCAGCTGCACAGGCCAGCCAATAGCCCCCCGAAGCAGCGATATCTTCGACAAAGGCATGGACGGGCACGTTCTTTTCAACCGACAGCCGCCGGATGCGTGCGGCAATCAAACTCGATTGTACGGGCGAGCCGCCCGGCGAATTGATCACCAGCGCCACAGCCGCAGGCTTGGATTTGAAGGCGCGTTCGATCAACGGCGCAAGACTGGCATCTGACAGGCCGCGCCCAGAGGTGCCAATGCTGCCTTGCAGCCGAAGAACGGGCACAAGGGCGGGTTTGGACAGGAAGGGGATATTCAGGCGCATTGCTTGGAAGTAGGGTGCTTGGGGCTTGCGGACAAGGGCCGATTGCGCAAACGATGCGCTATGATCGACAAGCTGGATATGTTTATCGCCCTCGCCGCCGAGCGCCACTTTGGCCGCGCCGCAGAAGTGTGCGGCGTCACACAGCCATCGCTGTCGTCTGCCATCCGGCAGTTGGAAGATCAGTTGGGCGTGCAGCTGGTCTACCGCGGCAGCCGGTTTCAGGGACTAACGCCAGAGGGCCAGCGCGTGCTGGATTGGGCGCGCAAGATTTCGGGCGATGTGCGGCGGATGAAAGACGAGATGCGCTCGGTTCATGCTGGATTGTCGGGGATGCTGCGGTTGGGGGTGATCCCCACGGCCTTGGCCATGGTGGCCGACCTGACCGCGCCCTTCACCGCCCAACACCCCAACCTGCGCGTGACCATCCTGTCGCGCACCTCGGCCGAGATTCTTGCCGGCATCGACAGTTTGGAACTGGATGCAGGCATCACCTATCTGGACAACGAACCCCTTGGCCGTGTGGCGCAAGTGCCGCTGTACACCGAATATTACCGCTTTTTATGCCACAAAACCGCCCCCTTGGCGGGGCGCGAGCAGGTGACTTGGGCGGAATTGGCGTCTGAACATCTGTGCCTTCTGACAGCCGATATGCAAAATCGCAGGATCGTGAACCAGTTGCTGGCCGAAGCGGGTGCGCGGGCGCAGCCGACGGTGGAATCGAATTCGACCATCGCGCTCATTGCCCATGTGATGTCGGGCAAATGGGCATCTGTTGTGCCGATGCGCCTTGCCCAACTGGTGCAGGGCGAGGCGCTGCGGTCTATCCCCATCGTGGAACCCGAGGCCGAACATGTCGTGGGCCTGATCACCCCGCGCCGTGATCTGCAAACCCCCGTGCTGGCAGCCCTGATCGACGAGGCGGCGCGCTTTGGGGCGAAGGGCCGGTAACGCGCGCGGCGGCCCCGGCTGGGGGGCGGCTGCCCCCCAGACCCCCCGCGAGTATTTGCGCCAAGATGAAGGGGGATTGATAGATTTTTACTATCGAATGACGATACTGCGATATTGATTTCTCTATCAACTGCGGTAGATCGGGTGAAACGATCCAAGGGCCGCGCCATGCTTGATTCCAACAACACCATCGCTAAGGTCGAGGATATCCTTGCCCAACATCACG
>CAIMWI010000061.1 GCA_903845215.1 uncultured Rhodobacterales bacterium | reverse complement strand
GGTTCCATCCACGCCCGATAGACTCTAGGGGTCCGCCATGTCGACAACGGAAACCGTGGCCGGTGCTGCGGGTGAGGCTTCCCAAAAAGGGATGCCGCAACTGAATTTCGCCACTTGGCCGAACCAAGTGTTTTGGCTTTTGGTGGCTTTGGTCATCTTGTACATCGTGATGACCAAAATCGCGATGCCGCGCATCGCGTCGGTTTTGGCCGAGCGTAAGGGCAAGATCACTGGCGATCTGGCCGCAGCGGAAGAACTGAAATCCAAAGCCAAAGCTGCTGAAAAAGCCTACAACCTTGCGCTGGAACAGGCGCGTGTTGAGGCCGCTAAAATCATCGTCGCCACCAAAGCCGAGATCCAAAAGGATCTGAACGCCGCCATGGCTGACGCTGATGCACAAATCGCGGCGAAAGCTGCGGAAAGTGAAAAGCGCATAGCGGAAATTCGCGCCGGTGCCGAGCAAGCGGTTGGCGAAGTGGCGCGTGACACGGCGGGGGCCTTGGTTGCGGCCCTTGGCGGCACTGCTGACGATGCGGCGATTGCTGCAGCCGTTGCTGTTCGGCTGAAAGGGTAAGATCATGAAAAAACTTCTGACCTCTGCCAGCTTGATCCTTGCCGCTGCCCCGGCCTTTGCGGCAGGGGAAGGCCCGTTCTTCTCGTTGCGCAACACTGAGTTTGTGGTGGGTGTGGCCTTTGTCGCCTTCATCGGGCTGCTGATCTATATGGGTATTCCTAAAAAGGTCGGCGGCATGTTGGATGCCCGCGCCGCTGGCATCAAGACCGATTTGGACGAAGCGCGCCAGTTGCGTGATGAGGCCCGCGCCTTGTTGGAAACCTACGAAGCCAAGCAACGCGAAGTGGCAGAGCAATCTGCACGCATCGTCGCCACCGCCAAACAAGAGGCCGAGGCCGCGGCAGCGCAGGCCAAGGTTGATCTGAAAGACGCAATCGCGCGTCGGATGACGGCGGCGGCAGAGCAGATTGAATCCTCGGTCAAGGCGGCAGAATGGGCTGTGCGCGATCAGGCGATTTCGGTATCCGTCGCTGTGGCAGCGGATGTCCTTAAGCGGCAAATGACCGCAGCGCAGGCCAATGCTTCGATCGATGCCTCGATCGCACAGGTTGCAGCAAAGCTGCACTAAGCTAATCTTTCGAAAAGAAAGGCCCAGAGGAAACTCTGGGCCTTTTTGCTTTGCCTGATGGCCGGTTGATCAATTTGTCGGTCGGACGAGAATTTCCACACGGCGGTTATGCGCGCGCCCTGCATCGGTTGCGTTGGTATCAACGGGTTGCGACATGCCCAGCCCATAGGCTGAAACGCGGCCCGCAGGAACACCCGCCCCAATCAGGATATTGGCCACCGAATAGGCGCGGCGCTGCGACAGATCCATGTTCATTGCCTCGGACCCTACGCTGTCGGTATGGCCTACGACCTCGATCGTGCTTTTGGGATAGGTGATCAGATTGGCCGCGATCGAACTGATCTCGCCCTGCAAAGCGGGCTGCAACGTGGCGCTGCCGGTGGCAAACAACACGTCATCGGGCAGATTGACCAGAAGGTAGCTGCCCATGTTGGTGACGGTGACATAGGGATTTCCCAAACGCTGGCGCATATCGGCCGCCTGTGCATCAAGGTTGGCCCCGATGCCGCCCCCGACCAGGCCCCCGATCACAGCGCCGCGCAGGGCACCTTCAGCTTTGTCGTCATTGGCAAAAAGCCCGCCAATCAACGCACCGGCAATGGCCCCCGTCGCAGCGCCGTTTTTGGTGCGGTAGTTCGGATCTTGAATGCTTGAAGTTGTGCTCTGGCACGCTGCAAGCCCAAGGCCCGCCACCAGTGCAAACGAAAGGGGAAGGTTGTTTTTCATCATTCTGCTGCCTCGTCTAAACAGGCCGAGGTTCCGGCCCTTCTGCCAGTATAGCACGAATGGCGCTTACATCCCATACATGCGTCACTTTGCGCGGCATTTAGCGCATCACATGGACGTTAGCGTGTGGCATCGGCGCGCGCGGATTCCCACGCCAAAATGGCGCGTTTGACGGGCAAGCCCCAATGATACCCGCCCAAGCCCCCCGATTTGCGCAAAGCGCGGTGGCAGGGGATCAACAGGCTGATCGGATTGCGCCCCACCGCCGTGCCCACGGCACGCACGGCTTTGGGGTGGCCTATGCCAGCGGCGATTTCTCCATAGGTGGTTACATAGCCCGAGGGGATGCGCAGCAGCGCTTCCCAGACTTTGATCTGAAACGGCGCGCCAATCAGCGTCAGCGGGGCCGCCTGCCCTCCCAAAGCGGCGTGCACCCAAGGTTTTAGCCGTGCGGGATCTTCCACCAATTCGGCCAAGGGCCAGCGGCCTTGCAAATCCTCAAAAGCGGCGGCCTCGCCCATGTCGGCGGCAAAGCCCATGCCGCAAATGCCGCGATCCGTGCCCATCACCACGGCGGGCCCAAAGGGGGTGTCGAACCATCCCCAAGAAATTGTCAAACCGGCAGCGCCTCGGGCGTAGTCGCCCGGGCTCATCGCCTCCCATGTCAGGAACAGGTCGTGCAGGCGTGAGGGGCCGGAAAGGCCGGCAGACAGCGCCGTATCCAGCACGGTGAAGCGGTCAGCCAACAGGGTTCGGGCGTGATCCAGCGTCAGGTATTGCTGATAGCGTTTGGGCGACACGCCGACCCAAGCCGAAAACACCCGCTGAAAATGCGCCGCACTCATCCCCATGCGGTCGGCTAACGCTTCCAGCGTCAGGGTGGGGCCTGCGGCGTCAACCTCGCGCAGGGCGCGTTCGATCACGCTGTAGTGGTAGGTTTTGTCCATCTGATCCCCCGTTGCCCTCATTTAACCCCCCAACCCGACCAAAAACACCCGAAACCTGCGCAAATGCTTGCCCAAAGCGCGTCAAGCGGGCATATCGCCGCCATGACCGCGCAATTGCCCTATGCCACGCTGCAAAAGATCTTCCAAACCTTTCAGGCGGCCTCGCCCACGCCTGAGGGTGAATTGCACCATACCAACGCTTACACCCTGCTGGTCGCTGTGGCTCTATCGGCGCAGGCCACCGATGTGGGGGTGAACAAGGCGACCAAGGCGCTGTTTGCTCTGGCCGATACTCCGCAAAAGATGCTGGCCTTGGGCGAGGCGGCGGTGATGGACCATATCAAAACCATCGGCCTGTTCCGCAACAAGGCCAAGAACGTGATCCGCCTGTCGCAGAAGCTTATTGACGAATACGGCGGCCAAGTGCCGTCATCCCGCGCGGCGCTGCAAAGCCTGCCGGGTGTCGGGCGTAAGACCGCGAATGTGGTGTTGAACATGTGGTTCCACCACCCGTCCCAAGCGGTCGATACCCACCTGTTTCGTGTGGGCAACCGCACTGGAATTGCGCCGGGTAAAGACGAACTGGCCGTAGAACGCGCCATTGAAGACAACGTGCCGGTGGAATATCAAGCCCATGCCCATCACTGGCTGATCCTGCATGGCCGCTATATTTGCACTGCGCGCAGCCCCAAATGCAGTCTTTGCCCCATCAACGCCTTTTGCTTGTTCAAGGAAAAAACATGAAGACATATCAGGTCGTCGGAATCGGCAACGCGATTGTCGATGTGATCTCAGTCGCCGAAGACAGTTTTCTGGCCAAGATGGGCATTGAAAAGGGCATCATGCAACTGGTCGAAAAAGACCGGGGCGAAGTGCTTTATGCCGCGATGAACAACCGCGTGCAGGCACCGGGTGGTTCAGTGGCCAATACGCTGGCGGGGTTGGGCAATCTAGGCCTGACCACAGCCTTTATCGGGCGTGTGCATGATGATGCGCTGGGGCGATTTTACGCCGAACAAATGGCGCAGGGCGGAACCGACTTTGTGAACCCGCCGGTCGTGGGGGGCGAACTGCCCACCTCGCGGTCGATGATCTTTGTGGCCCCCGATGGCGAACGGTCGATGAACACCTATCTGGGCATTTCTTCGGAACTAGGGCCAGACGATGTGTCAGATGCTGTCGCGGGCCAAGCCAGCCTGCTGTTTCTGGAAGGCTATCTTTACGACAAGCCCAAAGGCAAACTGGCCTTTGAACGCGCGGCCAAACTGTGCCAGCAGGCCGGCGGTAAAGCGGGGATTGCCCTGTCAGACCCTTTCTGCGTGGATCGCCACCGCGACGATTTCCGCCGCTTGGTTCAGGATTTAGACTATGTGATCGGAAACGAGCATGAATGGTCGTCGCTTTATCAAACCGATCTGTCCAGCGCATTAGAGCAAGCCGCGCGCGATGCGGGGATGGTGGTCTGTACCCGTTCCGGCGAAGAGGTGATCTTGCTGCGCGGCGATGAGCAAGCCGTGGTGCCGGTGAATCGCATCGTGCCGGTCGATGCCACGGGGGCGGGTGATCTGTTTGCGTCGGGGTTCTTGTATGGCATCGCCACAGGTCAATCCTTGGCCACCTGTGGCCGGATGGGTTGCGTGGCTGCGGCAGAGGTGATCTCGCACTACGGCGCGCGGCCTGAAACTGATCTCAAGGCCCTTTTCCGCCAAGAAGCCCTGATTTGATCCCCGAAAACGGAGCGCACCATGCACATCTATGACCCTCAGAATATCTTCGCCCGCATTCTGCGTGGCGAAATTCCCAACAAAACCGTGCTGGAAACCCCCCATACGCTGGCTTTTCACGATATTAACCCCCAAGCGCCGATCCATGTTCTGGTGATTCCCAAAGGTGCTTATGTCACCTTTGATCACTTCGCCGCCGAGGCCAGCGCCGAAGAGTTGACCGATTTTCACCGCACCGCAGCCAAGGTTTGCGCCATGCTGGACATTGCCCCCGGTCAGGGCTACCGTGCCATCACAAACGCTGGCGCCCACGGAATGCAAGAAGTGCCGCATTACCACCTGCACATTCTTGCTGGACGGGCGCTAGGGCGTTTGATCGAGCACAGCTAAAACGCTTTGAAGGGGCTTTTGAAGCCCCCTTAGCACGTTTGCGATATGAATCTAAAGTTTTTGCTTTGGGGCGCTGTTGAGGCGTTTTCCAAAGCTTATCGTCTTTTTTAGACTGACCATCTCTCTAATCGCCCAAAAAACGTGAGTTTATTGTTCGAAAAATGATAAGACGATAAGCTGTTCATCTGGCTATATTTTCTATTTTTTATTCGCCTAAACCTCTGCGCCTGTTCACTTTTACTTTCGAAAATGAGGTGCAAATCACTTTAAACTTTGCAACACAGCCCGAGATATAAGCTACCCCCACCGCGCCAGATTAAAGACCTGCACAGGCAGACCTGTATCAACGCATATTTCTGGAGAACGGCCTTGATGATCTGCATCCAACCGCCTTGCGTCCATCTGCCCAAGGCGGACACAACCAAGCGATTTGGGTGGGACAATTGACCCCTCCTGTCGTAGATTCCTTGCGTCACAAAAAGGACAACACAATCCTCGCCATTATGGATGCGGCCGCCGAGCTCTTGAACGAAAAGATGGGAACCGTACCGCATGCACGCGAAATTGCTGCAAAATCGGGCTATTCGGTTGGCACGATCTACAATTACTTCACATCAGTTGGAGATGTCGTTTCCACTTTGGTGCTTAAGCGCCAGACGGACACTGTAAAGAAGATCGAGGCGATTATCCTAGCCCATCCAGCTGATCAGACGGCCGAAGCGATGTGCGTGAAGATCGTTGATGAATTGTTTTCCAGCTACAGCGCCGTAAAGCCGGTTGTATTGCGCTTTTCCTACAATCTGGCGGTGTCGCAATCGGCCAAGCCAGACCAGCATGAACGTGTGGTGGATCGATTGGTCCAACCTCTGCAAGCCGCCGCCGCGCGTGACAAGACGGGCACAATGCGCAGCTTTGATGATCAGGAACTGACCCTTTACCTGCGTGGCATCGCTTATCTGTGTCGCTATCCCTTGCTAGAGAGCAATACGATTTATGGCACGCCCGAACATCAGCGCATCATTTTGAACGTTATGGTGCGTGTGATGTCTCAACCGGCAATATCAGGCGCGGGCGTTCGTTAAAAACGCCCGCGCCCGTTGGGCCTGACTTAAACGCTGCGGGTTTTCCACAGGCTAACCGTCACACCCGTGATCAGGATGGCCGCCGTGACCCCCAAAGACAGGCTGGCGGGGAACTTTTCCCAGTCCAGCCAGTCTGCGATGAACATCTTAGACCCGATAAAGATCAGCAACACCGACAAAGCATATTTCAGATATGCAAAGCGGTGCAAAATCGCTGCCAGCGCGAAGTACAAGGCACGCAGGCCAAGAATTGCGAAGATGTTCGAGGTATAGACCAAGAACGGGTCGGTCGTGATGGCAAAGACGGCCGGCACAGAATCTACCGCAAAGATCAGATCAGCCGTTTCCACCATGATCAGCGCCAAAAACAGCGGTGTGGCGTACAAAACGCCCTGACGCCGCACGAAAAACGCCTCTCCTTCCAGCCCGTCGGTCAGGCGCAACCGGCTTTTCAGCCAACGCACCATCGCATTGTCTTGCGGCGCGTGATCCCCCGTCACCAGCAACATCTTGATGCCGGTTAAGATCAAAAAGGCGGCGAAGATGTAAAGCACCCAGTGATACTGCGCGACCAAGGTGGCCCCGATTGCAATCATGATGCCGCGCAGCACAATCACGCCCAAGACGCCCCAAAACAGCACGCGATGCTGCAAAGCGCGGGGGATGGCAAGCGATGAGAAAATCAGGGCAATGACAAAGACGTTGTCTATCGACAGCGACTTTTCCACCACGAAAGCCGTCAGATAGCTAGAGGCTGCCCCCATCCCCATCTGCCAGCCGACAAAGCCGGCAAATCCTAGGCCAAGCGCGATGTAAACCGCCGACAAGCGTAGGCTTTCGCCCACCTCGATTTCTTTGGCGCTGGTGTGAAACAGCCCCAGATCAGCGGCCAACAAGGCCCCGACAATCCCCAGAAAGCTAAGCCACATCCAGACCGGTGTGCCCATAAAGCTGTGTATCAGAAAATCCATCTCGACCTCTCTGTAAGGCTCGACATGGGTCTGCCCCACATCGAGCATGCTCGATGCGGTCCGACATCACGTTCATTCACAAAACGTCAGAGGGGCCCGGTCCGCATTCCATATTTGGAACGCTTTGGGCGATCTTCAACCCCCGCTGGCCAAAATTGCGGCCAGTCCTTCGCGGTAGGTGGGAAAATCAAGCTTAACCCCCAAAACAGACTTGATCCGATCATTTCGCACGCGCTTGTTTTCAGCGTAAAACGACCGCGCCATGGGGGTCATCTCGGCCTGCTCATAGGGCACGATGGGCGGCGGCGGCAGGCCCAGCATTTCGGCGGCCAACCCCAAAATATCCTCAGGCGAGGCGGGGTCGTCGTCGCACAGGTTGTAGATGCCCGGATTTGGTCGCAGAAGGGCTGCGTGCAGTACATTGGCGATGTCATCAACATGGATGCGCGAAAAGACTTGGCCGGCCTTGTGAATGCGCCGCGCGGTACCATCGCGCACCTTTTCAAATGGTCCGCGCCCCGGCCCATAGATCCCTGCCAGCCGAAAGACGTGCAAAGGCAGGCCAAGGGTGGCCCAGTCCGCCTCGGCCTGCACGCGGGCGGCACCCCGTGTGGTTGTGGGGGCCAAGGGGGTGGTTTCATCCACCCAATCGCCATTGTGGTGGCCATAAACTGCCGTCGTTGACAGGTACCCCACCCAGCCCAACCGTGCGGCTGCGATTTGCGGGCCAAGGGCTTGCAGCACCGGATCGCCATCCACAGGCGCGACAGAGGTTAGAAGATGCGTGGCCCGCGCCAGTGCCGGGGCCAGATCTTCTGTCGGCCAGACAAGCGCCTCTATCCCCGTGGCGCGCAAGGCCGCAGCCCCCGCCTCGCTGCGGGTGGTGCCAATGATATGCCAACCCTCCGGCAAAAGCCGGCGGGCCAGCGCTTGGGCCGAATAGCCGTGGCCTATGGATAAAAGCGTGTTCATGCAGCCGTTATTTGCCCTGCCTTCGCCGAAAAGCAAGCCGCTTTGTGCGGCGTCATAAGAACTTCACTTGCTTAAAGCGGCGCCAATCTCTTAGATGACCGACCAAAGCGAGGGAAGGCCCGCGATGCAAGATGATCTTTTTCTCACCCCGCCCGCCACAGCCCCTGTCAGCTTTACCGATCCTGTGGCCGCTGTGGCGCAACTTGAACGGCTTTACGCCGAGGCGACAACCTTTTTGGGCAAGGCCTTTGCCGCAGCTGTGGCGCAAGGCAAACCCAAATCCCGCCTGCGCGCCTATTATCCCGAAATCCGACTGACCGTGACCAGCCATGACAAGATCGATTCCCGCCTGTCCTTTGGCCATGTGGCGCATCCGGGCACCTATGCCACCACGGTGACACGGCCTGATCTGTTTCGCAATTACCTGATCCAGCAGCTAAGCCTGCTTATGGAAAACCATGCGGTTCCCGTGCAGATCGGCCTGTCAGATACCCCCATTCCGCTGCACTTTGCTGTGGCCGGAAACCCCGACCTGTCCGTGCCCCATCAGGGCGAGTTAAACTTTACCCTGCGCGATGTCTTTGATGTGCCAGATCTATCGACCACGAATGACGATATCGTCAACGGTCAGCGCAGCCACAACGCCGACGGATCACAGCCTTTGGCCCCTTTTACAGCCCAGCGGGTCGACTACTCGCTGTCGCGCCTGTCACATTACACGGCAACCGATCCGATCCATTTTCAGAACTATGTGCTGTTCACCAACTATCAGTTCTATGTGGATGAGTTCGAGTTCATGGCCCGCGCTGCCCTGTCAAACCCCAGCTTGGGCTATACGGCTTTTGTGGCAGGTGGCAATGCCACGATCACCACGGGCGACGCGGTGCTGACCCCTTCGGCCAAAACGCCGCAGATGCCGACCTATCATTTGAAACGCGCCGATGGAAACGGGATCACCTTGGTGAACATCGGGGTAGGCCCGTCAAACGCCAAGACTGCCACCGACCACATCGCGGTGCTGCGCCCCCACGCGTGGCTGATGCTGGGGCACTGCGCGGGCCTGCGCAATTCGCAGTCTTTGGGCGATTTTTGTCTAGCCCATGCTTATCTGCGCGAAGACCATGTGCTGGATGATGACCTGCCCGTCTGGGTGCCTATCCCCGCCTTGGCCGAGATCCAGATCGCCCTGCAAGATGCCGTGGCCGAGGTGACCCAACTAGAGGGCTACGAGCTTAAACGCATCATGCGCACCGGCACCGTGGCCACGATCGACAACCGCAACTGGGAACTGCGCGACCAATCTGGCCCCGTGCGCCGCCTGTCGCAGTCGCGCGCCATTGCGCTGGATATGGAAAGCGCCACCATCGCCGCCAATGGCTTTCGCTTTCGTGTGCCTTATGGAACCTTGCTGTGCGTCTCTGACAAGCCGCTCCACGGCGAGTTGAAACTGCCCGGCATGGCATCGGATTTCTACAAAACCCAAGTCTCACGCCACCTGCAAATCGGCATTCGCGCGATGGAACACTTGCGCGAGATGCCGTTGGGCCAAATCCACAGCCGAAAACTGCGCAGCTTTGATGAAACGGCTTTTCTTTAAGCTCATTTTCGCACCAAAGTCGCAAAAAAGCTTGCCTTGGGCGTTAAAAACCTGTGTAGCCAGAAACAATGCTTGTATCGTTAACCTCGTATACCCGGAACCGGGATCGCATCAAAGGGACAGGACTATGAATAAACCGATGACGAAGACCCAACTGATTGCCGCTTTGGCCGACGCCATGGGCTCTGACAAAAAGACCGCTTCCGCCGCACTTGACGCAATTTCGGCTGTTGTGTCGCGCGAAGTTGCTGCCGGCGGCGCGATCACGCTGCCCGGCCTTGGCAAGATGGCGTGCCGTGCCCGCCCCGAGCGTCAAGTTCGCAACCCCGCCACCGGCGAAAGCGTGACCAAAGCTGCTGACAAGCAGGTCAAGTTCACCATTGCCAAGGCGCTGAAGGATAGCGTCAACGCCTGATCCAGATAGGGTCTATCGAGGGGGTCGCCGGTCTGGCGACCCTTTTTCATTGAGGCGCACTATGGACTTTTTTGCCCTGCTGATGGGGCTTTGTTTTTCGGTCATGTGGTCGTCAGCCTTTGCAACGGGGCGGATCATTGTTCTTGACGCGTCGCCCTTGGCGGTGTTGGCACTGCGCTTTGCCATTTCTGGAACGATCGCCGTTGTGATTGCCCGCCTGCGTGGCCAAAGCTGGCACCTAAACCCTGCCATCCGGCGCAGCGTTTTGATCTTTGGCTTTTGCCAAAACGGTCTTTATCTGGGCCTGAACTTTGTCGCCCTGCAATGGGTAGAAGGCGCGCTGGCCTCTGTGATTGCATCTGCCATGCCGTTGATCGTAGCGGCCCTTGGCTTTGCCCAGGGCGAGCGTCTGTCGCGTTTGGGTTTTGCAGGCCTTGTGGCAGGTTTTGCCGGTGTCGCGCTGATCATGGCGGGACGCATCACCCAAGGGGCCGATGTAACGGGTGTTGTGCTATGTGTTATCGCCGCAACAGCACTGGCCTTTGCCACGCGGCAGGTCAAAGCGGTCAGCGCGGGGGGCAATTTGTTAATGGTGGTCGGGCTGCAGATGCTGGTGGGGTCTGCCCTGTTGGCTGTGGCGGCGATGCTATTTGAAACTCCGCGCTTTGATCTTACCCCGCAGTTGATCGCAACACTGACCTATCAAATCTTCATCCCCGGATTGACCGCAACATTGGTTTGGTTTGCGCTTGTGGGCAGGGTAGGGGCCATTCGCGCCAGCACCTTCCATTTTCTCAATCCATTCTTCGGGGTGGTGATCGCCGCTGTGCTTTTGGGCGAACGTGTCACGGCCACCGATGTGATCGGGGTAATCATCGCCATGGCAGGGATTTTGGCGGTCCAAATGGCGCGTCAGGCGGCGCCCTAACTACCCTATCACGCCCCGCACCCCCCCCGTTTGCCCCCTATCCAGCAGCAGGTGGTCTGCCAGCACCAATGCCATCATCGCTTCTCCCACTGGCACGGCACGGATGCCAACACAGGGGTCGTGGCGGCCCTTGGTGATCAGGTCTAATTCTTCGCCGCGCGTGTTGATCGTGCGGCGCGGGGTAAGGATGCTAGAGGTCGGCTTTACGGCAAAGCGGCACACGATAGGCTGGCCTGAACTGATGCCCCCCAAAATGCCACCGGCATGGTTGGACAAGAACTCTGGCCCATCCGCCCCCATTCGAATTTCATCGGCGTTTTCAACACCGGTTAGCGCTGCCGCTGCCATGCCATCGCCAATTTCGACGGCCTTCACCGCGTTGATCGACATCATCGCACTGGCCAGATCGGAATCCAGCTTGCCATAAAGTGGCGCGCCCAAGCCTGCAGGCACGCCCCGCGCCACAACCTCAATCACCGCCCCGACCGAGTCGTGTGACAGCCGCAGCGCATCCAGATACTCTGCCCATTCCGCCGCTGCGATAGGATCAGGGCACCAAAACGGGTTCTCCTCGATCTGCGCCCAGTCAAATCTGCTGCGGTCAATGCCCCGCGGCCCCATCTGCACCATATACCCCGTGATCGTCAGCCCCGGCACCAGATGCGCCAGCACTGCCCGCGCCACGCCGCCCGCCGCCACACGGCTGGCGGTTTCGCGCGCCGAACTGCGCCCGCCGCCGCGATAATCGCGCAGCCCGTATTTTTGGTGATAGGTGATGTCGGCATGGCCCGGTCGAAAGGCTTGGGCAATATCGCCGTAATCCTTTGATCGTTGGTCGGTATTTTCGATCATCACTTGGATCGGCGTGCCAGTCGTGCGCCCCTCAAAGGTGCCTGACAAAATCCGCACCTCATCCGCCTCTTTGCGCTGGGTGGTGAACTTCGACGTACCTGGCTTTCGCTTGTCCAGCCAGGGCTGCAAATCGGCCTCGGTCAGCGCAATGCCGGGCGGGCAGCCATCCACCGTGGCCCCAATTGCCGGCCCGTGGCTTTCACCCCAAGTGGTGAAGCGGAACATATGTCCAAAGGTGTTCAGGCTCATCGTCGTCTCCGGTCTTTTTGGCACCTTTAAGCCAATCGCAGCGCCAGCAACAGATTTTTCGCAGAAAAATCGTGGCCCTAGTCGGCGGTCATCGCCAAGATGGCCGATTTCTTCACGGTATCGGCTGGATAGGTGATGCGCGTTTGGATGCCAAAGCGCAGGTCGGGGAAGTAGGTGAAGTGTTGCACACTTGGATATGGGCCGCCGAGGTGGCCCATATCCATCTGCAGCACAGCATATCTGCAACCGCTGATTTCGGTCTGTTGCAACGCGCCGACCGTGACATGAACCTTTTCGCGCCACTTGGCGCTGGGCACGCCGCCCACAGGCGTGACGGTGGCCTGCGTGTTCGATGTCCAGTCCAGCCCCGCCACGGGTTCGGGCGGCGTTCGGGCATAGGCGTATTCCGACATGTTTTCCTGTCCGTTGCGGGTGCTTTCGATGGGGTAAACCCCGAATCGCGCAATGACATAGCGGGCATACCTGCCTTCGGCATTGGTTTGATCGGCCCGGATCACATCATTCCCACCGCGCTGCACATGCCAGCTTGACCCGTCTTGCAGCGTAACTTGCACGCCCTTAAGCAGGCTTTCCCCGGCCAAACAGCCGCCATATGCGGGAGAAGCCAGTGCCCACAACACCGCCGCGCGCAGCAACATTTTGCCCATCTCTCATCACCCTTTTTTCAAAAGCATAGGCCAAAAACCACGCCGCGCCACCCTTTTTGCAATTCCCCTTTTGCCAACGCATTCGCCCTTGCGCCCACCCTTGAAAGGCCTATCTTTACCAACACCTCGGGGTGCCTGACCACAGGCTGAGATGCGCAAGCGGACCCGTTGAACCTGACCCGGATCATACCGGCGGAGGGAAGGTGCTGGATTTGTCCACTCCATTCCCGCCCGTCGCAAAATGGAGAAAGCTATGAAATCCTTCCATCTTGCACTGGCGTTTGTGTCTTTGGCCCCCATGGCTATGGCCGAAACCCCTGTGCTGACTGTGCTGACCTATGACAGTTTCGCCGCCGATTGGGGCCCTGGCCCTGCCATTGCCAAAGGCTTTGAAGAAATCTGTGCCTGCAAAGTGGCCTATGTCACCGCGGGCGACGGCGCCGCCGTGCTATCGCGATTGCAGATGGAAGGCGCTGGATCGGCCGCCGACATCGTGCTGGGTTTGGACACCACGCTGACCGAAGCCGCCCGCGCTACGGGCCTTTTCGCCCCT
This sequence comes from uncultured Rhodobacterales bacterium, assembly GCA_903845215.1. Taxonomy (GTDB): domain Bacteria; phylum Pseudomonadota; class Alphaproteobacteria; order Rhodobacterales; family Rhodobacteraceae; genus Stagnihabitans. The sequence continues at coordinate 14,295 of CAIMWI010000061.1, read as the reverse complement.
TTGGCGGCCCAAGCCCCAAACGACCTGCCCGTGCCCTACACGGACGCCACCTTTGAGCCCTTCGATTGGGGCTGGTTTGCCTTTGTCTATGACAACACCAAGCTGACCACACCGCCGAAATCGTTCCAAGACCTGGCAGCTTCGGACCTGAAGATCTTGATCCAAGACCCCCGCTCTTCCACCCCCGGTTTGGGTTTGGTGATGTGGGTGAAAGCGGTCTATGGCGACCAATCGGCGCAGGTCTGGCAAGACTTGGCGGACAATATCGTCACCGTCACCCCGTCATGGGACGCCGCCTATGGGCTGTTCTTGAAGGGAGAGGCGGATATGGTTCTGTCTTACACGACCTCGCCCGCGTACCACCTGATCGCTGAAAAAGACCCCACCAAATCCGCCGCCGCCTTTGACGAGGGGCATTACATGCAGATCGAGGTGGCGGGGAAATTGGCGTCCTCCAAGCAACAGGCGCTTGCCGATCAGTTCTTGGCCTATCTTGCCAGCGATGCGGCGCAAGCGGAGATCCCCACCACCAATTGGATGTATCCCGCCAAAACCCCCGCTGCTGGCCTGCCAGAGGGCTTTGAAACGCTGATCCATCCCGCCAAGTCGCTGCTTTTATCCTCGGTTGAGGCAGAGGCTGCCCGAACAACGGCGGTGGAAGAATGGCAAACCGTTCTGTCCAAATAAGCGCTTGGGCGCTGTCGGGCGGCATTGTGGTGCTGGTGCTGGGAACGGCACTGGCGCTGGCGGTGCAGGCCAAGGGGATCGGCCTTCACCCCGCCGACTGGGCCGCGCTGCGCTTTACGCTGATACAGGCGGCGCTGTCGACCCTGCTTTCGGTCCTTTTGGCTATGCCCGTTGCCCGTGCCTTGGCCCGCTGCACCTTTTGGGGGAAACGGGCGCTGATCGTGCTGATGGGTGCGCCGTTCTTGCTGCCCGTCATTGTGGCGGTCTTGGGGCTGTTAAGTCTTTATGGTCGCAACGGCATTTTCAATCACACGCTGCAGGCTTTGGGCCTGCCGACTGTCACGATCTATGGTCTGCACGGCGTGGTCTTGGCCCATGTGTTTTTCAACCTACCCCTGGCCACCAGAATGTTGCTTAACGGTTGGCACGCCATTCCGGCAGAGCGGTTTAGATTGGCGCAGACTTTGGGATTGCCCTCAACCTTTCGTCATGTGGAACTGCCCATGCTGGCCACAGTTCTGCCGGGTATCGCTTTGTCGATATTTTTGGTCTGCCTTACCTCTTTTGTTGTGGCGCTGACCTTGGGCGGGGGTCCTGCGGCGACCACGCTAGAGCTTGCCATCTACCAAGCGCTGCGGTTTGATTTTGATCCGGGCCATGCCGCCCTTTTGGCGGCTATGCAGTTTGCGATCTGTGCTGTGGCCGTCAGCATGACGGCGCGCTTTACCTTGACCGAAGGCTTGGGGCTGGGGCTGGACCGCGCGTCGGTGGGGCACAAGGCGCATTGGGTCGATGTGCCAGTGTTGGGTTTGGTTTCCTTGTTTTTGATCTTGCCGCTGGTGGCAGTTATCATCGACGGCACGCCGGCTTTGTTACACCTGCCCGCGCTGGTGTGGCAGGCGGCGCTGCGCTCGGCGGTGATGGCTTTGGTGGCGGCAGGCTTGTCGGTGACAGCGGCGCTGATCTTGGTGCAAGCCAAGGTGGCAGGCGCGCCCTTGGTTGAAGGGGCGGCAATGCTGCCGCTGGCCACCTCTGGCCTTGTGCTGGGCACGGGTTTGTTTGTTCTGACGCGCGGGTTTGTGCGGCCCGAGGCGATGGCGTTGCCCGTGACGGTGATGGTCAACGCGCTGATGGCACTGCCCTTTGTCTTTCGGTTGCTGCTGCCACAGGCGCGGGATCTGCACCGCAACTATGACCTTTTGGCGCAGACGCTGGGCCTTTGTGGCTGGGCGCGGATGCGGTGGCTGACCCTGCCGCGCTTGGCGCGCCCCTTGGGGCTGGGCGCAGGGCTGGCTGCGGCTTTGTCGATGGGGGATCTGGGGGTGGTGGCGCTGTTTGCAGGGCAAGATCAAGCCACGCTGCCCTTGGTGGTGCAGCGCCTGTCAGGGGCCTACCGGATGGACCAAGCCGCCGCCGCTGCTTTGGTGCTGGTGCTGTGCAGCTTTGCCCTGTTTGCCCTGTGCGATATAGGGGGCCGCCGTGCTGCACCTTGACCATCTGCGCCTGACGCAAGACGGCTTTAGTGTCACCGCCGATTGGAGTTTGGCCGCCGGGTCGCGCCTGGCTTTGCTGGGACCTTCAGGCGCAGGCAAGTCAACGCTGTTGATGGGGCTTGCGGGGTTTACCGCGCCAAGTGGCGGACGGGTGCTGTGGCAGGGCCGCGATTTTGCGGCTTTGCCGCCCGCGCAACGGCCCGTGTCGATCTTGTTTCAGGATCAAAACCTGTTCCCGCATTTGACGCTGGCGCAGAACCTTGGGCTGGCGATTCATCCGCGCTTGCGGTTAAGCGCCGGTGATTTGGCGTGGGTCGATGCGGTGTTAGAGAGGTTGGGTCTGGCGGGTTATGGGCCGCGCAAGCCTGCCACCTTGTCGGGCGGCCAACTCGGTCGTGCCGCCTTGGGCCGCGTGTTGCTGCAAGCCCGCCCGATTTTATTGCTGGATGAACCCTTTGCCGCCCTTGGCCCCGCGTTGAAGGCGGATTTGTTGGGGTTGGTCAACGACCTTGCGGCCGAGGCTGGCACAACAGTGGTTCTGGTCACGCACGACCCGTTGGATGCGCGGCGATTTGCGGATGTGGTTGGGCTGGTGCATGACGGCATAGCCGATGCGCCAGTGGCCACCGAGGCGATCTTTGCCAACCCTCCGCCTGCGCTGCGCGCTTATCTGGGTTAAACGAAAAAGGCCCCGCACATCGTGCAGGGCCTTTTTTAAAACAATCGCCAAGCCTTAGTGGGCCAGCTTTTTGCCTTTAACCTTCGACCACAGTTTCTTGTTGGTCAGGTACAGCAGAACCGACAAAAGACCCAACAGCAACACGGCTTTCAGGCCGGATTCCTTGCGCGTCATCATCTTGGGTTCTGCCGCCCACATCAAGAAGGCTGAAACATCTTCTGCTTCGTTTTCCAAGCTGGCTTCTGTGCCGTCAGCATAGGTCACTTGGTCGGCCACCAGCGCTTCGTTCATCATGGCCATCCAGCCGCCAGGGAATGCGTGGTTTTCATACAGCGTTACGCCAGCGATTTCCTTCGATTCGCCGGTGAAACCGGTGAGCATCGAATAGATGTATTCTGGCCCGCCCATGCCCTTGAACAACTGGTTTGTGCCCAAACCGTAGGGGCCGGAAAAGCCCTTGCGTGCTTTGGCCATGACCGACAGGTCAGGGGCGCCAGCGGCAAGGTTGGCCGGGAAATGGTCGGCGGGCGTTGCAGGGCGATCTTCGCCGGTGACGGCGTCGGTCACGGTGATGGTCTTGGCATAGGCCTTAACCTGATCTTCGGGCAGGTTGGGGCCACCCGGTTCAGCCAATGCGCCGATCCGCAGGAATTTCAGCCCATGGCACGCAGAGCAGACCTCGGTATAAACCTGAAGCCCGCGCTGCAACTGGTGTTCGTCGAACTTGCCGAACGGCCCTTGGAAGCTGAAGTCAACATTGGTGATCTGCGTCGTACCCTCAGTCGCCCAAGCAGAACCGGACATCAAGGTCAGTGCAGAAACGGCGCTGATTGCGATTTTGCGAAACATCTCAGTCAGTTCCTTTCTCTCACTCGGCCGGATCGGCGTAGTGCGACTTGAAGTCAGCCTCGATCGACACCGGTTGCAGCAGCGGCTTTTCAAGCACACCCAGCAGCGGCAGGATCACGAGGAAGTAGGCGAACCAGTAGGTCGACGCAATCAGACCGACCCAACCCGTAAAGGCCGACGGCACCTGAGAGCCGCACCACATCAGCACGACAAAGTCGACAACCAGCACGGCAAACCACGCCTTGAACATCGGGCGATAGCGGCCCGACCGAACCGAGGACGTATCCAGCCACGGTGCCAGCGCCATGGCCAGAATGGCCCCGGCCATGGCGATCACGCCGAACAGTTTGGAATCGACGATGCCGAAGGTGACAAAGTGCACCAGTTGCACCACCCAGACCGTGTTATCAAAGGTCCGCAAGATGGCGTAGAAGGGCAGCAGGTACCATTCCGGCACGATATGCGCCGGTGTCGCCAGCGGGTTGGCCTGAATGTAGTTGTCAGGGTCGCCCAGATAATTCGGCATAAAGCCGACGATGGCAAAGAAGATCATCATGATCACAGCCAACGCGAACAGGTCTTTGACCACATAATAGGGCCAGAACGGAACGGTGTCGGCCTCTACCTCGGCCTTGGAGGTGCGGCGCACTTCGACACCGGTGGGGTTGTTGTTACCCGTGGTGTGGAAGGCCCAGATATGCACGCCCACCAAGCCAGCGATGACGAAGGGCAGCAGGTAATGCAGGCTGAAGAAGCGGTTCAGCGTGGCATTGCCAACGGCAAACCCGCCCAAAAGCCATTCTTGCAGCGCCGTGCCAACGCCCGGGATCGCGCCGAACAGGCCAGTGATCACGGTGGCACCCCAGAAGCTCATCTGGCCCCAAGGCAGAACGTAGCCCATAAACGCAGTCGCGATCATCAGGAAATAGATGATCATGCCGATCACCCATGTCACTTCGCGCGGGGCTTTGTAGCTGCCATAATACAGGCCGCGGAAGATGTGGCAGTAGACGGCAAAGAAGAAAAGCGAAGCGCCATTGGCGTGCAGATAGCGCAGCATCACCCCGCCGTTCACATCGCGCATGATATGTTCAACGCTGGCAAAGGCCATGTCGACATTGGGCGTGTAATGCATGGCCAGCACAATGCCGGTCACGATTTGCAGCGCCAAACAGAAGGTCAGCACGATGCCCCAGATCCACATCCAGTTCAGGTTCTTGGGCGTGGGCAGCATCAATGTATCATAAAGCAGGCTGACAACCGGCAGGCGGTTATGAAGCCATGTCTGAAAGCCCGGTTTGGGCTCGTAGTGGTCGTGCGGGATACCGGCCATCTGATGCGTTCCTTACCCGAGCTTGATCGTGGTTTCGTTGGTGAAGGCCGCAACCGGCACTTCCAGATTGCGCGGCGCTGGCCCTTTGCGGATGCGCCCCGACGTGTCGTACTGCGAACCGTGGCAGGGACAGAACCAGCCGCCAAAGTCGCCAGCGCCGTCGCCCAAGGGTACGCAACCCAAATGGGTACACACGCCCATCATGACCAGCCACTTGCCGTCTTTGTCCAAGGCGCGGTTGGCATCGGAAGCATCGGTTTCTGGCTGATTGTTGTTGTTCGAGGTCGTGTCGACCAAATCAGCCAAAGTCACGTCTTGCGCGGCCTTGATCTCGTCGGCGGTGCGGTAGCGCACGAACACCGGCTTGCCGCGCCATAGCACGGTCAACTGGCTGCCTTCGGCGATGCCGCTGATATCAACGTCGATCGAGGCCAGCGCGCGCACGTCGGCAGAGGGGTTCATCTGGTTGACCAGCGGCCAAACTGCGGCCCCTGTTGCAACAACGCCTGCCCCGGCGGTTGCGTAGTACAGGAAATCCCGGCGGGTTCCTGCGGTATCTTCAGCATGGGACACGAATGCTTCTCCCTTCCGCTGGCCGCCTTGCAGGCAGGCCCTTCAATCTAAACAGACCGCGCCTGAGACGCGATGTTAACGACTGCGTTTTAGTCAAGGATTGGCGCAAGGTCCAGCGAACAAACTGATCAAATCCCCGGCATTTTCTGATTTCCGGAACCTTTTGCCCTCAAACCACAATCACGCCCCCCACCCGCGACTGATTTTTCGTTCAACCGCGTGGAATCGTGACCTGCATGGCTGGCCGTTTTACGATTTTCGCTTCCCAAGCGGCCAGTTTGGGGTGGCCTGCGCGCCAATTGCGCGTGCCATGACGAAAATCAAGATATCCCAAGGCGCAGCCCAGGGCGATCTGCCCCATATCTAACGGACCGTTCAGGTGTGCCATCCAAGATGTTTCTAGCGTGTCAAGCGTGCGGGCGATTTTGGACCACTGCCCCTCGACCCAATCGGAAAAGCGTTTGTCTTCCGGGCGTAGGCGTTCCTCATACACCATAAGCAAAGCCGCTTCCAAAATGCCGTCAGCGGTGGCTTCTAGGGTTAAAACCTCCCACAGGTTGGATGCGGGGTATAGGTTTGATCCGGCCAGATCATCCAGATAGCGGCAGATGACGCGACTGTCGTAGATCGTGCCACCCTCTTGGCGCACAAGGGCGGGGATCTTGCCCAAAGGGTTCAGATCCACCGGCATGCTGCCCGGCGCCAAGGGCGTGCCAGAGGCGGGCATAATCTCGACCCGGTCGCCAAACCCTATTTCTAGGATCAGTGCCATGACTTTTCGGCCAAAGGGCGTGGTGGGCGAATGGTAAAGTTTCATAGCAAAGGCCTTATGGGAAGGAACTGTTGGCGCACTCTACCTATCTTGACCGCCAGCGAAACCCAAAAAGCCCTCTAATCGTCAGACAACTCACGCATGGCCTGGGCGATATCGGCCTGCGCGCCACCCTGGCTGTTTAACGCCGCGATCACGCCCGCTTGGGCGGCGGGCGTTTTGTTCTGGTTCAACTTCCAAGTGCCATCCACCGCCGTGATCTGCAGGCGAAAGGGCAGGATCATGCGCTTCATCCGATCCATCACACCCTCACCCATCTTGGTAGATTTCCACACAGGCTTGGGGGACAAGCGCGCCTCAAACTGATCTGACAAGGCGTTCACATGCCCATCCATTGCCGTATCGGGCAGTTGCAACAATGTGCCGCGCAGATGGACGGCGATGTAGTTCCAAGTGGGCACCTGATCTGGCACGCCATACCAATCAGGCGAAATATAGGCGTCAGGCCCCATCACCACCAAAACGGCCTCGGCCGGAATCCCTGCGCCGATCACCGCGTTTGACCGTGCCAGATGCAGGTCGGCGGTGGTGCCATCTTGCGACAGCAAGAAAGGCACATGGGCCAAAAGCGGCCCCGCAGGCCCGTTCACCGACAAGACACCAAATCCGCGCGCCCGTGCGAATGCCAGGTTGCGGTCAGCAGGGGTTTTGCGAAAAGCCGGGTTGGGGTGCATAGCGTGGCAATCCTGACATGAAAAAGCCGCCGAGGTTCCCCTGGCGGCCCATCAACCGTGCTGAACAGCGATTCTCAACCCTGACGGGCCTTGTAGCGCTTTTGCGTCTTGTTGATCACATAGACGCGGCCTTTACGGCGCACGACTTGGCAATCGCGATGACGCGTCTTCAGCGAGCGGAGCGAGTTTGCAACCTTCATGGCTGTCTCCTCTGGTTCGCGGCGCGTCCTCGCGCCAATTGAAAACTGTGTTGGCCTTGCGACCAACGATGAATGGTGGGCGGTACTGGGATCGAACCAGTGGCCACTACGATGTCAACGTAGTGCTCTACCGCTGAGCTAACCGCCCGCCTTGCCGCCAGATGCCGCCTTGCCCAAAGAAAAGGACGCGGGCGGAACCGCGTCGGTGTCGGGTCTATTAAACAGAGTCGCCTGCCTGTTCAAGGGCTTTCTCCACCGCTCGATGTTCCGCTATACACAGCGGATGGAGGACAAGATGACTGTGCTTTCCCAAGCCCCTGCCTTTCGCTTGACCCGCCCGATGCGGCAACAGACCTCTGTGATTTTCTCGTCACCCCATTCGGGGCGCGAGTATCCTCAGGCCTTTCTAGAGGCCAGTCCCTTGGCACCTTTGGTGCTACGGTCTTCAGAAGATGCTTATATTGATAGGCTTTTTGTCCGCGCCCCGCTGTTTGGCGCCCCGCTTTTGTGTGCGCGCGCGCCGCGTGCCTATATTGATATGAACCGCGGCCCTGAAGAGCTTGACCCCGCCTTGATCGAAGGAGTTCCGCGCGGCGCACACAATCCGCGCATCGCCTCGGGTCTTGGGGTGATTCCCCGCGTGGTGGCAGGGGCCCGTGCCATCTATTCCGGCAAGATATCTCAGGCCGAGGCGGACGCACGGCTGAATACCCACTGGTACCCTTGGCACAAAGCCCTGCAAGGCCTGATCGATCAGACCCATGCCGTCTTTGGCCAAGCAATCGTGATCGACTGCCACTCTATGCCACATGAGGCGATTGCAGCCCATATTCGCCCCGGTCAAGAACCGCCACAGGTGGTGTTGGGCGACCGCTTTGGTGCCGCCGCCGCGCGCGGTGTGATCGAGCAGGTCGAGGCGATCTTTACCGACGCAGGCTTTCGTGTGGCGCGCAATTCGCCTTTTGCCGGTGCTTATATTGCCCAAGCCTATGGGCATCCGGTCTCCAACAAACATGTGGTGCAGGTGGAAATCGACCGCTCGTTGTATCTGGACGAGCGCAAGGTGGAACCCCTTCCCAACTTTTCGGCCTTTTGCCAGCGGATCCACCGTGTGGTCGGCGAACTGGCCGGAATCGGCCGCCAAACCCTGTCCATCGCCGCCGAGTGACTCAGCGCAGCGAACGCCCTTTGATGATCGCCTCTGCCCCAAAGCGGGCACGAATCGCATCGGCGGCGCGTTCGGCTGCTGCCCGCTTGGCGGCGTCAGGGTCTAGCAGGTCGGGCGACAGATCAGCTTGGTCTTCGGGCCCAAGATCAGAAATACCAACGCCAATCAGTCGAAAAGGGCCCTTAGCGGCGGCAGGCGCAAACAAATCTCGCGCGGCGCGGTAGATGCGGTCAGTCAATTGGGTCGGATCGCCCAAGGTGCTGCGCCGACTGATCAGCTGAAAATCACCGCGCTTTAGCTTCAACGTCACCGTTCGCCCTGCCAGACGCTTGGCTTTGGCGCGGTCGGCCACCTGTTCTGACAGCCGCCAGATATGGCCGTCCAGCAGGTCAGGGTCGGCAGTATCTTCAAAAAACGTGGTTTCTTTAGAGATTGATTTGACCTTTTCATCGCGCGACACCCGCCGATGATCCTCCCCCCGCGCCAGATGATACAACCGCTCGCCCATCTGCCCAAAGCGCGCCTGCAAATCGCCTCGATCCCAGCGCAGAAGGTCGGCGATGGTGCGCATGCCCGCAGCTTCCAGCGAGGCTTGGGTTGAAGCCCCAACGCCCCACAAAATGCGCAAGGGCTTGGGGCGCAGGAACTCCGCCGTCTCGGCCCGCCCGATCACCGAAAACCCGCGCGGCTTATCAAGATCTGATGCGATCTTGGCCAGAAACTTGTTGTGCGACAACCCGATGGATCCCGTCACACCCACCTGAACCTCAATCTGTTGCACCAGCCGCGCCAAGATCACCGCAGGTGGCGCACCATGCAGCCGCGCCGTGCCGGTCAGGTCCAAGAACGCCTCGTCCAGCGAAAGGGGTTCGATGGCTGGCGTCAATGCCTCCATCAAGGCGCGGATCTGGCGCGAGGTGTCGACATAAACCTGCATCCGCGGCTTGACGACAACCGCATTCGGGCACAGCTTCAGCGCCTGAAACATCGGCATGGCCGAGCGCACCCCATGAATGCGCGCCAAATAACGACAGGTCGACACCACCCCCCGCGTCCCGCCGCCCACAATCACCGGATGATCGCGCAGCGTTGGATCATCGCGCTTTTCCACGCTGGCATAAAAGGCGTCACAATCCATATGCGCGATGGAAAGGGTCTCCAGCTCGCCGTGCGCGGCTATGCGCGGGCTGCGACAGGCCGGGCACCGCGCACCGCTAGGGAAAAGGGAAAGGCAATCGCGGCAGAGGCTGGGCATGATGCGGGAAGGGTAGCATGGCGGGAGGTACACGGAGAAGAGGAAGCTTACAGCGCCAAGTTTTTGTAAGGTGCTTGCGTAACTCTGGGGTTCCGTTTGCCCCGATCCAGCGATGTGAGACTGATTGCCCGAAGCCCTACCCCAACCCCGCCACAATCGCCCGCGCCGCCGCCGCAGGGTTGTCTGCTTGCCAAATAGGCCGCCCCACCACGATATGGTCGGCCCCATCGGCTATCGCCTGTGCGGGTGTCGCGATGCGCTTTTGGTCGCCCTGCGCCGCCCCAGCGGGCCGCACGCCGGGGGTGACGATCAGCTTGCCGCGCGCTTGTGGCAAAGCGCGGATCAGTGCGGCCTCTTGGGGGGATGCAATCACGCCGTCAGCCCCCGCCTCTAACGCGCGGGCGGCGCGTTCCAGCGTGATCTGTGCGATATCGCCCGCTTTGATCAGGTTGGCGTCCAAATCGGCGCGGTCCAAAGATGTCAGCACGGTCACCGCCAAGATCTTCATCTCCGACCCGGCCTTGCCCTCTGCCGCAGCGGCCACGACCTGCGGGTCGCCGTGGACGGTCAGGAAATCAAGCTCATACTGCGCCAGCCCCCGCACCGCGGCCTCGATCGTGGCGCCGATGTCGAACAGCTTCATATCCAGAAAAACCCGCTTGCCGCGTTCCTGCTTCAGCTCATTGGCCAAGGCCAAACCGCCCCCCGTCAGCATCCCCAAGCCGATCTTGTAAAAGCTTACGCTGTCGCCCAAGCGGTCCACCAACGCCATGGCTTGGATCAGGTTGGGCAGATCAAGGGCAACGATCAGCCGGTCATCAGAGTGCTGCGCCATAGAAACCTCCTGTTTCACGCCCAGTTGCAGGCCCCTTGGTCGCTGTCAACCCCGCGCCCCTTTCATCTTGGCGCAAATACTCCGGAGGGGTCCGGGGAGGCTGGCCTCCCCGGCTGTTCTGGTCGCCGCATCCTTAGACCCAGATCTGATTTGGGTCAGGCAGCGGAATGGCCCCCAGCAAATCACGGGTATATTGCGCCTGCGGGTCGGCAAACAGCGCCGCTGTCTCGCGGTTTTCGACGATCTGGCCGTGCTGCAACACCATCACCCGCTGACACAACCGCCGCACCACGCTGAGATCATGCGAGATGAAGGCCAGCGTCATGCCAACCTCTGCCACCAAGGTTTCCAACAGGTTCAACACCTGCGCTTGGGAGGACACATCCAAGCCTGACACAATCTCATCTGCCAGAATGAATTCTGGCTCTAACGCGATGGCCCGCGCAATTCCGACGCGTTGGCGCTGCCCACCGGACAGTTCGTGTGGGTAGCGGTGCGCGAAATCTTTTGGCAGGCCCACATGGTCCAGTGCGCGCCCCACGCGGGCGGGGATGGTGTCAAACCCGTGCAGGCGCAAGGGTTCTGCGATGATCGTGCCCACGCGGTGGCGCGGGTTCAGGCTGCTCATCGGGTCTTGGAAGATCATCTGAAACCGCCGCCGCAGCGGGCGCAAGTCGGCGTCGGACAGATGGGTGATGTCGGTGCCACCAAACACCACCCGCCCGCCGGAAGGTTCCAACAGCCGCACCAAAGCCCGCCCCAGCGTTGACTTGCCAGACCCTGACCCACCCACAATGCCCAGCACCGTGCCCTTGGCAATCGAAAAGGTCAGGCCCTTCAGAATGTCCAGCCGTGGAGCCATTCCAAACAACGGCTTGCGCGTCATATCGGCCAAAGACAGGTGCAGGTCGGTGACGGAGTATAGGTCAGCCATGTTCCACCTCGGCCCGCACGGCGGCGATCACGGCATCTGGCACGGGTTGCAGGCCCGCTGAAGGGTCAGTGTATTTCGGGGTCGCGGCCAAAAGGGCGGCGGAATAGGGGTGCTTGGGCGCGCGGAAGAAATCGGCAACGGCGCTGTCTTCAACCACTTTGCCCGCATATAGCACCGACAGGTTCTGGCAGACCTTGCTGACCACACCCAGATCATGCGTCACAAACAGCAAAGCCGTGCCATGCCGCGCCTGCAACGCGGCGATCAGCTTTAGGATCTGCTTTTGCACGGTCACATCCAAGGCCGTTGTCGGTTCGTCCGCCACGATCAACTTCGGCTCTGCCGCAAAGGCCGAGGCGATCAGGATCCGCTGACGCATACCGCCCGACAGTTCATGCGGATACTGCCGCAGCACGCGGGTGGGGTCGGTGATCTGCACCTCGCCCAGCAGGGCAAGGGCACGCTCTTCCGCGCGCTGGCGCGTCCAGCCCAGTATATCCACCAACCGGTCGGTGATCTGCACCCCGATCCGGCGCGAGGGGTTTAATGCCGTCAGCGGGTCTTGCGGAATCAGCGCACAACTGGCCCCGACCTTCACGCGCCGTGCTGCGGGCGGAAGGGTCAAAAGATCGCTGCCGTCCAGCACAATCTGGCCCCCCGTAATCTCAACCGCCTTGGGCAGAATGCCCAGAATGGCCTTGCCGATCATCGACTTGCCCGCGCCACTTTCCCCAACCAACCCGCGCACTTCGCCCACTTCCACCGTTAGGGACACATCGCGCAGCAAGGGCCCGCCGCCTTTGACCCGTGCGGACAGATTGCGCACCTCAAGAAAGCTCATCGCAGCACCGGATCGAAGCGGTCCTTCAACCCCTCGCCCAGTTGCGAAAACGACAGCACGGTCAAAAACAGGGTGATCAACGGGAAGACCAGCACCCACCACGCTTGATGGATCGAAGTGCGCCCTTCGGAAATCATGCCGCCCCATGTCGGATCATCCGAGGAAATCGACAGGTTTACGAAAGACAAAATCGCCTCCACAATCACCGCGATGCCCATTTCCAGCGTCAGCAGCACGACTATGATGGGCAGCACATTGGGCAAAATCTCGCGCAGCAAAATGCCAATCCGCCCCCGCCCCGCAACCCGGGCCGAGGCGACATAATCCATCGCACCCTGCGCCATAGCCTCGGCCCGAATGACGCGGGCAAAGCGGGTCCAGTCGATCACCACAATCGCCAAGATGATCGAAATCAACCCCGGCCCCATGACAGCGATCAGCAAGATCGAGAATAATACCGGCGGGAAGGCCATCCAGATGTCAATAAACCGCGACACCACCACATCGACCCAGCCGCGATAAAACCCCGCCAACAGGCCAAGTGCTGCCCCGATGATGCAGGTGAAACTGGCCGACACCACCGCCACGCCCAGCGCGATGCGGGTGCCAAAGATGATCCGGCTTAACACATCGCGGCCCAAACTGTCGGTGCCCAGCAAAAATGCCGCATCCGCGCCATGCACCCAAAACGGCGGCAAGCGGCCAGCGAACAGGTCCTGCTCCAGCGGATCCTTGGGCGCGATATAGGGCGCAAACAGCGCGACAATCACCAGCAAGATCAGCCAAGCCGCCGAAAGCCACAGCCGCAGACCCGCCCTACGGCGCACTTTAAACCGCCCCTCAGCCATGACGCAACCTTGGGTTCAAGGCGGCATAGGTCAGATCAACCAGCAGGTTGACGCCGGTGAAGATCACCGCAAACAAGATCACAATGCCCTGTATCAACGGAAGGTCACGGTTGATCACCGCGTCAATCGCCATATTGCCCAAGCCTTCATAAGAAAACAGACGCTCGATAATCACCGTGCCACCGATCAAAAAGGTGAACTGCACCCCCACCAAGGTCAGCGTCGGCAAGATCGCATTGGGCAGTGCTTGCGACCAAATCACCTTGGCCTCGGAATAGCCTTGGGTCCGCGCCAGCGTCACATAATCTAGATGCATCGTCTCTTTCAGGCTTTGCTTTAGCAATTGCCCGATGATCGCCGCCAAAGGTATCGCCAACGCCAAAGCCGGCAACAGCATATGCGACAGCAAATCCAAGGTTAGATCAAACCGCAGCCGCACAACGCTTTCCACCAAGTAAAAATCCGTCACAAACGGCAGCTGCAGCGAGGGCGTCACCCGACCTGAGATTTGAAACACCGGCACCAACACGCCAAAAACCAAAATCAGCACCAGCCCCCACAGAAAATCTGGCACCGACAGCGCCACACCTTGCGCAATATCAATCCCGCCTTCCACCCGCGTTTCGCGCAAGCGCGTGCCCGTCAGCGCCGCCGCCCCGCCCATCAAAATCGCCATGCCCAAGGCCAGCACCGACAGTTCTAGCGTCGCAGGCAAGCGCCCCAAAACCAGCGCCAAGACCGGCTGCTTCAAGGTAATTGAGGTGCCAAAATCCCCCTGCAACACCCCGCCCGCCCAGGTCAAAAACTGCTGCGGGATCGACTTATCCAAGCCGTAAATCGCCGTCAGATTGGCGATATCTTCCGCCGTAGCACCGGGCGGCAGCATCATCGCAATCGGATTGCCCGGCACCACGCGGATCACAAAAAACACAATCACCGCCACGCCCAACAGCGTCACAGCGGTGGTGATCATTCGCATAAAAAGGGTCTGTACCAGAGCCACGTCACCTCGACAGAGGCCACTTGCCCCTTTCATATGTGCACAAATATCCCACGGGGGGTCCGGGGGGTGTGAAACCCCCCGGCTTTGGCGC
>CAIMWI010000060.1 GCA_903845215.1 uncultured Rhodobacterales bacterium | reverse complement strand
GGCGCGCGGCGGCCCCGGCTGGGGGGTTTCACACCCCCCAGACCCCCCGTGGAGTATTGCGCCAAAGGGCAAGAGAGAGAAAAACGCCTCGTCCAGTCTGTGGGCGAGGCGTTTTCAATCAAGCGGCTGTGGGTGTTTCGCCTTCGTCGTCGTCGGGTGTCACCTCGCGCAGGCGGAAAGAGCGCAGGATGAAATCGGGAACATGGTCGCCCATGCCGACGATACGGTCATATTGCCCGGGGTAGGACGAGCGGTAATTGCGTTGTTCGCTGCGCGGTTGGTCGCGGCTTTGGTCTGCGCGTTGATCGGCCCTTGGTTCGGAGCGCTGCTCGCTGCGGTTGGGGGTAGGCTGTTCGCCACGCTCGGCGTTGGCACGGTTGCCATCGCGGCGGCGGTCGCGGTCACCGCGTTCGCTGCGGTCTTGCGGTGCGCGCTCGGCCCGTTCGGGTTGGCTGCGGGGGGCGGCCATGGCAGCCGGCTCTTCGGTTTCGAACTGTTCGATCACCGGGATGGCGTCATGGGGCATGGACTCGGTCCTTGGGGCTGCGTCGCGGCCGCGCGGGCCGCGCCCATTGCCACGGCTGGAAGGGGAAGACGAGGCACTGCGCGAGCTGCGCGGGCGATCAGAGTTTTCCGACGCCCCTTCCAGCGCCCCTGCCGGAAGTTCGGCGCGGGGGATGGGTTGTTTGACCAAGCTTTCGATGGCGGACAGGTATTTGTCGTCTGAGGGCACAGCAATCGAAAACGCCTTGCCCAGACGCCCGGCACGCCCTGTCCGGCCGATGCGGTGCACGTAATCTTCGGGGTGCGAGGGCACATCGAAGTTAAACACATGGCTGACTGCGGGAATATCCAGGCCGCGCGCCGCCACATCCGAGGCAATCAGCAAGCGCAATGAGCCGTCGCGAAATTCATCCAGCGTTTTGGTGCGTACCGACTGATCAAGATCGCCGTGGATGGGGGCGGCGTGAAAGCCGTGCGATTTCAGCGATTTGGCCACCACATCGACATCCATCTTGCGGTTGCAAAAGACGATGGCATTGGTCAGGCTTTCGCCCTCGGCCGTGATCAGCGCACGCAGGACGGCGCGTTTTTCGGTAAAGCTGCGGTCTTTGCGCGTGGGGGTGAAGGCAAAGAGCTTTTGCTCGATCGAGGTGTTGGTGGTGGCTTGGCGCGCCACTTCGACCTTGGCGGGATTGTTGAGGAAGGTGTTGGTGATCCGCTCGATCTCGGGCGCCATGGTGGCCGAGAAGAACAGGGTTTGGCGGGTTTTCGGCGTCATCTGGAAGATGCGTTCGATGTCGGGGATAAAACCCATGTCCAGCATCCGGTCGGCCTCGTCGACGACCATGATCTGCACACCCGTCAACAGCAACTTGCCGCGTTCGAAATGGTCAAGCAGGCGGCCGGGGGTGGCGATCAGCACATCGACGCCGCGGTCGATGAGTTTGTCTTGGTCGCCAAACGACACGCCGCCGATCAGCAACGCCTTGGTCAGTTTGGTGTATTTGGCGTATTTGTCAAAACTTTCGGCAACCTGTGCTGCCAGTTCGCGGGTAGGGGCCAGTACAAGGCTGCGCGGCATGCGCGCGCGCGCGCGGCCTTGGCCCAGAAGGGTGATCATGGGCAGGGTAAAGCCCGCCGTTTTGCCGGTGCCAGTTTGGGCGATGCCCAACACGTCTTGCCCGCGCAGGGCGGGCGGGATGGCTTGGGCTTGAATGGGCGTGGGGGTTTCGTAACCGGATTCGAC
Organism: uncultured Rhodobacterales bacterium; assembly: GCA_903845215.1. Lineage (GTDB taxonomy): Bacteria > Pseudomonadota > Alphaproteobacteria > Rhodobacterales > Rhodobacteraceae > Stagnihabitans. The sequence goes on along the minus strand of CAIMWI010000060.1, from coordinate 122 downwards.
CACGGCTTGCAGCACGCGTGGGTCCAGTTCAAGGTCAGAGAATTTTGTCATCAGCGTCCTGAAAGGGCGGGATCGGACCGCCTTGGGTAAAGGGACGCAACATCTTGGCGCCCCAAAGGTCT
>CAIMWI010000059.1 GCA_903845215.1 uncultured Rhodobacterales bacterium | reverse complement strand
CAGCTCCCGTCGCGTCCGCTTCTTCTTCATCGCGTGCTTGAGGCCAGGAAAGGCGGGTTGCTTCGGCATCGGCAGGGCTCCTCACGGGGTCCATAAAGTCTATCAGATCAGGCCAGCTAGGGAAGGTTTTTCAGACTTTCCCTAATGAATGGAATTGGCCTAAGTCTTCGCATCCAATCCTTGGAAATCCGGCCTAGGGCGCAGGGTCATCGAAAATCATAAAGATCGGGTTAAGGCTGCAAATTTTAGACAGTTTCTGCCCGCAGCGTTCGGTCTGCGCGTAAAGCAAAACGGACGGCAGGGTGTGCCCCGCCGTCCGCTGCTGTCTAAGTCGCGGCAGTGATCTGCCCTTAGCCGTTAGCCGAAGATAAAGTCTTCGTACTGAAGCATTGGCACCACACTGCCCGCCATATCCAGCACAGCGATTTGCACCGCGGCCCCGGCATTGCTGCCATCGGCGTCGTAATACAGCGCGCCGGTTTTGGTGTCGTAGATCAGCCGGTCGTCGGCATCATGCCCCGCCACGGCGTCGTCTGCCGCATAGAACGATTGTGCCGTCAGGGCACCTGTACCGCCCAGGGCTCTGACCAAAGTGGCCGCAATTTGGATGTGATCGCTGCCAGAGGTGAAGTCGGTGATACGGTCCAAACCGCCATTTGTGTCGAACACAAACGTGTCGGCTCCATCGCCACCGGTCAGGGTGTCATTGCCTGTTCCGCCATGCAAAGCGTCATTACCAGCACCGCCATCGATCGTGTCATTGCCCACAAGAGCGAAGAGGACGTTATCGCTGCCGTTCCCTTTGATTGTGTTGCTTAGATCATTGCCGGTGCCGATGATGGCGTTGCCCGTCAGGGTCAGGTTCTCGACATCTGTATCATACCGCAGGGTGAAATCGACGGACGCTAGGACCGTATCATAGCCTTCGCCGACCCTTTCGAAAACAGCGTCAAGCCGACTGTCGACCACATAGCTGTCGTCGCCGAAATTGCCGATCATGCTGTCACTGCCTGTGCCACCATCCAGCAGGTCGTTGCCGTCGCCGCCGCGCATCAGGTCATTATCGGCACCGCCGTAAAGTGTGTCTTGGTCTGCGCCAGCCAAAAGGTTGTCATTCCCAACCCCACCATAAAGCACATCATTGCCCGCGTAGCTTGACAATTGGTCAGCCCCGTCATCACCATAAAGGACGTCGTCGCCACCATCGACGTCATTGATGTTATCGCCGCCTGCGCCGCCAAGAAGCGAGTCATTGCCTTTGCCGCCGTAGAACTGATCGTTCCCATCGCCGCCATGAATCGTGTCATTGCCGTCCAACCCTTGCAGATCGTTGTTGCCAGCGTTGCCCATGATCACGTTGTTCAATTCACTGCCGTTGCCAAATAGGTTTTCACTGCCTGTCAGCATCAGGTGTTCGACATTTGCACTCAGCGTATAACTGATCGAGGATACGACTAGATCGATACCGCCATTAACAGCCGAACCTTCGGAAACGACATCACCCCTGGCGTCCACCACATAGATATCGTTGCCCGTCCCGCCGGTCATGGTGTCGTTACCAGCACCGCCATCGATCGTGTCATTGCCCCCAAGACCAAAGAGGACGTTTGCGCTGCCGTTCCCTATGATCGTGTTGTTTAAATCGTTGCCGGTACCGATGATGGCGTTGCCCGTCAGGGTCAGATTCTCGACATCTGTATCGTACCGCAGGGTGTAATTAACTGACGATAGGATCGTATCTTTGCCTTGGCCGACCCTTTCGATAATGTAGTCATTCGCACTGTCGACCACATAGGTGTCGTCGCCGAAATTGCCTATCATGCTATCATTGCCTGTGCCGCCGTCCAACAGGTCGTTGCCGTCGCCGCCACCCATCAGGTCATTATCGGCACCGCCGTAGAGTGAGTCTTGGTCTACGCCGCCAAAAAGATTGTCACGACCAGCCCCGCCATAAAGCACGTCATTGCCAACGTAGCCCGACAATTGGTCAGCCCCGTCTTCACCATAAAAAAGGTCATCGCCGCCTTCGACGTCCATCAGGTTATCGCCGCCTGCGCCGCCAAAAAGAGTGTCATTGCCTTTGCCGCCGTAGAACTCATCGTTCCCATCGCCGCCATAAAGTGCGTCGTCACCGTCTTCGCCTGAAAGTGTGTCATTATCTTCCCCGCCATACAACATGTCAGAACCCGTGCCGCCAGAAAGCGTATCAAGGCCGAGGCCGCCGTAAAGCATGTCACTGCCTTCGTCGCCGAAAAGCCGGTCGTTGCCGTTGTCGCCGGCAATCGTGTCGTCGCCGGCGCCGCCGTAAAGCCGGTCAGCACCATCGCCACCGGACATCAGGTCACGGCCGATGCCGCCGAAAAGCCGGTCATTGCCGATGCCGCCATCCACAGGGGTGAAGGTTTCGATCTGGGGGATGGGATCATTAATATTAACGGTTGTCATAATATCCTCGTGGAAAGAAGGTGCAGGATTTGCACGGACGAACCTTTGCCAGAAACTTTCAAACCTGCCATTCTAAAAGTTAAAACAACTAAACTTTTGTATAGTTATTTTATATACTTTTGAGTGTACTCGCGAGATTCATCCCGCTTCAGGCACCGCAGCTGGACAGGGCTGCGTTCCCCTTGACGAGCGGTCGTGCGAATCGTGCCGTTGCACATCACCGCTGGCTTTTCTTCACTTGTGCTGCAGGGGTTGGCCCCGCTTTGGGGCGGTGCTGCTGTGCAGTCCGTCTGACCTTGAAAATGTTATGATGTTGCATCAGCGCATGTGACTTGATCGCCCAGTTGCAAGCCCAAAGACAAGGCGGTTTTGCTTAAGACAGCGTGCCGGCAAAGCGCCGGTACGCTGTCTTACTTTTGCCTAGCCGAAGATAAAGTCTGCGTAGTGCAGCACCGGCACCACACCGCCCGCCCTATCCAGCACAGCGATTTGCACCGCGGCCCCGGCATTGCTTCCATCGGCGTCGTAATACAGCGCGCCGGTTTTGGTGTTGTAGATCAGCCGGTCGTCGGCATCATGCCCCGCCACAGCGCCGTCTGCGGCATAGAACGACGGCGCCGTCAGGGCATTCGTACCGCCCAGAATGTCGACCAAAGTGGCCGCAATTTGGATGTGATCGCTTCCAGAGGTGAAGTCGGTGATACGGTCCACACCGCCATTTTTGTCGAACACAAACGTATCCGCCTGAGCCCCACCGACCAAGGTGTCGTTATCGGCCCCGCCAGCGAGTGTATCAGCACCGGTGCCGCCTATGAGGCGGTCGCTGCCTTCATTCCCATAAAGCTGGTCATCCCCGTCAATGCCCCCATTAAGCGTGTCATTGCCGCTGCCGCCATAAAGCGCGTCATGGCCCAGATCGCCAGCCAAGGTATCATGGCCAGCACCGCCATAAAGCGTATCGTCGCCCGCCCCGCCGTAAAGCGCGTCATTGCCGGCATCGCCACCCAGCGTGTCGTTTCCGTTAACCCCGAAAAGGCGGTCGTTGCCAAGGTTGCCGATGATCTCGTTCGCCAATGCATTGCCTGCGCCGGACAGGGCGTCGCTGCCCGTGAGCGTCAGGTTTTCGACATTGATCCCAAGGGTATAATTGATCGAAGAAAAGACCGTATCGGTGCCTTGGCTTATGCGTTCGGACACTTTGTCGCCGATTGTGTCGACGACAAAAGTGTCGTCGCCCAAGCCGCCGATCAGGCTGTCGTTGCCAACACCGCCGTCCAAAGTGTCGTTGCCCAGCCCGCCAAACAGCGTGTCGTTGCCAATAAGGCCGATCAGACTGTTGGTGGCGTCGTTCCCCTTAAGCGTGTTGTCTAATGCGTTGCCGGTGCCGTTGATGGCGCTGCTGGTCAGCCAGAGGTTTTCGATATTTTCGCTGATGGTGTAATCGACAGAAGCTTTGACGGTGTCTATGCCATCTTGAAAGAAGACCATGTAAGGTTCGAAAGGGTCATCTTGGTTAAGTTCAGCCCATAGTGCATCGATGGCAAGATCGCCCACGTTGTCGACGAAAAAGGTATCATCACCGGCATCACCATACATCCAGTCAACCCCGGCCCCCCCGTTGATCGTGTCGTTGCCAACGCCCCCCGACAGGATATTGTCGCCAGCGTTGCCCGTGATCGCATTGTGCGACCCGTTACCATGGCCAGCCAGATTCCCAGTGCCAGTTAAAATCAGGATTTCAAGATCTTCGCCGAGATTGTAGCTTATTGGGGATATGACCGTGTCTCTGCCTTCCCCGCTCGATTCTGAAACGACATCCCCGTCGCTGTTGACCACATAGGTATCGTTGCCCTGACCGCCTGTCATGCTGTCATTGCCTGTGCCGCCATGCAAAAGGTCGTCGCCGTCGCCACTGGCCAACAGGTCATGATCGCCACCGCCGTAGAGTGAGTCGTTGTCTGCTCCGCCAAAAATATTGTCATTGCCGACCCCTCCGTAAATCAGGTCATTTCCGGCATAGCCCGACAATTGGTCAGCCCCTTCATCACCGTAAAGGAGGTCTTCGCCGCCATCTAAGTCGATTATGTTATCGTCGTCTGCGCCGCCGACCAGCAAATCATTGCCCGTGCCGCCGTATAACTGATCGTTCCCATCGCCGCCCTCAAGCGTGTCGTCGCCGTCCCTTCCGTCGAGGACGTCATCATCATCATTTCCCAACAACTCGTCGGAACCCTCGTCACCAACAAGCGTGTCGAAACCATAGCCACCGTACAGAGTGTCATTGCCGGCACCGCCATTGTACATGTTATTGCCGTCTCCGCCGGGCACAAAGTCATCGGCGTCCGTGCCGGTGAAAATGAGGGGGGTGAAAATGAGGGGGGTGGGAATGGACCTTCTTGGATCCAAGATGCCGTCGTCTAGCGTGGTGTCGACAGAGGCGATCGGGCGTTGACCAACATTAATCTTAACGTTCTGTGTCATAAGGACCTCGGAAAAAAGACGGTGAAATGTGATGGCGTGCTCGGGCTTAAAGGACGTTACTTGGCGTGTCGCCAAAAACCCCTAAAGTAAAAACTTTTGGATACAAAGCTAACTTATAGACGGAAAATTAAAAATTCCAAAACTTTCGCGCAATGCTTCAAGGCGACCTTGGGCGGAACCCCAAAGCGCCCGTCGGTGCTGCAAAACCGGCCCTGCTGCTAGGTTGGTGTTGTTACCCTTTGGCAATGCCACTTCGGTCTGAGGTGGTGCGCGCTTTTGGCTGCCCGCGCCCGAAGGGCCAGGGTCTGGATGAAAGCTTTACACAGGCCCTTACCCTGCGTCGCTTTGGCCTAGTTTTGGGGCAGTTCGGCCCAATGACAAGTCTGCGCCCGAAAAGGTCATGGGACTGCGTAATCCCGGGATGCCGTCTGGTGCGATCTGCAAGCCGCGTGCGATGACTTGGGGGTCTTCAAAGACCGCCTTCAGGTCGTTGATCGGCCCGGCAGGGACGCCCTCGGCCTCGCAAGCGGCCAGAAGGGCCAGCTTGTCAAATCGGCGCGTGGCATCGGTTAGGCGTCGGGTCATATCGGCCCGGTTCGCGATACGCAGGGCGTTGGTGGCGAATTCGGGCGCTTGTGCCATGTCGGGCAAGCCAAGAAGGGTGCAAAGCCTACGGTATTGCGCATCATTTCCCGTGGCAAGGATGATCCAGCCATCGGCACAGTCAAACACCGCATAGGGCGCAAGGTTGGGATGGGCGTTGCCCATCATCCCCGGGGGGGTGCCCGTGGTCAGATAATTCAGCGCCTGATTGGCCATGATCGAGGTCGCCACATCCAACAGCGCCATGTCGATATGCTGGCCCACCCCCGTGCGCCCACGCTGCACCAAGGCCGCCAAGATCGCCGTGGCCGAATAGACGCCGGTGAAAATGTCGGTCACCGCCACGCCCACCTTTTGCGGCTGCCCATCCGGTTCACCCGTGACAGACATCAGGCCCGACATGCCCTGAATGATGAAATCATAGCCCGCGCGATGGGCATAGGGCCCCGTTTGCCCGAACCCCGTGATCGAACAATAGATCAGACGCGGGTTGATCTGGCGCAGGCTTTCGTAATCCAGCCCGTACTTCGCCAGCCCGCCCACTTTGAAGTTTTCGATCAGCACATCGGCGTCCGCGACCAGATCGCGGACTTTCTGTTGCCCCTCACTGGTGCGAAAATCGCAGGTGATCGATTGTTTGCCGCGATTGGTCGCATAGAAATATGCGGCAGAGGTGTCTTCGCCTTGGGTGACAAAGGGCGGGCCCCAGCGGCGGGTATCATCGCCTTCGGGGGCCTCGACCTTGATCACCTCGGCCCCCAGATCGCACAGGGTTTGACCGGCCCAAGGGCCGGCCAGAATGCGGGCCAGCTCGACAACCTTTACGCCGTCTAAAGGGGTCATTTACTTGGCAAGCTCGGCGTCGATGATCTTTTTCATCTCGTCATAGGCCATGTTGGAATACTGCGTGCCGTTGATGATGAAAGACGGCGTGCCATGGAAACTGTCGCCCGGATAATCCTTGGCGATGTTGGCCTGATAATGCGCCACCAGCGATTCCGCCATCTTCTGGTCGTGCAGGCACACATCAACGTCGGCATCGGCCATGCCTGCTGCGCGGGCGAATTTCTTCAGCTCTACCACAGCGGCATCAATGCTTTCGGCGGCAGCCCAGTCGCGCTGCTTGTCAAACAGCATATCGGTCAAGCCGAAATAGCGCATCTCGCCGCCACAGCGCGCCAGCATCGCGCCCAAAAGGCCCATCTGATCAAAGTAGACTTCGTGGTATTCGATCATCACTTTACCGGTATCGATGTAATCGGCCTTCAGCTTGGGGAAAATCTCGGCATGGAAATGTTCGCAATGCGGGCAGGTGAAGGATAGGTACTCGACGATCTTCACCTTGGCATCGGGGCTGCCCAAGGCATAGTCTTTGATCGCATCGGCAGGCGGGGCCACCAGATCGGAAGATGTCGTGGCGGCATGTGCCCATCCGCCCGCAGCCATCAGGGCGGCAAGGCCAGAGGTCAGGGTGAGCAGGCGGCGGCGGGTCAGGGTCATGGTTTTAGCCTTTTGTGATGTTGCGCCGAGTTAAGATGTTCTGGCCCAGGTGTTCAAGGGCCTGACGCAGGGTTTGGTCTTGAATGGGCTGGGCAAGGTCATGGGCCTTGGCCGTCAGGTGCGGATCTGGGTCTGTCACTTTGGGTGGTCCGGAAAACGGGGTCTGGCCTTCGGCAAAGCCGGCGGCGGCGGTTTGGGTCAGCGTGATGCGCGTGATGGCTGCATAGCCATAGGCGGCGTTGACCCGTTCAATCAGGCGCGGCAGTTGCATCTGGATCATCGGCGCCTGTGCAGATGTGACAAGAAGGGTCAGCGTGGCCCCCAACCCCTCGCGCCCGTAATGGATTTTGACGGGGCGGGTGGTGGCAGCCAAGTCGCAGGCAATCTCGTCCCAGCCGGTCAACAGGCGGGATACGGCAAAGCCGCGCGCCTCTCCGGCGGTGCGGATACGCTGCGTCAGCAGATGCGCTGCCGGTTCAAACCCGCGCATGCGGCGTGCGGGGGGCGCGTCTGGGTTTGCGGGTTTGCGGGCCATCTGGTCCTGCCATGGTTTTCGGCTAATGTATGCCGTCTACGGGGCAGCCTGCCAGCACATTGCATCCTCAAGGGGGATAAACATTGCGTGACGTGACACCTTCGGCCCAAAGCTTGCTGGATTGGTACGATGCGCATGGCCGCGATCTGCCGTGGCGCATTCGGCCAGCGGCACGCCGAGCAGGGCAGGGGACTGACCCCTATCGGATATGGTTGTCCGAGGTGATGTTGCAACAAACCACGGTGGCCGCCGTGAAAGCCTATTTCGCCCGATTCACGGCCCTGTGGCCCAATGTTCACGCACTTGCCGCAGCCGAGGACGGCGCGGTGATGGCCGAATGGGCGGGGCTTGGCTATTACGCCCGCGCCCGCAACCTTTTGGCCTGTGCCCGCGCCATTGTGGCGCGCCATGGCGGGGTCTTTCCGGCTGACCTTGCAGCCCTGCGTGCCTTGCCCGGGGTTGGGCCTTATACGGCTGCTGCCATAGCCTCTATCGCCTTTGACCGACCCGAGGTTGTCGTGGACGGCAATGTCGAACGCGTTATGGCGCGGGTCTTTGCCATCCAAACGCCGCTGCCTTTGGCCAAGCCTGAACTGGTGAAGGCCGCAGCCATCCTGACCCCCAAGACGCGCGCGGGCGATTACGCCCAAGCCGTGATGGACCTTGGCGCCACGATCTGCACCCCGCGCCAACCCGCTTGCGGGATTTGCCCTTGGATGGCCGGATGCCAAGCCCGCGCGCAGGGCATCTCGGCTGACTTGCCGCGCAAACTGGCCAAACCCGCCAAACCCACCCGCATCGGCCTAGTCTGGCTGGGCCGCCGCGCTGACGGGGCGATTTTGCTGGAAAGGCGGGCGGACAAGGGCCTGCTGGGTGGCACGTTGGGCTTTCCGGGCAGTGGGTGGGACGGATCTGACGCCAAGGCTCCTGCAATGGGAGAGTGGGTGCAAGCGGGCACCGTGCAACACACCTTCACCCATTTTCACCTAGAGTTGACCATTCTGAATGCTGAACTGCCACAAGAAACCCGCCCCCTGCGTGGAGAGTTTCTCGGGGCAAATGCCTTTCGCGCCGATGACCTGCCCACCTTGATGCGCAAGGCGCATGACTTGGTTTGGTCTTGCCCAAAGGGCGTTTGATCGTCCTTGATCCGGTCGACTTGACTGGAGGTAAACTGCACTTACATCATTAAGTCAACAACTAAAGGAGTCGTTCTTATGCTACGCTATACCCCCCTCGTTTTGGCCTTCCTTGCCGCGCCTGCCTTTGCCCAAGACCTTGCCACCGGCGCCGCCATAAAGGCTGCGATCAGCGACAATACGGTGCAAGGCAGCATGCTGTCATCAGGTGCCTATGCCGAGTTTTATGCGGCTGACGGCACCATCAAGGGCAAAGATTACACCGCAAAATGGGCTGTCGAGGGCGACACCATGTGCTTTACCTACGAAGGCGCGGCCGCCGATTGCTGGCATGTCAAAATCGCGGGCGAAGCTGTCACTTGGGTCAAAGACGGTGTCGATGGTGGTACGGGCACCATCCTGCCGGGCAATCCGAACAAGTTCTGATCCGCAGGCCCAAGCCAGCTTATCCGAAGTAAAAATCCCCGCCAGCGCAAGGCGTGGCGGGGAGTTGGCCTTGCGGGCGGGCCGCAGGCAGGCATTTGAATAAGTTTGGCGCTTGGTTAGTGCTTGCGGCCGTCGTCGGCTTCCATTTCGGCGCGGATTTGTTGGCGTAAGATGTCGATCGGGATCATCTTGCCATCGCGTTTGAAGTGCCAATAGGTCCAGCCGTTGCAACTGGGCGCGCCTTCCAGATGGGCGCCGACTTGGTGGATGGAACCTTTGACATCGTTGCCCACCAACGTGCCGTCAGGGCGCACTTTTGCGATGTGGCGGGATCCGATGGAAAACAGCTCTTCGCCCGCCCGCAGCATGCCGCGTTCGACCACTTGGCCAAAGGGCACGCGCGGTTCGGCCCGTTTGGACCCCGTGGTTTCCAAAGATGACGCATCTAAGCGCCGCACCCGATCAATCCGCGCTTGGGCGGCTTTGCGATAGGCTTCTTCCCGTTCAAGCCCGATGTAATCACGGCCCAGCATTTTGGCGACGGCCCCCGTGGTGCCTGTGCCAAAGAACGGGTCCAAAATCACATCGCCGGGGTTGGTGGTGGCCACGATAATGCGGTGCAGCAGGCTTTCGGGCTTTTGCGTCGGATGCGCCTTGTCGCCGTTTTCGTCTTTCAGGCGTTCGTGCCCCGTGCAGATCGGCAGCACCCAGTCAGAGCGCATTTGCACCCCGTCGTTCAGGGCTTTCAGGGCCTCGTAGTTAAACGTGTATTTGCTGGCCTCTTCGCGACCCGCCCAGATCAGGGTTTCATGGGCATTGGTCAGGCGTTTGCCGCGAAAGTTGGGCATGGGGTTTGATTTGCGCCAGACCACATCGTTCAGCAGCCAAAAGCCCTGGTTTTGCAACTCGGCCCCGACACGGAAGATGTTGTGATACGACCCGATCACCCAAATTGCCCCGTTGGGCTTTAACAACCGCCGCGCTGCGGCCAGCCAGTCGCGGGTAAAGCTGTCGTAGGCGGCAAAGCTGGAAAACTGATCCCAGTGATCATCCACCGCATCGACCAAGCTGTTGTCAGGGCGATGCAGATCGCCTTTCAGCTGCAAGTTATAGGGCGGGTCGGCGAAGATCAGATCGACCGAGCCTGCCGGAAGGGCGCGCATCAATTCGATGCAATCGCCCGCCAATATCTGGTTGCGCGGAAGCGTTACCGCTTCTGCCGGTTTGGTTTTCGTTGCCATGTCTGCCTCAACTCCAGCGGCGTTGATCGCCCCTTGTTGCGTGCAATTGTGAGTCAAAGGTGATTCGCAGTCAATATCTTTTTGAATCAAGGGGTTAGAGAATTGTCTTGATACAAGATGTTGTGGACAGGTTTGAACGAACGCCTATGCCATGGGGTTACCCCTAGATTTTGAAGCGCTTTCAGATGCGCTGGTGCGGGGTATCCGGCGTTTTTTTCCCAGCCGTAACCGGGAAACTGACGGGCCAAATCAGTCATGATCGCATCACGCGCCACCTTGGCCACGATCGAAGCAGCGGCAATCGACAGGCTGAGTGCATCGCCTTTTACGATCGCCTCGGCCCGACCGCGCAGGCCTACGGGGATTTTGTTGCCGTCGATCAGGCAGTGGTCGGGCGGCAGGTATAGGCCCGCCACGGCGCGTTCCATCGCCAAAAGGCTGGCTTGCAAGATATTTAATCGGTCGATCTCTTCCACGCTGGCATGGGCGATCGACACTTCCGCCACCAAGGCCAACTCTGCCGCCAACGCCTCTCGCCGCGCGGCGTTCAGAGCCTTGCTGTCGCGCAGACCTTGCGGGATGCGGGCAGGGTCCAGCACCACGGCGGCGGCGGTGACGGGGCCCGCCAAGGGGCCACGGCCCACCTCGTCAATCCCTGCCACACGGATCAGGCCACGGGCGAAGCTTGCGGTTTCAAAGGCGAAGTCGGGCAAGATCATCGGGCTATCAAAGCGCAGTTTTGGGATTTGCGAAAGCCCCAAGGCCCCATTGATATTGTATAGCAAAGCCTTTCCCCCCACACTGCCCCAAAGCAGCGGAGAAACCCCATGCGCCCCAAACCCCTACTCGGCCCCATCATGGCCGGCCTCGCCTTAGCCCTGCTGGTCTTGCCAGCAAGTGCCGAGTGTTTTGTTGATTACAAAGCCAAGCAGGACAACCCTTTGCAACTGGCCTATGGTGTCGCGCAAGTCAGCGATGATATCTGCGGCGATAAAGGGGCAGAGGCCGCCGAACTGGCCCCACGGCTGGAAGCCGACGGATGGACATTGCTTAAAGTTCTGTCAAGTTTTGGCCCCGAAGGTTTGGATGAAAGGAAAGCAAGTGCCGGAGACTTCTTCCTCCGTTACTGACAGCCTGCGCGCGGGTAACCGTGTGGTGGCCTTTGGCATCGCGGCGGTGGTGTTTATTCTGCTGGCCGCAGCGGTATTTTTATTTGCCAACCTGCCCGATGCAGGGGCCTTTAACCGCTCGGTCGAGCAGTTGTTTGTGGATAACAACGATCTCACTTCGGGTGCTGAAATTAAACTGCTTGAGATTTTGGCGCAATCGGGCACGTCTTTTGCCCAAGTGCTGCAAACCTACCGCTTTGTGATCTTTGTGCTTTTGGCCTTTTCAACCGCGCTTTTGATCGCCACGGTGGTGTTCTTGGCGACGATCATAACCCTAAACCGCCGCATTTCGGCCATCCAGAAATCGGGCATTCAGGTTGCCAAAATGGTCATCAGCCGCGAGGCGCGGGCCGTTTATATCAACGATCTGGAATTCCAACTGACCGAAGCCGCCCTTGAAACCATCGCCGTTCTGGCCGAAGCGCGGCTGGACGACGAAGTGCTGACCGGTGCCCAGATCGAGGCCGTCATCTCTGGCCGAAACGAGGTTGACTGCGACGAGGCAGCCGGCGCCACCCGCATCAAACGCCTGCGCGACACCTTGGGCAACCAGTTGGTCAGCGAACTTTTGGTCAAAACCGTGGCGCGGCGCGGCTATATGCTGGCGGTCGGCAAAGACGTCATCAAGATGATATAGGAGCAGCCATGTCCCCCGAACTGATCGCCCACCACATGGGTCTGGATATCCCCGACTTCGATAAGATCGGCTATTACGGGGCCGATTACGGCACGATGAAGCCCTATCACAAAATTGGCAACCTGCTGTTCCTATCCGGCCATGTTGCCCAGATCGGCACCCAGATCACCCATAAGGGGCGGTTGGGGCAAAACCTGACCACCGAGCAGGGCTACGCCGCCGCCCGCCAGACAGGGTTGAACGTGCTGGGCGGGATCAAACAGGCGGTGGGCTCGCTAGAGCGGGTCAAAAGCATCGTCCGCACGCTGAATTTTGTCGTCTGCACGCCGGAATACGAGGATGTGCACAAAGTCTCCTCTGGCCTGTCGGACCTGTTTGTCGAAGTCTTTGGCCGCGAAGTGGGCCTTGGCGGGCGTGCCACGATCGGCGTGATGGCGCTGGCGGGGGGCGTGTGTTTTGAAACATGGGCCACGATCGAACTGCGCGATTAGGCTTTGTCGCGCACTTTCACCGAGGATCCTTGGCTAAACACCTCGAACCGCCCAATTTTGCGCAAAAGGTCCGACAGGCGCGATGACCCATACGTGCGCGGATCAAAATCGGGGTGAAGCTGGGTGATGGCTTGGCCCAGATGGCCCAACGAGTAATCGTCTTGATCAGGATCGATCTTTTTCATTGCATCCAGAATGAAGGGAATGGCCTTGATCGGCGGCTCTTTCACAGGCTGCGCTTCAGCGGTGCGGCCTGATTTGGGCGGAACGGGGCTGTCAGAGCCGCTCACGATGTTTTCAATCAGCACAAACCGGTTGCAGACCTTGCGCAGGCTTTCGGGCGTCTTCGCCTCGCCAATGCCAATCACCTGCAAGCCGTCTTCGCGGATGCGGCTGGCAAGGCGGGTGAAATCGCTGTCGGATGACACCAGCACAAAGCCGTCCACCTTGCCCGCATGCAAAATATCCATCGCGTCAATCACCAAACCGATGTCAGAGGCGTTCTTGCCCTTGGTGTTGGCCGATTGCTGATGCATCACCAGCCCCAGATCACGGGCCTGTTCCTTCCACTGGGTCAGGGTCGAACTGGACCAATCGCCATACACCCGCCGCACCGAGGGTTCCCCGAACGAGGCGATCTCGTCCAAAATCGCCGAAGCATTGCGCGCCGTGACATTGTCGGCATCAATCAGCACAGCCAAACGCGGCGCACGGCCCGCAATGGGGGAAAAGTCGCTCATAGGGCCCTCCGGTTGGGGGTGTGATGACGCAATTGGGGGGCGGGGGGAAGGGGGGGCTGTTTATTGTGGGTAATTAATGCGGCCCGTAACACATTTGTCTGCTTGGAGGAATACGAAACATAGGTGGGCCGTCAACGGCCCCTATGAACGGATGATGATGCCAGTTCTAGATCGTCGCCACGCTGAGCAAGACTAATCATTTCATGGAAACTACCGAAATCATAAGCACAATCCATTGCCGCGCCGCGCAAGGACAGCGCATGAAACTCTGCAACTGCTCGACCTTGGCAGTTTATTGACTTCCCCGGTGTGAATTCGATGTCTGAATATGCGGCGAAGTTCAAATTTCTCTTAAGCCATTCTTCGTGAGGCGCAATTGCGCGGATGTAAAGCCAATCATAGAAAGCATTTTTTGGTTCGATTGGGTAATCCTTCCCCATAAAACGAAATGCAACCACTTGTCCAACCCCAAGATTACGCACCAATCTCTTTGCCTCAAAAGGACCAAACTCTAACAATTGGATCTGTTGACCCGATTCTGAGAATACCTTCGAGGACTGATATACACTTTCAAGAGGCCTCATCATTCCGTTTATTTCAATTCTTAAATTAAATGCACTCAAGCGTTTACCCAGTTCTTCAGGGGACTTTGTGGAAATTTCTAAAACTGGACTTATGCCTATCTGTGTCGCTTTTTCATGAAGCGCAAAAATATTCTTCTGTTTTTGAGAAATAGAAAAACCACCGTGCCAACCTATATCGATTGGAACAGTTTCGACAAGCGCGCCCCATCCCGAACGTGGAACGAATATCGGACGCATCGTCATGCTAAAAAATCCTGGTTATCAAGTTGAGTGGAACTTCAATTGGTATCAGTAACTCGTGCTTTCTGGCAGCAATAAGGCGCGTCATCACCGCAGTATCCTTCCAGTCTCTCCGATTGTAAACCACATCATGGTCGAGCAGTATCAGTCCATTTGCAACGTCATGCAAGACGACTCCTGCCTTGTTAGCAACATCAACGGTTACTTTGGCCCCTGCGATTTTCAATACATCTGGACTTATTGCGACATAGATTGGATCCGTTATCCTTCCGTCATTTTTAGCAGTGTGGCACATTGGATGATCGCGAGTGAAACACAAGTTTACATAATTCAAAAGACCTTTCGTTGCATCAGCTTCGCGAATCCAATCGTTCCCGCCAGGCGCTGTCGGCGTGATGTTCAACCCTTGGAGTGCAGTTTTCGATTTTATTCCAAATTTTTTGATGCTCTCCAAGTTTGATCGATCGGTGAAGTGGTAAAGATATTTGTGCTGCGAAGATTCTTTCACTATTTTAACAAAGTCATCGATTGTCATCAAATTATCCCTAAAATTTTATGCTATTTGAATTACCTGCAGTGAGTATCTACGGGTGACTTTAGGATAAGCAATTTAAACGAACGTGTCAACTAAAGGTATTAAAATGCGCTAGTCACGTGCATCCTTAGTGCGCGCTCAACAACGGGGGCCGCAACCCTGCAACCCCCGCCCCTCCTATCCCCTTAATATACCACCACAGCCCTGATCGACTTGCCCGCGTGCATCAGATCGAACCCTTCGTTGATCCGTTCCAGCGGCAGCACATGGGTGATCATCGGGTCAATCTCGATCTTGCCGTCCATGTACCAGTCAACAATCTTGGGCACATCCGTGCGCCCGCGTGCGCCGCCAAAGGCTGTGCCTTTCCAGATGCGGCCTGTCACCAGTTGGAAGGGGCGGGTTTCGATCACGGCCCCTGCGGGGGCGACCCCGATGATGATCGACTGGCCCCACCCGCGATGGGTGCATTCCAAGGCGTCACGCATCACTTTGACATTGCCGGTGCAATCGAACGAGTAATCCGCCCCGCCGATCTTATCAAACGGCGTCTTGGTCAGGTCGACCACCGCTTGCACGACCGAGCCTTCGATCTTTTTGGGGTTGATGAAATGGGTCATCCCAAAGCGGCGGCCCCATTCCTCTTTCTCGTCGTTCAGATCGACACCGATGATCATATCGGCCCCGGCCATCCGCAGGCCCTGAATGACATTCAAGCCAATTCCGCCCAAGCCAAAGACCACCGCCTTGGCCCCGGCTTCGACATTGGCCGTGTTCAGAACCGCGCCAATGCCCGTGGTCACCCCACAGCCGATGTAGCAAATCTTGTCAAAAGGCGCATCGTCGCGCACCTTGGCCAGCGCGATTTCCGGCACGACCGTGTGGTTGGCAAAGGTGGAACAGCCCATGTAGTGATAGATCGGCGTCCCATCCAGCATCGAAAAGCGGCTGGTGCCGTCGGGCATCAGCCCTTGGCCTTGGGTGGCGCGGATGGCCGTGCAAAGGTTGGTCTTGCGCGACAGGCACGAGGGGCATTCGCGGCATTCGGGCGTGTAAAGCGGAATGACATGGTCGCCCACTTTCAGCGATTTCACCCCCGGCCCCACGGCAATCACAACACCCGCGCCTTCGTGGCCTAAAATGGCGGGAAACAGCCCTTCGGGATCAGCCCCAGATAGGGTGAATTCGTCGGTGTGGCAAATGCCTGTGGCTTTGATTTCAACCAGAACCTCGCCCTCTTTGGGATCGGCTAGGTTGACTTCCATCACCTGCAAAGGCTGGCCTGCGGCAAGGGCTACGGCGGCACGGGTACGCATGGGGGTCTCCTGCTACTTTTAAGTCTAGCGCAGGCTGGGGCAGGGCGCGCCAAATAGCAACGCCGTTCGCGGCAGGTCTTGCCGCTTTTGGTGCGCCCCACGCTCCGTTTCGGCGTTAGGAGGCCTTATAGGCCGTATGGCAAGCCTTGCAGGTGCCCCCAATGGCCCCCAGACCTGCGGCAATACCTTCGGCAGTGGTGGTATCCAAGTCTTGCGCCGCTTTGCCCATGTCACTGGCCTTGGCGGCAAAGTCATCCCACGCCGTCCAGATAGAGGCGTTGGCATGGGCTGCGGGGTCGCTGGCCTGGTTTTTGAAGACCTCTAGGGTGCCTGCGGCATTCGCCACCAGCACCTGCTTGGCGGCTTCGGCGGCGGCGGCGTCAAAGGCGATTTTAGCACTGGCCATGCCGCCCAGCGTTTTCATGGCAGCGCCATTGGCGGCCATCAGCTCTTGCCGGGCCTTGACATCTGGGTCGGTGGCCCCTCCAGCAAGGGCTACCCCTCCGGCAAGGATCAGGGCAAGAAAAAGGCTTTGTTTGGAAAGTTTCATGACTAAGTGTCCTTGCGATACGCTTGAAGCTTCAGTTTAGGGATAATTTCCAACCCGTGGGGCAGAGTTTTCGCGAAAACACTGCGCCTCACGAGAATGTTATGAAGAATGGCCATTGTCCACCCTTCCTCACTTACACTGCGCCGCGCTGGCTTGGCAAATTAAGAACAATATGCGAACATTTGTCCATGTCAAATCGCCGAATCCTTTCCCTTTGGTTTCCCCGTCTGGCGGCAGAGCGCGCTTTGCGCCTGCGCCATGATGTCCTGCCGCTGCCCTTTGCGGTGGTGGCCGATCAGAACGGGGCGCAGGTGATCACCTCGCTGAACGGTGAGGGGCTGGTGGCCGGGCTGCGGCTGGGCCAGCCTTTGCGCGATGCTTCGGCCATGTGTCCGGGGCTTTTGACGCAAGCGGCTGATCCCTTGGCCGAGGCGGCTTTTCTTACAGTGCTGCGCCGCTGGGCGGGCAAGTTCAGCCCTTGGGTCGCCGAAGAGCCGCCCGCAGCACTGGTGATCGACCTGACGGGCTGCGCGCATTTGTTTGGCGGCGAGGTGCCCTTGTTGGCGCAGGTGGAACAGGATTGCGCGGGTCTGGGTTTAAGCGTGCGGGCAGGCATTGCCGATACGCGGGGGGCGGCTTGGGCCTTGGCGCGCTATGCGGGGCGGGTGGCAGAGCCCTTGCGCAACGGCGATGCCATTGACCAAGAGGCCCGCGCCACCCGCTCGCGTGCGGTCAAACGGCGCGGCTTGGAAAGGGGCGGCGATGCGCCAGTTGCGGGGTCTGCCGCCCAACCTCAGGGCATGATCGCCCAGCCCGGCCATCTGCGCCATGTGCTGGCCGACCTGCCCCTGCCCGCGCTGCGCCTGTCGGCTGAGGCGGTAGAGGGGTTGAACCGCCTGGGTCTGCGGCGTGTGGGCGATATCCTTGATCTGCCCCGCGCCGCCCTTGCGCGGCGCTTTGGCATCGACACGCTGCGCCGCGTCGATCAGGCGCTGGGGCTAGAACCTGAACCCGTGGCCCCCGCCCGCGCGCCCTTGCACTTTGCCACCCGTCTGACCTTTCCCGACCCGATCGGCTTGACCGACGATATCACCGCTGGCCTTGACCGCATCCTGCCACCCCTGTGCGATAAACTGCGCGCCACAGCCCGTGGCCTGCGACGCCTGCGGCTAGAGGCGTACCGCACCGACAGCACGATAGAGCGGATCGAAATTGGCCTTGCCCGCCCCGCCGACCGGGTCGAGGCGATCCGCCCGCTGATCTTGCTAAAGCTTGACAACATTGACCCAGGCTTTGGCATCGACTGCCTGCGGCTAGAGGCGCTGGACACCGAACCGCTGCACCCCGTTCAGCATCGCGGCCATGGCGAGGCTTCGGCTGCAGCCACAGCGCGGCAAAGTTCCGATCATGCGCTGGCCGATCTGATCAGCAAATTGGGCACCAAGCTTGGCGCGGAAAACGTCACCCGCCTGCATCCGGGCGAAAGCCATATTCCCGAAAAGGCGGCGCAAACCCTGACCGCTGCGTGGTCTGACCCCCACCCCGCCCCATGGCCCGCCCCCCGCGCGCCGCGCCCCCTGACCCTGTTTCACCCAGAGCCTGTCAGTGCCCCGCAAGACCCTATCCCCCCCGCCCAATTTCGCTGGCGCCGCCGCGATCTGGTCACCCGCGTGGCCATAGGCCCCGAACGCATCAGCCCCGAATGGTGGCTGGATGATCCCGACTGGCGATCCGGCCCGCGCGACTATTGGCGGGTCGAGGTGGAGGGTGGCGAAAGCCTGTGGCTATTTTATGCCCATGGTGCGGATATTTCGGGGGGGTGGTTCTGTCAGGGCCTTTTTGCCTAAGCGCGGCGGATGGTGCGGTGTTGGAGCCTCCGGCGGGGATATTTGGGCACATATGAAAGGGGCAAGCGGTGTTAGGGTTTTCAGTGCGGGCACATATGTCCGCGCCGCTAGGCTTGGCCGCCCAAGTGGCGCAGAATAGCTAAACTGGCAAACCCGTCTGGCGCCAGGCCCGATGCGGTCTGAAAAGCGCGCAGGGCGCTTTGGGTGCGCGGGCCGATGCGGCCATCGGCCCCGCCCGTGTCGAAGCCGGCCTGTGTCAGGCGGTTTTGCAAGGCAACACATTCGTCCCGCGTTAAGGCCCGCAGATCGCGCGGCCAAGGGGTCACGATTGGGCCGCCCCCCAGGATCCGATCGCCCAGATGACCGACAGCCAGCACATAGGCATCGGCACGGTTGTAATGCTCGATCACGTGGAAATTCGGGTAGATCAGGAACGCCGCGCCCAAAGCGCCTGCCGGCAGCAGCACGCGGGTTGGGCCAGCTTCAGCAAGGTCGCCGCCGCCCGCCCGACAAACCCCCAAAGCCTGCCATTCGGCGGCAGGTTTCTGCTCCCTTTCCCCCGCCAGAAGATAGTCAAACCCGTGCGGCAGCGTGATTTCCACCCCCCAAGGCTTCCCCGCCTGCCACCCCCACCGCGCCAGATAAGCGGCGGTCGAGGCCAGCGCGTCCGTGGGATCCTCTGCCCAGATATCGCGCCGCCCGTCGCCGTCAAAATCCACCGCAAGCGTCAGGTAGTTCGACGGCATGAACTGCGTATGCCCCATGGCCCCCGCCCAACTGCCCATCATCTGCCCAGCCGTCACATCGCCGGCCTGCAAAATCTGCAGGGCGGCCAGAAGCTCGCTTTCAAAATAGGCCCCGCGCCGGTTGGTGGCAGCCAAGGTGGCCAAGGCGGCGATGGTGGGCACATCGCCGCGCAGCGTGCCAAAGTTGCTTTCCAAACCCCAGATTGCCACCACGATCTGAGGGTCAACGCCGTAGTGTGCTGCAATACGCCCCACGATGTCGCCGTGCGTTTCCAACGCCGCCCGCCCTGCCGCGATCCGCTCGGCCGAGACAGCGCGGTCAAGATAGTCCCAGATGGTGCGGGTGAATTCGGCCTGACTGCGCTCTTTTTCCAGCACGTCGTCGCGCAGGCTTAGCCCCGTCAGCGCCTGATCCAGCGTGGCAGGGCGGATGCCTGCCGCCAAAGCGCGGGGCTGAAAGGCGGCGATCCAGTCTTGCATGATGTCGTGGGTCACAAACCTCTCCTGCCAGTGGGGCGGCGCAAGACACTCAAGCGCCGCCCGCAGGCAAAGGCAAGGTCATGCGGCGCGGCGCATCTCGCCGCGCTGGTCTTGCAACAAGGCCAGAATGTAGGCGTTTTGCCGTTCCAGCCGATGAAGGTGGTCTTGCAACTCGGCAATCGTGCGGTTGCCGGTGTTTTGCAGCAAGAACACCATCAAAAAGGTGGAAATGGTGGTGCCGGTGTTGATCACCAACTGCCAGGTGTCAGAATAGCCAAACAGCGGCCCGCTGATGGCCCAAAAGGCCACAAGGGCCAGTGCTGCCAGAAAGGCCAAAGGGCGGCCAAGGGCCGCGGAAATCCACTCTGCCAAACGGTCAAAGCGGCTTTTGAGGAAAGCTTGCATTCTATCTCCTTGCGACCGGCCATCACGGGCCGCCAGCAAGGATTTCACCTTGTCAGCACGGCCCTGACGGCACGGTCAATCGACTGTGGGTTGGCATGAGGATCAGGTCCATGGGTGAAACGGAATCGCGTTCCGCCCCGTGCAGGTACACGGGGCAGGGCCTTGCGGCAAGTCAAATTGCGTTGATCTTATCGCGGCTTGCGGGTGACTTTGCGTTTGACCGCATCACGTTTGGCTTTAAAGGCCGCAGGTTTGCGCGCCCCGTAGCGCCCGCCCTTTGAAGACGGCACGCGCAGGGTTTCGCCCTCGATCGACAAAAGGTCCAGTGTTAATCCGCCCGTCACGGGCGTCGCCTCGGCCAAGCGGACCAGCACGCGCTGGCCAAGGCCGATGATCTGGCCGCTGTCAGCCCCGGTCAGGGTTTGGCTGGCCTCGTCATAACGATAATACTCGCGCCCCACGCTGCGGATGGGCACCAAACCATCCGCGCCGGTTTCATCCAGCTTTACAAACAGGCCAAACTTCTGCACGCCCGAAATCCGCCCTGTGAACTCTGCACCCACGCGGTCGGACAGATAGGCCGCCAGATACCGGTCGGTTGTATCACGCTCTGCTGCCATCGAGCGGCGCTCGGTGTCGGAAATCAGCTTGCCCGTTTCGCCCAGATTTTCCATATCCCAAACTGACAACCCATCCTTGCCCCAGCCATGCGCCGAGATCAGCGCGCGGTGTACGATTAGGTCGGAATAGCGCCGGATGGGCGAGGTGAAATGCGCATAGTTGCGCAAAGCCAGCCCGAAATGGCCGAAGTTGTCGGGGCTGTAATAGGCCTGCGTCATCGACCGCAGGGTCGAGATATTCATCAACTCGGCAAACTCGCTGCCCTCGGCCTGCGACAACAACCGGTTGAGATGCGCGGTTTTAAGCACCTGCCCCTTGGCCAACGTAAAGCCAGACGCCTCGGCCACCTCGCGCAGCGCATCCAGCTTTTGCGGGCCGGGTTCTTCGTGCACGCGAAACAGCAGCGGGCGTTTAAGGCGGATCAGTTCCTCGGCGGCGGCGACATTGGCCAGCACCATGAACTCTTCGATCAAGCGGTGCGCGTCAAAGCGTTCGGCAAAAGAGACAGAACTGACCTTGCCATCCTCGCCCAGCACAATCTTGCGTTCGGGCAGGTCAAGTTCCAGCGGCTGGCGCGAGGTGCGGGCGCGTTTCAGCGCCGCGTAAGCCCCGTAAAGCGAGGCGATCCCGCCCAGCAAGGGCGCGGTGGTCGCATCGCCAAACCCGTCTTGGGCAGCTTGCACCTGCCCGTAAGACAGCGCCCCTTTCGAGCGCATCAGCCCGCGCGTGAACGCATGCCGCAGCTTTTGGCCCTGGGCATCAATCACCATGCGCACGGCCAAACAGGCGCGGTCGACATGTTCGTGCAAGCTGCACAGATCGCCTGACAGGATGTCGGGCAACATCGGCACCACGCGGTCTGGGAAATAGCTGGAATTGCCCCGCTTGCGCGCTTCGCGGTCAAGGGCAGAGTTCGGGGTGACGTAGTGCGCCACATCGGCGATGGCCACCCAAAGGACGAAGCCGCCCGGATTGGTCGGGTCGATGTCGGGTTCGGCGCAGACGGCATCGTCGCGGTCGCGGGCATCAGGCGGGTCGATGGTCAGCAGGGGAAGATCGCGCAGGTCTTCGCGGGCACCGATCGGCGCGGCGAGGCAGGCGTCCGCCTCGGCCACCACGGCATCTGGGAAGGCGTCGGGAATGGCGTGCTGGTGAATGGCAATCAGTGACACGGCGCGCGGGCCTGAAGGGTCGCCCAAGCGCGCAGTGATGCGGGCATGGGGCAGGCCCATCTGGCGCTTGCCGACCAGTTCCGCCTCGACCAACTCGCCGTCGCGGGCATCGGCTGTGGCGTCACGGGCCACGCGCCATTCCTTATCTGCACCCTTGTCGATGGGCACAATCCGCCCACCTTCCGCCCCAAGGCGGAAAATGCCCAGCACCTTGGCCGGATTGCCGCCCAAAGCGCGGATCAGGCGGGCTTCGTAGCCGTGATCTTCGCCGTCAACCTTGGTTAGGCGTGCCAGAATGCGGTTGCCCGCCCTCAAAGCGGCATCGCCTTTCTGCGGCATGATCAAAATGCGCGGCCCTGCGGTGGGCACGCCCGCCTCTAGCGGAATAGCGAAAAGATCGCCGTTGGCATCAGGGGCCAACACTTCCAGCACGGCCACGGGGGGCAGGGCTTGCGCATCGAAATAATGCCGCACGGTGCGGGTGACGGTGCCTTCATCTTCCAGCTCTTTAAGCAGGCGCTTCAGGTCAATACGGGCATCGCCCTTGATCCCGAAGGCCCGCGCGATGTCGCGCTTGGCCAGGAGGGTGGGGTTATCAAGGATCCATTGGCGGATCTGGTCTTTTGTGGGCATAGGGTTCATCCCTTGGCCCTATCACGGGTAGCTTTGCGCGAAAAGCCACAACAGGCCCTGCGCTGCACCCGTTGTGAATGGGGGCGTTCGGCGTCATATCTTGGCACACTCGGCCTTGGGTTCGGTTCAGCAAGTGGGGAACAACGATGAAAGCTTTGGTTCTTGAGGATGTTCTCGCCCTTTCCCTGCGCGACGTCCCGATTGAGCGGGACGAGGTCTTGGGCCCCCAAGATGTGCGCATCAAAATACATACGGTGGGTATTTGCGGTTCCGATGTGCATTATTACACCCACGGCAGGATTGCCGACTTTGTTGTGCGCGCCCCTATGATCCTTGGCCACGAAGCCTCGGGCACGGTGATCGAGACAGGGGATTTGGTGACCACGCTGAAGGTCGGCGACCGCGTGTGTATGGAGCCGGGCATTCCCGACCCGAACAGCCGTGCCACGCGCCTGGGCCTGTACAACATCGACCCCGCGGTGCGGTTTTGGGCGACCCCGCCCGTTCATGGCATCTTGCGGCCAACGGTTGTGCATCCTGCGGCCTTTACGTTCAAACTGCCCGATAATGTGTCTTTCGCCCAGGCGGCTATGGTTGAACCCTTAGCCGTGGGGGTGCATGCAGCCACGAAGGCGCAGATCAAGCCGGGGGATGTGGCGATGGTGTCAGGGGCCGGCCCCATTGGCCTTGTGACAGCCCTCGCAGCCCTGGCCGCGGGTTGCGCGCGGGTCTTTATCACCGATTTCGACGACACCAAGCTGGCCCTTGCCGGCAGCCTGTCATCGGCGATCACGGCCTTGAACGCCAAGGCCGATCCGCTTGCCCAGATCCTGAAAGCGACCGAGAACTGGGGGGTTGAGGTGGTCTTTGAATGCTCTGGCAGTTCCCGCGCGGCGTCTGGCGTGTTTGACGTGCTTGCCCCGGGCGGCCGAGTGGTGTTTGTCGGCATCCCAAGCGAACCCTTCCCCTACGATCTAGGCAAAGCCATGGTCCGTGAGGCGCGGGTGGAACATATCTTCCGCTACGCCCATGTCTTCCCAAGGTGTGTGGGGTTGTTGTCATCGGGCGCCATTGACCTGAAGCCGCTTATCACCCGTTCCTTCAGTTTTGACGACAGCATAGCCGCCTTCAAAATCGCCGCAACGGCCCCCAAGGGCCAAGTAAAGATGCAGATCGAGATGCCGCAATAGGGTTTTTCCCAGCCCTTAGCAGCAATTTCAATGCGGCTGGGGCTGACCCCGACGGCCATCTTGGAGAAAGGCATCAGCCCGAAACCATGTCATCGCGCTGGCCTTGATGGTGGCGGCAGTGCAGCGGGCGATGCTGGATGTCTATGGTACGGATTATGACCCGCCGGATGGCAGCCGCCTACGCGATTGCATTCATGTCGATGATCTGGCCCGAGCGCATGTGATGGCGGTAAAGCTGTTGCTGGCGGGCAGCACGGGATTGGCGGTCAACCTGGGCAGCGGGCGATGTGTATCGGTTTTTGAACTGGCCGCGGCGGTGGAACGTATCAAGGGCCGCAAGGAGCCGCTCAACCTGTTGCCGCGCCGCTGCGCCCCTTTGCCGACCCTGCTGTAGGCTATGCCAGCGCGCCAAGCATTTGTTCCAGCAATGCACCCAAAAGCAGGGCTGCGCATGCCAGGATGGAATCAGAAGTGGCCTTCACGGGTGTTTCAGGCGGGCTATTTCGGGGGACTTTGCCCCGATGTGCATCGGGTCACACTATTGTGTGCGCACCTGTGCACTGCGTGATTTAGGCGGTTTGGGTCCAGAAATTGCCGAAGATCATTCGACCTCACTGCTGATGAATGCTGGCGGGTGGTTCATGCCGTGGACGCCATCGCCATAGGCGATGGGCCAGACACCCTTGGCGACATGGTCATGCAAGAATTTCCGTGGTCACGCAGCCTGATGGGCCTGCTTTTGACCGTAACGCCGCATCATCTGGCCTTTCTGCCTTGGCGACTGCGGTTTCAGTTCGTTTTCTGTCAGGCGATTTATCCGATGATCGCGCTGACGGCTGCACAGTGCCAATCCTGTTTGTGAGGGCCAGCAATGCGGCGGGGTTTTAACTGCTTTGTGCCCTTATTGGCCTATTGCACGCTGCCATCGTGGTCATCGCTGTTGTCTGGCACCTGCGCGAAAACACCAAGGCTGCGCAACCCAAACGCACGATGGGTCTGCAGTTTGGCGCGGCGGGCATCGTTTGCGCCTTGGGGGTGCTTGCCCTGTCCTTGCGCAGCCCTGTCAGGGTGCAGGCCCTAACGTGCGGCGCCCCTTTTTCAGTCACGCGCGCGGAATATGTCGTGTCTGGGACCGCACACAGATTTGACCAAAGCGTCTTTGGCCTAAAGGCTTGGGACCGCGCCAAGTTCCAACACGACCGCACCTTTGTGGAGGTGCTGGGCCCGAAAGACAATCGTGCCAAAACCTTTGGGAAGCCCATTGTCGTTGCAGAACTGGGTGTTAGGGATGACGCTGCTTATGTCACCGCTTGGGACGTGGCGGTTCGACAAAGCGCTGCCGAATTGCGGTGCATGTGTGTGCAAGTTGGGCCGTCTGTCATGCAAGCCAAAAAACGTTGCTAACGCCTCGATCGGGCCGCCCCATGCAGGCGGGCCAATGCCCAAGGTATTGCAGCAAAATGGGCGGCTTTCTTAGTCTTCTGCCAGCATGTGACCGGCCCCAATGTCGTGCAGGGTTACGCGCTTTGGGTGCTGGTTTGGTGCGTAAATGGGGCTCGATATCTCATCTGAAACTTGCAGCCGTTGGCCGCGCCGATGCGTCGGGTCTGGCACTGGGACCGCATCAATAAGCCGACGCGTATAGGCATGTTGCGGATTGCCAAAAACCTGTGCACGGGTGCCCATTTCCACGATTTGGCCAAGATACATCACCGCCACCCGATCCGAAATCGTATCGACCACAGCCATGTCGTGGCTGATAAACAGATAGGCCATCCCCATCTCTTGCTGTAACTCGCGCATCAGCGCGAGGACGCGGGCCTGCACGCTGACATCAAGGGCCGATACGCTTTCATCGGCAATAATCAGATCAGGTTTCAGCGCAAGGGCGCGGGCGATGCAGATGCGCTGGCGCTGCCCGCCGGAAAACTCATGTGGGTAACGATCCATCTGATCTTTGGATAGGCCAACGCGCAACATCAGGTTGGTGGCCTCGACCCGGCGGCTTTCGGGGGTGCCAAAGCCGTGAATCAGCAAGGGCTCGGCGATAAGATCGCCGACCCGCATGCGCGGGTTCAGCGCGGCCATCGGGTCTTGAAACACCATCTGCACGCGGCGGCGCAGTGCTTTTTGGCCCGCAGTATCCAGCCCCTTCAGTTCTTGGTCGGCCACTTTGATCCGACCCGCGTGGGGCACCAGCCCGACGATTGCCTTAGCGATGGTAGATTTGCCGCAACCAGATTCCCCCACCAGCGAGAATGTTTCGCCCTTTAAAATATCAAAGCTGACATGTTCCACAGCGTGCACATGGCCAGATATTCGCCCCAACACCCCCGATTTCAATGGAAAGCGCACCACCACATCCGAAAGTTGCGCCACATGCGGGGCAGGTGTGCGCGTTGCGGCAGGATCGGCACTGTCGGTTCGTGTGCCCATGCGGGGCACGGCGGCAAGCAGGTCGCGGGTGTAGGGGGCAGAGGGCGCTTTGAAAAGCCTGGCCACCGGGGCCTCTTCAACCATCCGGCCAGATTTCATCACGATCACCCGATCGGCCATTTCGGCAACCACACCCATGTCATGGGTGATCAGAATGATCGCGGTCCCCGACTCGCGTTGCAAATCACGCAGCAGATCCAAGACTTCGCGCTGCACAGTCACATCTAGCGCCGTCGTCGGTTCATCGGCAATCAGCACTTCGGGTCGCAGGACAAGCGCCATCGCGATCATCACGCGTTGGCGCATACCGCCGGATAATTCATGCGGAAATTGCGCCATCCGCCGTTCAGGGTCGGACAGGCGCACCGAGGCAAGTGCCGCAATGGCGCGGGTTCGGGCTTTGGCCCAAGAAACATCTTGGTGGGCGCGGATCGCCTCGGCCAACTGGGTTCCGATGGTTAAGACTGGGTTTAGACTGGACATAGGTTCTTGAAAGATCATCGCGATCCGGTCGCCCCGAATGCGGCGCATGGCGTCTTCGGGCATGGCAGTCAGGTCGTTGGTGCCAAGGGCGATGCGCCCTGCCGTCACACGCACCGCGGGCGGGGGCAACAGGCCCATGATGGCCAAAGAGGTGATAGATTTTCCCGACCCGCTTTCACCGGCAATCGCCAGCGTTTCACCGCGCTTGACGTTAAAGGAAAGATCACTGACCAGCGGGTGCAGGCCCGTTTCGGTACGCACCGAAACGGTCAATCTATCGACCGTCAGAACCGTGGGGCTATCCGGGGCCATGTTGGCCCCGGATGGTTGTGGTGCGACCAACGTCATTCGAAGATGATCCGGGGGAAGTAGAAGCTGACCACCCAGTTTGGCATATCGACGATTTCCGAAATCCGCAGGTCGCCGCAGGTTGACACCAACATATAGGCATCCACTGCGGCCATGCCGCGCGTCGCGCAAAGCAGATCAACCATTCCTGCCACAGCATCTCGGCTGGCGGCCATCAAGTCAGGGCCGATTCCGGTTGTGACCTCATACCCTTTGGCGTCAAGATGGCGGGTGACCGGGCCGGGCGTGGTAAAGCGCGGGGTCTTCAGGTTCGCGCCTTTGACCAAATCAAGGGTCAGCACCACATCCATCGGGGACTCGATGGCTGTGCCGCATACCTCGCCATCACCCTGCGCGGCGTGGGTATCGCCCACGCTGAACAAGGCGCCCGCAACTTCAACTGGCAGGTACAACGTCGTGCCAGCGTTCAGATCGCGGATATCAAGGTTGCCGCCCACACGGCGGGGCGGCACGACGGAATGCAGTCCTGCCTCGGCCAGGGCATTGCCGATGGTTCCGGCAAAGGGCTTCAGCGGCACGCGGCCTTGGGTTCCCCAAAGTGCAGGCGCCATGCTGTTGGGGTCGTATTTCCACACATGCAGGGCCGGATCTGTGAACTGATCGGCCAGCAGGCCAAAGCCGGGGATATTGGCTGTCCAGCCAAAGCCCGCCCCGTCAAAGACGCGCGGAGCAAAGCTTTCAATGGTAACTTTGACAGCATCGCCGGGCTGCGCACCTTCGATATAAATCGGGCCAGACACCGGGTTGATCTTGCCGAAGTCGAGGCTGACGACATCCGCCACTGTCGACGACGGGCCAAGTTGGCCCGCCGAAGAATCGTTGCAGTGAAACAGGATCGTCGATCCCGGTTCGGCCCGCAGTGCGGGGGGGATAGAGTTATCCCACCCGAAATGATGCTGCGCGCCGTGGATTGTGTAGTTGCACGCCTTGCACATGTTACTTCACAAAAACGTAGTCATAGTTGACCGGGATCGACACCGGATCGACGTAAAGGGCATCCTCGCCGCCCATACGTTCCGACTTCATGGTGTAGCGTTCTTCGTTGAACACCGGAACCCATGGGGCCTGTTCCATCACACCCGCATAAACCTCAGCCCATAGGGCCAAACGATCGGGGGATTTGGCTGGATCATACATGCTGTCCGCCTCCACCGCTTTGGCATCAAGGGAGGCGTCACAGAACTTTGACCAGTTCCAGCCGCCCTCGCCTGCACCCGCACAGCCAAGGATTGGGCCGTAGAAGTTGGACGGATCGGGGAAGTCTGCAATCCAACCCATGCCACCTGACCAAATCATCGGCGCGGTGCCTGCGCCGCCAGCTTCGATCACATTGGCCTGTGCCAGCGATTGGATATTGGCTTTGATCCCGATTGCGGCCAGATCCTGCTGGATCGCCTGGGCGATCCGCGGGTTCGGGTCGGTGTTCATGACATAAAGATCCGTTTCGAACCCATCGGCCAGACCGGCTTTGGCCATTAAGGCCTTGGCAGCTTCGACGTCATAAGCATATCCCGCATAGTCTTTGGCGTAGCCAGGCATGGTGGGCGGCAGCGGTTGGTTGGCGGGCAAGGCGCGGCCGTTGATGATCTGGGTGATGCGTTCCTTGTTTACAGCCATGTTCACGGCCTGCCGCACTTCGACCTTGTCAAAGGGCGGCTGTGTGACGTTCAGCGTGATATAGCCGGTGTGCAATTGCCCACCTTGCACCACCTGCGCAGCTTGGGCGGGGTCGCCCATAACTTCTTGGAACTTGGCCGGCGGGATGCCGTCACCGGGGACATCAACCTCGCCGTTTTGCAAGCGCAAAAGCGCAACGACAGGCTCTTGGCCCACTTCGAACACCACCTGATCCAGATAGGGCACGCCTGCACGCCAGTAATCGGCGTTCTTTTCAAAGACCAACCGCAGGCCCAACGTCCACTCGGCCAGTTTGAAGGCGCCGGTGCCGACGGGCATCTTGCCGAAATCCGGCCCGGCGGCATCGACTGCCTCTTTCGGCACGACCGACGCGAAGTTGAGAGCCATGACATGCAAGAACGTGGCGTCAGGCCGCGACAGGGTGATCTTGACAGTGGCGGCATCCACCACTTCAACCCCTGAAAGGCCAGCGGTTCCGGCCGCTTCGAAACCGGCAATGGCACCAAAGAAGCCTGCGCCCGGCGATTGCGTTGCCGGATCAGTCACGCGGTCAAGCGAGTATTTCACATCTTCTGCCGTCATTTCGCGGCCATTGTGGAACTTTACACCAGCACGCAGCTTGAATGTGTAAACCAGCCCGTCCGGCGAGATATCATAGCTTTCGGCCAAACCGGGGCGCAGTGTGGTGGTGCCGGGCACATAGTCCATCAAGCCATCGAACAGCGATTTGATCATCGACCAGTTCTGCCAGTCATAGCCAATCGCCGGGTCTAGGGTGGCCACGTCATCCTTATAGGTGACGGTGATCGCCCCGCCAGCTTTGGCGTTCGGATCGGGGGTGTAGTCTTGTGCCAGCGCAGGCAGCGCCATCGTCAGCACAAGAGCGGTTGAGGTAAGCCATTTTGTCATTTTGTCTCTCCTGTTGGTGGTTTGGTATTTGGATCAGCGCAGACGGATGCGCGGGTCGATGAAGGGGGCAATCAGATCAGCAAGTAGGTTGCCCACAACGATGGCTAGGGCTGATACCAGCGTCACGCCCATGATGATTGGGATGTCAACGCGCTGGATGGCTTGCCATGCCAGCTGGCCAATGCCCGGCCAGCCAAAGACGGATTCGACGACGACAATCCCCCCCATGAAAATGCCAATATCGATGCCGATCATGGCGATAATCGGAAGTACCGCATTGGGCAGGGCATGGCGCAGCACCACACGGGCGCGTCCCAGCCCCTTAGCGCGCGCAGTGCGGATATAATCAGCGCGCAGCACCTCGATCATGCTAGAGCGCATCATGCGGCTATACCAACCTGATCCCAGAATACCGAGCGTCACAGCAGGCAGCACCAGATGTGCCGCCGTGCCGTACCCCCCGATGGGGAACCAGCCAAGTTTGACCGCGAAGATGTAAAGCATCAGCAGGCTGACCACGAACTGCGGGGCCGAGACCGTCACAAACGACGTCATCATCAGCACCTGATCTCCGAACCGCCCGCGCATCAGGGCCGCAGCGATGCCCATGGTCAGGCCCAAAACCAGTTCGGCGGCGATGCCCGCCAACATCAGCAACAAAGTTGCTGGCAGCCGCGAGGTGATCAGGTCGCCCACTTCGGTCTTTTGCAAATAGCTTCGGCCCAAATCCCCTTGGACGAGGTTTGCAAGGTAGCGGCCATATTGCACCAAGAAGGGTTGATCTAGGCCAAGTTGCTGGCGGATGTTCTCTACTGTTTGGGCTGTTGCGGCGCGCCCGGCGATTTGGCGCACAGGATCGGCAGGCAAGACAAACAGCAAAACATAGGTGATAAAGCTGACGCCCAACAAGATCAGCGCGGATTGGATCAGTCGGCGCAGGAAATAGGCGGCCATCAGTCACGCCCCCTTTGCGTTGGATCCAGCACATCGCGCAGCGCGTCGCCCACAAGATTGAAGGCCAGCGCCAGCAAGATGATGGCAGCACCCGGGATGAACACCAGCCAAGGGGCAGCTTGAAAATAGGTCTGATTTTCGAAGATGATATTGCCCCAGCTTGGGGTCGGGGGCTGCACACCCACGCCAAGGAAGGACAAAGTCGCCTCAAGCAAGACGGTGGTAGAAATGCCCAGCGTGCCCCAGACGATGATGGTCGGCACCAGATGCGGCAGGATGTGCCGAAAGAGGATACGCCCTGTGCTAGCACCCAGTGTCCGCTCGGCGGCGATGAAATCGCGCGTCGCAAGCGATGTTGTTTCGGTATAAATCACCCGCGCCGTTTGCACCCAGTTCACCAAGGCGATGACCAGCGCCACAATCCAAAGCGATGGTTTGAAAATAGCGGCAAGACATATGGCCAACAGCAGCGCGGGAAAGGCCATCATCAGATCGGTAAATCGCATCAGGGTGGCCCCGATCCAACCCCTGAAAAAGCCTGCGGTGATGCCGACCAAAGTGCCTATCAACAAAGCCAGACTGTTCGCCACAATGCCGATCACAAGGGATGTCTGCGCGCCATAAAGAATACGGCTGAACAGATCGCGGCCAAGCAGGTCGGTGCCCATGATAAAACGCGCATCGGGCGGCAGAGGCGCGCCTTCCAGCGTAAGGCCGTCGAACAATTGTTCCTCTGGCGCATAGGGCGCAATCCACGGGGCAAACACCGCACCTGACACCACGATCATGATCAGCACAAAGCCGAACACAGCCAGACGCCGAAGCACAAGGCGGCGCAGAACGGTTTGCGGGGCGCGCGCCGTATCAGCCATTATGTCGGCCATGGCCTGCCTCCTGCGGTCGAGAAGATGCGGCGTCGCGGCTGGCCACGATGCGACTGGCGGCATCCTCGAAACTGATGCGCCATGCCATCGCCATCTGGCGCAACTGGGCATAGGCCTCTTCTTCAGACTTCCCGCGCCCAGCCAGCAGCGTGACCGCGCGCACCACCGTTTGTCGACCATCCAGCCGCCGCTTTAGATCGAGGATTTCGGCAAACAGCGCCTTTTGCGCGTCAAAAGCATCGCGGGCGATCAGCAGTGCCGAATAGGCCCCATTGTCGCCCACAGGTTTCAGCAATTGGGCATGCGCCCCGGCCCGCAGCGACCATTCTATCCGCCCCGGCGCTTCTGAACCGATCAACGCGATCATTGGCATGGGGGGCTGGCCCTCGGGCCATGGGAACATGCCGTCATGGCCCATATCGGCATCAAAGAACACGTAATCCGCGCCGATGACGTCGGGCCCAAGTTCGGGCCAGGCCTGCGCCACGTCCACACCGATGGCTGTAAGTTGGCGGATCAGGGCTGTGACTGTGGGATGGGGGCGGTGCAGAATCACCGCCCGCGCGCCACCAAGGTTGGGAATGCGGATCGCGCGTCTCATGACACGACCCGCAGATAGGGGGCGGCAGAAGTTTGGGCGCCGCGCGTGAGGTAGGGATCCCCCGCCACTCTATCCCGGCGGTGAAGCACACGAAAAGCCCCGCCTTCGACCCGAGCAATGATGGCTGGCAGTACAGTGTGGTGGGTTTCCGGATCTACGATCCCACCCGCCCTACGATCTTCTGATAAAAGCTGCGCAATGCTGAGTTCTTCGGTACCAGGGCGGCCCTTCAGCAGCCGTGCGAGTTCAAAAACGGCCGTGAAGGCAGCCGCCTCATGCGATGAACCAAAGCGCGCAGCCCCTGGACGGGCGCTATCGGGCCAGCCGTCGACACCGCGGAAATAGGGGCCGGCAGCCACCAGTCCTTCGGCTGCGGGGCCTATGGCGGGCAATTCACATTCCGTCAGGTTGCAAGACAAGACGGGGCAGTGGGAAGGGTGAAAATGCGAATCTTCCGTCCCAAGCACACGAAACGCGGCAAGGAATTCGTAAGAAGAGGGACCGATCAACGAGTTAAGGATGAAATCGGGGCGTGAAAAGCGAATTTCATCAATCATGCGCCCCACATCCCGCGACCCGATCGGCAGATAGCGTTCGCCTGCGATATCGCCACCTGCCTGTGTTATGCGTTCTCTGGCCAGCCGGTTCATCTCCCAGCCCCAAATGTAATTCGACCCAGTTAGATAGGCGCGACGGCCATATTGAGGCATGACCCAGTCGAGCAGTGGCAGAAGATGCTGGTTTGGACAGGCATGCGTATAAACGACGTGGTCTGATGCTTCGAACCCTTCATAGGGCACGGCGTACCACAACGTCCCGCCGAAGCGCTCTAGCGTGGGGATGACTTCCTTACGGCTAGAGGATGTCACACAGCCAATAACGTGGCGAGCAGTTGTCTCTTGCAGGATTTCTTCACACAAAGGACCATAAAGGTCGACATTTCCTCCCGGATCGCGTTCGACAGGAACGAAGGACACATCACTATCGGGGTCAGCGTTCAGTTCAGCGATCGCCATCATCGCACCGGCACGGCAGGCCGCTGATATAAGCGAATAGCTACCAGACCGCGAATAAAGCAGCCCAATTTCTACACGTCGCTTCATCGTCACCGACCCCCAGAACCAAAAAACCCCGTAGCTTAGTCCTAAGACTTGCTTGCGGGGCGCGAATGCCGACTTTTTTGATTGTGTGGTAAGGTAGGTTAAACCACCATCAGGTCAATGGGGAAAATGCAGTCCATCGGATGTAGGCAGGGCGCATGGTGCCTGACGCTTTTCTTGACGCGATCGAAACGCCCCGCGAGAGGGATTGCATGGCTTATCTTGCCTGAAATTTAGACGACACTACCCTGTCCTTTCATGTAAGAATAAGCGTTGTGGCTACGATTTGATCAACTCATAGAAATATCGTTGACAGAGAAATCCAATTTATTGGCTTTATTTACAGAATGTTGAACGAAATCAACAAAGGGCAGAAGGCCCCCTGTTCGGCGGGGCGTTAGCTTAAAACGCTCGGCAAGCTGAAGCCCCGCAGCAGGTCTGTGGAAGGGGTGGGGCGTTTGCCCTCGCGCTGGGCCTCGGTGACCTCGATGGCCCCTGATCCACAGGCGATTGTAAGCCCGTGCAGCACTTGCCCCGCAGACCCTTGCCCCTGCACCAGATGGGAACGCAGCAATTTCACCCGTTCTGACCCTGCCAAGGTCCAAGCACCCGGAAAGGGCGACAAGCCGCGAATTTGGCGGTCAACCTCGGCGGCAGGACGGGTCCAATCGATCCGGGCTTCAGCCTTGTCGATTTTGGCGGCGTAGCTGACGCCTTCGGTCGGCTGGGGCACTTGCGGCAGATTGGGCAGCTGCTCTAGTGCCTGCAAGATGAGATCTGCCCCCATCGTTGAAAGCCTGTCATGCAGGTCAGCCGTCGTCTCTTCGGCGCCGATTGCTGTGGCATGGCGCAGCAGAACTGGCCCCGTATCAAGCCCCTCGTCCATCTGCATGATGCAGACACCCGTTTGCGCATCACCGGCCAAAATTGCCCGATGGATCGGGGCCGCCCCGCGCCAGCGCGGCAAAAGAGACGCATGGATGTTCAGGCATCCCAAGACCGGCGCCTGCAAGATCGCAGGCGGCAAGATCAACCCATAGGCCACCACCACCGCCACATCGCAACCCAACTGGGCGAAGTCCTCTGCCGCGGCAGGCGTGCGCAGAGAAACGGGGTGGCGCACCGGCAGACCAAGCTCCTCGGCGCAGACCTGCACAGGGCTTTTGCGCTCGGCCTTGCCGCGCCCTGCGGGGCGGGGGGGTTGGCTGTAAACGGCCACGATTTCATGCCGCGCGGCAAGGGCTGTCAGGACCGCGACGGAAAACGCGGGCGTGCCCATGAACACCACTTTCATCCACGCCTCCGAAACTTGTTGGATTTGCTGATCAACATGGATCGTTTCACTGCGGATAAAGAGTCAAAATACATTTTTCCTGCCAGATGGTCGATCTGGTGCTGGGCCGAGGTTGCCCAAAGTTCGACAAAGTCGCGGTTCTCAATCGCGCCTTGCGCGTTCAAGAATTGCACCGTCACAGCGCGGGGGCGTTCGATCGTTGCAGAAACGCCGGGCAGGTTCGGGCTGGCCTCTTCATGCGGGCGCAGTTGAACCGAGGCGTGCAAAACAACGGGGTTCGCCATCAGAACCGCCTGTCCGCGCCCTGCAGAGCAATCGACAACGGCCAAGCGCAACGGCACACCTATTTGCACGGCGGCCAAACCATAGCCCGGCATCGCCTCCATCGTGTCGACCATATCGGCCCAGATGGCGTGGATTTCGGGGGTGATCTCGGCCACATCAGCGGCGGGGCGGCGCAGCACTTGGTGCGGCCAAGCCAAGCAAGGGCGGATCATCGCAGCACCGCAATCGCTGCCGCGCGGGCTGGGGGGGATAGGTGATCAAGGGTCACGATCCCGTTCAAATGGTCCATCTCATGCTGGGCGCAAATGGCGCGAAACCCTGTCAGCT
>CAIMWI010000058.1 GCA_903845215.1 uncultured Rhodobacterales bacterium | reverse complement strand
TGGTTCAACGCCGTCTATCTGGCGCTGGTGGTGTTTTTATGCGTGTCGGGTGTGGTGATGTGGTGGATGCGCCGCCCGGTTGGGGCTGCCCGTCTGGCGGCACCACCGATGCCCGCAGACCTTCCGATGTGGAAAGGCGCTGTTTTGGTCGCCTTGGCCACCGCCATGGCGTTCCCCATGGCTGGCGTTGCCCTGCTTGTGGTGCTGGTGCTTGACCTGATCGTTCTGGCCAACCTGCCCCTTCTAAAACGTCTGGTCAGCTAAGCCCAAGTCCCGGCCCTTTCGGGGGCCGGGCCATTAGTCGAGGTGAAAAATCTCGGGCATCTGCGCCCACCATTCGCCTTCTTTGCGGGTGGCAAGGGGGGCTTGGCAGGGCATACAGACAGCCCACCACTCTTTCGTCACCGGATCCGCCGCCATTTTGGCCATATCGGCGGCGTAATCCGTGCCGTGGTATTCGTAATACGAGAACATCAGGTTCTCTGGCTCTTTCAGGTAGATCGAATAGCTGCGGATGTTGCACGCGGTGATCATCTTCAACACATCCGGCCACACCGCCGCATGCAAGCGCACGTATTCGGCCTTCTTTTCGGGGTTCACCCCCACCACCATGCCATAGCGCCGCATCATCCCCTCCCCCAAGTTCACGCCCGCCGCAAGCGGCCGAATAAAGCCGCCAGCGCAAAAATCCCTGTAGCCGCCGCCACCATTGACGGGCCCGCCGGCGTATCTTGCCACAAAGACAGGCCAAGGCCCAACAGGCAAGCCACAGCACCAAGGGCCGAGGCAAGGGCCGCCATCCCTTCAGGCCCGCGCGCCAAAGCCCGCGCCGCGGCAGCGGGGATGACCAGCATCGCGGCGATCAGCAAGGCCCCCACGACCTTAAGCGCCACGGCCACCACCAAGGCCAAAGCCAGCGTCAGGATCAAACGCTCGCGGTCCGGATCAATCCCGTCCGCTCGCGCCAGATCAGCGCTAAGGGTGGCTGTCAGCAGGGCTTGCCAGCGCCAGATCAACAGCGCCAGCACCGCCATGGCCCCGCCCCAGATCGTGGCCAGATCAGCGGGGGTGACGGCAAGGATATCGCCGAACAGATAGGATTCCAGACTGGTATGCACGCCATGTACAAAGCTGATCGCCACCAAACCCAAGGCCAAAGCGCCGTGGCTTAACACGCCCAAGGTCGTATCCACCGCCCAGCCCTTGGCTGCCAGCGAGGCCACGGTTACCGCCATAGACAGCGCCACAACCAGCGTGCCCAAGGGCACAGGCAGATCGGTGGCCAAGGCCAAAGCCACGCCCAGAATGGCGGCATGGGCCGTGGCATCGCCGAAATAGGCCATCCGCCGCCACAAAACAAACGCCCCCAACGGGCCAGTTGCCAGCGACAGGCCGATACCTGCCAAGCCGGCGCGGATCAGGAAATCATCCAGCATGATGGATGTGCCCCGCGTGGTCGTGATCATGGTGATCGTGGCCCTGCGCCCCGTGATCCGCAGTGCCGTCATGCGAATGGTCATGTCGGTGCTGATACAAAGCCAAGGCCCCCTGCGTGCCCAGCCCAAACAGCGCCCGATATTCCGGCGCGGCAGAGACGACCCTTGGCGTGCCCTCACAGCAGATGTGGTGGTTCAGACAAATTACCCGATCACTGGCGGCCATGACCACATGCAGATCATGGCTGACCATAAGCACCCCCGCGCCCGTATCGCGCCGCACCTCGGCGATCAGCGTGTAAAAGGCGGCCTCGCCGGGTTGATCCAGCCCTTGGGTGGGTTCATCCAGCACCAAAAGGCCCGGGTGCCCCAGCAAGGCCCGCGCCAGCATGACGCGCTGCAATTGCCCGCCCGACAAAGCGGCGATCTGGCGGTGCCCTGCCGCCTCCATCCCCACGCGGGCCAGAACTTGCGCCGCCTCGGCATCACTGACGCGGCGGGGCAACGACAAGAACCGGCGCACAGTCATCCGAAGACTAGGGTCTATCGCCAGTTTCTGGGGCACATAGCCCAGCCGCAGGCCATCGGCGCGGCGCACCTGCCCGCTGGATAGGGGCAGCATCCCCAAAACCGCGCGCAGCAGCGTGCTTTTGCCAGATCCGTTCGGGCCCAGCACGGTGACAATCTCGCCCGCCTCAACCCCGATCGAGACGTCGGATAAAACCTCTACCCCGTCCAATCGCACCGAAATGTTTTGCGCCTGCAAAAGCATCACGCCAGCCCCCGCATCGGGATTTGGGAAACAGAACAGGTCGGGCAAAGGCCCAAAGCTTCAACCGTGGCGCGTTCAACCGTAAAGCCAACCTTCATGGCCGCTTGCCCCAAGCAAAGCCCAATCGCCGCCCCGGGGGCTTCGGCCACCACGTTGCAGATACGGCAAATGAGAAAGGCTGGAGCATGGATTTCCCCCGGATGCATACAGGCCGTAAAGGCGTTCAGGCGGCGGATGCGGTGGGCCAGACCGTTTTCTTCCAAAAACTCTAAGGCGCGGTAGGCGACGGGCGGCTGATGACCAAACCCCTCGGCGGCCAAGCGCTCCAAGACATCGTAAGCGCCAAGGGCGCGGTGCGCTTCCAGCAAGATTTGCAAGGTACGGCGGCGCACGGGCGTTAGCCGCTGTCCGCTTTGGGCCAACTGCGCCTCGGCCAAAGACATAACGTCATCCGAACAACGGCTGTGATCATGGGGGGCAAAGGCCAGATCGGGCTGCGCACAGCCGGGGCAGGTCGAGGGGTCGTGCATCAGGCACCTATTTCACGTTATATTATAACACACACCTTGACATGTTATGATATAACACATTACTTGGTTCAACCGCCCTCCGAAAGGCCAAAAATTGCATACATTCATCCGAGTTCTTGCACTGTCCGCCGCCGCGCTGGCCACCCCCGCGCTGGCTGATGTGCCAAAGGTGCAAACCGATATTCCCCCAGTGGCTGCGCTTGTGATGCAGGTGATGGGCGATTTGGGCACACCCGGCGTGCTGTTGGACAAAGGCGCAGACGAGCATGACTTGCAGCTGCGCCCAAGCCAAATGCGCGCGCTGAATGACGCGCAGCTTTTGGTCTGGGTGGGCCCCGCCCTAACACCCGGGCTGGAGACTGCCCGCCAATCTTCCCCCAACCTGCAAAGTTTGGCTCTATTGGACGATCCTGCCACCCTCCGCCTTGCCTATCTTGATGGAGGCACCAACCCCCATGCTTGGCTTGACCCGACCAACGCGAGCTTATGGTTGAACTTGATCGCGCAGCGCCTGTCGGCGCTAGACCCCGACCATGCCGCCACCTATGCCGCCAACGCCGCCACAGCCCAAACCCAGATCGCAGTGCTGGATGCCGACCTTTCGCGCCAATTGGCGGGCCTGACGCAAAGCTTTGTCACCTACCACGACGCCTATGGCTATTTCACCACCCATTACCGCCTTCCCACCGCCGGAGGACTTGCCGCAGGGGATGCCGCACCGCCGGGTGCCGCCCGCTTGTCAACCCTGCGCGCGCAGGCCGAAAAAGGCCAGATCACCTGTGCCTTCCCCGAAGCCCAACACGACCCGGCCCTGATCACCAATCTGGCCGAAGGCACTGCCGTGTTCGTCGGGCCACCTTTGGACCCAGTCGGATCAACACTGGACCCTGATCGCAACGCCTATGACAAACTGATGACCAACCTGACCCAATCGCTGCTGACCTGTGCCAATAAACCTTGACCTGTACGGCGCCATCCGCCACCAAAGGCGAATAGTTCCCCAAGCCATGCGAGAGTGCCCTATGTCAGCCCCCCAGATCACCCCGTTCGGCACAACCGTGTCTGGCCAAGATGTCGCGCGCATCGCCTTGCACGGCCACGGGCTGACTGTGGCCATCATCACCAAGGGGGCGACGCTGCAATCTGTGCGCCTTGCTGGGGTGGATCACGACCTGACTTTGGGATCAGACAGTCTGGCCGATTATGAAGGCAAGATGCGCCATCACGGCTCGCTCGTGGCGCCTGTGGTCAACCGCTTCAAAGGCGCAACGGCACCGATTGATGGCAAGTTGCGGAAGTTTGAGGCGAATCAAGACGGCAAACACACCCTGCACTGCGGGGCTGCGGGCACCCAGCATAAAGTCTGGCAGGTCGTCGAGGCGAACGACACCGCTGTCACCCTTGCGGTGGACCTGCCCGATGGCGAAGGCAATATGCCCGGCAACCGCCATGTCACGGCCCGCTTCTCGTTGCACGAAGGGGCACGCCTGCGGCTGGAAGTGACGGCCACCACCGATGCGCTAACCCTGTTTAACGCCGCCAACCACAGCTATTGGAATCTGGATGGCAGCGCCAGTTGGGCGGGCCATAACCTGCAAATCGCTGCCCCCAGTTACCTGCCCACCGACGATGATTTCTGCGTGACAGGCGAGATCGCCGATGTCAGCGGCACCGCGATGGATTTCCGCCGCGGCCGCAAGATCACCCCCGCTGATACTGTGCTGGACAACAACTTTTGCCTCTCGGCCGGTCGTCAGGCCCTGCGCGATGTGCTTTGGCTGACGGGAACCAACGGGCTGATGATGACGGTCGCCACGACCGAACCCGGCATCCAACTGTTTGACGCCCGCAGCGCGCAGCGCCCGGGGGGGCCAACCTATGAAGGCCTCGCGATCGAGGCGCAAAACTGGCCCGACGCGCCCAACCACCCCAGCTTTCCGTCGATCGAACTGGAAGCGGGTGCGACCTGCGTGCAAGTGACCGAATGGCGCTTTAACCGGTCTTAAAGTATTCGACCCATCTGTAGGGCAACATAACCTACAGCAGCGCTGCCACATCCTCGGGAATGTCAAAGTTATGGACGACCGATTGCACATCGTCGTCCTCTTCCAGCATATCGACCAAGCGCAGCAATTTTTGCGCGGTTTCCAGATCCACCACGGTCAGGGTTTGCGGCTTCCAGATCAGTTTAGATTCGGTGGATTCCCCTAAGGCCTTTTCCAAAGCGTCCGACACGGCGGGCAGGTCTTCGATCTGGCAATAGATCCAGTGGCCGTCTTCATCGGTTTCGGCATCATCAGCGCCGGCTTCCAAAGCTGCCATCATCACATCATCGGCCGATCCTGCCGACAGCGGATAGGTGATCTCGCCCACGCGGTCAAAGCTGTGGCTGACCGATCCGGTTTGGCCCAGATTGCCGCCGCATTTGGTGAAATAAGAGCGTACATTGCTGGCGGTGCGGTTCAGGTTGTCCGTCAACGCCTCGCAGATGATGGCGATGCCGTTGACGCCGTACCCTTCATAGCGAATGTCGTGGTAATCGGCCGCATCGCCCATTTGCGATTTCTTGATCGCGCGGTCGATCACGTCTTTGGGCATCGACTGCGCCTTGGCGGCTTTCACGGCCAAGCGCAGGCGCGGGTTCATATCGACATCGGGCATGCCCATCTTGGCTGCCACGGTGATTTCCTTGCTGAGCTTGGAAAACACCTTAGAGCGCAGCGCATCCGTCTTGCCCTTTTTGTGCTTGATGGTCGACCATTTGGAATGCCCTGACATGCCCGTATTCCCCGCCGTTTTGAACTGGGTGCCGTTTACACCAGCCACAGGCCCCGCCGCAACCCCGCCCTCAGGCGTTGCGGGTGCGCGGGCGCACCAAGGTGACGCCAACCAGCATCACCGCCAATGCCACAAACACCAAGGGAGAGAAACGTTCCCCCAACAACAGCATCGCCCAGCACAGGCCCGCCGCCGTGACGATATACGAACTTTGGCTGGCAAACACCGCCCCCGCTTTGGCCGCCAGCCCGACATAGCCCGCATAAAGCAAGGCGTGCAGGCCCGAAGATAAAAGCAAAGCACCCTCTGGCTTTCCCCAAGGCGGCATGGGGCTGACCCAAGATCCGGTCACAATCACCAAGGGGAAACACAGCGCCAAAGCGACCAGACTTGCCCCGAACATCGCCTGAATTGGGTCCATTCCCGCCATGCCGTAACGGCCCACGAAAGTGCCCTCTAGCGCATAAAACAGTGGGCCGATCAACGCCACGGGCAGAAAGGCCACCAACCCAGGGGCCAAACTGGCCCCGGGCGCGGCGATAATCGCAACGCCTGTTAGTCCCAAAAGCAGGCCGATCAGGCGTTTGATTTCAAATTTGTCAGACCCCAGCGCCAAGTTCATTGGAAAAGCCATCAGCGGCACGGTCGAAATCAAGATCGACATGATCCCCGAAGGAAGCCTGTGGACCGAGATGTAGAAGGCGGCATTGGGCACCAAAGTGCCCAGAACCGCCACAGCCAGATAAAACCCAAAGGCCCGCCGCGTTAGAACCAAACCTTTGCCGCGCACCAAGGTTAAAGCGCCTAGTACGACAACGCAGATCACCGTCTGCCATAAAATCAGGGTCAGTGGCGGATGCCCCGACGAGGCTGCGATCTTACCCAAGGGTTGCGTCGATCCCCAGCCAACGCCCAAAAGCACCAAAGCTGCGATGCTTTGCACCCGTGTCATAGGCCGCCCCATCACGGCCCCGCCTGCTGCAACCGCCCGCCTTGGCGCACCATGGCCACGCGGGTGGCCTTGCCCGTGCGGTCGTCGGTTTCGACATAAACCCCCGACAAAGTCGCCTCTCCCCCCGCCGGTTCGAAACGCGCCGACGACATGCCGGTGATAAACCGGCGCAAAGGTTCCAGCTTTTCCATGCCGATCACGCTGTCATAATCGCCGCACATGCCGGCATCGGTCAGATAGGCCGTGCCTTTATTCAGGATCACCGCATCGCCCGTGGGCACATGGGTATGGGTGCCCACAACCAAACTGGCCTGCCCGTCGCACCAATGCCCCATCGCCATTTTTTCAGATGTCGCTTCAGCGTGGATATCAACGATCACCGCCTGCACCATCCCGCCCAAAGGATGGGTTTTCAAAACGGCGTCCAGCGCACTAAAGGGGTCGTCAAAGGGGCGCTTCATGAACACTTGGCCCAACGCTTGGGTGACCAAGACCTTGCGGCCTTGTGTTGCATCAAACACCTTGGCCCCGCGTCCGGGGGCGATTTTGGAAAAGTTTAGCGGGCGCAGGATACGCGGTTCGCTCTCGATGAACGACAGCATGTCCTTTTGGTCGAAGGCATGATCGCCCAGCGTCACACAATCGGCTCCGGCGTTCAGGATCAGCTTGGCGTGTTCGGGCGTTAGCCCCGCGCCGGAACTGGCATTCTCGCCATTCACCACCACAAAATCCAAACCCCATGCGGCGCGCAGGGCAGGCAAACGCTCTGCCACCGCCGTCCGGCCGGATTTGCCCATCACATCGCCAAGGAATAGAAGTTTCATGGCTGCGGGATAGACTTGGGCGACAGGGCCTGCAACCTCAAAGGCGACATGGCGGGGGGCGCAAAGGGGCCATTGGCGGCGCGTCAGGCTGCGGTGGGGGCTGGCTTGCCTGCGGCAGTCTGCTATGCAAGGCGCAAAAGAGGAGCGTGCGATGGTGCATCTTTGGGTTCGGGCCGAACAGCGGCCCCATGAGGAACGCGTCGGCCTGACGCCAGAGGGGGCTGCGGCCTTGGTGGCGGCGGGCATCCAAGTGTCAGTCGAAGAAAGCCATGTCCGCGCCATTGCGATCGACGGCTATCTGCGCGCAGGCTGCCAGATCGTGGCCGAGAATTCGTGGCCCTTCGCCCCGCCCGATGCGATCATCTTTGGGCTAAAGGAACTGCCCGAAGACGGCACCCCCCTGACCCACCGCCACATCATGTTCGGCCATGCCTTCAAAGGCCAACCCGCAGGCCGCGCGTTGCTGCAACGCTTCAAGGCGGGCCGCGGGGCGCTGTATGATCTGGAATATCTGGTGAACGAACAGGGCCGCAGGGTTGCGGCCTTTGGCTATTGGGCAGGCTATGCGGGCGCTGCCGTCAGCCTGAAATGCTGGGCCGCCCAACAGCGCGGCGCAATTGCAGGGCCAGTGGCGGTTTATGCGGGCAAAGCAGAGCTTTTGGCCAATCTGGCCGAGGAATTGGCCGGCTTGTCGCGCCCCAACGCCTTGATCATCGGCGCTTTGGGCCGCGTGGGGACAGGGGCGGCCGATTTGTTGGACGCCTTAGGCTGCGGCGTGACCAAGTGGGATATGGCCGAAACCGCCTCTGGCGGGCCTTTCCCGGAAGTGTTGCAACACGAGATTTTCCTCAACTGCATTCTGGCGCGGCCCGGATGCCCGGTGTTCGTGCCCGCCTCGGCCAAGACCGATGTGCGCAAGTTGACGGTGATT
This sequence comes from uncultured Rhodobacterales bacterium, assembly GCA_903845215.1. Classification (GTDB taxonomy): domain Bacteria; phylum Pseudomonadota; class Alphaproteobacteria; order Rhodobacterales; family Rhodobacteraceae; genus Stagnihabitans. Next base: position 29,287 of record CAIMWI010000058.1, on the reverse strand, counting down.
GGCGATATCGCCTGCGATCCGACATCAGACTTTTCGCCCATCAAGGTCTACGACCGTGCCACCGACTGGGACGCGCCCGCACTGCGTGTGGCAGATCACCCGCCATTGGATGTAACGGCGATTGACAACCTACCCTCGCTGATGCCGGTCGAATCGTCGCAAGATTACGCAGCGCAACTTTTGCCCTCGCTCCTCACGCTGGCTGACCTTGGGTCGGGCGTTTGGGGTCGGGCCAAGGCGGACTATGACCGCCATATCCAGACAGTGTAAGGAGAACGCGATGACGATACATTGGTGTGGCACGGGCCTGTCTTCGGCCCCCGGATTGCGGCGGTTGATTGAAGCAGGCCTGCCCGTGGTGGTGTGGAACCGCACGGTTGAAAAGGCGCGCGAAGCCGTGGGCGATCTGACCCAAGACATCCGCCCCTATTCGCTAGAGTCGCTGACAGACGCCTTGAACCCCGGTGATGTGGCGATTTCGATGCTGACCGTCGAACACCATGTGCCCATCGCCAAGGCGTGCTTGGCCAAGGGGGCGAATTTCGTCTCATCCTCTTACATCTCGCCCGAGATGCGCGCGCTGGACGGCGATTTCAAAGCCAAGGGGCTGGTGTCGATCAACGAGTGTGGGCTGGATCCGGGGATTGACCATTTGATGGCGCATGATCTGGTGGCGCGCTATCGGGCCTCTAAAGGCTATGACGCACAAAATGTGCTCAGCTTCGTGTCTTATTGCGGCGGTGTGCCCAAGATTCCCAATCCTTTCCGCTACAAGTTCAGCTGGGCACCTTTGGGCGTGCTCAAAGCGCTGCGCTCGCCCTCGCGCAGCTTGAAGAACTTTCAGGAACTGAACGTCGCGCGGCCTTGGGATGCGATCACCTCTTATGACGCGCCGCTGCCTCAGGCCGAAAGCTTCGAGGTCTATCCCAACCGTGATTCCTATCCCTTCATGCAAGACTACAGGTTCGATCCGGCATGGAAGGTGAAAGACTTTGTGCGCGGAACGATTCGCCTGAACGGCTGGGAATCCGCTTGGACACCGGTGTTTCGTGAGATTGAAACCCTGTCCGGCCCCGAAGGCGATGCCCGTCTGGCCGAGATGGCCGCCGAATTCGTGCGCGACAATTCCTACGCCCCCGGAGAGCCGGACCGCGTGATCCTGTTCGTCTCGCTCAAAGCCGAACGCGAGGGCAAGATCCTCTTCCACGAGACTTGGGCGATGGATGCTTGGGGTGATGCCAAAGGCACGGCCATGGCGCGTCTGGTGTCAACGCCGGTGTCGTTTGCGGTCGAATCGCTTCTGGCAGGCGATATCCCCGCAGGGGTTCACCCTGCACCGCATGACCCCAAGCTGTACACCAAATGGCTGGGTCAGGTGCGCGGTTTGGTGCAGTATATGGAGCGTCTTGACCATACCGCCTAAAATTCGAAAAGCCCCCCCTCGCGCCCGGTGACAGGCTGGGGGGGCTTCGCTATGCTTGGCCGACGGCCTTCCTGATGGGGCTGCGGCAAAGCAGGTTACAATGGCCAAAGACGACCCAAAGCATCGCGTGTCGGGCGGGTGGCGTGACCGGCTGGATATGTGGCGTGCGCGACGCAAGCCTGTGGCTGTGGGTTTTGAAAACCAGCCTGAACCGCGCTCGATCGGGCTGTATGCGCGCGGCAAGCAGTTGGTGGCTGGGCAATTCATCCTTGGCGGTGTGCTGGTTGAAAAGCCCGATGTCGCTATCTGGGATCTGGCCTATCCCGATGCAGATATGCAGGTGCAGGCCCATGGCTTTGGGTGGTTGGATGACTTGGCGGCGATGGGCAGTCTGAAGGCGCAAGCCAAAGCCCAAAGCTGGACGTTCGACTGGCTGGCGCGCTTTGGCCAAGGGCGCGGCCCGGGGTGGCAGCCCCATGTTTTAGGACGTCGGTTGATCCGCTGGGTCAACCACGCGCCCCTGCTGCTGCAAGACCGCCCCGCGCCCGACCAAGCGGCCTTTATGGCCAGCCTTTCGGCGCAAATGCAATTTTTGGCCCGTCGATGGCCTCAAGCCGCAGCAGGCCTGAACCGGGTCGAGGCTTTGACGGCCACCATTATCACCGGACTGATGCTGACCGGTTTGTCAGGCCCCGTTATTCCTGCCCTAAACGCGCTGTCCGCTCATCTTGAGGCGGAAGTTGACATGGGCGGCGGCATTGCCAGCCGCAATCCGGAAGACCTGTTGGACCTGTTTACATTGCTCACTTGGGTCGAACAGGCACTGGCCGAGGTGGACCGCGCCATCCCCGCCGAACTTCTGGCCGCGATCGAGCGGGTTGCCCCCATTTTACGCGCGCTTCGCCACGCTGATGGGGGCCTTGCCCGCTTTCACGGCGGCGGGCGCGGGGCCGAGGGGCGGCTGGACGCTGCCTTGGCCAATGCGGGGATCAAGCCCTTGCCATCGGCGGGAATGGCCATGGGATATGTGCGGCTGACGGGCGGACGCACGTCGATTGTGCTGGATGCCGCCGCGCCGGCACAGGGCAGCGCGCAGGCCCATGCGTCCCTTGGGGCGTTTGAACTGACCTCTGGGCGCAGACCGGTCGTCGTATCAGTTGGGTCAGGGGCGGCTTTTGGGGCCAAATGGCACGCGCCCGGGCGCACAACGGCGGCGCATTCAACGCTGGGGATAGAGGATATCTCGTCCTCTCGGCTTGGGCCAAAAGGCGTCGGGGCCTTTGTCACCCGCGCCGACACAACCACGCTGCGCCTTTTTCCCGGAGAGACGGGCGCAGGTGTACATCTGGCCCATGACGGTTGGGCCAAAAGCCACGGCATGATCCATGTGCGCGACCTGATGCTGACCAAGGCGGGGCGCTTGTTAACGGGAACTGACCGGCTGACCGCCACCGCCGCTTTTGAAAAGCGCGGGGTGGGGCTGGGTCGTGCGCGCAAAAAGAACCTGCCCTTCACCATTCGCTTTCACCTGCACCCGGATGTTGACGCGCGCTTGGATATGGGCGGGGCTGCCGTGTCGTTAACCCTGAAAAGCGGCGAGATTTGGGTATTTCGCCATGACGGCACCGCAAACCTAACGCTGGAACCCACGATTTATTTGGAAAAAACCCGAATGCGCCCGCGCGACAGCTTACAAATTGTGCTTTGTGGGATTGCGCAGGGCCCAGACAGCCAGTTGGGCTGGACCTTGGCCAAGGCGCAGGATACTCCGCTTGCCATCCGCGATCTGGAGTGGGAAGATCCCGCCAGCCAGATCTAACACCGATTTTGGGGGGTCTTGCCATGACAAATCTTGTGCCAATCGGCCGCGCCTTGATTTCGGTTTCCGACAAAACTGGCTTGCTTGACCTGACCCGTGCCCTGGCAGGGCTGGGGGTAGAGCTGATTTCAACAGGCGGCACATCGGCCCTGCTGCGGGCAGCAGGGCTTAGCGTGCGCGATGTGGCCGATGTGACGGGGTTTCCCGAGATGATGGGGGGCCGCGTGAAAACCTTGCACCCCAATATCCACGGCGCGCTTTTGGCGCTGCGCGATGATGACGAACACCTGCTCGCTATGGCCGCACACGGCATAGAACCGATCGATCTGTTGATCGTAAACCTTTACCCCTTTGAAGATACAGTGGCCAAGGGTGCCGACCATGAGACTTGCATCGAAAACATAGACATCGGCGGGCCAGCCATGATTCGGGCAGCGGCCAAAAACCACCGCTTTGTCACCGTCATCACCGATCCCGCCGATTATGCCGCGCTGATAGAACAGATGAAGGCCCGCAACGGGGCGACGACCTTGGCCTTTCGCCAGAAAATGGCCCTCGCTGCCTATGCCAAGACAGCGGCTTATGACACCGCCGTGTCAGGCTGGATGGCGGGGCAGATTGGCGAGCCCTTCGCGCGCAACCGCTCTTTCGCTGGCACCTTTGCGCAAGGAATGCGCTACGGTGAGAACCCGCACCAAAAGGCGGCGTTTTACACCGATGGCTCTGGACGCCAAGGCGTTGCCACCGCGCGGCAATGGCAGGGCAAGGACTTGTCTTATAACAACATCAACGACACCGACGCTGCCTTTGAACTGGTGGCCGAATTCGCCGGCCAAGCCCCCACGGTCGCCATCGTTAAACACGCCAACCCCTGCGGGGTAGGGCAAGCCACCACCCTGCACGAGGCGTATTTGCGCGCCTATCAATGCGATCAAACGTCTGCCTTCGGGGGGATAGTGGCACTGAACGCGCCCTTGGATGCCTTAACAGCGCAAGAAATCGTCAAGATTTTCACCGAAGTGGTCATAGCCCCCGGCGCATCAGACGAGGCTATGGCGATCTTTGCCACAAAAAAGAACTTGCGCCTGCTGACCACGGCCAACCTGCCCGATGCCAAGGCCCCCGGACTGGCGTTCAAGCAAGTGGCGGGCGGCATTTTGGTACAGGACCGCGATTTTGCAGGTATCGCACCGGCAGACCTTAAGGTTGTCACCAAACGCGCGCCAACGCCGGCTGAAATGGCGGATTTGCTGTTTGCTTGGACTGTGGCCAAACATGTAAAATCCAATGCCATCGTCTATGTCAAAGGGGCTGCCACTGTGGGCATTGGCGCAGGCCAAATGAGCCGCGTCGATTCGACCCGCATCGCCGCGCGCAAGGCAGGCGATATGGCCGAAGCTATGGGCCTGCCCCAAAGCCCAACGCACGGGTCGGTGGTTGCCTCGGACGCTTTCTTTCCCTTCGCTGATGGGCTGATCACGGCGGCAGAGGCGGGGGCCACGGCGGTGATCCAACCGGGCGGGTCAATGAACGATGATGAGGTGATTGCCGCGGCCGATGCGGCGGGATTGGCCATGGTGTTTACCGGCCAACGCCATTTCAGGCATTAAAAGATGCAACGCGCCCTGATTACCCTTGTTGCTTTGATTGTGCTGATCATGGATCAGGCCAGTAAATGGGCTGTGGTCTTTTGGCTTAACTTAAACCAACGCGTCGAAATTGATGTCTTCCCGCCCTATTTGGTGTTCCGTATGGCGTGGAATTACGGGATGAACTTTGGCTTGATGTCACAAGACTCGGATCTGGGGCGCGCCGTGCTGATAGGATTGGCACTGGTGATTTCAGCTTGGGTGTGGCGGTGGGTTCTGCGCGAGAAAGCTGGCCTACGCGCCCAGGTTTCAGCGGGGCTGTTGATCGGCGGGGCCTTGGGCAATGTGATTGACCGCATGCTTTACGGGGCCGTGGCTGACTTTTTGAACATGTCATGCTGCGGGATCGACAATCCCTACGCTTTTAACGTTGCCGACTTGGGTATTTTTTTTGGCGCGGTCGGTTTGGTGATGTTTGCCAATTTTACCGGCGACAACGGTCGGCCTGAAAAGCCCTAGGGCACAAAGACCCCGTGACGCGGCGCAGTCTATGCGCTAAGACGTAAGAAAGTTGAGTGCAAGGGTCTGACGGAATGCGGAATTCACCGATGGTTCTCGCGATAGCGGGCGTGGCGCTTCTGGCGCTTGGTGCCTGTGGGGCGAACAAAGGCGTTCCGCGCTTGATGAACCTTCATTCGACCAGCAATGGCCCCGATGAATTCGCCCTGCTGCCGCCCAAAGCACTGGTCCAGCCCGAAGACCTGACGGTCTTGCCCGACCCAACACCGGGTGGCGCAAACCTTACCGACCAAAACCCCAGAGAAGATGCCATCGTGGCCTTGGGTGGCAAACTGCCTGAAGCATCTGGTATTCCCGCCGGCGACAGCGGTTTGGTGCGCTATGCTGGGCGCGCTGGCGGCATCAGCGATATCCGCGCCAGCCTTGCGGCCAGCGATTTGGCCTGGCGCAAAAAGCATCCCGGCAAGATTCTAGAGCGCGCCTTGTCACTGACCACCTATTTTGATGTCTATAAGTCGATGTGGCTTGACAGTTATGCCGAATTGCAACGCTGGCGCGATGCGGGCCTGCGCACACCCTCGGCGCCACCCAAAGACATGGGTCCAGCGAAAAACTAAGCGACACATCCGGTCACAACCGCGTGGCAAGGGCTTGGCACATGACGGCCCTAAGACTAGCTTTGCCCAAAGCGCAGGGGGCTATCTAGATGTCGAAAAAGTCTTGGATCAAGCGGGGGTCTTTTGTCGCTGTGGCCCTTGGGCTAACGCTGGGGCAGGCTTTGGCCGATCAGGTCAGCAGCTTTGGGCTAGAGAATGGCATGCAGGTTGTGGTGATCGAAGATCACCGCGCGCCGGTCGCAGTTCATATGGTCTGGTACAAAATCGGGGCGGCCGATGAAAGCCCGGGCCATTCCGGAATCGCCCATTTTCTGGAACACCTGATGTTTCAAGGCACCAAAGATGTGGCCCCCGAGCAGTTCAGCAAGATCGTCGCCGCCCAAGGTGGGTCCGACAATGCTTTCACCAGCCCCGATTACACAGCTTATTTCCAGCGCGTCGCCTCTGACCGACTTGATCTGGTGATGCGTCTGGAATCAGACCGGATGCACAACCTGAACCTTAGCCAAAAGGATGTCGACACCGAACGCAACGTGATTTTGGACGAGCGCACCCAACGCACCGACAGTGACCCGGGCGCTTTGCTGGGCGAACAGATGGCCGCAGCCCAGTACATGAACCACCCCTACGCCATTCCCGTGATCGGTTGGCGTCACGAGATCGAGGAATTGACGCGCCAAGACGCGCTGGATTTTTACCAGGCCAACTATGCCCCCAACAACGCGATTTTAATCGTGGCGGGGGATGTTACCCCGCAACAGGTGCTGGATTTGGCCAAAAAGCACTACGGCCCCATCCCGCCCTCTGACAAGATCCACGACCGCATCCGTCCGACAGAACCGCCGCAACTGGCCGAACGCCGCATGGTTTTGGCCGATGCCCGCGTGGCCCAACCCTATGTCGTGCGCAACTACCTTGCGGGCGAGCGTAACCCAAGCGACCAGAAAGAAGCCGCAGCCCTGACCATGCTGGCCCAGCTTTTGGGCGGCAACCGCGCGACCTCGGTTCTGCCAAGGGCTTTGGAGTTCGACCAAAAAGTCGCAACCTATACCCAAGCCTCTTATGACGGGGTTTCGCTGGATCAAACGACCTTTACCCTCGCCGTGGTTCCCGCCGATGGCGTGAGCTTGGATCAGGTGGAAAAGGCGATGGACGCCGTGATCGACCAGTTCCTGAAAACCGGCGTCGATGCCGAGGAATTCGCACGAATCAAGGCGCAGGTGAAGGCCGAACAAATCTACGGCGCCGACAACACCCAAGGCTTGGCGCATCGCTACGGCATGGCGCTTTCGTCGGGCCTGACCGTGCAAGATGTGCAGGCCTGGCCCGATCTGCTGCAAGCCGTCACCGCTGATGAGGTGATGATCGCCGCGAAAAAAGTGCTCGACCGCCGTCAAGCTGTTACAGGCTGGCTACAAACCGAAGGAGCGGCGCAATGATGGTTCGTGCCCTTGCCCTGATGGGCGCGTTGATCTGTTTGGCCCTGCCGCTGCGGGCCGAGGTGGCGATCCAAGAGGTCACCTCTCCCGGCGGGATCAAGGCTTGGCTGGTCGAGAATCACGATATTCCCTTCACAGCCCTTAACATCCGTTTCAAAGGCGGCACATCTTTGGATGCGGCGGGCAAGCGCGGGGCCGTCAACCTGATGACCGCCCTGATCGAAGAGGGTGCCGGCGATCTGGATTCGCAAGCCTTCGCCGCAGCGCGTGACGGCATGGCCGCAGAGTTCGGCTTTTCCAGCGACAGCGACGGCGTCAGCATTAGCGCGCGGTTTCTAACCGATACCAGCGCGCAGGCCACTGATCTGTTGCATCTGGCCCTGACCAAGCCGCGCTTTGATTCGGATGCCATCGAACGCGTGCGCGGCCAAGTGCTGCAAAACATCGCCAGCAGCGCGAAAGATCCGGGAACCATTGCCAGTGATCTGCTAAGCCATGCCGCCTTTGGCGATCATCCCTATGGGTCCAGCGGCGATGGCACCACCGCCAGCGTGCAAGCCCTGACCCGCGATGACCTGCTAGCCGCCTATCGCGGCGCCTTAGCCCGTGACCGCATCTATGTGGCGGCAGCGGGCGATATTTCTGCCGCTGATCTGGGGGCGATGCTTGACAAACTCTTGGGTGACCTGCCCGCGACGGGTGCCGCCCAACCCGCGGATGTCGTCCTGACGGCCAAAGGCGATGTGATCACCCAAAGCTTCCCCGGACCGCAAAGCACGATCAGCTTTTATCAAGGCGGGATCACCTTCGAAGACCCCGATTATTTCGCCGCCACCATCCTGAACGAAATTCTGGGCGGCAACGGCTTTTCCTCGCGCCTGATGGATCAGGTGCGCGAAAAGCGCGGCCTGACCTACGGCATCGACACCAGCCTTGCCGCCTATGACCATGCCACTATCCTGGCAGGGTCGGTGGCAACCGCGAACGACAAAGCGGCCGAGGCGATGCAAGTCATCCGAGATGTCTGGGCCGATGTGGCCAAGAATGGCGTGACGCAAAAAGAGATCGACGATACCAAGACCTATCTGACGGGTTCTTATCCCTTGCGGTTTGACGGCAACGCCCGAATCGCCTCGATCTTGGTCGGCATGCAGATGCTGGGTCTGCCCGTGACCTATCCCGCAACCCGCAACGCCAAGGTAGAGGCGGTCACACTTGGCGATGTGAATAGGGTTGCCGCATCGCTGCTAACACCCGATGAACTGACCTTTGTCGTGGTGGGCGATGCCGTAGGGGTGGCCGCTGGCAACTAAGGTTATCTGTGGCCTGTTTGCTGCACCTCTGCTACAGCTAGGGGCATGAGCAGTCAGGAACCCCATATGATGCGTCCGGAAATCAAACTGCTGGATGAAGCGGCGATCAACCGGATCGCGGCGGGTGAGGTGGTGGAACGCCCCGCATCTGCCGTAAAGGAACTGATCGAAAACGCTTTAGATGCCGGCGCGCGGCGCATCACGGTGGATTATGCTGCCGGTGGCAAGGTGCTGATCCGCGTGACCGATGATGGCTGTGGCATGACGGCAGACGATTTACCCTTGGCCGTGGCCCGCCACGCGACGTCGAAAATCGACGGGTCAGATCTACTGAACATCCGCTCCTTCGGCTTTCGTGGGGAAGCTTTGGCCAGTCTTGGGTCGGTCGGTCGGCTCACCCTCACCTCTCGCGCGGCGGGCAGCGAAGGGGCCAGCCTGACGGTCGCAGGCGGCCGCATGGGCCAAGTGCGGCCCGTGGGTGCGGTGCAGGGCACCGTCGTGGAACTGCGCGATCTGTTTTACGCAACCCCCGCCCGCCTGAAATTCTTGCGCACCGACAGGGCCGAGGCAGGCGCCATCTCTGATGTGATGCGCCGCTTGGCTATGGCCGAACCGCAGGTGGGCTTTGTGCTGAACGAGGTGAGCGAGGGCGAGGCCCCCCGCAGCCTGCTGCGCCTTGATCCCGAGAACGGCGATTTCTTCGATGCCCTGCAGCGCCGTCTCACGCGCCTTCTAGGGGCCGATTTCACCGCCAATGCCCTGCGCATTGATGTGGACCATGAAGGAATGCGCCTGTGCGGCTACGCCGCCCTTCCCACCTATTCGCGCGGCTCTTCTGTGCAGCAATTTGTCTTTGTGAACGGGCGTCCGGTATTAGATCGCCTGCTGCTTGGCGCACTGCGCGTGGCCTATCTGGATGTGCTGTCGCGCGACCGCTATCCTGCGGCGGTCTTGAACCTGATCTGCGATCCCGAACGGGTGGACGTCAACGTCCACCCCGCCAAATCCGAGGTGCGCTTTCGCGACCCGGAAGCCGCGCGCAGCCTGTTCATCATGGGTCTGCGAACCGCGCTGTCGGGCGCAGGGCACCGCGCCTCTACCACGGTGGCGGGGGCCACCTTGGCAGCACTGCGGCCTGAACCACAAAGCGCGCAAACGCCGCGCATCTACCAGATGGACCGCCCTTCAGGTGCCAGCCTGTCGCGCGCCTTCGACCTTCAAGCCCCGTCTGGTTTTGCCGAACCGCCGGTGGCGCCATTGGCCTTTGACCCACAGCCCACGGCGCAAGACGAAAGCTTCCCCCTCGGCGCCGCCCGCGCACAGGTGCATGAAAATTACATCATCGCCCAAACCCAAAGCGGCATCGTGATCGTAGACCAACACGCCGCCCATGAACGGTTGGTCTACGAACGCCTGAAACGCCAGCGTGACGAGACGGGGATCAAGGCGCAAGCCCTGCTAATCCCCGAAATCATCGAACTTGACGCCATCGACGCCGCCCGCCTTCTGGCCATGGCCAGCGATCTTTCGGCTTTGGGCCTCACTGTGGAACCCTTCGGCGGCCATGCCATTGCTGTGCGCGAAACGCCCGCGATCTTGGGCAATATCTCTGCCCGCGCCTTGGTGCAAGATGTGCTGGACGAGTTGGCCGATCAGGACGACAGCCCGTCTTTGCTGGCCAAGATGGATGCGATCTTAAGCCGCATGGCGTGCCATGGGTCGATCCGCTCGGGCCGTCAGATGCGCGCCGAGGAAATGAACGCTCTGTTGCGCGAAATGGAAGTGACCCCCCTGTCAGGCCAATGCAACCACGGGCGGCCGACCTATGTCGAGCTGAAGCTGTCGGATATCGAACGATTGTTCGGTCGTCGATGATCCCTGCGATCGAAAGCTGAATACCCCAAGAGTAACCAATGATCACACACTTGTCCGCCGCCCAGTTTACCCTCATGCCTTGGGCCAATGGCAAAGGCACCACCGTTGAATTGCTGCGGGTGGAACGTGAAGGGCGGCTGATTTTGCGCCTATCGCGGGCGATGGTGGTGGAGGATGGGGCTTTTTCGATCTTTTCTGGCATAGCGCGCAACCTGACCGTCCTTAGCGGGTCGGGGTTTGATCTGGTGGGCGAATGGGTGCACCTTGCCGCCCGCCCGTTGGAACCCGTGGCCTTTGCAGGCGATATTGCGCTGCGCGCGGTAGGGGTGGCAGAACCTTGCGAGGATTTCAACGTGATGACAGCTGCCGATCTGCCGCCTGCGCAGGTGACAGTCCACCCCGCAGGGGCCACAGCGCAGGGTGCGCTGTTGGCGCTGGCCGCAGGGCAGATTGGCGGGGTGGCGGTGGCACAGTATGACGTGGTTCTGGCTGATGAGCCCCTATTGGCCCACATACCCGTGATCGCCGTGCAGGCGGTTGGGCTTTAGCAGTACCGCTCAATCGCTTGGGTTTGGTGATCGGCGTAGCGGTCGCCGTAAGCAAAGCCAGCGGGCAGGATGCGGTTGATCTCGGCGTGATCGTCAGCCGTCAGCACGATCTCTGCCCCTCGTGCAAACTGCCGCAGATGCGCGGCCGAACGTGTGCCGGGGATCGGGATTACATGCGGTCCGCGCGACAAAACCCACGATAGGGCCGTGGCAGGGGTTGACCATCCTCGCGCCGCACAAAACGCGCGAAATTCGTTGATCTTGGCGATATTGGCCGAAAAGTTCGGCTCTGTGAACCGCGGGTTGGTGCTGCGAAAACCGTCGGTCGGCAGGGCCATCGGACTGTCGCCCAGCATCCCCCGCGCAAGAGGAGAAAAAGGGATAAACGCCACGCCCAATTCCGCACAGGTCTGGATCAGGCCCAGTTCGGGCTGGCGTGTCCAAAGCGAATATTCGTTCTGGATCGCCGTGCAAGGATGCACCGCATGGGCGCGGCGCAGGGTGTCGGGGGCCACTTCTGACATGCCGTAGCCGCCAATCTTCCCCTCGTCGATAAAGCGTTTCAGGGTGCCTACCACCTCTTCAATCGGGCGGGCGTGTTCACGGCGGTGGATGTAGAACAGCTCGACATGGTCGCGCTTTAACCGCCGCAGGGATATCTCTAGTTCAGCGCGCAAATGCGCCTCCGAATTGTCAATCCGTCGCGGGGTTTCGTTGACGACACTTGCCTTGGTGGCAATCGCCACCTGCGGTTTGCACAATCCCAGCCAGTGACCGATGACATCTTCGGACACGCCCATGCCGTAGATATTGGCGGTGTCGATAAAGGTCATCCCCGCATCCAGCATCGCATCCAAACAGGCAAGGCTTTCGGCCTGATCCGTTGCGCCAAAGATGCCGCCAAAAGACATAGTCCCAAGGCCGATGGCCGAGACTTGCAGGTTGCCTAGGGCGCGGGTTTTCATGGGTCAGCTTTCCAAAAATGCGGCTTGCAGAGCAACTTCGACCATCGCGCCGAACGATCGTTCGCGTTGGTCCGCGGGCAAAGCTTCATGGGTCAGGATATGGTCAGAAATCGTCAGCACCGCCAAGGCGCGGCGCTGGTAGCGGGCGGCCAAGGTGTACAACTCTGCTGCTTCCATTTCCACGCACAGGGTGCCGTGGCGTTGAAGTTGGTCAGACAGATCTTGCCGTTCGTCATAAAACGTGTCTGACGAATAAATCCCGCCAACATGCACCGGAACCCCGATCTGCAAGGCCGCCCGATGCGCTGCACTCAGCAGGCCAAAATCCGCACAGGGCGCGAAGTTCAACTCTTTAAAAATCGACCGCGACGGCGACCCGTTGGTGGACGCCGTCTGCGCCAGCACCACATCGCGCACCTTGACATGGGGTTGCAAAGCGCCCGCCGATCCGATGCGGATCAGTGTTTGCGCGCCGTAGTCGCGGATCAACTCGTTGGCATAAATCGACAAAGACGGCATGCCCATGCCGCTGCCGTGGATCGTCACCCTTTGCCCGCGCCATGTGCCGGTATAGCCCAACATCCCACGCACTTCGTTCACGAGCACCGGATTTTCCAGAAATTTCTCAGCCGCCCAGCGGGCACGGTAGGGGTCGCCCGGCAAAAGGACGGTTTCGGCGATGTCGCCGGGTTTTGCGCCGATGTGAAAGGTCATGCTGTGCTCCTGTTTGGGGCAACCTAGCCAGCGCTGGGTGCAAAGGCTAGGTCACTATAACGTTATAGCTTGCTTTTTACGGCAGAATCCCGCAGAGCGCGGCCAAACTTTCGCGGGGGGAACGGCCATGCAAGATATCGACACACTCTTGGATCAGATGAGCTTGGACGAGCAGGTTTGCCTGCTGGCAGGCGCTGATTTCTGGTCGGTTGCGGGCAATGACCGCTTGGGCACCGGCTGGCTGCGCGTGACCGATGGGCCGAATGGAGCGCGGGGCGGCGGGTCACTGGTCGGGGGGGTGAAATCGGCGGCTTTTCCGGTGGGCATCGCCTTGGGTGCCACATGGGATCCGGCCCTGACAGCCCAGATTGGCCGCGCTTTGGCGCAAGAGGTGAAATCCAAAGGCGCCCATGTCTCGCTTGCGCCGACCTGCAACATCCAACGCTCTGTCACCAACGGGCGCAATTTTGAGTGCTATTCCGAAGACCCGATCCTGACGGCCGAATTGGCCGTGGGCTATATTCAGGGCCTGCAAGGCGAGGGGATCTCTGCCACGATCAAGCATTTCGTGGGCAACGAAAGCGAGATTGAGCGCACGACGATGTCATCGGATATCGACGAACGCACCCTGCGCGAGGTTTATCTGCTCCCCTTTGAAGCGGCGGTGAAGCGCGGCAAGACATGGGGGATCATGTCATCTTATAACAAGCTCAACGGCACCTATACAGCGGAAAACAAGTGGCTGTTGACCAAGGTTTTGCGCGAAGAATGGGGCTATGACGGCGTGGTCATGTCGGATTGGTTCGGCTCTCGGTCCACCGAACCTACGTTGAACGCCGGGCTTGATCTGGAAATGCCCGGGCCCACGCGGGACCGTGGCGATAAGCTGATCGCCGCTGTGCAGGCGGGGTTGGTGTCGCCCGACACCATCCGCACCCGCGCGCGCGTCATGCTGCAACTGATGGCGCGGGTGGGGTCGCTTAACGATCACCGCGCGCACCACGAGGTGGCCGAAGATCGCCCCGAACACCGCGCCCTGATCCGCCGTGCGGGGGCCGAAGGGGCCGTGTTGCTGAAGAATGACGGGCTGCTGCCGCTGGCGCGGACAGGCACGGTCGCGGTGATCGGGCCCAATGCGAAAGAGGCGCAGATCATGGGCGGCGGGTCGGCGCAGTTGAACCCGCATTACCGCGTTTCGCCTTGGGATGGGCTGGTGGCGGCTTTGGGAGAAGGGTCGCTGACCTACGCGGCGGGCTGTGACAATCACCGCTTTGAACCCGTGCTGACGGGCGATTTCGCTGTGGAATTCTTTGCAGGCCGCGCTTTGCAAGGCCAAGCCCTGCACCGCGAAACCTTGTCCGATTTGATGGCCTTCTGGATCCCGCCCTTGGGCGGTGGCAAGGTCGATCCGGCCAACTTCTCGGCCCGCGTGACGGGGGTGTTTACGCCCGCAGCCTCTGGCTTGCACCGCGTGGGGGTCTTTGCGGCGGGCTATGCCAAGGTCTATGTCGACGGGCATCTGATCGCCAACGCATGGGATGGCTGGCGCAAAGGGCGCACCTTCTTTGAAGAAGGCTGCGACGAGGTGGTGGGCGACGTGACCCTAATCGCAGGCCAAGCCCATCAGATCATGGTCGAGTTTTGCAACAAACCCGCCGACAATCTGGTCTTTGCGGGCCTGCGTGTTGGCATTGGCCGCCCCTTGGGTGACGAAGACATCGCCCACGCCGCGCGTGTGGCGGCGGCGGCGGACCGCGCCTTGGTGTTCGTGGGCCGTTCGGGCGAATGGGATACCGAAGGGTCGGATCTGGAAAGCATCGCCCTGCCCGGTCGCCAAGACGAACTGGTCGCCGCTGTGCTGGCCGCCAACCCCAACACCGTGGTCGTGCTGCAAACAGGTGGTCCGGTAGAGATGCCGTGGATCGCCGACGCTCGCGCCGTTCTGCAAGCCTGGTACCCTGGGCAAGAGGCGGGCAATGCCATTGCCGACGTGCTTTTGGGCGCAGAACCTGGTGGCCGCTTGGCGCAAACCTTTCCGCGCATCTGGTCGCACAACCCCACCCACAGTCAAGATCGGCAGATCTACCCCGGCCTGAACGGCCATGTCCGCTATGAAGAGGGCACATTTATTGGCTATCGCCATTACGACCGGATGGGAATTGAACCGCTGTTCCCCTTCGGTCACGGCCTGTCTTACACCTGCTTTGATCTGACCGATGTGGTGGCCAGCGCCACAGGGGTGACGGCAACCGTGACCAACACGGGCGACAAAGCCGGATCAACCGTGGTGCAAGTCTATGTCGGCCAAAAGGCGGCGTCGGTGCCCCGCCCGATCAAAGAGCTTAAGGGCTTTGCCAAAGTGCACCTTGCCGCAGGCGAAAGCCGTAAGGTGAGCATCGCGCTGGACGACCGCGCCTTTGCCTTCTTTGACGTCACCGCAAGCCAGTGGCGGATCGAAGCGGGGGCGTTTGACATCTTCACCGGATTTTCTGCCGCCGATCTGCGTGCGGTGGCAACGGTGGAACGCGCCGCAGCGCTGCTGGCGGTGTAAGTCTAGGCACCAGACCGCATGGCGCGGTTGGAAAGCGCAGGCCTTAGGCGGCTTGCGCTTTTGCGTCTGCCAAGCCCACTATGTCAAACATGATGCGGTTCAGGTCGAAGTCCTTGGGCGTGTAAATCGCGGCGACCCCAAGGGCCAAAAGCGCCTCGGCATCGTCGTCAGGGATGATGCCGCCGATGATCAGCGGCGTGGAAAGCCCCGCATCGCGCAACCCTGTCAGCACATCTGCAACCAAGGGCATGTGGCTGCCCGACAGGATCGACAGGCCGATGACATGGGGCGACACCTCTAACGCTTGGGCCACGATGTCGGCGGGGGTGTGGCGGATGCCGTCGTAGTGAATGGCCATGCCGCAGTCGCGGGCGCGGGCGGTGATCTGTTCGGCACCGTTGGAATGGCCATCGAGACCGGGCTTGCCCATCAACAGTTTCAATCGACGGCCAAGGCGGGTTGACACCAAATCCACCGCTGCGCGGATCGCATCCAACCCCTCTGTCCGGTTTGACGGCGCAGGGTTTACCCCCGTGGGTGCGCGGTATTCGCCAAAGGCGGCGCGAATTGCAGCCCCCCATTCACCCGTTGTAACCCCCGCCTTGGCGGCGGCAATCGACGGCGGCATGATGTTTTCGCCCGACAGGGCGGCTTCGCGCAGGCGTAGCAAAGCGCGGTTGACGGCCACGCCGTCACGATCTGAACGCCATGCCTGCAATCGGGTGATCTGGTCAGCCTCAGCCGCCGGATCGGTGGTGAAGATCGACGCAATGCCCGTGGTCAGCGGCGACGGTTCCGCCTCGCGGTAGCGGTTCACGCCGACCACCACTTGCGCGCCACTTTCAATCCGCCCCAAACGATCAGAGTTCGCCTCGACCAGACGCGATTTCATATGGGGAATGGCGGCAACCGCCCCGCCCATCGATTCGATCTGCGCCAGTTCTTCAAGGGCCGCGGCTTTCAGCGCGGCCACCTTGGCCGCAATCGCGGGGTTGTCGTCGAAGATATCAGCATATTCCAAAAGGTCAGTCTCATAGGCCAAGATCTGCTGCATCCGCAGTGACCATTGCTGATCCCACGGCCGCGGCAGGCCCAGCGCCTCGTTCCACGCGGGCAGTTGCACGGCGCGCGCACGGGCGTTTTTCGAAAGGGTCACGGCCAGCATCTCAATCAAAATCCGCGCCACGTTGTTTTCGGGTTGCTGTTCGGTCAACCCAAGCGAGTTCACCTGCACCCCATAGCGAAAGCGGCGGTGGCGTTCGTCGGTGATCGCGTAGCGGGTTTGGCACAGATCGTCCCACATCTCGACAAAGGCGCGCATTTTGCAAATTTCGGTCACAAACCGAATGCCTGCGTTCACGAAAAAGGAAATACGCCCCACCATGGCGGGGAAATCATGCGCGGGAACCTTGGCGCGCAGATCGTCCAGCACGGCGATGGCGGTGGCCAGGGCATAGGCCAATTCCTGTTCCGGCGTCGCCCCCGCCTCTTGCAGGTGGTAAGAACAGATGTTCATCGGGTTCCACTTGGGCAGTGCTTGCGCGGTATAGGCCGCCACATCGGTGATCATCCGCAAAGATGGGGCTGGCGGGCAGATATAGGTGCCGCGCGACAGATATTCCTTGATAATGTCATTTTGCACCGTGCCTTGCAGTGCGGCAATATCAGCCCCCTGCTCTTCAGCCACGGCAACATACAGCGCCAAAAGCCAAGGGGCCGTGGCGTTGATTGTCATCGAAGTGTTCATCTGCCCCAAGGGAATATCGGCAAACAGCGCACGCATATCGCCCAGATGGGCGATGGGCACGCCCACTTTGCCCACCTCGCCCCGCGCAAGGATATGGTCGCTGTCATAGCCCGTCTGGGTTGGCAGATCGAAGGCCACCGACAGGCCGGTTTGCCCCTTTGCCAGATTGCCGCGATACAGCGCGTTAGAGGCCGCAGCGGTGGAATGCCCCGCATAGGTGCGAAACAGCCAAGGTTGGTCTTTTTGCATCTGCATCGTCTGGCCCCGCGCGGCGAACTTGAATCGTTGTGGTAATTTTCTTTCGTCTTTCGCTGGATAACAGCAAGTTTTGGCAAGTGTCAATTCGCTGCATCGCGGCAGGATAGGCATTTGCACCCCGCTTTTGACTGTGGCATTCAGGGGCCATGACCCAAACGATCCCGATCCCGCTTTGGCTTTTGTTGCTGATCTTGGCCTTTGCGGTGACCTCTTTTCTGTCGAACTTCCTGTTCCCGTCTGTGCGCTGGTTTTTCCGCCGCCGCATCGAACGCTGGGTTACACGGTTAAACGAACGGCTGGATCGGCCCATCGACATTTTCAAACTGGCCGCACGCCAAGACCGTATTGCGCGATTGGCCTATGACCCGCAGGTGCTGGCCGCCGTCACCGAACATGCGGCAGCCCAAGGCATCCCCGCCTCGGTCGCATTTCAAGAGGCGCGGCACTACGCACGCGAGATTGTGCCGGGCTTTTCCACCATGCTGTATTTCGGCGTGATGATCACCTTGGCAAAATGGCTGACGCGCCAGTTGTACCGCGTAAGATTTGACCCGATGGATCAGGTCTTGGCGGGGGTAGAGCCTGACGCCACCGTGGTCTTTGTGATGAACCACCGGTCTAACATGGATTATGTGCTGGTGACGTGGCTGGTGGCCAACCGCGCCTCGATTTCCTATGCGGTGGGGGAATGGGCGCGGGTCTGGCCGTTTTCGCGCTTTATCCGCGCCTTGGGGGCCTATTTTATCCGGCGCGGGTCAAAAAACACCCTCTACCGCAAGGTTTTGGCCCGTTATGTGCAGATGACCACAGCCGAAGGCATCACGCAGGCGATCTTTCCCGAAGGTGGGCTTAGTCTGGATGGCAGGGTGGGCGCGGCCAAGCTGGGGCTGCTTTCCTATATCATGGCGGGCTATGATCCGGCGGGGCGGGATGTGGTGTTTGTGCCCGTGGGTCTGGCCTATGACCGCGTTTTGGAAGACACGGTACTTCTGAAAGCTGCCGCCCAAGGGGCGCGGCGGTTTGGGGTTAATCCGCTGCGGGTGCTGGTCAAGGCGGTGCTGGCCGTTCTGCGGGTGGTGACAGGGCGCTATCGGCGCTTTGGCACGGCGGCGGCGGCCTTTGGCGCACCCTTCTCGCTGCGTGCCTATCTGGCCGAAGTGCCAGACGGCGCAGCAGAGGGTTTGGGCGCGCGCATGATGCAAGCCATCGAACGGGTGGTGCCCGTGGTGCCCGTGGGCTTGGTAGCGGCAGCTTTGATGGAAGCGCCTACGGATCGGGCGGATTTGCTGGGCACCCTTTCGCGCCTGTCCAGCACGCTAAAAGATCGTGGGGCAGAGTTGAAACTGGCCCCTGACGGGATGCAAGCAACGCTGGAAGAGGGTCTGTCGACGCTGATCACCCGCCGGATCGTAAGCGCCGATTTGCAACCCGTGGCTGCAAATCGCGCGCTTTTGCAGTTTTACGCCGCACCTGTGCAGCAAAGGTTGGGGCTTTAGGGCCAACCTTGCCGCAACGCAGCGGACATAAAATTACAAAATAACATCATTTTCATTTGCAATCTTGCGTGAGTGTTTATATCCAAACTCTCAATCATCCGCGATTCTGCGGCGCAGCACGATAAGGAGGCCGCTATGGCGCTCGATTCCCCCAAACTGGCCTATGACGCGCCGGTGAAAGACCTGTACGCCGTGGGCGAAATGCCGCCCTTGGGCCATGTGCCCGCCCAAATGTACGCTTGGGCCATCCGCCGCGAACGCCACGGTGACCCAGACAAGGCCATGTTGGTCGAAGTTGTCGACACGCCTGCAATCGACGCGCATGAAGTGCTGGTTTTGGTCATGGCGGCGGGGGTTAATTACAACGGAGTCTGGGCTGCGTTGGGCACGCCCATCAGCCCCTTTGACGGCCACGGCGAACCCTTTCACATCGCGGGTTCAGACGCGTCGGGGATCGTGTGGAAGGTGGGCGACAAGGTCAAACGCTGGAAAGTGGGCGACGAGGTTGTGATCCACTGCAACCAAGACGACGGCGATGACGAAGAATGCAACGGCGGCGACCCGATGTTTTCGCCGACTCAGCGCATCTGGGGCTATGAAACCCCTGACGGCTCTTTTGCGCAGTTCACCCGCGTGCAGGCCCAGCAATTGATGCGCCGCCCCGCCCACCAATCGTGGGAGGAATCGGCCTGCTATACCCTGACCCTTGCCACCGCCTACCGCATGCTGTTTGGCCACAAACCGCATGAACTGCGGCCGGGTCAGAATGTGCTGGTCTGGGGGGCCTCGGGCGGGCTTGGGTCTTATGCGATCCAGTTGATCAACACCGCGGGCGGCAATGCGATCGGCGTGATCAGCGACGAAGACAAGCGCGATTTTGTCATGGGCCTTGGGGCCAAGGGTGTCATCAACCGCAAGGATTTCAACTGCTGGGGCCAGATGCCCACGGTCAACACCCCCGCCTATAAAGACTGGTTCAACGAGGTTCGTAAATTTGGCAAAGCCATCTGGGAGATCACGGGCAAAGGCAACAACGTCGATCTGGTCTTTGAACACCCTGGCGAGCAAACCTTCCCAGTCTCGGTCTTTTTGGTCAAGCGTGGCGGCATGGTGGTGATCTGTGCGGGCACCACCGGCTATAACCTGACGCTGGACGCCCGCTATCTGTGGATGCACCAAAAGCGCGTGCAGGGAAGCCACTTTGCCAATCTTAAACAGGCGAGTGCAGCCAACCAGTTGATGATCGAACGCCGATTGGACCCGTGCTTGTCAGAGGTGTTTTCTTGGGACGAAATCCCATCGGCCCATATGAAAATGCTTAAGAATGTGCACAAACCGGGCAATATGGCCGTGCTGGTGCAAGCCCCCCGCACGGGTCTGCGCACCTTTGAAGATACGTTAGAAGCCAGCCAAACCCGCTAATCGTTTCCAAGCCGCCTACAGTGTGTTGCGGGATGGGTGGGTTAAAGACCCCAATGTCTTTGCTTAGATTACAACAGGGCATTCGAGTGGGATGTGCTGTCATGAGGCATCTATGGGCTACGATTGGATCTTCGACGTCCTTCATGATCTTAAGGCCTTCGCCGAGGCCAATGACATGCCCGAACTGGCCGCTAAGTCAGCAGAGGCGCTGACAGTCGCGGCGGCAGAGGTTGCAGTGCGTACCGATGCTGCGAAGCGGGTCAATCGCGATACACGACCAACGGTTTGAGGAGGCCAACCACTGGCCCTTGGCGTGCGGCTGACCTAAGGTGGGCGAATGGCAAGTGTTCCCGCAATCACCTTCTCTGACGATCAGGCCGAGGCTTATGACCGTGTCGCCTCTGACCTTTTGGCGGTGGGGGTTGATCTGGCCAATGGCGGCCTTTCGCCTTTGGCCGAAGGCAAGGGCTCGGTTCTTGCGATTTTGGGCAAGGCCGGGTCGGGCAAAACCATGCTGTTGGCCAGCCTGTACCGCGCGCTGAAAACGGCGGGGGTGGAAATCGTGTCGGGCGATTACGAAGGGCGTCGGCGCAAGGATCGGCGCACTTTGGCTGTGCTGGCCCCAACCAACAAAGCAGCCTCTGTTCTGCGGTTGCGCGGGGTGCCGGCGACCACGATCCACCGCATTCTTTATACACCGCTTTATGACCCACAGTATGAAAAGATTGCCGAATGGCTGGCTGGCAACTTGCCGCGCCCTGCGGTGGAAGGGCTAACAGAACTGGCGCTGGACCGTGCCTTTGCCTTTTACCAACAGGTGCCGTCGATCCCCGGCGCTTTGGCAGCTGCGGGCTTGCGGGGCAGCGATTTCATCAAAGGGTGGAAGCGGCGGGAAGAACCGCTGGATGTGGGCTTTGTCGACGAAAGCTCGATGCTGGATGAACGCCAGCTGGAAGATTTGCGCGAGATTTTTCCAACCCTTGTGCTATTCGGCGATCCGGCACAGTTGGCCCCAGTGGGCCAATCAGGGGCGATGGTCTTTGACAAGCTGGGCGATGGCCGCAAAATGGTGCTCAGCCGCATTCACCGGCAGGCGCAAGACAACCCCATTCTGGATCTGGCACATGCCTTGGGCGATGCGACCCTGCGGTTTGAAGATTTCGAAGCCATGGTCCAAGACGCCGCCCGCCGCGATGATCGCGTGGTGTGGGCGGAACGTGTGTCGTCCGACTTAATGGCCCGCAGCCCCGTGCTGGTTTGGCGCAATGTGACACGCATCAAGCTGATCCAAGCCTTTCGCGCCGCCCACGGGGCGCCCGAAGACGCGCTGTTGCCCGGTGAACCGCTGATCTGCGACGGCATCGAATTGCCGTTAAAACACCGCAAAAAGCGCATTGATCTGGAAGCGCGCGGCCTGATCAAGGGCGCGCAGGTGATCTACCTTGGCCCGGGCAAGCGCGAGGGTTTTGCCCGCATCCATGTGGTGGGGGCAGAAGACCCGCAAATCTCGGCCGCCTGTATCATCAAGATCGAAAAGCCTGACGAAGAAGAACCCTTCATCCCCTCTGCCGCCAATATGGGCGCGGCCTTTCTGCACGGCGCTGCGGTGACGATCCACAAAGCCCAAGGTTCACAATGGGAGGATGTGCAGGTCTTTGCCCCTGATCTGTGGGCCGCCGCCCAAGCCGGACGGTCTGAGGCGGGCCTGCCCCTTTGGAAACGTTTGGCCTATGTCGCCATCACCCGCGCCGAAAAGCGCCTGCATTGGGTGGTGCGCAACCGCCTTGCCCTACCCAAGATGCCGCTGGGCGTGGCCGATCTTGTCGTGCGCCCCGCCCCCCTAACACTGGAAGGGCTGGAACCGGAAGAAAGCCTCAGCTAGGCTAACCTCTAGCCAAGGAGACCGCCATGACCTGCGTTTTCGTCCAATTCCGCTGCACCCCCGGCCGCACCTATGCTGTGGCCACCGCCATCTATGACCGCGAAGCGGTCAGTGAGTTGTATTCCACCAGCGGCGAGTATGACCTAATCGCCAAAATCTATATCCCCGATGGCGAGGATGTGGGCCATTATCTGTCAGAGCGGTTGTTTGACATTCCCGATATCGTGCGCACCTTGACGACGATGACGTTCAAGGCCTTCTAACGCCGCGCTTTACGCCGCCAATTTGAAGGAGGCTGGGTTAAAGCCACGGATCGCGGTTAGTGCCGATCGCTTCTGCGACTGTCGCAAAGCCGTCACGCTCCAACAGCGTGTCAAGCCCACGCGCTATATCGGCGGCGACCGACAGGCCCTGATAGACCATGGCAGTGTAAAGTTGCACCGCACAGGCTCCGGCACGGATTTTGGCATAGGCTTGGTCGGCTGACCCGATGCCACCCACGCCGATCAGGGGAAGCTTGCCTTGGGTCAGTTTAGACAGCTGCGCCAGAATGCGGGTGGATCTTTCAAAAAGTGGCGCGCCAGATAAGCCCCCTACCTGCAAAGCTTGGGGTGCGCGCAGACCTTCGCGCGACAGGGTGGTGTTGGTGGCAATGATGCCCGAAACACCACAAGACACGGCAACCTCGGCCAAGGCCGCAAGGTCATCAGGCTCAAGATCGGGGGCAATTTTTAGAAAGATAGGAATGGGCACAGCCAAGGCGTCACGGACCTGAATCACGCCCGCAAGCAAGGCGGCAAGCGCCGCAGGCCCCTGCAAATCGCGCAATTTTTCGGTGTTGGGGGAAGAAACGTTGACTGTGGCGAAATCGACATAAGGGCCACACAGCGCCAGCACCTGTGAAAAATCGGCGGCGCGGTCGGTGGAGGTTTTGTTGGCACCCAGATTGATCCCCACCGGAACAGGCCCGCGTTGACGCAAGGCAAGGCGGGCGGCGATGGCGCTGGCGCCTTCATTGTTAAAACCAAAGCGGTTGATGGCGGCGCGGTCTTCCGTCAGGCGGAACAGTCGTGGTTTCGGGTTGCCTTCTTGGGGCAAAGGCGTTGCGGCCCCCACCTCAAGAAAGCCAAAACCAGCCCGCGACAGGGGCCTTAAAGCCACGGTGTTCTTATCATAGCCTGCGGCCAAACCAACAGGATTTGGCAATTTCAGCCCCGCCACTTCGGTTTTTAGCCGCGCAGTTGTGACAGGCCCGGGCAAAGGGGCCAGACCAAGGCGCAGCGCGGTCAACGACAGGCCATGCGCTGTTTCAGGATCAAAACGGTGCAGCAGGGTCAGTCCCAAACGTTCAAAGGGCGTCAAAATATGCCCTCGGGGAAGATATGACCCGTGGCCCCCAAGGGCAGGCTTTTGTCCCAAAGCACATCGCCCAGTTCTAAGGCACGGTAAAGATGAGGGAAAAGCGCACCCCCTCGCGAAGGCTCCCATTTCAAGTCGGGGCCAAGGCGATCGCTATCCATGGCAAGCAGCACCAGATCCCTATCGGTGCCAAAATGCTTGGCCGCCGTTTCGGCCACTTGGGCTGCGGTGGAGAAGTGGATGTATCCATCCTGCAGATCAATCGGCGCGCCCGACGTGATACCTGCCGCGCGAAAGGCGATCCATTCAGGCCTGCGCAAGATTTTGTAGATCAGCATATTGCCCACCATCCCAAAGGTTCATCGCCTGATGCCTGAAGCCAGCGTGCCGGTCAACCACGGCGCGCGCGCCAATCTTGCGCTTTTCCCTTTACACACTGGGCCGCCTTGCCTATCAGGCCCCGATGAATGCTTGTCGCACGCCTTTGTATTTGCCCCGACGCCGACGCTTGGCCGCGTAAGCGCGTTTTTTCTTGGCTTAATGGGCCAAGCTATCCAAAGATCGTTGACCTTTGCGCCCGTCTTTGGCACCCCTTGTTCTTCCGCTTAAGGACTAGACCGATGATCACCCCCGTTTTGCCAACCTACAACCGCGCGCCCATGGCGTTTGTGAAGGGCGAAGGCTCTTGGCTGACGGCCGAGGATGGCCAGCGCTATCTTGATCTGGGCGCGGGCATTGCCGTCAACGCCTTGGGCCATGCCAACCCCGATCTGGTGGCCGCGCTGACCGAACAGGCGGGCAAACTGTGGCATGTGTCGAACCTCTACCGCATTCCGCAGCAGGAAAAGCTGGCCGAGATGCTGGTCGAAAAGACCTTCGCCGATACAGTGTTTTTCACCAATTCCGGCACCGAGGCGGCCGAACTCGCCATCAAAATGGCGCGCAAGTACCATTACGAAAAAGGCCAGCCGCAGCGCACGCAGATTATCACCTTTGAAGGGGCCTTCCACGGGCGCTCCACCGGGGCGATTGCGGCGGCGGGGTCTGAGAAGATGGTCAAGGGCTATGGCCCCCTGATGCCCGGATTTGTGCAGCTGAAATGGGGCGATCACGACGCGCTGCGCGCCGCCATCACCGATCAGACCTGTGCGGTGATGATTGAACCCGTACAAGGCGAAGGCGGCATTCGCACCGTGCCAGATCAGTGCCTGAAGGGCCTGCGCGATCTATGCGACAGCACCGGCACGCTGTTGATCTTTGACGAGGTGCAATGCGGCATGGGTCGCACGGGCAAGCTTTTTGCCCATGAATGGTCGGGCATCACGCCCGATATCATGATGGTCGCCAAAGGCATTGGCGGCGGGTTCCCCTTAGGGGCCGTGCTTGCCACCGAAAACGCCGCCTTTGGCATGGTTGCAGGCACGCATGGATCAACTTATGGCGGCAATCCTTTGGCCTGTGCTGTGGGGGCAAAAGTGATGGAGATCATCGCCGATGACACCTTTCTGTCCGAGGTCACCCGCAAATCCGGCCTGCTGCGCCAAGGGCTGGAAAGCTTGGTCACGGCCCATCCGGATCTTTTCGAGGCGGTGCGCGGCGAGGGTTTGATCCTTGGCCTGAAATGCAAGGCGCTCAACACCGATATCGTGAAAGCGGGCTATCAGGCGGGTGTCTTGACCGTGCCTGCCGCCGATAACGTCATCCGGCTTTTGCCCGCGCTGAACATCTCTGATGCCGACATTGCCACAGCCCTAACTTTGCTGGCCAAAACCGCCGCCTTGGCCGAAGTGGCCTGACATGTCGTCAAGCGGCTTTTCTTTCAGACTTGCGCAAATATCCCACGGGGGTCCGGGAGTGTGAAACCCCCGGCGGCCCGCCAGAAAGACAAATATGAGACATTTTCTAGACCTGCACAAAACCGATGCCGCCGACCTGCGGCTGATGATCGACAGCGCCCATGCGATGAAAGCCGCCCGCCATGACCGCCCAAAAGGCGCGCTAGATGACGATCTGCCCTTGGCAGGCCGCATGGTGGCGCTGATTTTCGAAAAGCCCTCTACCCGCACGCGGGTGTCGTTTGATGTGGGTGTGCGCCAGATGGGCGGGCAAACCATGGTGCTGTCAGGCAAGGAAATGCAACTGGGCCACGGCGAAACCATCGCCGACACCGCCCGCGTCCTCTCACGCTATGTCGACCTGATCATGATCCGCACCTTTGAAGAAGCCACGTTGCTAGAGATGGCCGAACACGCCACCGTGCCCGTGATCAACGGCCTGACCAACCGCACCCATCCCTGCCAGATCATGGCGGATGTGATGACCTATGAAGAACACCGCGGCCCCATCGCAGGGCGCAAGGTGGTTTGGGCGGGCGACGGCAACAACGTCTGTGCCAGCTTTTTGCACGCCGCAGGGCAATTCGGCTTTGATCTGACTTTTACAGGGCCCGAACCCTTAGACCCCGAGCAAACCTTTATCGATTTCGCCCGCGCCCGCGGCTCTGACATTCGCATCGAGCGTGACCCAGCCCTTGCCGTGATCGGTGCCGATCTGGTGGTGACGGATACATGGGTGTCGATGCACGACCCCGAATCCGCCAAAGAACGCCGTCACAACCAGTTGCGCGGCTACCAAGTGAACGAGGCGCTGATGGCCAAGGCCAAGCCCGACGCCCTGTTCATGCACTGCCTACCCGCGCACCGCAATGACGAGGCGACCTCTGCCGTCATGGATGGCCCCCATTCCGTGATCTTTGATGAGGCAGAAAACCGCCTGCATGCGCAAAAAGCGATCCTGCGGTGGAGTTTGGGCGCTTAACCGGCCCCAAAGCCCCAGCTTGTCATCCTCTGAAGGTAAGGCCCCTTCAGGGTCAGCTTGCGCCTTGCCTTTCTGCCCCAAACCCGTCTTTGATGCTGCCAAATTTAACAGGAGCCTGCTATGCAAACCCCCGTCCCGATGTTCGTTCATTCCCTGACCGCGCTGTCCAAAATCCTTGACAAGGCCGAGGCCTTTGCCGAAGCCAAGAAGATCAAGCCCGATGTCATCCCCCAACTGCGCTTGATCGCCGATATGCTGCCCTTTTGGCGCCAGATCACCATTGCCTGCGATCATGCCAAGGGCGCGCCTGCCCGTCTGGCAGGGAGGGAGGTGCCCTCTTTTGCCGATACCGAAACCACGCTGGCCGAGTTGAAAGAGCGTATCGCCAAGACCATCGCCTTCATTTCGACCATTCCGGACGCAGCCTTTGACGGGGCAGAAGCGCGCACGATTACCGTCAAGGCCGGCCCGCGCGAACTGAGCTTTCCGGCACCGCAATATCTGGCCAGCTACGCGATCCCGAACTTTTACTTCCACATGTCGACCGCCTATTCCATCCTGCGTGCCAACGGCGTGGAAGTGGGCAAAACTGATTTTCTCGGCGGTTGAATGCGCATAAGGGGGGCATTCTGGCCCCCCATCCCCCCAAGACCCAACATCGCCATGACCCCAGAAGATATCACTGCCCTGTTCACCCATTCTGATGGGTCTTATCACTTTGCCCGTTGGGGAAGACCAATCGTGCCCGTGGTCTTTGGGGTAGAAGATCAAACCCTGTCGGTCCTCAAAGGTGCCATCGAGGCTGTGGTCACGCTGGCAGGCCACAAAATGGCAGAAACCGATGCCGAACTGGGCGCGAACCTGATGGTTTTCTTCTTTCGTGACTGGGCCGAACTTCCCGCTGTGTCGGGGTTAGACGGCATCGTGCCCGACCTTGCCGCGCTGTGTGGCAGGTTGTCTGCGCAAAAGGCCAGCCACTACCGCCTGTTTCGCTTTGACGCGAACGGTTCCATCCGCGCCGTCTTTGTATTTTTGCAGATAGGCGGGGCTTTGGCAGAACTTCCCGCCGAATATCTGGCCCTGTCTGAAGCCGCGCAGATGATCTGCCTTTGGTCTGACAGTGCCTTCGCCCATCGCCCGATCTTGACGCTGCAAGAGGGCAAGGTAGTGCTGAACCCCCAAATCGCCGCCGTCATTCGCGCAGTTTATGATCCCGTCCTCCCCGTGGCCAGCACCGATGCGCCCCATGCGCTGCGGGTCTTTGGACGGGTCAGTCTGGCCCAAGGATAGCGACTTGCACACAAAGTGCTGAAACCCTAGGGTCCGCACCATGCATAGCTTCACCCTTCGCGTCTATTACGAAGACACCGACTTGGCGGGGATCGTTTACTATGCCAACTATCTGAAATTCATTGAACGCGCCCGCAGCGAATGGGTGCGCAGTTTAGGGGTTGACCAAGCCCTTCTGCGCGAAAAACAAGGCATCGTCTTTGCCGTCCGCAGGGTTGAGGCCGACTATCTGCGCCCTGCCCTGTTTGACGACGTCCTCACCATAAAAACGATGCGCGCCCATCACAGCGGCGCGCGGTTGGTCTTGGATCAGGCGGTGTTGCGCAGAGATGAAAGCTTGTTCACGGCCCGTGTGACGTTGGTTTGCCTGTCGGCCGCAGGGGCGGCGACCCGCTTTCCGGCAGCCATGCGCGCGGCTTTGACCGAAGGGCATTAAGCCCCCGTCTGCATCTTTCGCGCAAAATGCCGCCAAGATCCTGCCTTATGACGCAGTTGTGTTGGCATTCCGACATAAAACGCTGTAGGGTTGCACTTAACCGGGACAAAAGATCCCACAAACTGAGCAGGCGTCATGGACCAGACAACACTTGCGGCAGCGCAGGAGATCGATTTCTCCTTGCTTGCCCTATTCTTGCGCGCAACCCTGACGGTGAAAATCGTCATGATCGGGCTGATGCTTATGTCCTTTTGGTCATGGGCGATCATCATTCAAAAACATATCCTGTTTCGCGCCGCGCGCACTCAGGCGGCGGTGTTTGACCGGGCCTTTTGGTCGGGCGAGCCTTTGGATGAGTTGTTTGAAAAAATGGGCTCGCAGCCCGAAGGTCCTTCGGAAAAGATCTTCTCCTCGGGCATGCTGGAATGGCGGCGCAGCCATAGGCAGGATGGCGGGTTGATCGCGGGCGCGCAGGCGCGGATTGATCGGGCCATGGATGTGGCCATCAGCCGCGAGTCTGAGGTGCTGACCAAAGGCCTAAGCTTTTTGGCGACCACCGGGTCAACTGCGCCCTTCATCGGCCTTTTTGGCACAATCTGGGGCATCAAACACGCCTTCGAGCAAATCGCCGTCAGCCAGAACACCAGCCTTGCCGTTGTTGCCCCCGGCATCGCCGAGGCGCTTTTGGCCACGGGCATCGGCCTGATCGCGGCCATTCCGGCGGTGGTGTTTTACAACAAGCTTAACGCCGACAGCGAACAGATCTTGGGCGGCTACGAGGCTTTTGCCGACGAATTTGCCACGATCCTGTCGCGCCAGTTGGACGCCTGAGCATGGGCGGGGGCGTTATCAAATCTGGGGGCGGGGGTGGTCGTCGCGGCCGTCGGCGCGGCAGCGCCGCCGCGATGAGCGAGATTAACGTCACGCCCTTTGTCGATGTGATGTTGGTGCTGATGATTATCTTTATGGTCGCAGCCCCACTAATGACCGTGGGCGTGCCTATCAAACTGCCCGAAACCGCCGCCAGTGCCCTACCAACAGAACAGGAAAAGCCGCTGACCATCAGCCTCACGGCGGAGGGGTTGGTGATGATCCAGACCACAGAAGTCAACGATGACGAACTGATCCCCAAGCTGAAAGCCATCGCGGCAGAGCGCAAGTCCGACAAGGTCTTTGTGCGTGCCGACGGAGCTGTGACTTATGCGCGC
>CAIMWI010000057.1 GCA_903845215.1 uncultured Rhodobacterales bacterium | reverse complement strand
CGTGACGGCCTGCACCATGGCACGGATCTCTTGGGTCGACTTTGCGTTCACCGTGACATCGCCGTCGCTTTCGACGGTGGAATCCACGATCCGCGCCGCAATCACGGCGCCTTGGCGCGCACGCCCGACTTCGCGCCACAACTTGGGATTGGCATAGTCCATAACAGCCAACATGCCGCCCTTGGCCCAAGTGTTCTTGTCCGAAAGGTTCAGCGTCGAAGGCTTCGCGTACAGGTCAGCACTGCCAAGGTAGGTGTAGATTGCCCCGGTGGCCGCGTCATAGATCGCGTCGTTCTTTTTGATCGTGCGGAATGACGTGTCCGTGGTGCCGTATTTGCCGAAGCTTGAAGCTGCAATCCTATTCGGGCCAACATATTTGAACAACTGGCCCTGACGGACGCCCTCGGTCACGGCAACCACGTCACCGGCATTGATGAACTTGGGCGTATCAGACGCTGTGGTATATGTTGGCGTCGTCCCGTCGCTGGCAAAGCCGATCTCGTTGCGCGCAAGCGAGATGCCGATGGCCACGCCCGCGCCAACAGCACCGCCTGCGGCCGCAAGGGCCGCCGCGATCACTGTCGCCTCGATTTTGCCGGTGCTGCGGGCCTCAACCAGCAGATCACCGCCACTGGTCACGATCGCCCCGACGATTTCCGCCGTGGTGTTGGTGCCAATCGTGTTGCGAATACCAACCCCGGCCCCGGCAACAGAAATGCCGACTGCCCCGCCCGACAGGGCCAAGGCCGCTGCCGCGCCAAAGCTGCGGATCGAGCTTGAATCCTCGGCCGTCACGGAAATGTTGCCCGCCGCGGTGACGCTGCCATACCCGTTAAAGCCAGTCGTGCGCGTGATAGCCGCCTGCACAACGCTGGTGATCTCGTTGACAGCATCTGTCGCGGCGACAGAAATCGCAACCCCCACAATACCGCCGCCAATGCTAAGGGCTACCGCCCCCGCGAAGGCATCAATCCGCGCGGTGTTCGTCGCGCTGACGGTCAGACTATCGACAGTCACATCCAAATCGCCTGCGAGTCTGGCGGACGTATTCGCGTTGATGAAGTTGCGCGCGCCAACACCGGCGCCAGCAGCGGCCAGTCCGGCAGCGCCCACTGCGACACTGGCCGACCCTGCGATCACCAAGGCATTGATCGCCTGTCCGGCATTCGCCACCACCTGCGAGCCGCCGCCGGTGCTGACAACGGTTGCATCTTCAATGACAGCCCAGGTCCGGCCGGCAACGGATGTATCCGTGTCGTTGGCATCGGTCACCGAAGGTGTCGCGGCCGACAGGTTGTAACCGATGTAGTTTTCGGACAAGGCAGCACCGATCGAAACCCCGATCGACCCGCCGCCACCCGCGGCAACAGACAAAGATGTGGCCAGAACAGTGGCTTGGATCTTGCTTTGCGCTCCAGCCTCGACATGCACGCCCGCCTGCGTTGCCCGCGTTCCGTCAGCCGTCTTGTTGCCTGAAATGCGGGCCACCGTATCGGTGTTGACCACGTTGACCGAATTTGCACCAGCGCCAGCCAATGCGACGTTGGCCAAGCCCCCGCCCGATACGGCAAGGGCAGCGGCCTGCGACAGCGCGTTGATCGAGACGCGCTGTACGACGAAGCTGCCACTCGACTTATCAAGCACCCACTGCTTGCCCGACGTGCTATCAACAACCGCCCAGCGGGTTGCCGCCAGGATTTCGCTGACCCGCAGCGCCGAGGCAGGGCCGTCAATGCCCGCCCCGCCGTCGTTCATGTCGGCGTAAAGCCGCGCCAGCAGCGCCGCGTCAGCCGCGGCGTCAATTGCCTCTGGATCACCTTCTGCGTCTTGTGTCGCCTCGGTCAGATCTGTCAACTCTTCGGCCGTCAACGAGGTCGTAAGCCCGAAAGACGTTGGGGTCGCATTGGTATAGGCTGTGAGGGTGATCGACTGGTTATCGCTGCCCCCGGTGCCATAGGCCACCAGATCACTTGACCGAGCTTCCGCTGTGACGCGGTTTTCCAAGATATTGGTCGCATCCGCCACGCCAACCGCCACGGCAATGCCGACGGCGGCGAAGCTTGCCGCCAGTGCCGAAGCGCCGGTGACCGCGTCAATTTGGCTGTCATCGGCGGCCGTGATGGTCACTTCGTCTGCCGCTGTCACCGAACTCGACAGAACGATTGCCGAAACATTGGTCGCCAAGCGGTTGGTCGCCGACGCGCCCGAACCAGACACACCAACGCCAACCCCACCGCCCGCAATCGCGGCCGTGACGGCCTGCACCATG
>CAIMWI010000056.1 GCA_903845215.1 uncultured Rhodobacterales bacterium | reverse complement strand
TTTCGTAACCGGATTCGACCACGGCTTGCAGCACGCGTGGGTCCAGTTCAAGGTCAGAGAATTTTGTCATCAGCGTCCTGAAAGGGCGGGATCGGACCGCCTTGGGTAAAGGGACGCAACATCTTGGCGCCCCAAAGGTCTGGGCACCATCGCCCGACGCCTCGCGGATAGCCCAAAAGGCGTGATGGGTCAAGGTGATTGGGCCGAAACGACGCGAGGGGTTAAACCATCATTTCCTTGGTCGCAGTCAGCTTCAATTCGGGATAGTCGCGTTCGATCCGGTCGATGTCCCATTTTAGACGGGTCAGGAAGACGGTGGCACCGTCGCTGTCGGTGGCGATGTGGCCTTTGTTGACGTTGGTGAACTTTTCCATCTCGGCCTTGGGGCCAGATACCCAACGGGCTGAGGTGAACTGGCTGGGTTCAAAGCGCACGGGCAGGGAGTATTCTTCCTCGATGCGGCTGGCCAGAACCTCGAACTGCAACTGGCCGACCACGCCCACGATATAGCCCGAGCCGATCATGGGTTTGAACACTTTGGCAGCCCCCTCTTCGGCGAATTGCATCAGGGCTTTTTCCAGATGCTTCGCTTTCATCGGATCCAGCGCACGCACGCCTGACAGCAGTTCGGGCGCAAAGGACGGGATGCCGGTGAAGCGCAGCGATTCTCCTTCGGTCAGGGCATCGCCGATGCGCAACTGGCCGTGGTTGGGAATGCCGATGATGTCGCCGGCCCAAGCCTCTTCGGTCAGCTCGCGGTCGGCGGCGAGGAACATCACGGGGTTGGCAATTGCCATGGGCTTTTTGCTGCGCACATGCAGCAGTTTCATGCCACGTTCAAAATGGCCCGAGGCGAGGCGCACAAAGGCCACGCGGTCGCGGTGCTTTGGGTCCATATTGGCTTGAACTTTAAAGACAAAGCCGGTGACGGTGGGTTCGGATGCGTCAATCTGGCGTTCTGAGGCCTTTTGCGGCTGCGGTTCGGGGCCATATTCGCCCATACCGTCCATCAATTCTTTCACGCCAAAGGAATTGATCGCCGAGCCAAACCAGATCGGCGTCATCGAGCCATTGAGGAAAGAGGCGCGGTCAAAGGCGGGCAGAAGTTCGCGCGCCATTTCAATCTCTTCGCGGAATTTCTGCAGCAGGTCTGCGGGCACATGGTCTGCCAAGCGCGGATCGTCCATGCCAGAGATTTGCACCGATTCTGCCACTTTGTTGCGATCGGCGCGGTCCATGATTTCAAGGCGGTCGTGCAACAGATCATAAGCGCCGATAAAGTCGCGCCCAACCCCGATGGGCCAGCTGGCGGGGGTGACGTCTATCGCCAAGTTCTCTTGGATTTCATCGATGATCTCGAACACATCGCGCGATTCGCGGTCCATCTTGTTGCAAAAGGTCAGGATCGGCAGATCGCGCAGGCGGCACACTTCGAACAGCTTTTGGGTTTGGGATTCCACACCTTTGGCCCCGTCGATCACCATGATCGCGGCGTCAACGGCGGTGAGTGTGCGGTAGGTGTCTTCGGAAAAGTCGCTGTGGCCGGGGGTGTCGACCAGATTAAAGCGCCACTGGCGGTAATCGTACGACATGGCCGAGGCGGAAACGGAAATGCCGCGTTCTTGTTCCAGTTTCATAAAGTCTGACCGCGTGCGCCGCGCTTCGCCCTTGGCGCGGACTTGGCCGGCCATCTGGATCGCACCGCCAAACAGCAGGAACTTTTCGGTGAGCGTGGTTTTGCCAGCGTCGGGGTGCGAGATGATCGCAAAGGTCCGGCGGCGGGCGATTTCGGGCGGGAGATTGGGGCGATTTTCAGGCATGTGGGGGCTGTAACGGAAAAAGCTTCGGGCGTCCATCGGGGGGTACGGGGGGAAGGGGGGGGGGGGGGGGGGGGG
>CAIMWI010000055.1 GCA_903845215.1 uncultured Rhodobacterales bacterium | reverse complement strand
GACGGGCGGTCGAGATGTGGTGATCACGGCGGGCGATGGGTCTGATCAGCTGACCATTTTGGGCGCTATTCGGGCGACGACGCGCGATGTTGTTGTGACGTTGAACGATGGCAACGGGTCGGCCCAAGGTTTGACCTTCACGGCCGGCGGCATCACGGCAGGCGATGATCTGACGATCAGTGCCACGGGGACGGTCGGGACGACCTTGGCGATGACCGGTGCGATCAGTGTTGGCGATGCTATGACGGTCACGCTGGGCGGTGGTGTCGATCGACTGACATCCAGTGCGATCATCACTGCGGGCAACGTCCTTTTGTCCACCGGGCGTGGTGTGGACACTGTGTCCATCAGCGGCACAATCACATCGACAGCGACTGACATTAGCTTTGATCTTGGCAATGATCTCGAGGATGACAGCCTGACGATTTCAACAGCAATTACCGCCGCAAGCGATATTCTGGTTTACAAACTGGCAGAGGTAGATTGGACAGTGACGTCCGGCGTGGCCCAGGTTGTGACGCTTCGCTATGGCGATCTTGTGCAGGTCACCACAAACAATCGGCCTGTGATTTACACTTATCTTGGATCAGTGTCACTGTCTGCCAACCTTGCGACGCAGACCTATAGCGATGCCGCCCTTTGGAGCAAACCATCCATTTTCGCCAATACGGGTGCTGCAACCTTGCTTGTCACCGATACCGGATCTTTGACCGCAGGCGATGACGTTGAAGTCTTGACGGGCGGCGGGGCCGACAGTCTGACGGTGTTGGGGCCAATAACCACCACAAGGGGCAGCGTGATCATCAATCTCGCCAATAGCGAGACGCAGACAACCCAAACAATCAGCTTAACGGGTGCGGTCAATGCCCATGCCAATATCGACATCCAAACAACTGGCGACAGTGTTGCAAGGGTTACAACCCCAGGTGTCGTGACGGCTACAGGGGACATTATCGTCATGACGGGTGATGGCGATGACATCTTGTTGTTTGAATCCGCGTTGACCGGTAAAAACGTCACCGTGGTTTCGGCAGCGGGCAGTGACAAGATCACGCTGACCGACAACATCCTGGTCACCGACGGCAATCTAAAGATTGACATGGGCACGGATGCAGATGTTCTCAACACTCTTTCGGTGACGGGTGAACTTTCTGCGACGGGCGATATACGCATCTACACTTTGCCCAAAGCCAATTATGAAGCCACCATTGGGGTTTCCCAAACTGTTAGAGTTGTTTCAGGTGACTTGGTTTTGGTGACGACAGGCAACAAAGTTGCGCTGTACAAATACATTGGCGCACTCGCCAAGACCATCAACATCGGAACCGATGCGGTTACTCCCTTATCCAACAATTACAGTGACACGACACTTTGGTCGGCTGTTTCAGGAAACCAAGATTCCAGCGGGACAATGGCGATCACCCTCGCCAAGTCAGGCACGGTTACCGCCGGTGGCGCGATTGACATTTGGACGGGCGGCGGTGACGACACCCTGAAACTTGATGGGAAACTGCAATCGCAAGGCGATACCCGTATCCAAACGGGATACGGCAATGACAGCCTTGCCGTTCGCGGCGGCATGGAAGCTAAGGTCGGCAGCATCCTTGTAGATATGGGTGGGTCCGTTTCGGGCGAGGAGCAGGTGATGTCGGTGACAAGCGGGACTGTCACCGCCGGTGTTGATGTGAAGATTTTGTCAAGCGGCGCGGCTGACTTTACCTTGACGCTGTCTGACGATCTTGTCGCTGGGCGAGATATTCTGATTTCGTCCAAAGCTGGTGCCGACACCATAGCCCTGTTTGAATCGGTGACCGCCGGTCGCAATTTGTCGATCCTTACAGATGCGGCCAATGATGCGGTGAAGCTTTACAAAGAGATCACTGCGACCAACGGCTATTTGCTGATGGACCTTGGCTTTGGTGTTGCCGGTGGCACACAGACCTTCGAGGCGATTTCAACGCTGGTGTCGGGCGGTGCTATGGCTTTGCGCGCCTATGGGCCGTCGGCCAATACGTTGCGCCTGTTGGATAGCGTCACCTCTGGCAGCACTTTCGAAATTGACACGGGAACCGGCAAGGATGCGATTTTTGCCGCGAAAGAGATCACGTCTGTTGGCGCATTTGTAATTTCAAGCGGCGCGGGGGACGACAGTGTCATTTTGGCTGGCAACGTGGCCAGCACAATGTCTTCTGTGCGGATTGATCTGGGCACTGGGGCAAGTTCTGGTTTCGGTGCAGAAGGCGAGGTTTTGACCCTCAATTCGCTGTTAAATGCCGCCACATTGATCACCATCGTCAATTCCAACACCAACGGGGCCAAGATCACCCTGGATGAGGCGATCGTTGCGGGAACCTCGTTTACACTTCAGGGCACCTCTGGCAGTGAAATCATCGCCCTTAAAAGAAGCCTGACGGCTGGCACCGATATCTTGTTTGCCACGGGGGGTGGCGCAGACACTGTCACGCTGGACAAAACAGTCACGGCGACGATCGGCAGCATCACCTTCGATTTGGGCGCGGTGACGGGCACTGTTTCAACCCTGCACCTGTTGGATGAACTCGAAGCGGGGGCTAGTATCACGCTTAAGAACAGCGGCCCGCGGGGGGCCACCTATGTCTTGGACAAGTCCGCCACGGCTGGACTAAACTTTAGTCTGATAGGTGGTTCAGGCAACGAAAGCGTTACGTTCAACGGGGTTATCACGGCGACGGCCTTGGTGTCCTTGTCCATGGGCGCTGGGGCAGATGTGGTTCAAGTCACAGCGACCTCTGGCATCATCAGCAAGCAGTCTGATGTGATGTTGGACATGGGTGCGGGTGATGCCGTGACCGACACCCTAGTTGTTAAAGCCGATGTTTCGGCAGATAACAGTCTTGTTCTAACCGATGCGGGGCTTGGAAGTTCTACGGTGACGCTGGAGTCTATCAGCGTTCAAGTCGGGCGCGGCGGTGTGGCTGTGACGCTGTCGGCTGGGGCTGATTATATGACCTTGACAGACGTTGCCCTAACCACGTCGGGCGAGATGTCTGTCTCGTTGGGGGATGGTGATGATCTGTTCGCCCAAATCGCGGGCAGCATTAACGTCACAAAGAAATTGCTGGTCGACGCTGGCTCTGGCAATGACACCTTGCTTTTCCAAACCGGTTCTGTGCGGGCCGTGGCCTCGACGCTTCAGCTTGGGGATGGGGTTGATTATCTGAGGTTCTTGGATTTGTCTGCCTTGGGCGGGACAAGCACAGTTCTGGGCGGTGCTGGGATCGACACGGTCGATGTCATTCGTTTGCCGGGTCAAAGTGCCAGTGACAGCCTGCTGATCGACGGCGGGGCCGACAGCGATACAGTGAATGTGGTCACCTTCGGTTCTGCAAAAGGTGCGGCTGCGGCAGTGAATTACGACATTCGCGTGTTTGACACCGGCTCTAGCGGCCGAGGCCTTGATAAGTTGAACATCTATGGAACATCTGACGACGATACATTCCTAAGCCGCCCCACCTATGTTGCGCTGTTGCACGGAACAGCGGACCAGAACCTGACGAATGCGGCAGGACGACCGGCTGACCAAGAGAGAATAAGCTACAACACCAATATCGATGCCGGATTGGTCGTTATGGCTATGGCGGGCAATGACGTGCTTATTTCGGATGATAATTCTGCCGCCACCATCCTAGACGGTGGCGATGGCAATGACCGATTTGTCATTGGTCAGATCTATGGCAGCACACCTTCTGGCGAAAGTTTGGCAGACGTTTTTGAAAGCACGCAAGTGACGCGCGGTTATGTCACAAACGGCGCGCGGTATGACACGCTGTTGCGCGGCGGGGCAGGGACAGACACTTTCACCGTTAACTCGGTCAATGCGCTATTGCGCATCGAAGCTGGAGATGGCGACGATTCCGTAACGATACAGGCGCTGTTAAAGGCAAAGCCACTGACAGCGAGTGATCTTTACAAGGTCAACGGACTGATCGAGGTCGTCGGGGCCAACGGGACGGACAGTTTGCGGGCTTATGGCACCGAAAAGGCGGATGCCTTGGTTTCGGCCATGAGCGGAATTTGGGGCGCCGGGCTGAATATCAGCCTGTCCCAAACAGAGGAGTTCATCGACCTGGATGCGCGGGAAGGCGACGATGCGCTTTATCTGCAATCATCGCGGGCTGGAACGGCCACCCGGTTGATTGGTGATCTGGGCAGCGATTTTGTGTCCATCGCAGGCGATGGGACGCGTTCGATCCTGGTGGCCGCATCCAGTGGCGCCATCGATGCGGGTGGCACGTCAATAACACCGGTGGCCTACGCCTCCACAGCGTCGATGTCGACCGAGGCATGGGTGGCAAAGGCTGGAAAGTCGGCTGTCGGCCAAAGCACGATCGCAGGAACTGCAAAAACCTTTGGGGCCGGCAGCCACCTGCTTGGATCGATCTTGGGGTCAGTGCTGGTCGATGCGGGCCGCGTTTATGCGCAAAGCATCTTTGCGCCGGTATTCTTGCAAAAAGAGACCTATACCGCAGCCACTGCGATCAACAGTTCGACTTCAGAAGACACGACGGCTGACAGGATTGTGGTGTTTAATGATGGGGCGTCAACGGCATTGACTGGAACGATGGCCGCGTCCGTGGGCTTTGACGGGCGGTCACGGACACTTCTTGCGGGCCTGGGTATGGTCACGGGCAGTTTGACGCTGGGCACTTCTGGCGGGGTTGATGGCGTGCGGATCTACCAGCGCGGGATCAGCTTTGGCGGGTTTGAGACAACCGAGCTTTTGAACGGCACCGAAGCAGATACCATCAGCGCAAGCGGCCTGAATGCCAGCGCCGATAGCACGGCCGTTGTTGCCATGACGGTGATCTATGGCGGGGCTGGGGCTGACCGCATCACTGTCACCAGCATCAGTGCCGGCTCTGCGCTAGCGGTGTTTGGAGACTCCGATACATACGGTGCCCGCTATAGCGATGTGGCCGGGGCGGCCGGCGGCAATGGCTGGGCCTTTAATGCTTTGGTCACATCGGCGCGCAATGGCGATGTCATCGATCTATCGCAGCTTACCGCCTCTGGGGGGGCTGGGATCATTCGGGTTGCTGCGGATGGCGGCACTGGAAATGACACAATCATGGGCGGCGCAGATCACGACATTTTGGCAGGCGGTTCGGGCGATGACGTGATCTTTGGCGGTGCCGGGGATGACGTTATCCTTGGTGATGGCGGTTTGACGATTGGGATTGTGTCGCGTGACGTCGCGGTGGCGAGCATCGCTGTGACCTCAACCGCAAAACCTTCGGCGGACAGTCGTGCGCCGGGCTTTGATAACTTGTCCGGGGACGACGGCGCTGATCTGATAACCGGTGATCTTGCAGGGCTAGAGGCCACAACCGGAACAACGTTCCAACTTGGCAAGGTTTGGTCTATCGCGGCCCTTCGGTCTGCCGACACGGCAAAAGGCAACAGTGACACTGTTGATGGTGGACTTGGCGACGATGTGATGGTGGGCGGCTTGGGGGCTGATCGGATCGGCTCTGCCAGCATCATCCCGTCCGATTCCCTGGGCGATGACGTCTTGGTTGGTGATTTTGCTGACATCTTGTTCCGCCAGACGGGCACAGGTCTGCGTGCGATCACCACAATCACCTCGACCGCGACAGCTGTTGGCGGCGCAGATACCCTGCGCTCGGGCGCGGGCATGGATATTTTGATTGGCGGCACCGGGGCGGATGCGCTTTATGGCGGCGATGGGGCCAATATCCTTGGCGGTGATCATTTAATCGTAAGTTTCGATCCAACGGTCGCATCACGCAGTGTCACGGCGGTTGAAACCCTGATGACCAAAACAGACGGCAACGACACCCTCGTCGCGGGCAACGGATCGTCAGTTGTGCTGGGCGGTGCCGGTCTTGATAAAGTCACAGTCGGTGCTGGCGACCATATCCTAATTGGCGATAACGCCCGGATCGTCAGCACCTCTACCCGCACACCCGCCTTGGGCCAACCGATGCGGCAAGTGACCGAAATTGTCAGCCTGTCAGCAACCGAAGGCGGGGCCGACACGATTGTGGCGGGCAACGGTGGCAGCATTGTTATGGCTGGCGTCGGGGATGACACGATACGCCTTGGCCATGCCAGCACATCGGGTGCAGGCAGTATCGTGATTGGTGACCATGCAACATTAACGTTTGACGGCAATACAGGATCTGCGATCCGTATCGAGGTGGCGTTCGGCGGCCTTGGTGGGGCTGATACCATAACCCTTGGCGATGTTGCGGGCATCATTATGGGCGGTGCCTTTGCCGACACGATCACCGCAGGCAATGGCAATATGCTGATCATAGGTGACGAGGGGCTGATCACCGGCGCGTCAATCAAACCGACCGCGAGTGGGGCAATCCCGATGAGTTTGTCGAGTGTGGCCACCAAGGCGGTGACCACGGGCGGCGCGGATGTAATCAACACGGGCAGCGGTGGGTCGATTATTCTGGGCGGTGAAGGTGGCGATAGGATCACCACATCTGCCGGTTTGACAGCCAATACACCTGCCGGTGGCAATATCCTGTTGGGCGATCATGGCCAAATCACTTTCGCCGTGTCGCAAGCAGGCGCTGGTTTGCCAGTGTTGATTGAATCTTTGCTGGCGACAAACGGTGGCGCCGACACTTTGCAGGCCGGTGCGGGCAATGATGTGATCATTGGCGGCTTCGGTGCGGATGTGATTTCCGCCTTTGCCGGCAACAATGTCATCTTTGGCGATCATACCACGATCAGCGGCATCGTCGACCCGGCGACCTATCTGACGGCCAGTGCCGTCTATGTGCTTTCATCAAAATTCACTGGCGCAACCGAGGGTGGCGCAGCCGATGTTATAACCGGCGGTGCAGGCCAAGACCTGATCGTGGGCGGGCAGGGCGCGGATATTCTGTATGGCATGGCGGGCGATGACGATATCATCGGTGGGCACTTCCTGAATGCGTTGGATATCAAGTTGACACTTGTCACGGCATCTTCCGATCTGGGGGATGTCATTGACGCTGGCCTTGGCAACGATGCGGTGCTGGGTGATAGCGGATCAATCCTGCGCAAGACGACCGATCTGCGGATGCGTGGCGAAACCACTTCTGGCAGCACCTCTATGGACAACGCCACCTCGGGAGGGGCCGCATCCAAGGCCAGCCCCGACAGTCCTTCGCGTGGATACTGGCTGTTCACCTCGCCCACATTGGCAGCCGGAACCTTTGGGGCCGACATGATTGTGGGTGGGGCCGGCAATGACGCCTTGTTTGGTCAGGCCGGTGCTGATGTGATCCAAGGTGATGGCGCGTTGGATCTGAACAGGAACGGTATTCGCGACACCTCTGAAAACCTGGGTGTCGGCGCATGGAGTGGAGCGGATGCCTATGCCAAGCTGACCAGTTTGCAAAAGGCTGGGGTCAAGTTTACCGGCCAATCAGGGGTTGGCGCCACAGGGGGTAGCACGCTGCTCACCCCAACAAACAGCGGGATCATCGATTACGTCTTCGGCTCGCTCGCTCGGCCGGAAACCGGAACTGTGGGTGGGGGCGTGATGCTTGCGGTCAAAGCCTCGATCACCGATTTCGCGGGGGTGGGAACGGATGGTGACGATTATGTGGAAGGCGGCTCTGGGCGTGACGTGGTCTTTGGAAATGGTGGTCAAGATGACATCATCGGTGGTTCGTCCGATCTATTTGGCGGCCTTTTGACATCAAGCGGCAGTGCCGCTGCGGCTGCGAACGCAGCCGGGGCTGACATCTTGTTCGGCGGATCGGGCGGATCGGTTGCTGAACTGTCCTCTGCCAGTGGCAATGGGCATGCGCGCGAGGGCAATAGCATAGCGGCGGGCAATGCCACAATTCTTCGGTTTGTGGCTTCTGGTGCGTACCAATACGTTGGAAACACTGTGTCCAACAGCAGCGCCGATGTTGTCCGCCGGTCGGTTCAAGTTATTGACGGCGCCACGGTGAACGCGGCCAACCTGTCCTACCTGATCGGCACGGGTGCGCAGGACATGATCGTGAAGTCGACGCTGGGCGATGTGGCCTTTGGCACAAAATCGGCCGCGCAAATGCAGGTGAATGTCTCTGGTGGTTCTGTTCTATCAGCTAAGGACAATGCCGTGAGCTTGGCCAATATCTACTCTGGCGTCACGCGCGATGCGCCGTCTGTTGCCAAAGTGGCCTACTTGGTGCAGCCATCTGTTGTGACTGTGGCCGCCCCCCTTGCGACCGGGTCTGCAAAAGGAACGCCGACTTACACCTATAATGCGGCAACAAAGACTTTTGCCCCCGTCACCTCGTCAACGCGCAGCTATTCGCAAGGCGCAACTGCAGTCGTCGACCTGAAGACCACGACGAAACAAGTTGCCTATTTCGATAGCAAAGGCGGATTTTGGATGGTCGCGTGACGTGGTTTATGGACGCGTACAGGTGTTGAGCAGGAGAGCCCCTTGGATGACCCAACCGGTCGGTCCACCTGGTGCGCGCCGGTATGGGGGCGGGGTGCCGACGATTGTGTCAAATGGGATGCAATGGCCGCTCGCCCAAGAAAAAAGAGAGATTGTGGCGCGTGCTGTGATCTATCCGGGTTCGGTTAAGTCTGATCACACGCGCGCAATGATGTTAGGTCTTCCTTGGGCCAATCCCAGGTTCAAGACATGATGGGTCAGAATGATGCAGCGCAGCCAACGGACAGGGTCGTTCGAAAAGACCCTTCGATGGCGGATTTTTCCGGCCTTGCCGATATAGCCACGACCCATGGATTAAAAGAGGTTGCCGCGGCCTGGGTCATGGCAGTTCTGCCGCTGTTTGCGCGGCTTCCCGGGGTTGGTCTGGATCTAATCTGCGTGAACCTTGCCGACGAGTTGCACCCCGAGGGGATTGATCTGGGCCGCGCCCCCCGACGCAGATTGCCGACACCCTTGCTGACGGGTGCTATCAAGCAGGCCTTTGAACGTGGCCAAGTCATTGTAACCGGCAGCGTTCCGGGCCAAGGCATTCCTGCTCATTCGTCCGAAATCGCCGCTTTGGTCATTCCGCTGGCGATTTTCGACCGCGTCGATGCGGTGATTGGGGTAGAGGCGAAACTGGCTGACACCGCCGCATTGGCGGCCCTTTTGTCGGCTGTGCAGGCGGCATCCGGATGGCTGGTCAATGCCCTAAGCGCAGAGGAAGTCGAACGGGCCGATCAGCGCCTTGATGCGGCCGGCGACGTGTTAAAGACAGTTATCGTGGTGGTCGAGGCAGAAGGGTTCAAAGGCGCGGCGCAGGCTGCTGTCACCGATCTTGCCTTGCGGTTTAATGCGAACCGCGTGGCCTTTGGCGTCTTTCGCCGCAACCATATTCGTCTTCAGGCGATTTCCAACGCCTCGGAGTTTAAGAAAAACCTCCGTGATGCGCGCCTCATCGAGGGTGCGATGCATGAAGCCGTGGACCAAGATACCACCCTGGTTTGGCCTGTGCTTGAGGGGGTGGCGCCACCCTTAAGCGCCGCCCACTCTGAAATGAACCGCGCTCTTGATGGGGTTAGCCTATTTACCGTTCCCCTGTATGAAAGCGACCGCTGCTATGGGGCTATTTTGTTCGAGCGTCCTGCCGACAAACCTTTTGCGCCTGATGATCTGGATTTGATCGAGGCGACGGTCACGGTGATTGCCCCCATCTTGAAGGAAAAAGAGGCGAATGATGCTTGGCTTGCCGTCAAAGCCTGGCGCACCTTCAAAAAGCAGATTGAGCTTCTTTTGGGGCCAGAGAAATTCGCCCGAAAACTGATGGCGCTGGGCGCAATCGTGCTGATTTCAGTGTTTCTCTTTGGTCGGCAGATGGCGATCGTCACCGCCAATGCCGTGGTCGAAGGTTCGACAGAGCGCATCATCAGTGCAAGCTTTGATGGTTTCATTGCCGACGCACCGGCGCGAGAAGGCGATGTTGTGAAGGCTGGGCAGATCCTCGTCCGGATGGATGATCGCGATCTGGTGCTGGAACGTGT
Organism: uncultured Rhodobacterales bacterium; assembly: GCA_903845215.1. Lineage (GTDB taxonomy): Bacteria > Pseudomonadota > Alphaproteobacteria > Rhodobacterales > Rhodobacteraceae > Stagnihabitans. The sequence continues at coordinate 74,739 of CAIMWI010000055.1, read as the reverse complement.
CCGACTGGTCACCGACGCCGCGCAAGAGCAACTGGAACTTGATAAGTCGATTGCCACCCGCGACCGAAACCAGACTGCAATTCGTGAGGCTCGTGTTCAGCAGTCGGCGGCGAAGATCAAACTGGTCGACATTCAGATGGGTCGGGTGGAATTGCGCGCACCATTTGACGGGTTGGTCATCTCGGGTGATTTAAGTCAGTCTATTGGGGCTTCGGTTGCCAAGGGCCAGCCCTTGATGACGGTAGCGCCACTTGATGACTTCCGGGTTGTTCTTGCGGTGGACGAGTCGCGCATTTCGAGTGTCGCCCCAGGACAGATTGTTTGGTTGCGCATGACGGCTTTGCCCGATCAGGTCTTTGCCGCCCATATCAGCGCTGTGCAGCCTGTGGCCCGTTATGGCGAAGGCAAGACAACCTACCGCGTACTGGCAAGGCTTGACCAGTCCGAAGAAGATTTGCTGCACGGAATGCAGGGGGTCGCGCGGGTTGAGGTTGGGCTTCGCCCGCTTTGGTCTGTCTGGTTCACACCCGTGATTGACCGACTGCGGCTGATCCTTTGGTCACAGTGGCCAGTCTAAGATGGCCGGAACATTTTTGTCCGCTGAATGGTACCGCGTGTCGCAACTGTGCCCCAGAGTGCGGCGGCATGTCGATTTTCATCGGCAGGTTTTCCGCGGCCATGTATGGCATGTGGTGCAGGATCATCAGTCGGGGGGCTTTAATCGACTAACGCCGAAAGGGCATTACCTTTTTGGTCGCATGGACGGCACCCAGAGTATTGAAAGCCTTTGGCAAGATGCCTGCCAGCGCTTTCCTGACGACCCGCCCACGCAGACTGACGTGATCAACCTTGTGAGCCAGCTTTACCAAGCTGACCTTATAACGTCCGACCTGACACCTGATATGAACGAATTGACGGCGCGTGCCAAGAAGAAGGCCTGGCGGCAAATGGTGTCGCGGGTCAGTAATCCTTTAGCCATTCGTGTGCCGCTATTTGACCCCGAACCCTTTTTGCGGCGCACGCAGTGGATCATTGCACCAGTTTTTACAAGGCTGGCTGTCGCGTTGTGGCTGTGCCTGATGGGCGTTGCGGTTTGGCTGGCTGCTGCGAACTGGCAGGAACTGTCCCGCACGGCCAGCGAGGGCGCCTTTCTGGGTGCCGACCTGCTTTTGGTGTCGCTGACCTATCCCGTCATCAAACTGCTTCACGAATTGGGTCATGCCTATTGCACCCGCCACTGGGGCGGCGAGGTGCGCGAAGTGGGCCTGTTATTCTTGCTTTTCGCGCCTGTCCCCTACGTCGATGCGTCGCAATCGACGGCCTTTGCTTCAAAATGGCGGCGTGCGGGCGTGGCGTCGGCTGGGATCGTTGTGGAGTTAACGCTTGCCGCCTTGGCCCTCATCTTTTGGCTTCATGCCGAGCCGGGCGTTGCGCGGGCTTTGGCCTTCAACATCATGCTGATCGGCAGCATCTCGACAATTGCATTTAATGGTAATCCACTCTTGCGCTTTGACGGCTATTTTATCTTGTCGGACTTGATTGAAATTCCGAACCTGTCGGTGCAGGCAAATCAGTATTTCTGGTACCTTGTGCAACGCTATATATTGAAGATACGCAATCTTTCTCAACCGCGCAGAGAATTGCGTGAACGCGTTTGGCTTTTGGGTTACGCGATTTTATCACTGATCTATCGAATCTTGATCGTGATCGCCATCTCTGTCTACATTGCAGGCCAATTTCAGCCCTTGGGGCTTATACTGGCGGTCTTTGCTTTGTTTGGCACCCTTGCGCTGCCGTTGATCAAGGGAGGCTGGTTTATAGTAAGCTCGCCGCTTTTGGCACGGCTTCGCCACCGTGCGGTCATGGTCACTTTTGGTGGTATGGTGGCATTGGGACTGGCTTTGTTTTTGGTTCCCGTTCCTTACGTTACTGTCGCCAACGGTGTGTTCATGCCAGAGGCGCGCAACATTTTGCGATCTGAGGCGGAGGGCTTTGTTGCCGAAGTTCTGGTGCCAGCCGGTGCGATTGTTGCCGCAGGCCAACCCGTGATCAGGCTGGACGAGCCGACATTGACGACCCGGCTTGAGGTTGCAAACTCAGACTTGGAACAGCTGCAAGCGCAGGTCAGCGTTGCGCGTATTTCAGATCGCATGCAAGCGATGGTTCTGGATCAGCAATTGATTTATGCGACCAAAAGCAAGGCTGATCTGTTGGATATCGCTGCGAATTTGACCCTACGCAGTCCGTCGTTTGGGCAATTTCATCTGCTGAGTGACAGTTCCGACCTGCCGGGCCGTTTGGTCCATAAGGGTGAGGTGCTGGGCTATATTTTGCCTGCAACGCCACCTGTCCTGCGCGTTGCTGTACACCAAGACGACGCAGAGTTGGTCCGAACGAAAACCCAGCACGTCGATTTTATGTTGCGACGTGACCCCAACCGCAGTCATGCTGGGCACGTTACGGCTTGGGCGCCAGACAGTACGCTTGATTTGCCGTCTAAGGCCTTGTCCACCGAGGCTGGCGGCGAAATTGTGCCTGATCCTGCCTATCCGTCGGGCATGAAGGCCTTGCGCAGCATTTATCTGTTCGAAGTAACGCCAGATGATCCGATGGATCAACCGCTGATCGGAGAGCGCGCGCTTTTGCGGTTCGATCACGGGGCAGAGCCACTGGGTTGGCGCATATTGCGCACCTTGCGGCAACTGTTCTTGCGCAGTCTTAACCCATGACACCGATGCGCGCACTTCCGGTCGTGCTGGAATACCCCATGAAGCCTGCGCCTGAGATGGGGGCTTTTGACCACTGGTCGCGCGCGGTTTTGGCAAGAGTTGTGGCCTTTGGTCCGTGGCTGCACTTTCCGTCCTATGGCCGCGGCTTTTTGCGGAAGGTTGCGGCATTTAGCGCGCCTTTGGTCGGGATAGAGGATGAGGCGCTTCTGGCCCAGATTATTGCCCTTCGTCCAGCTTTGCGAAGGTGTGTCCGGCAACGTGCGCCTGACCTTACGACACTGGCCGCATGCTTTGCGCTGATCTGCGAACTGACGTCCCGAAGCCTTGGCCAACGCCCCTACGAGGTTCAATTGCTGGCCGCCTTGGGTATTTTACAAGGGCGTATCGCTGAAATGGCGACAGGAGAGGGCAAATCCCTTTCCGCGACAATTGCCGCGGGCACCTTGGCTTTGGCTGGAACCCCTGTTCATGTGATGACGGTGAACGATTATCTGGCTGAACGTGATTTTCACCACTTCTCACCGCTGTTTCATAAGATGGGACTGCGCATTGGTGTCGTTTTGGAAGGCCAAACGGCCGACCAGCGGCGCGCGGCCTATGCCTGTGATGTGGTTTACGGGACTGCCAAGGAAATCGTGTTTGATCACTTGCGTGACCGCATGATCCTACGCCAGCGTTCGGGAAATTTGGCCCACAAACTCGCCCGGGTTCTAAAGATCGCGGGATCCCGAGACACCAGCGCCCTGATCATGCGCGGCATGCCAGCAGCCATTGTTGACGAGGCGGATTCTGTGCTGCTGGATCAGGCGGGGACGCCCTTTATCCTATCGGGAACGGCCAAAGTGGCAGGCGGTCTTGCCCCAGATGTCTTGCACAAAGCGATGGATCTGGCCTGTAATTTGCGGGCGGGGGTCGACTTTGCACCGGTGCGGGGTTTGCGGATCATGGAATTGACGGACGCCGGGCGAATTGCGTTGGACGGGGCGATGGCCGATGCCAAGGGCCCAATCGGCGTTTCCCCGATCCGGACCCATGCCGTGACGCAGGCACTGAACGCGCTTCACATATTCGAACGTGACCGCGATTATCTGGTGGCAGAGGGCAAGGTGCAGATCATTGACGAAACCACTGGCCGCGTCATGCCCGATCGTACTTGGTCGGATGGTTTGCATCAGATGGTGGAAATCAAAGAAGGCGTCGCGCTAACCCAGATTTTTGAAACCACGGCACGCATCACCTTACAAAAGTTCTTTCAACGGTATCAAAAAGTTGGCGGCATGACTGGCACAGCCCGCAGTGCCGCGCTTGAACTGTGGCAAGTCTACGGGCTGCATGTTCGCCCAATCCCGACCCGCCTGCCCAGCCAACGGCGTGTTGACCGTTTCGTGCTTTTTCCTGACCAAGCCACAAAATGGCGGGCGGTCGCAGACCTTGTGGGCGATCTGCAAAGACAAGGTCACCCGGTGCTTGTCGGCACCAAGACAGTTGCTGCCTCTGCACAGGTTTCTTTGGCTTTGCGGGATGTGCCTCATCAGGTTTTGAACGCCTATGTGGTGCGAGAAGAAGCCGCCATCATCGCGCAGGCCGGGACATCCGCGCGCGTGACAGTGGCCACCAATATGGCTGGCCGGGGAACGGATATTCTGCTTTCGGATGCGGCAAGGGCGTCAGGTGGTCTGCACGTCATTTTGACAGATCTTCACGACAGCCGCCGGATCGACTTGCAACTTTATGGACGCTGTGGCCGCCAAGGGGATCCGGGCCGCGTGATACGGTTCGTTTCGTTAGAGGACGATTTGCTTAAGCAACAGCGCAAGTTTGTCCGCAGCCTAGCCCACATGTCTTTGCGGTTGCGGCGCCCCGAACTTGGCGTTGCTATTTTGCGCTGGTGTCAATGGCGCGAAGATCTCAGGCAAGCGCAAAGCCGCACCGACCTTATTCGCCGTGAAGAACAGCGCGATAGGCAGTTGGCCATATCGGGGCGTTCTGAATAGGGGCTTAAGGGCACATCTGCAGGTTGTGCATCCGCGCCGAAAGCTGTTCTTCTAGCCTGTCAGGGGCAAGGCTGGCGTCAAGTATCTCGTCGGCCAAGTGCCGCACCCGTGCGGTTTGCATCACCAAAGAGGGCGAAATAATAAGGGGATAGTTTGCCAGATAGCCCTGCAGCCAATCAGAAAGCTCGTCGAGCGAGCCCCATTCCCCGCAACCTAACGTCGCCGCAATCTTTCGGGCCAGCGCAATGTCAGGCGGCAGATCAAGCCAGACTGACCAGGTGATCAATGACGAATGCTCGGGCACTGCACGGCCCATGGGGGTTTCAAACAAGACGGGCGCGTCTTGGGCTGCATCTTGCAAATGTGCTATCAAATTCGGTGGCAACGTCTCGGCCAATGGCATCCCGCGTGCGATCCAATCTGAAATTTCGGCCGGGCTGCGATCTGTCATCTGCTCATGTGCGTCAAAATAGATCACGTTCACACGGTGACGGGCGACAAGTGCGGCGATCAGCGTGGATTTGCCTGCACCCGGCGGGCCTGAGATGGCAAGGATTGGAAATGTCATGTCTGGATCAGAATTGTTATCTGCCAGCCTATGTCAAGCAATAAGCGCAGCGTTTTCAATCTTGGATTGCCTATTGGATGGGCCGCAGGAAGGTGGGCGGCTGAGCTTTGCTGCATCAATCAAGTCGATGCGCCCACACCCCTAAGGGTAAGCTTGTCTATGTTTTGGAGAGATTGAAGGTGCAGATAGCATAATTCCAATTCGTCATTTCCAAACATGATGCGCAGGTCATTTTCTGAAACGGCTTTCATCCGATCCCGGTTAATCGTGAAAAAACCCGCCAGGGCGCTGGTCTTGCCATCACGGGCCGCGAACTGAACTTGCATCGCGTCAAGCAGTTTCAAGGCCACAAGCCGCTGACAAAACAGCTTCGTACGTTCGTAATGGCCCTGATAGCTTGTCACAAAATCCAGCATAGAGGTTAGGTATTGGCTGCGAACACCTTGACTGTCAAAAAGCCGCTCGCCGCGCCCTTCACGGTTCAGCCCTTCGAAGTCCTCGTCGATGCACAAATTGTGGCGACCCGTCTGGTCAGCATCTGAAAATACAAATGGATAGCGGCGCAAGAACGCCGGAATGTAATTGCCTGTCCATTCGCCGTCAGCGCCCACAAACAGGTTTTGTCCGTCGCGCAGCCCCAGAATTAGGGATGGAAACACGGCGTTTTCGGTTCCAGAAAAGACAATGGCCATATCAAGCGCTGCCGCAGCAAATTCCACCGCCACCAGTGGCGCTGAGTTTAGGCCTTTGGCGAAGGCAAAGCCTTGGTTTGTCTGTACTGAACAATCTTTGTGGGACGTGATGGTGATCGGCGCGGTTCGCCCATAGATCAGCAGTTGCTTTGACATGATTAAGCCCCTCTGATCCGCACCCAACCGCGAGTGACGCGGCGCCCAACTCTATCCCTGACATTAAACTGACCGTCAAGATAAACAGGCTCAAATCGCATGCTCTGTTCTTCGATCGTCCTTCGTGGTGTTGTGATTGATAGGCCACAAGGGTGATGTGCCAGCCCTCAAATGGGTTGCGAAATGTCAGCAGGCCAAGGTTAGACGGCTGTATTTCGTAAGACGCTGATAGAATATGATGTAACGCCTTGTATTCCACGCAAGAAGACCCTCAATGTCCGCGGCGTGCAGGATATGACCCATTCCCATATGTGTCATAAAATCGCACAGGTTTTGGGGCGCATGAAAGATCAGCAAAAGGTCGCTCTGCGACTTGGCAGATGATAAGGCAGCAATGTATCCGATAGTGTCCTTGCCGCATTGGTGTCATTTTGGCTATGGTTTCAGGGCTTAGGGGAAAACTCTGGATCGGCCTTTAAGGGCCAACTGGCGTTGCTCGGGGGATGGAATGAGGTTTTTGGTGATCAGGTTTCTGGTTCTATTCGGTCTTGCAACCCCCTTGATGTTCGTCTGCGTTGCAAACGGCCAAGCCCAAGATCTACCTGCGCATTCCGTGTCATTCTCTGCAGACGAGGCCGCATGCCGCATCGTGCTTGAACCCGATGCCACAACCGGCAGCAGTCCTGCGCGCCTGTTTTTTTCGTCAGACATGCTGAAGCCTTCCCTTGCCTTCGGGTTAGATGGCAGCGCCATTGCCGATGCCGTGCTTATCCGCAAAGGGGAACGACATCCCTTTGTCAGCCAGCAGGGTCTTGCCCCAAGCGATTTGCTTGCTGACCCGATCTGGGCCTTATTGGATCCGGGCACAGATGTTAAAAATGGCCTTTATCTGACAGTGCGCAACGGGGACGGCGGCTATTCAAGTGCGCGCTATGATCATCTAAGCCATGAAGGTATTCTGCGGCTCATTGCATTGGCTTGCAGACCGACGGGACTTGAGTCAAAGGCCCTGACCCCCCTGGAACACAGTGCCGCCGAAATGCGTTTGGCACTTTCGGATGCGGACAGAGTGCATATCCGCAAATTGCTGTCGGCACTTTATGGTACGGCTGGAATTGATGTGGGCGAAAGTGGCGTCTTCACAGTGACCGACCGCCGTTTCATCGCTCAGTTCAACGCCGAGCAAAAGTATCCTTCGGGCGAATATCTGTGGCCTGCGTCTGTTCCAGATATGCTTAAGACAACCCTAAACGGTGCGACAAAGGCCGCACCGATGCCGACAGGTACTGAAGAATTGGTGCGCCATACCGATTGGTCTGTTTTGAGAGATAGCGACGGCAGCGTGTGTCGCATCACCTCGGTCGCAACGGCGCAAGAGGGGCTTGAACCGGGGCTTCGCATGGAGTTTTCGGTTAACGCAAAAGGAACGGGCGGCATGATGGCCATCGACCTTGTAACACCGAACCCTTTTCTAGCGGATGCGCCGCTGGCGGCCATGATTGATGGCACTGGATTTGGACTGGTCGTCGAACCAAAGACCGGTGCGCTCATTCCCCAACCGCTTTCGGATGGATCAATGACAAATGATCTGATCAAGGCCCTGCGGTTCGGCAAATCTGTCGAAATTGGTGGTGTGGCAAAAGCCACGAATGCCCCGTCCAGGCTTTCCTTCAGCCTGCTTGGGTTCTCGGCCGCATTCAAAGACATGGCGAGTGCTTGCAACAGACCGGGGATCATGGGGTGGATCGAATGATGCGCGGATTTTTCTTGCTGGCGGCGCTTTTGCTTAGCAATCACGCATTCGCGGACAGTGTCGTACCAAGGCTTGGGCCTTTGCCCATTCTTTCGTCGGATGGCGTTGTAAGTGGTGCGGTAGATATTCCGTTCGGAGAAAGGTTGACCATTCTGTCGCAGGATGGTGCCATTCTTACGGTGACAGACGCCACCGGCCAAGAGCTTCAGGTTCGCGCATCCGACGTTATAGCAGCACCGAAGGCAGGCCTGTCCTTGATGCAAGACGATCAACTTGCCGGGTCGCCAAGCGATCGCGCCGACCTGCAACTATGGGAAAGCGCATTTCAACTGAGGGTATTTTTGGGCGGTGCCGGTTCTAACAAATTTGCACCTTCCATGGTCATCCCCGCCGGAACAGATCTTGCCAAAGCGCGGCTTCCTGTCATGTCGGTCGACAAGGCAGATACGTCTGTTGGCACGCCCGTTACCATTGTCCAAGCCCTATTTCCTTTGCTTCTTTCGGCGATTGATCCTGTTGGCCAAGGACAGGGGCGCAGCGTTGACCTGCACCTGCTGGTGGATGGCAGCGACTATGCGCGCCCCTTCGTTCTTGAAACGCTGCGCCTTCTTTCGCGCGGTCTGGCCGAGCAGCCAGGCCTTTTGGGCGAAAGCACGCGCTTTACGCGACAAGTTTTGTATGAATCTGGGGATGTGCGCGACGATGGCGAGGTTTCCGTCAGTGGGTTGCGGGCTGAATGGACGGCCGAAGACGCCAGCAAAGATCAGGTTGGATTGACCGTCGCACTTTCTGACGCGCTAAAAGGGCTGGTTGAACAGTTTGATCCGGCCGATCCTGTCACACATTTGGTGCTGATCTTGGCTGGACCCGGTCTTTCCGATGATCCCGACGCGATGAGGGTCGCACAGGAAGCCGGAGACAGTCTGGCCCTTCGCCGAGCGGACGGCGTCGATGTCGGGGGCATTGTTTTGCTGCAAGGCACGCCAGAGCCGAACCCAGCCAATGATGCAGTTTTGGCAACATTGGCGGGTGGGGCGCAGATAAAACTTGTCGATTTTGGCGCCGAAGTTTTTTCGGAATTGGCGGCATTGGCGACAGCTAAGGCAGATGCGTCGCCAGCTGGAAGTGCGAACCCAATTTGCGAAAGCGCTCTATCTGGAAACATTCCTTGCCTTGTGCCGATAAACCCAGCCAGATTTGAGGGGCTTTCCAGCGCATTTATCGCAACCCAGCAGGCAAACTGGGTTGCTTTGCCGTTGTGGTTTGTGTCGGAGACAGCACCCCTTGATCTGGTGCCAGGCGGTTTGCGTGCCGCTGATGTGCATGCGCAACAAGCAGATATCCGGGCCTGCAACGCCATCGGCTATGTTTGGGATGTTTCGAATTTAACATGCGTGCCCGCAGGCCAAGAGCAAGGCCTTGATTTTTATGCACAACTGATTGCAACTCAGGACGAGATCGCCTTTATCACATCGCAGAAAGATAGCGCCGAAGAAGAGTTCGCACGCAAAAAGGCCGATTGGCAGAACGAAAAATTCGACCTTGAGGCACAGCTATCGTCGATGAAAGCGGATCGCGATGCTGCCCTAGTGGCGATTAATGACCTTGAAGCTCAAGTTGCCACACATCTGGCGGTTATTTCGGATGCAGAAAGCAAAGTTTCGACTCAGTCCGATCAAATTTCGCAATTTTCAATCGACGCGCAGACCATGAAAGAGGAACTATTGGCCGCGCAAGCCAGAGCCGATGAGCTTGCAGCCACTATTGAAAGCCGCGACGCTGAACTTCAGGCCGCAACCCGGCGGCTTAGCTCTCTTGGGCAAAGCGAAAACACAATCAATGAGGCTTTGGCACTTGCACAAGACCAAATGGCCAAATTGGAAAAGACTGTGAAAACACTGACGCAGTCACTAGATGAAGAGCGGACCGCTAAGGCCGCGCTAGAGGCCAAGACCGCACAGTTGCAAGCCGATTTTCAGGAAAAGATTAATCTGGAAACCGCACGCGCAGCAGAACTTGAAACTGCGCGCGCGGCACTGTCGGACTCTTTGGAACAAGAGCGTGCCGACAGAGCCTTGGCCCAGACAAATGCCGAGAAGGCGATTGCTGATCTTGAGAAACGCATAGAGGCACGCGAGGCCAGTTCAGCCGCCCTTCAGGCGCAAATTGCCGATGCCCAAATGACGATGACCACGTTGCAAGATGCAAAGAATAATCAATCGGAACCGCTCTCAAATGTTGAAGTAAAGCTGATAGAGCCTGACTGGCAGAACGAAAAGGCGACGCTAGAAGCACTGCTTTTGTCTGCCCAACAGGATCGTGATGCTGCGCGTGCGTCTATCGCCGAGCTTGAGAATAAAGTCGCCGCCCAACTGGCGGTTCTTTCGGATGCGGAGAGCAAAGTTTCATCTCAGTCTGATCAACTTAGGCAATCTGCCATCGACGCGCAATCATTGAAGGACGATCTCTTGGCTGCGCAGGCCAGATCGGACGACCTTTCAGCCGCAATTGAAAGCCGTAAGGCTGAACTTCAGGTCGCTACAACGCGGATTGATGCCCTTGTTCAGAACGAAAATGCAATCAACAAGGCTTATGCGGTTGCACAAGACCAGATGGCCAAATTGGAAGAGACTGTGGAAACCCTGACCCAGTCTCTTGATGAAGAACGGGCCGCCAAGGCCGAGGTAGAGGCAAAGACTGCACAGTTGGCAGCTGATTTTCAGGAAAAGATTAATCTAGAAACCGCACGTTCTGCAGAACTTGAAACTGCGCGCGCGGCACTGACTGAATCTTTGAAGGAAGAACGTGCCAATTCGGCTTTAGCCCAGACGAATACCGCGCAGACCATCGCGGATCTCGAGAAGCGTATCGAGACGAGTGAGGCCAATTCAACCTCACTTCAGGCGCAAATTGCTGATGGTCAAGCCATGATGACCAAGTTGGAAGATGAAAAGAAAAACCTTCTAACCCAGTTTTCCATTGCTGACGCTGCGCGCCTGCAGGCCGAGCAGAATGGTTTGGAAACTGACAAAAAGCTGGTCGAAATTAGCAATAAAGTCATATCGTTACAGGGTCTTTTAAATGAAAATACGCAACAACTCGCGCAAGTCAGCACAACATTGGCGAACGAGCGTGTTATCCATGAGAAGACGCAGGCCGCATCAGACGCAGAAATTGCGGTACTGAACGAACAAGTGGCGGGCCTAGCTAAAACAGAGGAAACAAACGGAACGCTTCTGGCCGAATTGGATAAGACGAGGTCCAGTCTGTCCACGCTTCAGGCCCAAAATGCGCTGATGGCCAAGGCGAATGCTGATGCTCTTTCAAATTTCAACAGGCAATCTGAAAAGGCAAAGACTGATTTCACCTTGTTACAGGCAGAATACGATGGCCTTGCCGGATCCAGCAGCGCGCAGATTTCAGGTCTCGAATCCCAGTTCGACATGGCGCAATCCGAACTGGCGTCTACACGGATGGAAAATGAACGACTTGTTCAAGAAAATGAGGCCGTGATTTCTAAAATAAAAGCCCTGTCTGTGAAAAGCAACGACGACGATGTCAAACTTGCCCAATTGAATCTTGAGCTTTCTACTGTCCGAGGAGAAATGGAGCGTGCGGTGACGCAAAGTACAACTTTGATCTCGGAACTCCAGTCACAAGTCGCCGATCTGACAAGAGCACGAGCCGATTTGACCGATCAGGTGTCACAAATGGCCGCTGATAGAAACGAGTCCGCAGGTGCTTTGCCGGTTGAACGCGATGGATTAGCAAATCAGGTGTCGACGCTGATGCTGGAAACGACACCGTCCCCACAAGGCTTGGGAGTGACCGAGATTAAGCCTGTTATCTCGGCTGATGCGGCGACCTCGCTTTTTGCGGACGCCGACATGAAACGGCCGCAGCCGCGGCCCACAGACTTTATGCCAATACAGTCTAATGTCGCGTCCGTTGAACAATCCAAGCCAAGTGCACCCGCCATTACCGATTTGGCGTCCGAGGCAAAGCCTGTTCCTGACACCTTGGCGGGGCTAAAAAGGCGAACCCTGAAAGCCTCGGCGCTAAACGGATGTCATTTTGAATGGACAGGACAAGCCGGTGCGCTGGTTTGCCCCTAGGCTTTCCTAAAGCGGGGGGATGTCAAGACGGCAACGTTGCCCGGCTACAATTCGCCCGTCTGGATTTGGTAGCGCGATACGAACGCCAAAGGTCCGAGAAGACGGATCAAACACAGGGTCCATCATGAGAATTTCTGCGTCAATCACGGCGCCAACTGGGTAATCTGGATGGATCTTAACAACCGTCCCGGGATGTACGCTGTCGTAAATTGCAATCGGCAGGTAGGATTCAACATAAATCGGGTTCGTTTGGGCAACCACGACGACATGACGGTCGGCGGTGGCATATTCACCAACTGAAAGAGTTATCTCAGTGACGACCCCATCAAACGGAGCCAGAATTTTAGTGTTTTCGAGAGCTACCCTTGCGCGCTCTATTTCGGCCTCTAACGCCAAGGCATCGACCTGCGCCTGTCGCAGTTGTGAAGTCGCGAGTGCGTAGTCGTATTTAAGTGGCTCTAATTTATCGGGGCTTAGGGCATTTCGTTGAACCAGCGCTTCGGCTCGATCAAGCTGAGCCTTGGTCAATACCACCCGTGCGGATTGGGCATCAATTGCAGCCGATGAATTTTCGCGCGCCTTGAGGACTTGGAGGACCGCTTCTTCCATCGAATAATCGATACGGGCAATGACATCCCCCTTTTGTACAGCCTGCCCTTTTTTAACCTCGATAAAGTTAATCACACCTTGCGTGCGCGGGCTGAGTTGCGCGATGTTCGCAGCCTCCATAACGCAATCAAATTCGGTTCCTGCTCTCAGCGATTTTGCCGCGAAAACCAGAGTTGCGATCATGACGACAGTGCGCAGCGTGCTGGCTACCGGTAGCGATTTGGTTTTCATTGGGGCTCAGTCTTCAGTGATGAGAGGGGGGTGTGCAGTTGAAATTGGGCGAAGTTTGTCGGCTTCATCTCCAAAACGGCTTACATAGGCAGTCGTGAGACCGAGACATTCCGTCGATGAACAGATCGACCGATGGGGGCATGTATAAAAGCCATTACGCTCGAATCCCACCCAAAAATCCTCGTCAATCACCAACTGTGGCTGTTTGTTGATCAATACTGCGCGATTGTCGCCCATCAGACATTCTGGCACATTCTTTACTTCAACCAGTCGGCCCAAAGCATGTGCCGCCGAAATTGCGTCGTGCAAGGGCCCCATCAAATCATTCAACGGAACACATAGGCCTTTCTTGTCAATTTCGTCCATCGGGAAGAAATTCCAAAACTCGTGCTGCACTATCGTTTTATACTCTGACAGTGCTGACACTACGCCCGGTAAATCTGCCACGCTTTCCGAAGTGACAACCGTGTTTGTGATGACAGCAATACCTGGATAGTAGGTTTCGATCAAATCTAGGCCTGCCCGCATCCGATCCCAAGAACCCTTCACTTTCGTGATTGCATCATGTTTCGCTGCAGTGGAAGATGTAACTGAGACAAAGAATTCGGTGACGCCGGCTTCGGCAAGGCGATCAAGAAACTCTCGACGTTGCAACTGCATTCCATGGGTCTGAACCCGAATACGCTTAAACCCGGCATCTCGTGCGCGCGATGCTATTTGCGGTAAATCTTTGCGTAGGGTGATCTCCGCACCGGTCAGCACAATTCCGATCCAAGAGTTTTGGTCTCTTTGGGTCTGAAGAACCGCCTCGAATTGATCCCCATCGGTTGGACGCAACTCAGACATTGTGCCTTCAATCATGCAATGTGTGCAACGCAAGTTACATCGAAACTCCATCGTCACTGAAACCCAGCGAGCGCTGTCATTCGAGAAATCTTGATGTAAGGGGTTCTGAGTTTGTCGCAATCTAGTGATTTCAGATCGAAAAATGATCTAGCCTCCCCCTGCTTTCAGCATAAACATGCACAATTTGGCTGCTATAAACACGCTAGCGCCTTTTCGGCTTCTGGTCTATCCGCATTGACGGACAGGTTGAACCCTTTGCCAAGATCGTGCGCCCATTCATGCCATTCTTTGGGTCTGGCAGTTCACATAGGTCTCGCAGTTTTAATGTTCTTCTTGCACTCTCACAACAAAGAGTGACATGGTCATTTTGTATCCGCGTATCTTTGGAAAATGGATCTCTGTGTTCATGGGCAAAATAGCCTTCTTGTGCCTCGTTTCTTTGCTTGGGATGCAACCTTCAGGTCTTTGGGCAAAAGACCTTCCTGTGACTGTAAAAGCTGTTGCAGCTGCGATGGCGGATATGGGCTATACTGACGTTGGGGTTAGCTTGCGGGTTTTTGGCGGTTATGTCCTTCAGGGCAAAATGGATGACACTTTCGTGATGATTGCGTTGTCTGAAAATGGAACTCGCTTAGACCGTGTTGAGATCTTCGTTGATCAGGATTCAAATGGTGTGTTTGGGATAAATGAGTCATTGGGCTCTGACGATCAGCGTTTTCTGATGAATGCAATCGTCGCCGCCTTCCCTAAAGAGCTGGCAATTGGTTTGCCGCAAGAAGTTGGTGAACAAGTTGCGCTGACGAATGATTTGAATGTGACCGTTCCCGGTTTTACGCAAGACTTCGAAGCGAGCGTGACAGGAACATCAATGCGCATCATGGCAAGCGAAAAACTTGGGGTTGGGGTGCCTACCCTAATTGACGTTACCAATGCGACGTCTAAGGACGTTGAAGGAGAACAAGTCCTTGGCAGCAAAAGAAAACAAGTTGTGGAAGTCGCCGGTCTACTTTCCCGAAGCAGGGATACAAACGTAAGCCATTCCGGTGGAACAAAGGTTGGTTTGACGCCTTCTGACGCGGCAGGGATTAGGGACAACGTCTTGGCATCTACACCCGATTCCAACACCCTTCGAGACCAAATCGAATTGCATGTCCCAACGGCCGACGGTATTCGAGCGGGCATCGTCTCTGCGCCCTAACGGACGTGTAGACTGGGGTTGAAAAGCGAAATACGTGTTTGAGATGCGCGGTGCCCTTCATGGTGTTTCGTTTAAAGCTTGCACCCGCCGCCCGCTTTTTTAGCCAGTCTGGCTCCCTATTGGACAAGCGCGTTGGGCGACAAGTGGCCCAACGACGGTATGGTATTGTTATCGCTGAGTGTTTTGTGGGTTAGGATTGGTCCTTTTGTCAGCAGCGCGGCCTTCGGCCTAACAGCTCATGCGCGTCATCCAAAAAAAGCATAGGTAGAAGGCCACGAAAATGGTGCTGCAAAATGACTACAAAACGTGTTTACGGTGACTAAATCTATGCCGCTTTATACCTTTAAAAAATCACGCCGAGCTGGTAAGTCGAATTTGGAATTTGTGGTGAAGCCTGCACACGGCCTCGGCAATGTGGTCGGACCGACAGACGAGCACCGAGTTCACCCTGCATGGGTTAGAAAAGAAAAAAGGAGATCAAAATGTCAAAACAACTCTTGATTTATGAACGGGTTATCCCCGTTTCGTCGGAACTACACCGCGATGTATCGGTGAAGGCGACGGAAAAGTTCGACTTTGCACGCGACTTGAATTCTGTACCACTGCTTGCCGCGGAGTTTGCTTCTGCTGTGCAAAATCATCCGATCGTATTTGCCGGAGAAGGCGATGCGACGTTCCCGGCAGTCTTGCTTGGCCTTGAAGACGGGGCAAATCATGCGGTTGATTCAGAAGGTAACTGGACTGAAGGTTATGTCCCAGCATTCTTGCGCCGGTATCCCTTTGTGTTCTCACAAAATGACGGAAACTTCACGTTGTGCATTGATGAGACCTACCCAGGAATCAACCAAGATGGTCGGGGTGAGCGCCTTTTTGATGCTGACGGAGAACGCACACAATACCTGCAAAACATTCTGGCCTTCGTCTCTCAATTCCAAGGGCAATTCGAGCGCACGCGCCTGTTTTGCAAACGTCTGAGCGACCTAAATCTTTTGGAGCCTGCCCAAGCCCGCTATACGGCCGCCGATGGCCGTAGTGGAATGCTGAGTGGTTTTATGACGATCAATCGCGATCGTCTGAAGGCGATCCCAGAGGCGGCTTTGAAAGAAATGTTCGCCACGGACGAATTGGAACTTTGTTACATCCATATTCATTCGCTGCAGAACGTTTCCCGCTTGGGGACCAAAACTGCGACGGCGCGTCCCTCTGAGGCGGCGTGAACGGCGGAACTTTAATGGCATGGGCAGAGTTTCTGCCCATGCATATTCCAGCGGTACAGGTTCTGGACCGAATGCTTCGTCATGGGTGGCCTGCGACCACTCTGTCGGATGGATTAGCGGCCGAAGCGCGACGCTTTTTGCCCCATGTAATGGGGGATGACACCAAGGCTGTATCGCTGCGTGGTTTTATGGCTTCAGAGATGACAGCCGACCGTGAAGGCGTTCTCGCCCGGTTGTCCTTTTTGCGCGCTGCTTGCCGCGATGTGGCACTCTTTGGAGATTTGATTTTTGCTGATCCAGAAGCCTTTATGGCACAATCTGAAACTTTTTCATTGTTCAATTACGGATTGGCAATGGGAGTTACGGAGGCTTCTATTGTCGCCACAAAACCCTGGGTCGATTACGTTTCCAACCTGACGCGCGCCGAGTCACCAATTCTGGTTCCGCTGGTAAACTTCCCTGCAGGATCACTGGTTTTAGAGCTGGGCGGAAATAGTGGTGTCTTTGCACGTGTGTTGCTGGAAGCGCGACGGCCATTGCAGCACGTGGTCCTGGATTTACCGGCTGTTTGCGAATTGGGGCGCCGCCGCGGCCTTGAAAGCGGGCTTTCTTTTGTGGCCGCCGACATGCTTTTGGGAGATTGGCGCCGCGTTGCGGGGTTTGAACCGGACGTGATCTTGTTCAAATCTGTTTTGCACGATTGGCCTGAGGCGGAGGCTGAACATATTCTTAGTGAAGCGATCAAGGCCTTAGCTCCCCATGGACAAATCATTGTCGCTGAACGCCGTGCATTTCGGGGCATGGTGAACGCAACTGCGATGGATTACGCCAACCTTGTTTTTGCAGCCTTCTATCGCGAGCCGGAAGTATATCGGGCGATGCTGCAGCGCCTTTGTGCCGATCTTTCAGTTACGGTGACGTACACAATGATCGACATGGAATGGTTTGTCTTGACTGCTAGGCGCGCAGCATGACTTCAAAGGCCATAATTGCCCCCCGCGGCTTGCACATCGTATTAAGACGTGAAGCGCTTGGCTGTGCAGATCATTTGGCTCTTAGGTTTCTGCAAAGGCGCGATTTGGAAAAACGTCTTGGATTCGCTCTTATCAATATCTTGCCTCAGACGAGGCGCCGCGCCGCAGGGCAAAAGCAAGTTCCGTTTGTGGATTCAAGAAAACTGACGTTGCGTAATTCGTTCTCAATCGACAATATGTCTGCGTACCGCTGGCCGTTTTTACACGGCTATCTTTGCTCAACCCGCGTCCGTCTTCGCATCCAAGGTGCGAAGATTTTGCAGATTTCTGATGCTATGCTTAACCAAAAAAGCCTACCTGCCAACGTTAACGCCACTGCCGGCCAGTAAATGGAGATTACATGACACAGTGGGTGAAAAATGCAGGTATCGGCGCTTTTTGCGCTGTTGCGTTGATGGAGTTTTTCGCCAGTTCGGTTTTTGCTTGCACTGCCGACACCATGGCGCGCACGCCAGAAGGCTTTGTCCGCAAAGTTGTTGCTGGATCCGATAAGATAATGGCCCAAGCCGAAGCGGGCAGTGGTGAAACAGTTTTTACTCTTGAACTGATGAAGCCCTACTACGTTATCTGCGAAGAGAATGGCTATGTTCGGGTGACCGATCTAAGCGCCTTGTCGGTGACAGAGGCCGAAACTGGACTTACTGGTTACATCCAAAAAGAGCAAATTTATGAATGGCCTACGGCAGAAGGGCTCGCCTTTTCTGATTTGGCCTTTCTCGGCGACCGTCCCGAGATCATTGCATGGGACAGTCGCGAGACACTTTTAAGCTATATGCAAAGCGGAGACGACGCCGCTAATCCCCCGACGTTTCGTGAGAATATTGACGCGACGATGAAGCGCGAGAAATCGTCACGGCCCTATCCGGTTCTAGCCTCTGGCGATGGTAAGATTCTTGGTCGTACAGAAAGACGTTTTTTTGACGTTTTACTTCCGGCCGCGATTAAAAAATCCGATGCGGTGGTTTTGAAAGACGGTGATTTGGCCGCCGCCAAAAATGCACTAACAACAGCAACAATCGTCATCGCTTTTGATGCCACAGGGTCAATGGAGGGCTTTGCCCGCGCAGTGGCAACGAGTTTATCCGATGCCATTGACACACTGCCGCAAAGCACGCTCGACTCTTTGCGTATTGGTTTTGTCTTCTATCGTGATTTAGGCGATGCGGTTCCCGTCTTGGCGGTTCCTGCGGTTCCGTTAAAAGACGCCTCGGCGGAATTGGAAAAGCAATCGGTCACGATGTCGGGTGGCGGCGATGATGCCGAACCGGTCTTGGATGCCGTGCAATATACTGCCCAGCTTTACGATTGGCCCGCCGACTCTGGAAAGAAGATCATCGTCGCTGTTCTTAACGGAGACGCCCATCCCGCAACCACGGGTGCACTTGATCCGCAAGGCCGCATCGCGGTTGGGATTGATGCTGTAGGCGTTTCGCGCGATTTGTTCGAGCAGGGCATTCCGGTGATTTCGGTTCAGGCCGGCCCAACAGCCGGGCCTCATTTAACCGAAATTCTTGGGGCGCTGGCGCGTGAAACGTCGGGCACATTTGTGCCTTGGGAAGATGGGGTGGATGAGGCAACCATCGCCGCCGCATTTTCGACCGTTCTGCAAGACAGTGTTCAAAAAGAAATTGATGCTGGAATGAAGGTGGTCGACACAGTTTACGATTTTGAGGGATCACCGGCCATTCCATTGGAGGTGATAGACGGCGAAAAGTTAGAGCGTTTGCGAGAAGCCGGTGTCGCTTTTAACATCGCCAAGGGCGACGACGGGGTCCTTGTTCAACCTGGTTATATGATCGAGACACCCGATCTTCTGGAACCCAGTTTCCAGATTTCAAAAGAAACGCTCCTTGGTCTGATCAACATTATGTCCGTTCTTGCTGTCACCGGGGTTGATCCTGAATCCCTTCATAGATCCGTGGCAGAATCACTTTCAGCCATCGCAGGTGAAGAGGTCGACCCGAATGAGACAATTGCGCAAACACTGTCGCGCCAATTGGGCGTGAAATTCCGGTCGGGTTTGATGGAGTTCAACCTAGAATATCTTGACGCGCTTACCCCGTCCGAGCGGGCAAGCTTTGGCAAACGTTTGCAAGACGCTGCCGCCGGACTTGACGCTTTTCTTAACGCGAACATGGCCGCCTTTGATGCAGAAGGTGCAGTTTGGATGCCGGTGTCATTTCTACCATGACGCAAAAAGCGACATCCGATTGCAGTGAGAACCTTGTCGAAATCCGTGGTCTGACGAGGGCCTTCGCCGGATCCGAAGGCGTAATCAATGTTCTGGAAGGGATCGATTTTTTGATCCCCTATCATAGTCTTACTGTCATCCGTGGCCCAAGTGGTGCAGGAAAATCAACGCTGCTGCGCATCCTTGGCTTATTGGACGCCGGTTTTACGGGGTCAATGCGCCTTGCTGGAAAAGATGTCGCAAGCCTGACAACCTCTGAGCGGGATGCCACGCGAACCGCTGTGATCGGCCTGGTATTTCAGGAAGGTCGCTTGCTGCCCCACCTAAGTTTGGCAGAAAACATCGCCTTACCGCTTCAATTCGCTGGGCTGACATCGGAAGAGGCGGTGAGCCAAGCGGAACAAGCTGAAGCCTTTGCCTTTCGTGCCGAAGAGCGTGCAGCGGGCGTAACCCGTCTTCGGCCCTCGGTCGCCTCCGGTGGGCAGCGGCAACGCGCGGCACTCGCACGCGCAATGGTGCGCGGCCCGGCTCTCATTTTGGCGGATGAACCGACCTCAAACCTTGATCACGCATCAAAAGCCCTAGTGATTGAACGCCTGGCCTCCATGCGCGCAGCAGGAGCAACCATTCTCATCGTTAGCCATGACGAAGCGTTATTTGGTCTTGGCCGCCAATTCAGTCTTGAAAACGGACAGTTGCTAGAACTGTCCAGTGCAGACAGTTTAAAAGATCCGCAAAGTCGTCACCGCCCGTTCGCCATACCCAATGCGCCCCTGTCAGGTTGGTGGCCAAGCCTTCCTCTTTGGCGTCTTATTGGCAATGCGACGCGAGATTTACTGCGACGCCCGCTGTTTACACTGCTGTTGCTGATCGCTGTTATAGCAGGCACGGCACAATCGGCTGTTTTTGCCTCTCTCGTCAGTGGTCTTGACCACTTCGTAGAGCAAACCGTGGCTGATGGAACGCGTCTTACCCGCGTTACTCTTAAACCCCGAAAGGTTGATTTGGCGAAGGGCGGTCTGCGCTTCCCAGAACAGGGAGAGTTGTTGACAGACCCTGATGTCAGCGCGGCAGTGGCCCGCCGGGCAACAACTGTTTCGATCGTCATGTCTGACGCGTCTAATCGGCCTTACCCATCTTTGGGCCTATATCCAGACGATCCTGAACTAGGCATGTTCCATTTTGTTGCAGGTGCAGGTTTTACTGCCAAGAACGATCAGTTTCAGATGATCGCAACCACCGATTTCCTGCTAGAAGTCTTCGGCACCAGGGCAATGAACAGCGATAAGGAATGGGCCTCGTTTGTCGGGCAGCAGATTAAGGCGTCTATCCCCAGGTTTGGAAAGTCCGGTAAAGAGATCGGGACCGAACCTTTGACCCTGACAGTCGCTGGCGTAATCCTCAAAGGAGAGGCGGACCGCCAGTTTTATCTGCCCAACGAACTTCTCATTGCGATTGATGCGATCAAGCGAGATAGAACAGGAAAGTTGCCGTTTCCCACCAATGCCGACCATTCGGCTTGGCGCGCAGATGCAGACATCAAGTCGCTGATCGACTGGCCTTGGCAGGATATGATGCATCTTTATCTTAAAAACATCGATGATGTGGTTCCAAAAATCGCTCTTCTATCTGCGCGTGGCTACCATCCCGAGGCCGAAATCTGGAAGTATTCTTGGATTTTAAACCTGAAGTCAGCCGCTTATGGCGTTATTGCACCTTTACTTGCACTGCTAACCGGCGTCGTTGGCCTTGTTCTTTTCGGAAACATTGTCATCTCAACCCGTTTGCGTGAAGCAGAGTTGGCTGTCTTGAAGGTTCTAGGCATGCGGCGCGGAGACATTCTGGCAACTGAGGTGATAGGAACACTTATAACGGCCACCTTTGGGTTGACCGTTGGCTTTTTATTCGCTGATAGGCTGACACTTGCTCTTTCTTTACAGCTTAAAGAAAGTGCTCGCATTGCATCCGAGATATCCGGCAACCTCGGCAGTTCCGGCTATGCCTTTGTGTTCGAACCTGTTTGGTCGGCCGCACCAGTAATAGCGGCCGGAACTCTCATGCTTGTCCTGGTCTCCGTTCTTTGGCCAACAGTTCGCGCCGCTTGCGGGGACCCAGCAGCGGTTTTCGCACGAAGTTAAAGGCATCATTGAAGCGGCGGCCGACTCAAAGGTAGGTAGGGTCAGCTTAACATTAACAATCTTGTGAAAGATTGAACTCGGATACACGACTGTAACAGAAATTCTACAATGTTCATCAGCTATTAATGCTTTCAGGAGACTTCGTGTTTGCTGAATCTAAGTCTAGGTGTTGAACAGTTCAGATCAGGCAGAACTAGACGTTAAGCTTTTCACGAACAAAAATGTCAGCCGGTTCTTCTCCGGATAGGTAATGATCGTAAGCCATTTTTAAGCCAGACTCGAAGTTCCGGGTGTATCTTTTTGCGTCAAAGAGGGGTGATGTGAGACGATTTGTGGCAAGTTTCTTTCTGATTTCTGCAAGTTTTTCGGGGTACGTTGCCAAGTTAATCGCCAAATCCACATACTGTTCGTCCGTTTCCACGACCAACTCTGGCAAACCAATCGCATTCAATAAACTGGCCGCCACCCGCGCAGAGAACTGGCCGCCAGATTTTGTTACTATAGGCAATCCTGCCCACAAAGCATCACTTGCTGTTGTGTGGGCATTGTAAACGAAAGTGTCCAAAAACAAATCTGCATGCCTATGCCGCGCTAAATGCTCATCAAGAGGAAGCTTATTCGCAAAGACCAACCTTCTTGGATCGATGCCGAACCGCCGCATTTCAAGGCGTAAATTTTCATCTGCCCATTTATTGGCTTTGAGCAACCACAAAACACTCCCCTCAACTGCGGTCAATAATTTCATCCAAATTTTCCACTGATACTGGCTTATCTTGTAATTATTGTTGAAACAGCAGAAGATAAAACTGTCTTTTGGTAAATCAAAATCGGCCCGTTCAGATGTTTCGTTCGAAATAGGGCGGTCGAAATCATTGGGTTGGTAGGAATGGGGCATGTAAAGGATTTTTTCAGAATAGAATTGGCGTTGATCTGTCGGGATGACAACTGGATCAGCAATGATATAGTCCATAAAGTCTACCCCTAAAGACCCGGGGTAACCTAAAAAGTGCATTTGAACAGGGGCAACACGATGTTGAAATATACTAGTTCTTCCGTGAGTTGTGTACCCTTTCAGATCGATGGCTACATTCAAATCATGGGTTTTCGCGAATTCTGCGATCGACAAATCAGTCATTTCCCTTACATCAAAGAAATGTTCAACATCTTTTTCGGTCTGTTGTGTCCAATCATCACGCAGACTATTTCCATAACTGTAACAAAAGACCTCAAGCTCTTCTTTCTTATGGTTGCGAAGAAGTCCTGCCATCAAAATGAGCGTTGCGTGATTGTGAAAATCAGCACCGAAATAGCCAACCCTTAAGCGCCCATTACGAACAACGGGTTGAGAAGACTTAGGCACCGACGAAAGCTTAAAATTTTTAAAAGCCCAAGCGCGGGATCGCAATAAATTTAATGCTCCATCGTCGACCCAGGACAGGCCTGCGAAGGGTGGAATGCCATCGGGTCCAGTACCCAAACTGCAAAGCGCGTCATCAAAATTTTCCAGAGCTTTGAAGTCGCAAACGTGTTGAAGCAGGTGTATCATCTGCGCTTGCGCCGCGGCGAATGTTGGACGAAGTTCCCATGCTTTCTTGTAAGAGGCAATTGCAAGATCCAACCTTCCCAAGAGTTGAAATATATTCCCTAAGTTATTGTGAGCATCAGAATAGTCTGGCAGGATGGCTACTGCTTTTTGATAGGAAGCAAGTGCATCGGTTAGCAAACCCTGCGACTGGAAAACATTCCCTAAATTACTATGGGCTTCCGCAAAGTCTGGCGCGATCTCTATCGACTTGAGATAAAAGTGCTTTGCATCGTCATACTTGCCTTGGGCGAAAAGTGAGTTTGCCATTCCAAATTGCGCAAGCACTAAACCTGGGTCTTGGTCGATTGCAAATTGGTAGGCTGAAACGGCGGCATCAAAAAGACCTTGTGCGTATAGCACAGCACCAAGGTTATTGTGGGTGGATGCACATGTCGGATCAATCTTAATAGCGCTTTGATAGGCGAAAGCGGCGTCATGGAACCTTTCCAAAGTTTTGTATGCATTTCCTAGGTTGTTATGTGCTTCTGTATAGTTGTTATTAATTTTTATTGCGTTTAAGAAAAGTTCAATAGCTTCATTAGTCTTACCTAACAATAACAAAGCATTTCCCCAGTCATTATAATAAACTGGCGACAAGGGGTCCAACTTTGCAGCATTCTCATAATTTTTGCAAGCAGTTTCTAATAAGCCTTGTTTTTGATTAACTCTTCCAATCAAATTGAATGCATCTGCTACCAATGGGTTAAGTTTTAGAACATCTTGATAGGCCTCTATGGCTTCTGTAAATTGTCCGTTCTGGTGAAGTATAGATCCAATTTGGAAAATCGCATTCAAATTTGACGGATCAAGAACTCTAGCGCGCCTGTAGGCTTCAATCGCATCATCATAATTGCCGTTTTTTTGCAGTGCTAGCCCCAAATTCAGTTGCGCATCAGAATATTGAGGATTTATTGAAAGCGCCTTACGATAGGCTTCGACTGCTTCATTGAATTTGAGTGTTTCAAGGAACAAGTTTCCCAAGTTGTTGTATGCCTCGAAGTAATTTGGGTTTATTTCTACAGCTTTGATAAAGTAGTCCGTGGCTTCCTTGAAGTTCTTCTTCAACTTCAAAGCCGTTGCGATGTTATTGTACGCCATGCTGAATTTTGGGTTCAATTGAATTGCACTTTGGTAAGCACTAATCGCGGCATCCAAATGCCCTAAGCCAAGGTTGGCGGCGCCAAGAATATTGAACGCGCCGAAGGAGTTTGGGAAATCTGTTAGAAAAGACTGCGCCTTTTCAACAACATGGGCATAGTCACCGCTTTTATATAGCGTGACCAGTTCATCAATTCGATCTTGCATCAATTTGCCCTTCGCACATCCCCCAGCGACGCTGGACTGCGATTGAGGTTTCGCTTGAAGCTTCTTTCAGTTCAAGTGATTTTTCCTTCAGTGCTGCTACCCAGGCCTTGCCGGCGCGGCGCCCTAGACATCTTGTTTTTCTCGCCACCATGTTGCCGTAACTTTTTCGAAGGGCTTAGCCTGCTTTGTGACAGTGTTTGGTCAACATCTTGGGTCTTGGTCGTGCGCCACTGGTGGCTGGTTGACGGTATCTGTTTTTTCCTCTGTTGCTTGGTGCTTGGTCGGGGTCAGCACGCGGTTGCAATTCGCTCGCCGCTTTGATTGGTGTGCAACACCGCTAGCGGGGGTTAGGTTGGTTTGGGCCGGCCAAAGATGTTCGGCTGGCGCGGGTTGATTTCGGGTGGTTTTGGGCGAGCCGTGATTCGATGCGACCCTCATGATTTTCGACATGACCTTGGTTTGCGATTCTTACGTCAAAAAACTTAGATGTTTGCGTTTTCAAAGCGGTTGTCCGGCTGACAATTTGGTTATGGGCCCACGTCCAGCCATTTCGCCCTTCTTTTTTCTTCTAACGTGAAAAACCATTTTCACATTTGGTGCCCGCATCAGTCGAGGGAAAGGAGCCACCAATTTCTTCCAGTCAAACTCGTGTAGGTTTGAGTGCGAGGGAAATACCCGAAAGTAATTTCGGGGGTAGAGCGCTATTCTAAAGAATCGTCAATAGGTAATTTAAGAAAGGCGAAAGTGCGAGAATAGCGACAAAAGAGTAAACTTTAGGATAAAAATCCTGCTCCACGTGCTCCTGCAACGGTTCGATCTGCCGTTAATTGCCTCCGCGTTCCAAGTTATGAAAACAGGGTAGGCGGTACGCACTTGACAGAAAAGGAAACTTTGAATAGAAAAATCGCGATCTTCAAAGGTCAACGCTCCTTAAGGGCACCTTAAACATTCGGAGAAGAAAACAATGAACAAACTAAGTACTTCCCTCGTCGCGCTGCTGGCTGTTTTCGGCGGCGCTCAAATGGGCGTCGCTAGCGAAAGCAGCGCGTTCGAAGCTTCTGTTTCTGTCCTGTCGCCGGACGCAACTGGTTTCATCATTGGCGGTCAATCGTCGGTGAACGGTCTGGGTTCCAGCTCGGTCGTCTTGACCCGTAGCGCTGCTAATCTGGCGATCACGGGTAGCGCGTTGTCGGAGCTTCTCGAAAACAACACGCCGGCTCTAGTTGGCGTTACCTCTGACGCCGAAATCACTTCGGCTCTGAATTTTGCTCGTCAGATCCAGACTGCAGGCTCCTTGGTTGGTCAAGGTAACGTCGTTGCGCGCGGTGAAGCTATCGGTTCGATCGGCACCGCTGGTGCAGCAAGCGCAAGCACTTCAACGGCTGGCGTGAGTGCCAACGGTGAAGGCAGCGCGACTGCAGATGCGACTGCACAGGGTTCACTGAACGGTTCCGTTTCGACCGCTAACACCCTTCAGTTGCTGGGTTCGAATGGCCTGTTTGCTGGTTCGAACGGCCTGACAGTTGGCGAACAAAACCAAGCGATTGCCTATGGTAGCGCGGGGATCGATGCAGACGGTGAATCCGGTGTCGACTTGACTGGTGCGGTTAAGGATACGAGCAACCCCCTGCTGTGGGCCGGTAATCTCTCGGGCGCCCTGTTCGAAGTGTCGTCTGACCTGACTTCGCAAACGAATGCTTCTGCAACCGGCATCGAACTGTCCGTTTCGAACGCTGGCAATGGTACCATCTCTCTGACCACATCGACCGGTGGCTTCTTCACCGGCGGCGGTTTCGCTGGTGGTTCGGCTACGCACATCGACAGCGCCTCGTTCTTCGCTGCACCGTAATCTACGCATCGGTTTACATCGGATCAGGCCAAATTGGCCTGATCCACCACGCCAAAACAGACCCTCTCATAAGATCGGCAGCATGATAAATCTCAAGAAAATCGTGGTTGCCCTTCAAGCTACGCTTGTCGTGTTTTCGATGGCGTCTGCGCTTCACGCGCAGGATCAGAATAACAACGCCTCTAACACGCTTGACGGAAGTGCCACGAATTCGAATTCGGCGGCGAATGTTTCCGGTATTACCGCATCGAATAGCGTTGGAAACGATGCGAGTGCGCAATCTGGCGGCAACGTGTTTGATTTTTCGAACAGCTCTAAGTCCATGGGCAATGCGCCGGGACTGGGAAGTTTCGGCGGTGGCCCGTGCATGGGTGTATCAGGTTCCGTATCTGCGTCGCTGCCCGGCTTTGGCCTAGGCGGCGGGCGTTCTTTTGATGACATCTCATGTCAACGTAGAAATTGGGTAAATACCCTGCTGGGTGCTGCAAATCTGATGCCAGAGGTCGAGGCCCGCGAATTAAAGCGAGTCGCCATTGTGGTGATGATGCAAGATCCTATTCTGGGGCCAGCGTTCAAGCAGCTTGGCTACAATGTCGAAGAGCCGGGTACAGAAGTCAGTTCTGCCAAAGGCGTATTGCAAAAAGCAGTTCCGGCGGCATCTCAGAAAGTAAAAACTTCGATCGGTTCTATGTCGTCGGTATGTAGCACCGTGGTTCCTCCTAGCGCTTCACCTGCTTTCATCAAGTTGATCGAAGAGCGGGGATGTATTGTGGAAGTCAGAAAATGAACATGATGTTTTCTTCGGTCATGCTGTCGGGGATGTGCTTGGCGACTTGCGCTTTGGCTTCGGCCGGGGTGGTGAGCACGCAGGCCGTTGCCCCTTTGAACATGTCTGTGTTGTTCACGGCGCCCCAACCCACCATGATGCCCCCGACCAATCCCTTCGGATTGCCCAACATGCCCGTCATGCCCACAGGTGCTGATGTAAAGCAGGCCATTGGCGGCATGCGCGAAAGCTTGACGAACTTTCAAAGCCTGGGTCTGAACAATGGCGTCACCGATGTCGCCGCAGCTTACGTCGATTATATCCGCAATGCGGTTGCGATGAATGTTGAGCAGACCACCCAAAACCAAGACGAAATGATTCTTGATCTTATCAACCACAGCACACTTGTGGTTGAAGACTTTCTCAATACCCCGCCTATGATGGTTCAAGAAGGTTGGTTTTTTGGTACAAGTAACCCCAGCGTCTTGGTTGTGGTGCCGACGGGCGGTTTCTTTGCACCATAACACCTTCTTGTTTGTCCTGCAGTATCTCAAAAATTCGGAGCTAGCATGAACCTTAAGCCAATTATCTCGGGACTTGCTTTTGCAGGCATTCTATCTGGGTGTTCGTATCAAGTTGCTAACACCCCCGCATCGCAGCAATTGGCCGCAATCTCGGGCGTGCAAGTGCCTGCTGGCGTAGCCTGCGAGCGTTTGGTTGAAAGCGTTGTCAGCAGGGTGGCGGGTTGCGAAGGGTTCATTCCGATGCCGGCGCTTGATCCTGAAAAGGCAAAAGCCATCGGGCTTTTGAACGCAAGGTTCGCCTCTGAAGTGGCCACTAATGTGAGTTTTGAATTCAACAAGGATTCCTTGACGCCCGAAACCTCTGCCGTGGTTAAGGCGCAGGCAAATTGGATCAAACAGTACCCGCAAATTCGCTTTTCGGTGTTTGGCCATACGGATCTTGTTGGATCTGAAGGCTATAACTTTGATCTCGCACGCCGCCGTTCAGAGACGGTTGTTGCGCGACTTGTCGAATATGGTGTTGGTAGCCAACAGCTGGACGCTTTGGTGTCGTTTGGCGAGACCAAGCCGATCATTGATGTGAATCGGCCGGAAGTGATCAACCGCCGCACGCTTACCGAAGTTTCCGGTTATCTGGACACACCGCGTTTGTATTCAACGGTGCCGGTGAATTGTGCTTGGATTAAGGCGCCCTATTTGGCGACCTACCCAACATGCGTTGATGAATCTGTCATTCGTCCGCTGCCGCCACCACCGCCGGTGACTGTGACGCTGGCAACTGCCTCCTATGATACTTCGTTGACACGTCCAAGTGTCAGCACCGCTGCCTCCCGTGTCATTCACACCGAAGACGGTGTTACAACGGATACGGCATTTGCCGACAGCCAAGCGGGTGGAACCTACACCAGTGCGAGTGTGATCATAAGGAACAAAGGCACAGCACGTGAGACGGTAGAGTTCTATAACAACGGCGTTCACACGGCGACTGGCGGACCTGGTGGTTCTAACCCCGTTGCCGTTGAGCCGGAAGAACGGTAGAATTCTACAATAACGGCGCTCGCACTGCGACTGGTCGACCTGGTGGTTCTAACCCTGTTGCAGTTAAGCCGCAAAACTTGAACTGATGTCGAGTATAGCGAAGCCCAAACTTCGCACGCAGAAAGAAGACAATCATGTATCGGCCCAAGATCTGGCTTGCAGTTATCGTTGTCACTTTGATGAGCGCGTGCACGCAAACCCAAGATGTCCGTGGGAAACCTGTTCCCACGGCATTCTTTGTGTTTTTTGAAGAGGGCAGTGCCGAGCCTATGAAAGAGTCCGAAGCAATCTTTGACGAGGCAGCCGCGTATTTAAAGCAGTATGACAACACCTCGGCACGGGTGGTTGGGCATATTTCAACCGAAGAAGCCAGCGAAAGCCTTGATCAAGAACGCGCAAGTCGCGTTGCCGAGGAATTGGTGAAGCGCGGGGCGCTGGCGGCGCGTTTGCAGTTGCTGGGCGTTGGCGATAAAGAAAAGATTACCGGTGTAGGCGGAAACTCGGATAGTGCCGTAGATCGCCGAGTCGAGATATTGTTTAACGCGATGTAACTTGTTGGGCGCTCGGTTGGCTTGTTAAGTCATTCATGCGTTTTCTCACCCATTCTGGGCAATTGATAACATTGCATCTCACCGCAAATGCGCCTTTGTCCTATAATTGATTGCGCGCGCTTTCACTGTTAGCGCCTTTTTCAAACCTAAGCTTGAACGACCGTTGCTGTCGCTTCTTCCATGATTGGCGATTGGCCATTTAGGTCGTCACGAAACCTTTTGCTTTGCCCGAAAAAACTGTCACGCCTTTGCGGTTTACTTGCCATGTGGCGCAGGAGGCTATCATGGCGAAAGATGTGGCAGGGTTGCAGATTGTTGAGGCGGGTCATGTGACACGTCTGAAATGGCACAGGTTGCGGCGATCTTTGGCGGATCCGGAATTTGCGGCTGTCGTCATGGCTGAAGGCTTCAAGATCGGCGCGTCGATGGAGTTGGATCTGCAAGTGCGCGGTGACGGCGGCTTTGTTGTGCTGCACGATCCCACGTTAGATCGTGAAACCACAGGCACAGGCGCTGTTGCCTTGCACACCGGCGCCCAACTTTCGGCCCTGCGGTATCGCTCTCAAGATGCGGGTTTGATCTTGTCTGAGGATTTGGCGGGCTTGTTGACCCTAGCACATGCTGACGCCCTGTTGCAGTTTGATATGAAAAACACATTTGAAGAGGTTGGTCCCACGGGTCTGGCCCATTTTGCCGCCCAGTTTTCGAACCTACGCGCCAATATCATTCTGAGTGGCGGCTCGATCCCATTGATCCGTGCCTTGGCCGAACAATCGCCGCTTATCCAGCGCGGCTATGATCCAACCGACGATCTGTTAGAGATCTGGCCCGTCCATGGCTTGGGCGGCGTGGAACGTGCCTTGATCGCGGTGCTGCGGGATCAGATCAAGCCAGATATGGTTTACTTGCAATGGGAAATGGTTCTTTCTGCGGCCGATTTGGGACTGGACATGGTTGCACTGGCCCATGCAGAGGGGGTTAAGATTGATGCTTGGACCCATCGTATGCAAAACCCCTCGGTTGGCTTTACACCCGCCGAGGGAGAAGATTTCGCCAAGCTTGTGGCGCTAAAGCCCGATCAGATCACCACCGACGAACCCATTGCAACCGAGGCCGCTTGGGCGGCATGGCGCGCACTATGAAGACATGGTCCGATACGCCGCAAACACGCTTGGTCGAACGGCTTAAGCCTGTGCCAGCGCCGCTGCGCGCGCATTTGCGCGAAGGCCCGTTTACCTTTTCGCGCCACGATGCCGCCTTTGACCAACTTCCAGCGCTGCGCGAGATTGAAAAAGCAGGTCCCGCACCAAAGCGCGAGGGGCTGAGTGGGGCTGCCAAGTTGATATTTTGGAACGTGGAACGCCTGCGCCACTTGGACGCCATTGCCAACCATCTGCAAGATCACGCTGCCGATGTGATCTTGCTGTCAGAAGTGGATCGCGGCATGGCCCGCACCGGCAACAGCGATCGGATCGCGATGCTTTCAGACCGCTTGGGGCTGGGCTATCTGTTTGCGGTGGAATTCGTCGAGCTTGGCCTTGGCGATGTGCACGAACAACGCCGCCACGCGGGCGAAGTGAATGCAGAAGGATTTCACGGCGCGGCCATCCTGTCGGATGTGGCGCTGCACGCCCCTGCGCTGATCCGAATTGAACGGCGTGGCAATTGGTATGGGCTTGACCGCCACGAACCCCGCATCGGCAGCACGATTGCGCTGTTGGCGTGGGTTAAGATTGATGGCGAGCGGGTTTTGATGGCCAATGTCCATCTGGAAAGCCACGAAACCCCCGCTTCGCGCGGCGAGGATATGCTAAACCTTTTGGCAATGATCGAAACCTTGGCCCCCAAAGGCCGCGTGATACTGGGCGGGGATTTCAACACTTCCACCGGATCGCATGGTGAACGGCATGGCGACCCTGCTGGTTGGGCCGCGCGTCTGGCAGCCGAACCCCTGCGTCTCTTGCGCCCCCAACCCTACGAGCCGCTTTTCGCCGCTGCGGCCGCATTGGGGTATGAATGGCAAAGCTGCAACTTGCCCGATCAGCCGACCACCCGCTATCCGGCGGGCTCAGTCCGCCCTCCGGCTAAGATTGATTGGGTGTTTACCCGCAACCTTAAGGTCAGCAACGTCGCCCTGCTGCCTGCCGTGCAGCCCGATGGCACCCCTGCCAGCGACCATGAGGGTTTGGTGGTGACCATCGCCTTGGCCTGACCGCCAGGGCGATTTAGCCGATAAAGATCGGGTTGGTCACGGCGTGCAACCGCCCCGTCGCATCGCGCAATTCGGCCATGACAAAGCCGTCGGCACCGACGAACTCTGCCCGTCCGGCAGAGTTTGCGGCGATCGGGTGGTGGCGTTGCACGCCCTTGGCATCAACAAAGCTGAGTGTCAGGGCCGCATCTTGCGACTGCCAGTCGGCATGAAAGACCGCCCCTTGGGCTGTCGTCTCGCCCATCGAGGCAAGGGTGCCTTCGGGTGATTGTGCCTGCAAGATCAGCCGAGGGCCTGAAGATAGGTAGTTTCGCCCCGCCTGCACCGACTGCAAAATCGCCAAGGCGGTCAGGCTTTCGGCTTCGACGTTGTTAAACCCCACCTGCCCCATGCCGCCCTCTGGTCCGTGGATGTCGCTTCCCGCCGTGGCCCGCAGGCGGTGGCCTTGGGCAAGCCACTGGCGATACAGCGCCAACCCTTCTTCGTTGTAATCCGACCAAGCCCCACCGTTCCAGATCTCGACCAGTCCCGCATTGCCCGGGCGCATATCGTCGTATTCCCACCGACAACCTGTGCAGGCCGGATCGCCGGGCGACATCGGGTGGGCGATGACAAAAAGCCCGCCCTTGCCCATGATATCCGCCGCCAGCATCGGCATGGTTTGCCCCGTCACTGGCCCCACGCGCCATTGTGGCAGATGCGACACCCCTAAGGCCACCGCATGGCCCCAATGGGTGGTCAGTTCCATGCCCCCCAGCGTCAGCAAATCATCGCCCGCCATGGAATGCACCTCGGCATGGCCAGAGGTGGTGTTGTGATCTGACAGGGTCATGAAATCCAACCGGCGGGCCCGCGCCCAAGCGACCAAATCACCAATCGACCAACTGCCGTCGGAATGCAGCGTATGCGCATGCAGATCGCCGCGATACCACCCACGGCCCCGCGCTTGGGTCTTTGCTGCGACAAAGGCGGGTTGGGCGGCCCCTGGGGCGGTTTGGCAGTCGATGTCGACCTCGTAGTCGATCCGGCCCATCACGCGGAAACAGTCCATATACAGCGTCCAAGTGCCTGGTTCGATCTTGCCGGGCAGATAGCCGGGGGTGGCAATCGTTTCCGAAATGGCAAAGTCCCAGACCGGATTGTTATGCCGCGCCCCGCGCGGGCCCGCGGGGCCAAACAGGCTAAGCGAGATCATATTGTCAAAAAACGCCCCCGCTTCGCGTTGTGGCAAGGCTTTGAACCGCACGACCAGTTGGGTAGTGCCTGACGGCACTTCAAACGTCAGGGGCACATGGGCTTTGTGATGGCTTGCATCAAGCTGTCCGATCAGGGTCATGCGGGGGCTCCGGCGGTTTGGGCGGGAAGGGGGGATTGGGCAAGGCCGATCAGCGCACCGTTGCGGAAGGCGTGCAATCGGCGGGGCAGCAGGGTTAGAACGCGGCCAAGATCAGGGGCTTGGTCGCGTGGGCAGGTCCATGTCAGCAAATCGCCCGCTTCGGTCATCAGGGTGACCTTGGTCACAGGCCCAAGGTCGATCACCCGCGTCACTCGGGCGGCAGCGCCCTTGGCGTCGGGGTAAACATCCTCGGGGCGACACAAAAGCGCCACCTCGCCGTCAGGCAGCGGCAGACGCAGATCCAAGCCATACCAATCCGCAGCCCCTTGCCGCAGGGTGGTGGTGCAAGTGTTCATCGCGCCAATGAACTGTGCCACGCCCAGGGTCGAGGGGTTTTGATACAGCACGCCAGGCGGCCCTACCTGTTCAACCCGTCCGCCTTGCATCACAACGATGCGGTCGGCGAGTTCCATCGCCTCTTCTTGGTCGTGGGTCACAAAGATCGTGGTCAGGTCCAAGCGGCCCTGCAACGCCTTAAGTTCTTCGCGCAATCCCTTGCGCAGATGGGCGTCAAGCGCCGAGAAAGGCTCGTCCATCAGCAAAACCTTCGGCTCCACCACCAAACACCGCGCCAAGGCCACACGCTGGGCCTGCCCGCCCGACAATTCCGCCGGAAGGCGTTTGGCAAAGGCCTGCAGCCCCACCAGATCCAGCACCGCCGCCGTCTTGGCGGCGATCTCGGCCTTGGGCAAGCCGCGCACCCGCAGGCCAAAGCCCACGTTCTGCGCCACACTCATATGCGACCACAAAGCGTGGCTTTGAAAGACCATGGCTGTCGGGCGCCGGTTGGCTTGGGTGGCGGTCATATCCACGCCTTCGATCCGGACCGACCCGCTGTCACAGTCGGTCAGGCCCGAGATGATCCGCAGCAAGGTCGATTTGCCGCAACCTGAAGGCCCCAAAAGGCAAACCAGCTCGCCCCGCGCCACCGTGAAAGAGGCATCCCGCACGGCGGGTGTGCCTTGGTAGGTCTTGGTGATGGCGTCAATCTGCAGCATGTCAGGCTCCAAACCCTTGGGCGATGCCCCTTGCGGTCATAAATCGGCGGCTTAGCAGCAGCAAAACAAAACAAGGTACCCAGATCAGCACGCACAGCACGGCGGCCTCTTGCACGATGACTTGGGCAGACAGGCTCATCAGCAGCAAGGGCATGGTGGTGACAGTGGGCGCGCCGATCAGAAGGGCACTGTCCACCTCGAACAGGATCGAGACAAAGGCCAACACATAGCTAGCCGCCAGCGCGGGCATGGCTTGCGGCAGCGTGATGAACAAAAACACCCGCAGGCGGGATGCGCCAAGATCAAAGGCTGCCTCTTCCAATGCAGGCGGGATGCCACGAAAGGCGGCGGTGGGGATCCAGATCATGAACAGCACCGCCGACAGCATCTGCACCACCACCACGCCCCAGAAATTGCCCACCAACCCCAGTTTCAGAAAAATCACCGCGATTGACACAAACAAGGCGAACTTCGGCACCGCTTGGGCAGCGATAAAGGAAAACAGCAGCAGTTGGCGGCCGGGAAACTTTAGCCGCGCGAAAGCATAGGCCGCAGGCCAGCAGATCAGCGCCGCCGTGGTCGTGGCGATGGATGTCAGCGCAAGCGAGGTTAAGATTGGCGTGATCACCGTCTCGCGCCCCAGCATGGCAAACCAGTATTTCATCCCCCATTCCGTGGGCAACAGGTGCGGGTAGCGCCATTTGACAGCAAAGGCCCATAAAATCACGGTGATAATCGGCCCCAACATCGCAAGGCCCATGCTGACAAGCAGAATTAGCCCGCCAAAATAGGTCCGTTTCATCGTGCACCTGCCGAAGATTTGGCCATCGTTGCAATATAAAACCCGCCAACGATGGACGAGATCACCATCAGCACCACCGCCTGCACTTGAGCCGATGCTGGATCATGCAGATTGCCCAAGGTGCGCTGCATGAACACGCTCATCATCTCGGGCGCGGGCGGGCCCAGCATATAGGGCACGGTAAAGGCACCTATGATGCCCATAAAGATCAGCGCAAAGGCGATCAGCAGCGAGCGGCGCATTTGGGGCAACAAAATCTCCCACAGGATGCGCGGGGCTTTTGCACCAAGGTCGCGCGCGGCCTCGACAGCGTGGTCAGAGACTTGCGACAGGCCGGCGCTAAGAACCAGAACCGGTAGGGGAATGTTTTCCCACAGGAAGGCCAAAAAGGGGCCAACGGGGGTTAAATAGGGCGTGCGATACTGGGTGAAGCCCACCTGTTCCAGCAGCAGTTGAAACAGCCCGTTTGGCCCCAAAAACCGCACCAATGCGTAAGAGATGATGATCGAAGGCACAAACAGTGGAAAGAGTGACAGGCCATGGATCATCGTGGCGATGCGTCCGGCCGAAAAGCGCAGGTACAGCGCTATGCCGAACGAGACGGACAAAGCGGCAATGGCCGATACCAACCCCATTTCCAGCGTATAGCGCAGGTTTGCCATGGTGTAGGCATCGTTGAAAAAGGCGAAATAGCGTTCGGCACTTAAGTGACCTTCGACCAGAAAGGTCGCCGCAACCATCCGCACGGTCGGCAACAGCGTCAGCGTGACCAATAGCCCTACCGGCAGGGCCACAAGTGCAAGACCGGCCAAGGCTTGCGAGCCAAGGCCGGTGCTCAAGGTGTATCCGGGGGCAACGCCCCCGGACGGTTTTGCGACATCAGGCATCAATCGCGAACGATGTTTGTGGCCACGTTCTTATACCAGCCGTCGTTCTTGGCGGTCTGCCAGTCGCCCGACGGGTAAGTCGGGATCGAAACCGGGATCACGTCGATGTATTCGGCCTTCAGGTCAGCCGGCAGATTGTCCCACGAAATCCCGGGGAAGCCGCCGATATCGCGCACACATGACGTTTGGGTTTCGGGCGAGAGCATAAAGTTCGCCAAAGCCAAAGCGCCTTCCAGATCGGTGGCGTTGGTCGGGATGGCCGAGTAGGCAAAACCACCGCACAAAGCCAGATCCTGCAACTGCACAACCTTGACAGTTTCGGGCAGTACGCCGTTCTTGATGGCCTGCAGCGCCTGATCCGACCAAGCCGGGATCATATCAACCGCGCCCTGTGCCAGAAGTTGCAGTGCGGGGGTGTTGCCGGCAGGGTAGGTGCCTTCGCCGAAGGTGAAGGGGTGCAAGTCCTTCAAAATGGCCCAGCCCTTTTGCAGCATCTCTTCGGCTTTTGCGGCGTCGAAGTTGTCCTTGGTGAAAGCGGCGGGATCTTGGCCGTTGCCTTCGTGGATCGCGCGGATCACGAAGTTCGACCCCGAACCACCCTTGTCGGGACGGCCATAGGTGAAGCGGCCCGGATTGGCCTTGGCCCATGCCACCAGATCAGCAAAGGTCTTGGGCGGGTTGGAAACCTTGGCGCTGTCATAGGCGATCAGCACCTGGCTGCCACGATAGGGCATGCGGATCGGGGTCTGAAGAGCGGCGGGGTTAATCATTTTCAGGTTCGGCACGTTGGCTTCCGACGTTTCCAGCCAAAGCCCAGCTTCCACAGATCCGGCGACGGCGGCCGGTTCAATCTCTTCAAAATAGTCAACCTGCGGGTCAGCCTTGGCTTGCATCGCGGCCAAGGCGCGCTCTGCGATGGTGCGGTTGCCATCAGCCACGCCGCGGGTGATGGTCACATTGAACGTGTGGCCCGGATGTGCAGCCTCGAACGCGGGCTTCAGGATATTGTTCCACCAATCAGAGATGTTGGTATCCCCGTCGATGTAGACTTGCAGGGTCTTGATGTCTGCCGCCGAAACGCGGGTGGACACAAGGGTGGCAGCAGCGGCCGAAGTGGCCAGAAATTGACGACGCGACAACATGGCAAAGATCCTTTCAAAGGGCGAACATGCAAACCCATTTTCCGCCGCATCGGTAACTTTGCGGTGACGCTGTGGTGAACCTTGGATGACGCCAATATGACGTTTGAAGGCGCGATGTTTTGGGCTGGAAAACTTGCCCGATCTAGGGAAGTATAGCGCTGTGCAGGCCTGCCATGCGGGGGGTGTGCCTAAGCAATTTGACTGATGTTTTTTTGATGCGGTTTTTTTCAGAAAGCGATTCATGCCGAAAATCACTTGTATAACAACAACATATAACGAAGGTGCCCTGCTGTTGACGGCTGTGGGCTCTATCTTGAACCAAAGCTATCGCGATTTCGAATATCTGATTATCGATGATGGGTCTTCCCAAGAAACGCTTGAAATTCTAAGCCGCCTGACCGACCCAAGGGTGCGGGTCATCCGTCAGGCCAACGCCGGTTTATCCGCTGCTCGCAATGCCGGCCTGGAACTGGCACAAGGCGATTACATCTGTTTTCTAGATGCCGACGATTTGCGCCCGAATTGGTCTTTTGCTGCCATCGCCTCGCTCATCGACGCAACGCAACCTGATCTGGTGCTGTGCCCCGGAGTGCTAAGTGACCTGCGTGGTCAGATTGAAGATTTTTATGATGCGGCGGTGTTCGAGCAGATTGCTCAATTTCTGCCGGAAGGGATAAGCGCACGCAACAATCCAAAGCATACCCGACTTTGCGTTATGGCACAGCAATTAGAACCGCAATCCGCCAATAAAGTGGTAGGACGGTCGTTCTTACAGGCGGTGGGGCTGCACTTTCCCGCTCCTTATTTTTTTGAGGATATCTTTTTCCATACCCTTGCCATCGTTCAGGCTGATCGCATCGCAATTCTAGACTGTCCTGCCTTTACGTATTTTCGCCGCTATCAACGACACCAAATCACTGCGACAACGGGTGAATTGCGCTTTGACATCGTTTCCGTTGCAAAACTGACACTCGACGCCTTTGCTCTGCGGCCAGAGTTCAGCGATTTGGCTTATCGGAATGTTGTACTGGCGAGTTGCCTAAAACTGATCGACTGGTGTGAAACTTGCCTGGCACACCCGCTGCGTGCGACCTTTCGGCAAAATGTCCGCGAGATGACGGCATCCATCGACCCGAGATTTGGCGAAATTCAGCACGATGAAGGTTTAAGCCCCATCTTCATGGCCGCACTCCATCGCCATCTTCTCGTTTCAAACGATCGGGTGTGACAAATGAAAGGCAAACCAGTAAACCGCCTTCCAGAACACCAAACCAGCACCGCTGACGCGACAGTTTTTGATCTTGACGATCAGATCGAACTGCATGCCTTTGGGCAAACCATATCTGTTTTTGCGCCCAAGATTGATTTTTTACGGGCGGACTCTCTTTGGAGATTGCGCCATATTTATCAACGCGCACTTTCGACACAATCCTTGGCGAAAGAAGGTGTCGCTTTGGACATCGGCGCAGGCTTTGGCGTTTTCGCTGTGCCTTTTGCATTGGCTTGCCCCGGTTGGCAGATTTTCTGTTTTGAACCCGATCCAACAGCCTTTGCATACCTGCAAAAAAACATTGATGATTTGGCGTTAAGCCAAATCATCGCTTTGCCATTTGCTGTCGGACACACAAAAGAAGACGCGCCTTCTGATGCAAAAGCCGTGTGTGCGGCCTTGAAGCGGTTGCAGTACGATACAGAGGCAAAACTGGATAGGTTGACGGCTTTGCTTCCTCTGAGGAACCACAGTAAGTCTTTAATACATAACGGTTATTTGGAACGGGGGCATAATACATCGGCCGAATTTTCCTTTGTCAAAGTGCCCACTCTTGCTGCTGGCATGCTTGAAGTTTTGTCTCCAACTTTGCTGAAAATTATAGCACCCAAGGCTGAAGTGGAAATTCTAACTGACCTTTCGCAGTCAAAAATTGATCATGTAATTGGCGAAAGCTGGCGGCATATTCCCACTTCTATCCAGCAAGCGCCCTCTGCAGGACTTCGCCAAACTTGGATACCGCGGGCAGGACAATCCCAATTCGGCTTGCGCAGATCGCTTGATATTTCAGGTCAGTCATCACATTTAGATGTTATTGTTGCCATCCCCTCTGATGGCGATGTCAATTTTTCTTGGATTGCCGATCTATTGTCCGATCCATCAATGGAAATCAGGGTTCTTGTTGTTGGCGATGAGGCAACAGAGCCAGCAAAGCTTGCCTTACAAACCTGTTCGCGCAGCGATCCGCGAGTGCGATTTTTCCATAGGCCGAACGCGGGGCAAGGATCTTCTTGGAACTTTGGCCGCCTGCAATCGTCGGCGACACATATTGCTTTCGTCGATGCGCAAAGCCGACCAGAACAAAGTTTCTTTCAAGGCTTATTGGAACTAGCGCGTCAAACTGGGGCCGAGGTGGTGCAGGGGCCATTTTACGGCCTTGAAGGCGAAGATCCATTCCAAATACCTTTTGGAGTAAGGCCGCAAGAAACCCATGCCGCGCTTAAGCCTAGGTTCGAAATAGCCGATACAACCTATCACCGCATGGGCAACTTTGCGCTGATATCAGAACCTCCGACAATTTGGCGGCGGGTCTATCGGCGTGATTTTTTGGACAACCGCAGGATCTGGTTTCCCGAACATTTGGCTTCGATGGGTGAATTCGTTTTCCAGACCCTTACTCTAAGTGCTATCCCCGATGTGCCGACATTAGACGGTGTCATCTTTGGCCACGCCCCGAGCAAACCTGCCGGGCAGGACATGGCCTGTTGTATCATTGAATCGTTTAGAATTCTGCTTAATCGGGCTGGGGGCGAGGGGTGGAACGAACTTTCCCCTTTGTTTCAAACTTTCGCCTTTCAACTTAACAAAAGCGTGGCGCATCTTGATGCACAGGACCAACCCGCATTCCTTAAATCTGCCGCCGAACTTTGGGCCTATGCTCATAAACTCTTCGGGCCGGATGCGTTTGAACAGGCTCCGTTAGACATGTTCGGGTCTGTAACGTTTTCTGAACATTTCGCCCAAGTTTTTGGGAAACTCGGCCCTTTGAGCACCAGCCAAGCTTGGGAGTTTTTAAGCCAAGGTTCGTATTGTGATTGACCTCTGCAAAATGCGCTATGGGATGCGACCAAAATGCTTCGGGGCGATTATGTCTTAAGCTGGATAGAAACGGGTTGCGCTGTCTGAATGTCGTTGCCGGTGTGATCATCACCTTCGGCCGTTTGGCCAAATTCGCGCTGATATAGCACATTTCTTGTTTTTTAGCCGCAACACCTGTTTATTTATCGGCCCCTAATCCGCGGGTCCAGTGCATCGCGTAAACCGTCGCCGATGTAATTGACGGACAAGACTGTCAACGAAATTGCAAGGCCCGGCCAAATCACGCGTTCTGGATAAAGCTGAAGGTAGTTTAACCCATCGAACAACAATCTGCCCCACGTTGGGAAATCTGGCGGGAAACCAAGGCCCAAAAAGGATAGAACCGATTCGGTGATGATGGCCTCGGCCACGCCCAAAGTGGCCGCCACCATCACTGGAGAGATGATGTTGGGCAGAATATGCCGCAAGATCACACGGCGTGCGGGAACTCCGATGGATTTCGCCGCTAAAACGTACTCCCGCTCTTTCAACGCTAAAACTTCACCTCGGACAATCCGCGCCGCCTGCATCCATGAAGTTATGCCGATCGCAAATACGATAAGCAAAAACGCCCCCAATTCTGGCCCCATGATCGCAGCAATCTTGTCGCGAAACAGCATCACCAGAACCAGCAACAGTGGGATAAGGGGTAAAGATAAAAACAAATCAGTCAGGCGCATCAAGGGGCCGTCAAGCTGTTTAAAATAGCCGGCAAGAATTCCAATCCCCGTCCCGACGAAGATCGCAATCATCATGGCCACAAACCCTACGGCTAAAGACACCTTTCCCGCCGCCATCATCCGCACCAAGATATCGCGGCCCAGTTGGTCGGTTCCAAAGGGAAAGCGCAGCGAGGGGCCCTGATTTTTGACCTTTAAAGCTTCGACCACCTTTAACTTCACTTCTGGCCAAAAAAACGGGCCAAAAACCACAAATCCAACCAATATCCCAAGCACAATAAGCCCGAAGACTGCCCCCCGGTGTATCCGAAATTGCCTCCAAACTGCGCCAAACTGGCTTTGGGCCTTGGGGATGCTTAGATCACTCATATCGGATCCTTGGGTCAAGAAGGCCGTACAGGATATCGGCAATCAGGTTGAAAACAACGATGAGCACCGCGAAGATAAAGGCTAGGGTTTGAACCATGGGCAAATCGTTGGCATGGATGGCCCCAATCAAAGCCGCACCTATACCGTTCACGCCAAACAGATTTTCGGTGATGATTGCCCCGCCAAAAATCGAAGGGATGCCAAGGGCAATCACGGTCACCACCGGAATCAACGAATTTCGCAGGACATGTTTTAGCACCACAACGCGTTCCGTCATGCCCTTGGCGCGCGCGGTTCGCACATAGTCTTGGCCCATGTTTTCCAGCATGGACGAGCGCATGTATCGACTGATCGCTGCCGCATTGGCCAAGGCAAGCACCATCACGGGCATCGCCATTTGCCGCAACTGCTGCAGAAAACTCGACCAATCTGTCACGGCCAGTGTTGTGTCGTATTTGGTGGGAAGCCACGGAAGCCAGACTGCAAAAACGATGATAAACAAGGTGCCCGAGAAAAAGGTGGGCACCGAAAAGCCGATCATAGCGATCAAAGTGCCGATCTGATCGAACACGGAATATTGCCTATAGGCCGAATAAATCCCGATGGGCATTGCGATGGCGATACCCACCAGATAGGCCGTGCCAATCACGGTCAGGGTTTGGGGAATACGCTGGCCGATCACCGTAAAAACCGGGCTGCGTGATTGCCACGACAATATCCGCTGTTCCCCACCAACAAGATTGGTTCCGAACCAGCCGTCGATCAAATTGGCCGGTTCCACCCAAAAGAATTGGCGAAGCCATAGAATATAACGCACGAAAACGGGCTGATCCGCCCCCAACGCCTCGATCATCTTTTTGCGAACTTCGGGCGGTACGGTAAGGGGAATTTCTGACATAGGCGATCCGGGGGCAAGATCAACCAGCAGAAAAATGATCAAGCTGATGAACAAAAGCGTCGGTATCGCTAAAAGCAGCCTGCGAAGGGTAAAGGTCAGCATGGCCTGCGACGCCTTTGTTAAGAAGCTTATGGGAAAGACGGGCCCTGCGAACAGGGCCCGCCCAAAGGTTTAGATCACTTCACGCGGAACCAATCGGCCACGTTCCACAATTCGCTATCCCAAGCGTTGATTTTAACGCCGCCCAATGCATTGGAATGGGCCGATAGCGTGCCGCGGTGCACCAAGGGCACCACGACAAAGCTGTCTTTGGTGACCATGTCATTCAACTTCTTGGTCAATTCGGCGCGCTTTGCCTCATCGCGTGTGCCCGACAATTCGGCAACCATGGCATCATAAGCCGGGTCGCAGAACCGGTTCATGTTTTCACCCTGCCACTGGTTTTCCGGCGAGGGGGCTTTGTCGCATTTGTATTGCGTCAAATAAGCTTCCGGATCGGTGCCGTCGAAGTTGTTGGCGTACATTTCGACATCGGCGTAGAACTTCTGGAACGTATCGGGCGAACCGGCGTCGCCGCCAAAGAACACCGAAGGATCAATCGCCTTCAGTTCGGTTTCAACGCCAATTTCCGTCCACCAATCTTTGATAAGCGCTTGGAAGTCTTGACGGATTGGGTTCACGGTTGATTGATACAGGATCGACAATTTCTTGCCGTCTTTCTCGCGGATGCCGTCGCCGTCGGTATCCACCCAGCCTGCGGTTTCCAGCAGGGCCTTTGCACCCTCGATGTCTTGGGTCAGGCAACCCGTGTTGTCCGAGGCGTAAAGCGCAGGGGCGGGCACAATGTTGCAGCTTGGCGTGCCGCCGGCCCCGTAGCCCACTTCTGTCAGCGTATGGCGGT
Source organism: uncultured Rhodobacterales bacterium (assembly GCA_903845215.1). Lineage (GTDB taxonomy): Bacteria > Pseudomonadota > Alphaproteobacteria > Rhodobacterales > Rhodobacteraceae > Stagnihabitans. Next base: position 32,238 of record CAIMWI010000055.1, on the reverse strand, counting down.
CAATTGCCATCGACAAGGCTTTGCGCACGTTGATGTCAGACAGGAAGGGGTGGGGGTGCTTGGTGGTAGACCGCTCGCCTTCGGGCAGATCTGCCGAAGGGTTGGTCATGTTCATTTCCAAACGCTCGATCAGCGTGCCAAAGGCCACAACGAACACGCCCTTGCCTTCAGCGGCCATGGCGGCTTGGCTGTCGGGGGGGATTTGGGTGTTCCAGGCATAGTCAAACTCGCCGGTCGACATCACGGCGCGTGCGGAACCTTCGGCATCACCACCACCTTTGATCACAGCTGCAGCAAAGGCAGGCTTGGCTGGATCGCGGTAGTTGGCGTTGGCTTCCATCGACACGGTGTCATTCACCGTAAAGCCCGTAACCTTGAACGGCCCCGTGCCAATCGGCATCGAGTTTTGATCGGTGCAGGTCGGTGCGGCAGCGCCAAGGCAGGCCTCGAACTGTGCCTTTTGCAAGATCGGAGAGGTCGATCCGACAAAGGCCGTGAAGGGGTTCGGTTTGGGGCCGTTAAAGGTGATCTTGACGCTCATGTCATCGACTGCTTCGATCGACTTGATGCCGTCGAATTTCGACAACTGGGCGCAGCCACCGGCGGGGTCCATGCAATACTGGCCGGTGAAGATCACATCCGCCGCTGTCACGGGCGACCCATCGGCCCACAAAAGACCGGGCAGCAGTTTCCATGTGATCGAGGTCAGATCCTCGGAAATCCCGCCATTGGCGACGCTGGGGATTTCGCTGACCAATTTGGCGACCAAGGCGCCGGTGTCGTCAAAGCCTGCCAAAGGTTCGATCACCATAGAGGCGGCGAAGATGTCTTTGGTCCCCGACGACAGGTAGGGGTTCATGATCGACACGGCCTGCGGGAAGGTCAGCTTGACCTCGCCGTCGGTGCCACGCTCGGCAAAGGCGGCCGGCGCCATCGCAAAGGCGCAGACGGCCCCAAGTAAGGCAGATTTCAGGTTCATTCAGATACTCCTTGTTGAAGGTGCTTTGGGTGAGGAAAACCACCGGTTGATCCGGCGGACGGTTTGGCGGGGTCATACAGGTGACAGGCAACTTGGCGCCCGCCTTCTACCTGAAAGAGCGATGGCTTTTCGGACAAGCACCGCGCAAACACCTTGGGGCAGCGGGTGCAGAAATTGCAACCCTTGGGCGGGTTGGCGGGCGAGGGCAGATCACCTTTGAGCAAAATGCGCTGACGGGTGCGGGCGCGCACAGGGTCGGGTTCGTTCACCGCCGACAGCAGTGCTTCGGCATAGGGATGCAGCGGGCGGGCGTATAGGTCATCGCGGGGCGAAAGTTCCACAATCCGCCCCAGATACATCACCGCCACACGGTCGGCGATATGGCGCACCATCGACAGATCGTGGCTGATAAACAGATAGGTCAGCCCAAGCTTGTCTTGCAGATCTTCCAGCAAATTCACCACCTGCGCTTGGATCGACACATCCAAGGCCGCAATCGGCTCATCGCAGACGATGAATTTCGGGTTCAGCGCCAAGGCGCGGGCGATGCCGATGCGCTGGCGTTGCCCGCCCGAGAATTCATGCGGGAAGCGGTTGGCAAAGCGGCGGTTCAGGCCGACTTGATCCATCAATTCATAAATCCGCTCTTGGCGCTGCGCGGTGCTTAGCGCCGTATGCTCGACCAAGGGTTCCCCGATGATCGACGACAACGACATGCGCGGGTTCAAACTGGCCTGCGGGTCTTGAAACACCATCTGCATCGTGGGCCGCTTTTTGCGCAGCGCCTCTGTGCGCAGCAAGGCCACATCTTCCCCGTCAATCACCACGCGCCCCGCTGTGGGTTCGTATAAACGCAACAGCGCGCGCCCCAGCGTTGATTTGCCGCAGCCAGATTCACCCACGAGCCCCAAAGTCTCGCCCGCGCGGATGGTGAAACTGACATCATCCACCGCTTTGATATCGCCACTGTGCCGGCGCAGCACGCCCGAATAGACGGGAAAATACATCTTTAACCCGTCGACTTGCACCAGATCTGACACGGCCTCACGCATGGCGCGCCTCGGCCGACCAATGGCAGGCCACGTCATGGCCATGTCCTACGGCTTGCCCGTCCACGGCGCGCCTTTGGGGGTTTTCGGCATCGCATCGGTCAAATGTATGGGCGCAGCGCGCGCCAAAGGGGCAGGCGGTGGGGGGGGCCGTCATGATGGGCGGTTGGCCTTCGATCACAGACAGGCGCGCTTCGCGCTGGCCCGTGATGGTGGGAATCGTGCGCAAAAGGGCACGGGTATACGGGTGTTGGGGATTGTGAAAAATCTGGTCCACCGGCGCGTGTTCCACAACTTGCCCGCCGTACATCACCATAACACGGTCGGCGATCCCTGCGATCACGCCCAGATCATGGGTGATCCAGATGATGGCCATGCCAAGCTTTTTCTGCAAATCCTTCATGAGGTCAATAATCTGTGCCTGAATGGTCACATCCAGCGCGGTTGTGGGTTCATCGGCGATCAACAGATCAGGCTCACAGGCCAAAGCGATGGCGATCATCACCCTTTGCCGCATCCCGCCAGAAAATTGGTGCGGATAGTATTTCACCCGTTTGGCGGCATCTGGAATGCCCACCATCTCTAGCAATTCCACCGCCCGCGCGCGGGCTTGGGGTTTTGTCAGCCCCATATGGCGCAGCAGCGGTTCGCAGATTTGGTTTTCAACAGTGAAAACAGGGTTCAGGCTGGTCATTGGGTCTTGAAACACAAACCCCACCTTGGCCCCGCGCACGGCCGACAAGTCTTGTGGCGTCATCTGCAGCAAATCGCGCGTGCCAAGCATCACTTGGCCGGCGCGCACTTCGGCCGGCGGCGTTGGCAGCAGCCCTACCAACGACATCATCGTGACAGATTTCCCCGACCCGCTTTCGCCCACCACACCCAAGACTTCCCCGCGCTTCAAACCGAAGCTGACGGCGCTGACAGCGTGAATCTCACCCTGTCTGGTATGAAAAACGGTCGTTAGCCCCCGAACATCTAGAACGGGCGCTGCGCCATCGCTCATGAATCTCTCTCCAGAATGCCGTTTTTTCTATTTCTGTTTGGCAGATAGGCTTTCACTTACTTACCCTGAAGCCGAAGTCTTTCGCATTTTGCGCCGTCGGGCAACCTAGAATATTGCGGATGTGCCGATCTGGTGCTGCCGCACCCCTCATGGGCGGGCCCCTTGGGCAGAAACGATCGGGGCCGCAATCATTTGGCGCCCCCCGCGTGTCAAGCCTTGCGCAAGATCTTTATCTGCTTTCCCAAAGCCGTCCGACCCAGTATGCGTAGAAATCTTTGAAGATTTGGGAAAAATCATGGCGCAGAATGCCACCATCTACAAAGTAGAGCTTTCCATCTCTGACATGGATCGCCACTATTATGACACCCACAAGCTGACCATTGCCAAGCACCCCTCTGAAACAGATGAACGCTTGATGGTGCGCATTCTGGCTTTCGTGCTGAATGCCCACGCCTATTTGGAAATGACCAAGGGCCTTTCGACCGATGACGAGCCCGACATTTGGCAAAAAAGCCTAAGCGGTGAACTTGATGTCTGGGTCGCCCTTGGATTGCCCAGCGAAAAGGTGATGCGCCAATCCTGCGGCAAGGCCCGCAAGGTGGTGGTTTACTCCTATGGCGGGAAGCCGGCTGAAATCTGGTGGGATAAGATCAAGTCCAGCGTGGCCCGTTTTGACAATCTTGAAGTGACGAATTTTTCAGAACATGACACGGCGGCGCTGGCCAAACTGGCGAACCGCGCGATGAAACTGCAGGTCAATATCCAAGAACGTGATGTGATGGTCAGTGTCGGCGATACCATCGTTTACGTCTCTCCGCTGAACTGGAAGCCTGCGCGATAAGCCGCCATCTTTGGCGGTTCGTCCTGTCAACGCACCAAAACTGTCGTTGCGCGCACCTTATCCTCGGGCGAGGCGGCAACCTTATTGGGTGGGGTTGAGGGGTTTGCCAATATGATCACCGCCGCGCGTGGACCAGTTTTCACCTTGGCCGATGCGGGTTTGCGCCCCGACGATGGGGCACATTTGGCGGCGCTTGCCCTTTGGGAATTCTAAGTCTCGGCCAGCCGTGACGTGGCGCAATGGCCGCGTTTGATTCCATTTGGTGTGCATACGCCGAACGGCGCAAAACCGACCTTGCGAAGATGGCCGCGCCAAAATCTGCGGTGGCGGCCCTTAGCCAACCTGCACCCCGCCCACCCAAACCCCGCCCAGCGCGCCATTTGGCAACAGATGCAAGAAATCGGCCCGCGACCCCGCCGCCAGACGGCCAATATCGCTGCGGCCCAAGACCTGCGCCGGAATAGAGGTGGCCATCGCCAAAGCGCGTTCGCGACTGATCCCTGCCAAAGTTTGCACGCGGTCCACCGCCTGCACCAGCGTCAGATCGGCCCCTGCAAGCGTGCCATCTGCCAAGGTCAACCGCCCCTCGCCCCGTATAATCTGCCGCCCGCCCAGCGCGAACGACTTCGCAGGGCTGCCCGTCAGCGCCATGCAGTCAGACACCAGAAAAACCCCCGCTGTCTTGGCCGCCAAAGCCACGCGCATCGTCACACCGTCCACATGTATTCCGTCGGCAATCAGCCCGCTGGCCCCATCTGCGGCCAAGATCGCCCCCACCATGCCCGCCGCGCGGTTGTTAAGTTGCGACATGGCGTTGAACAGATGTGTGGCACAGCGCGCGCCTGCGGCCATGGCCTGTTGCGCCACCTCGGCCGTGCAATCGGTATGACCAAGGCTGACGATCACCCCGGCCTGCGCCAAGGCCGCGATCTGATCTGTCCGCACGGATTCGGGGGCAAGTGTGACCATCAGCGCGGGCAAGTCGCCTGCAGCTTTGAGCAAAAGCGCCAGATCGTCATCGTCCATCGGGCGGATCAGGGCCGCGTCATGGGCGCCCTTGCGGCGCGGGTCTAGGTGCGGTCCTTCTAGGTGCAGGCCCAGAAAGCCTGCAACTTTGGCTTGTGCCGCCGCGATTCCGGCATGGATCACAGCGCGCGTGGTCTCGGGCGTGTCGGTGATCAGTGTCGGCAGGCAGCCTGTGGTGCCAAGCGATGCCTTAGTGCGGCAAATGGCCGCCAATGCCGCCACATCGGTATCGGCCCCCACCTGCACCCCGCCTGCGCCGTTGACTTGCAAATCCAGAAAACCGGGCACGATCAGGCCCGCGCCCAGACCAATCCCCACGCCCAGATCAATCCCCACGCCCTGTGTGATCGCGCAGACTTTGCCCTCTTCGATCACTAGCGTGGCCGAGGGGTGCATATGCGCCCCGTCAAACACGCCAGAGGCGCGAAAGGACTGGCGTGGCATCAGACCGTCTCCGTCACTTTGTTCAGATAGGGCGGGGTATCGGGGTCAAACCCGCGACGGCGGGCGAGGGCTTCAACAAAGCTGTAAAACGCCACCCCACGCAGCAAGGGCGCAAGCAGCGGATGGGTGCTTGGCCCCGAAGGCAGGGTTATCGCCCCCTTGGCAGCGGCCCCCGTAATGAACACATCCGCCCCTTGACCCGCCAAACGCGCAGCCGTTTGCGCAACCCCAGCCGCTGCGGCATCTTCAACGGCCAGCACCAGCACGGGAAAATGCGCCTGAACGATGGCCGAGGGGCCGTGCAACACTTCGGCGGCAGAAAAGGCTTCGGCGTGCAGGCCGCAGGTTTCTTTCAGTTTCAACGCCGCCTCGCAGGCGATGGCAAAAGCAGGCCCACGGCCAAGGATAAAGGCCTGCGGGGCGCGCACAAACCGCGCGGCAAGGGGCGACCAATCCAGCATCAGCGCCCCTTCCATCGCCTTGGGCAGATCACGCAATGCCGACAACAGCGCCGCATCCTGCTGCCATTCGGCCAAAAGCTGCAGGCCTGCGACAACCGAGGTGACAAAGGTTTTTGTTGCGGCCACAGAATTTTCAACCCCCGCGCCAAGGGGGATGCAATGGGCACATGCCAAGGCCATCGGGCTGTCGGCAAAATTCGTCACCGCAAGGGTCAGCGCCCCACCTTCACGGCTGGCACGCATCATCTCGACAATATCGGGGCTGCGACCCGATTGTGAAATGCCGATGCAGGCGGCACGCCCCACCCGCATTTTACGCCCGTACACCGACGCCACCGAGGGGCCAATCGAGGCCACAGGGATCCCCGTTGTCAGCTCAATCGCATATTTCAGATAGTTTGCCGCATGATCAGAAGACCCACGCGCCACCGTCACGATCATATCAGGATCGGCCGCGCGCAACGCCGCGGCGGCGGCACTTATCGCTAAGGCAGACCCGTCCAACAGCCGCGCCACCGCCTGCGGAATTTCGGCCACTTCGCGCGCCATGTGGGTTGGATGCATCACGCAGCGCCCCTTTCTTGGTCAGAGGAAAGCTTCAACTCTACCGCAAAATCATAAGCATCCCCGCGATAAAGCGACCGCGTGAATTCGACCACTCGGCCACTGGCAAGGTATCCGATCCGCTCGATCTTAAGCCCTGCGGTTCCTGCGGCCACGCCCAAAAGCTGCGCGTCGCGGTCTGTCAGGTTGGCCGCTGTGATCCGTTGCACCGCCCGCACAGGGCGATAGCCACCCTGCTGCAACACAGCATAAAGCGAGCCTGTAACCACCGAGGGAACGGGCAAGACCCATGTCGGAAGCGAGGCGCGTTCTATCGCCAGCGGCACCCCGTCGCAGGAACGCACCCGTTCCAACCGCGCCACGCGGTCGCCCGCGCCAAGGCCAAGGGCCATGATCTCTTCGGGGGCAGGGGCGTCCAGCATGCGCGAAAGCCAATGCGACTGGCCGGTTTTTCCCCGCCGCGCCATATCTTCGGTGAAAGAGGTCAAGAGTGAGAGCGCCTGTTCCATCCGCTCGACAGGCGGGGCGACAAAGGTTCCAGACCCGCGCCGTTGCACCAGCGTGCCTTGCGCAACCAGCCCCTCAACCGCCTTGCGCACCGTCACACGGCTTAGACCCGTCATCACCGCCATCTCGCGTTCGGGTGGCAGGCTGTCATGGGGCTTTAGGCGCCCCAGCGTCACAGCTTCGCGGATGCGGCGTTGCAGTTGCAAATAAAGTGGGCCTGCGCCGGTACTGGCCAATCCGTCAGGGGAAAAGATCGTCTCCATCACCCTGCCTCTCGCGCCAAAAGAAGGGCGCCGTCAAGCGCTGTGCCGACGGCGGCGCGGATCGGGAACTGCCCTGTGAAGAGGGTGCAGAAATGAGCGCCAAGCCCGCCCAAAAAGGTGACCGGCAAGCTGTGGCCCGCCTGCAGCACGCTAATGGCCTCGGCAATATCGGCCTTCGCCCGTTTCATAATCGCGCGGGCGCTAGGGTCTTGGTGTGCTATGATGCGAGGCGCTAGACCGGCGAAATCGGCGGGGCGGGCGGAAAGGGAAAAGGCAATGATCCCCTGCGGCCCGTCAAACTCGCGTAACAGGTCCGCCAAAAGCGGGGTCATGCCTTCAAACCCGTCCGCGGCCCGCAAAGCGGCCGACAGCGCAGCGCGGCCAATCCAAGCGCCACTGCCTTCGTCGCCCAGCATCAGGCCCCAGCCGCCGATTTGGTGGATGGTGCCATTGACCCTTGCCCCAAAAACCGATCCCGTGCCAATCGCCGCCACAATCCCGTCTTCGCCCCCCAAAGCGCCACGCAAGGCCGTGATGGCATCGGTTTCGATGGCGATACGCGCAAAGGGCAAAGCCCCGCGCAACCGCTGCGCCGCGCCTGCCGCATTGGCCCCCGCAAGACCCAAGCCCGCCACGACCGTTGCGGCAACGCCGCCCGCCTGTGCCAAAGCTGCGTCAGACGCGGCAAGAATATTCTGTACAGACCCTGCGAAATCGGATGCGATATTGGAAGGCCCAGCCTCTGCCCGCCCAAAGATTCGTCCCTGCCTATCAGACACAGCCACACGACACCCCGTGCCGCCTCCGTCGATGCCTAGAAAAAGTTGCATAGGTACCCTCCAGCCGCGATACTACCAAAATAATACCAAAAAGGAAGAACCTTCAGAGAATGCAGTCTTTAACCGTGAATATCTAAGATTTTGACAAGAAGCTTTACAATTGGCATTGTTTTGGTATCTCTATAGCACGCTAGAGGAATGCGATGACCGAACGACCGACCGAAGCACGCCACCCCCATTCCGACGGGCTTCATGCCCGCGACGGGCAGGTGGTGCTGGGTCAGGTGCTGGCAGCCCAACTTGCGGCGCTGTCGTCGGTGCAGCCCGCCATTCCCGCCTTGGAAACGGCAGCGCGCCTTGCGGCCAAGGCCCTGCAAGCAGGGCGCAAAGTGGCCTATGCGGGGGCAGGATCGGCGGGTCTGATGGCGCTGGCTGACGCGTTAGAGCTTGCGGGAACTTTCGGCATCCCGCCGCAGCAAACGCCGGTTCTGTTTGCTGGTGGCTCAGCCGCCCTGTTGCACATGACGGGCGGGGTCGAGGATGATCCGGCCCTTGCCCTTGCCGATTTGGATCGCCATCAGATCGGCCAAGGCGATGTGGTGATCTGCGTTTCCGCCTCTGGCGGCACGGCATACACGCTGGCGGTTGCGGCGGCGGCCAAGACCGCAGGGGCCACGATCATCGGCATCGCCAATGTGCCGCAGTCGGCACTGCTTTTGGCGGCTGATCTTGCCATCGTGTTGGATACGGGGCCAGAGGTGGTCAGCGGCTCTACCCGTATGGGGGCGGCGACGGCGCAGAAGGTCGCGCTGAATATGCTGTCGGTGCGCATGGGCATTTTGCTTGGCCATGTGCATGACGGCTATATGGTCAATGTGATTGCCGACAATGCCAAGCTGGTCGACCGCGCCGCGCGCATCGTTTCTGCCCTTGCAGGGCAAGGGATCGACAGCGCCCGTGCCGCCCTAGCCCAAGCCGGTGGCGCGGTGAAACCCGCCGTGCTTGTGGCCAAAGGGGCCACGCCCCTACAGGCGGCACAGCTTTTAAAGGACAGTGGCGGGGTTCTCGGCCCGACCCTCGCCGCAATTTCAGCAACAGGGACCGAATTGCACAGGGAGTAACGCATGAAAAAAACTTTTCGCCTGGCGCTATTGACCAGCACGCTGCTGGCAGGCGCTGCCTATGCCGAAGATGTGACGCTGACGATCGAAAGCTGGCGCAACGATGACCTGACGATCTGGCAAGACAAGCTGATCCCCGCGTTCGAAGCGGGCCATCCCGGCATCAAAGTGGTCTTTGCGCCCACCGCCCCCGCCGAATACAACGCCGCCTTGAACAGCAAGCTGGCTGCAGGCTCTGCCGGTGATCTGATCACCTGCCGCCCCTTCGATGCCTCGCTTGAACTGTACAACCAAGGCAATCTGGCGGACCTGTCGGGCCTTGCTTCTATGGCGAATTTCTCGCCCGTGGCAAAATCGGCTTGGCAGACTGATGATGGCGCGGCCACCTTCTGCGTGCCGATGGCCTCGGTGATCCACGGCTTTATCTACAATAAAGACGCATTCGCAGCCCTTGGCCTGAGCGTTCCGACGACGGTGGACGAATTCTTCGCCGTGCTGGACAAGATCAAGGCAGACGGCACCTATATTCCGATGGCCATGGGCACCAATGACCAGTGGGAAGCCGCGACCATGGGCTATAACAACATCGGCCCGAACTACTGGAAAGGTGAAGAAGGCCGCCTTGCTCTGATCAAGGGCACGCAAAAGCTGACCGATCCGCAGTGGGTTGCCCCCTATGAGCAACTTGCAAAGTGGAAGGATTATCTGGGCGACGGGTTCGAAGCGCAGACCTATCCTGACAGCCAAAACCTGTTCACCCTTGGCCGTGCGGCGATTTATCCGGCCGGTTCGTGGGAGATTTCGGGCTTTAACACCCAAGCGCAATTCGCCATGGGCGCGTTTTCGCCCCCAGTTCAGGCCGCTGGCGACACCTGCTATATCAGCGATCACACCGATATCGCGCTGGGCATGAACGCAAAATCGGCCCATGCCGATGAAGCGAAAGCCTTCCTGGAATGGGTGGGGTCCAGCGAGTTTGCCGATCTTTACGCCAACTCTCTGCCCGGTTTCTTCAGCCTGAATTCCACGCCCGTCACCATGACCGACCCGCTGGCGCAGGAATTTGTCAGCTGGCGTGGCAAATGCCAGTCGTCGATCCGCTCGACCTATCAAATCCTGTCGCGCGGCACGCCGAACCTGGAAAACGAAACGTGGAACGCCTCTGCCCAGGTCATCAAAGGGGCTGAAACCCCCGCCGATGCGGGTGCGCGCCTGCAAGCTGGTCTGGACAGCTGGTATAAGCCCGCACAATAACACCTGTCGGGGGGCCAAGTGCCCCCCGCTTTTTCGTGAAGCAAGGAAAACGTGATGGCGAAGGGTAAGCCTATGCGCTGGCATATCGGGGTGTTTTTGGCCCCTGCCGTGCTGGTTTATACCGCCATCATGATCATCCCGCTGTTAGGCACGCTGAACCTGTCGCTGTTCACTGTCACGCAAGCCCGCGAAACGGTCTTTGTGGGCCTTGATAACTTTCGCACCCTGTTTGGCGATGCACTTTGGGCCGATGCCTTTTGGAACGCCTTGCGCAACAACCTGTGGTTTTTCGTGATCCACATGATCGTGCAAAACCCGATCGGCGTGTTGCTTGCAGCCCTGCTGTCCAGCCCGCGCTTGCGCTTTACCGCCTTTTACCGCACGGCGATTTTCATCCCAACAATCTTAAGCTTTGTCATCGTGGGGTTTGTCTGGAAGCTGATCTTGTCGCCGATCTGGGGCATAGCGCCCGGAATGCTGGATCTGGTCGGGCTGAAGGCCCTGTTTGCGCCTTGGCTGGGCAAAGAGGACTATGCGCTGACAGCGCTTGCCCTTGTGTCGGTTTGGCAATTCGTGGGGATTCCAATGATGCTGATTTACGCAGCACTTCTATCCATCCCCGATGACGTGATCGAAGCGGCCGAAATGGATGGCCTGTCCCCTTGGGCGCAGTTTTGGAAGATCAAGCTGCCGCTGATTTTGCCAAGTATCGGGATCATCTCAATCCTGACCTTTGTGGGCAATTTCAACGCCTTTGATCTGATCTATGTGGCCCAAGGTGCGCTGGCGGGGCCAGATTTTAGCACCGATATTCTGGGCACATTTTTGTACCGCACCTTCTTTGGCTTTCAGTTGCAATTGGGCGATCCGCATATGGGGGCTGCGATTGCCACGGCAATGTTTGCGATTATTCTGTTGGGGGTATGTGTTTACCTGTTCGCCATCCAGACGCGGCTGCGCCGCTATCAGTTCTAGGGGAATGCGATGAGGGCGACCCATCCCGCCAAACGCCAAAGCATCGCCGCCCATGCGGTGCTGCTGACCTATACGCTGATCGCGCTGTTTCCAGTGTTTGTGATTGTCATCAACAGCTTCAAATCCCGCCGCGCGATCTTTGCCGAACCTTTGCTGCCGCCCTTGCCGGGGAATTTCGACCTTGTGGGCTATGCCACTGTGATGAAGCAGGGGGATTTCTTTCAGTATTTTTTGAACTCTATGACGGTCACCTGCGCCAGCCTGTTCTTTGTGCTGCTGTTTGGCGCGATGGCCGCCTTTGCCCTGTCGGAATACCGCTTTCGCGGCAATATGCTGATGGGGCTTTATCTGGCTTTGGGGATCATGATCCCGATCCGGCTTGGCACAGTCGCGATCCTTGAACTGATGGTGGCATCGGGCTTGGTCAACACGCTGACCTCGTTGGTTTTGGTCTATACGGCCCAAGGCCTGCCTTTGGCGGTGTTCATCCTGTCGGAGTTTATGAAAACCGTCTCGGACGATCTGAAAAACGCTGGCCGCATCGACGGGCTGTCGGAATACCGCATTTTTTTCACGCTGGTCTTGCCGCTGGTGCGCCCTGCCATGGCAACGGTGGCGGTGTTCACCATGATCCCGATCTGGAATGACCTGTGGTTCCCCCTGATCCTTGCGCCCAGTGAAGAGGTCAAAACCATCACCCTTGGGTCGCAGGTGTTTATCGGCCAATTCGTCACCAACTGGAATGCGGTGCTGTCAGCGCTGTCTTTGGCCATTATTCCGGTTCTGGTGCTTTATCTGATCTTTTCGCGGCAACTGATCCGCGGCATCACGGCGGGGGCGGTGAAATGACGATACGCGTGCTTGTGGCAGGGTTGGGGAATATGGGGCGCAGCCATGCGCTGGCCTATCACAAAGATCCGGCATTTCAGATTGTGGGGCTAGTCAACCGATCCGCAGTGGATTTGCCTGCCGAATTGCGCGCATACCCCCTAAGTGCCGATTATGCTGAGGCTTTGGCGCGTCTTAAGCCCGACCTTGTCTGCATCGCCACCTATTCCGACAGCCACGCCGACTATGCCGTATCCGCAATGGAGGCGGGGGCGCATGTGTTCGTCGAAAAACCTCTGGCCACCACAGTCGCCGATGCCAAGCGCGTGGCCGAGTGTGCCGCCCGAACGGGGCGCAAAGTGGTGGTGGGTTACATCCTGCGCCATCACCCCAGTTGGCAACGTCTGATCGCCGAGGCCCGCGCTTTGGGTGGCCCTTACGTCTTCCGCCTAAACCTGAACCAGCAATCCACCGGTGCGACATGGGAGGTGCACAAGGCCCTCATGCAAACCACATCGCCCATCGTCGATTGCGGGGTGCATTATGTCGATGTCATGTGTCAGATCACCGATGCCAAACCGGTCGAGGTGCGCGGCATGGGCCTGCGCCTGTCGCACGAGATTGCACCCGATATGTACAACTACGGCCATTTTCAGGTGCTTTTCGACGACGGCAGCTTAGGGTGGTACGAGGCGGGCTGGGGCCCGATGATGTCGGACACGGCGTTTTTCGTCAAAGACGTGGTCAGCCCAAAGGGCGCGGTGTCGATCCGTATGCCCGATGATGCGCGTTCTGATGATATCGACACCCATACCAAAACTGCCAAGTTGCGCATCCACCGCGTGGGGCAGACGACCCAAAATCTGGATATGACAGACGAGCCTGACCATCAGGCCCTGTGCGACCGCGAACAGGCCTTCGTCGCCCGCGCTATAAAAGAAAACCTCGACCTTGGCCGCCATTTGCAAGATGCCGTCCAGTCGCTTGCGATCTGTTTGGCGGCGGATGAAAGCGTTCGCCACGGCCACCCCGTCAAATTGTAAGAGGCCACCATGGGCGCGCTGCACCTTTCCAATGTTTCCAAAAGCTTCGGTAAAACTGAGGTTATCAAAGGCCTTGATCTGACGGTGCAGGACGGCGAGTTTTGCGTGTTCGTCGGCCCATCGGGCTGCGGCAAATCCACGCTGCTTAGGATGATCGCAGGGCTAGAGGATCTTAGTGGCGGCGATGTCGCGCTGGACGGCAAGATCATCAGCAACTTGCCGCCCGCCAAGCGCGAAATCGCGATGGTGTTCCAAACCTACGCGCTTTACCCGCACCTAAGCGTGCGTCAAAATATGGGCCTTGCGCTGAAACAGGCCGGAGAGCCAAAGGCCGCGATAGAGGCTGCTGTCAACCGCGTCGCTGCCATGCTGGAACTTGACCCCTATCTGGACCGGCGGCCTGCCGAACTGTCTGGCGGCCAGCGCCAGCGCGTGGCCATCGGCCGCGCCATTGTGCGCCGTCCCAAGCTGTTCTTGTTCGACGAACCGTTGTCAAACCTTGATGCTGCTTTGCGCGTGGCAACCCGAATCGAAATCGCCCGCCTGCACCGCGAACTGGGGGCGACGATGGTCTATGTCACCCATGATCAGGTCGAGGCGATGACCTTGGCTGACAAAATCGTCGTCCTGCGCGCCGGCCAAGTCGAACAGGTCGGTTCCCCGATGGAGCTGTACAACAACCCCGCCAACACCTTCGTCGCAGGCTTTATCGGCAGCCCGCAGATGAATTTCCTGAAGGCCAGCGCTTTGGGCGAACACGCTGCCACTTTGGGCATTCGCCCCGAACATCTGACACTGTCCTCGCAAAATGGGGATATTTCTGCCAAGGTCAGCCATGTGGAAAAACTTGGCGGCGAGACGCTGGTTTACCTGCGCAATGCAGAGCAAGGCGTGTTGACCGTGCGCCTGTTTGGCGAGCATGACTTCGCTTTTGGCGCAGATCTTTTCGTCACGCTGGATCAAGCCCGCGCTTTTCGCTTTGACGTCGACGGGAACAGGCTGCGCTGACCCAAAACGCCCCGAAGGTCTTGAAAGTAGTCACCTGCCGATATGCTCAAGCTTGGGCTTTCATGCAGCCTGTCGCCCCAAGTCTGGCTGGGCCAGCCGGCGCGCGGGCTTACGCAGCGCGGATGGCGGTTGTCTGGATCTCGGCGGTACCGGAATATCGGGCCGCTTGACCCAGCTTAAGAATGTTTTGCAGCGAATGCAGGTGGGCGTAGCAGATCGACAAGCCGCCGTTGCGGACCAAAGCCTGCATCTCAGACGCAGGGATCTGTTTAAGCCGCGCGCGGTTTAGCACGCAAAAGCCGCCCATGCTGCCCTGAACACCCGACGCCCCCCGATAGACGGCTTGGGCATCGTCCAGCAGGCCAAGACGGTCAAGATGGGCACAGAAGGTTTGGGTGTGCAGGAACTGCGCTTGATATTCGACAGTAAAGGCCATCTGTCGGGCCAGCCAGGGCGTTTGCTCGCCTGCATCATCAAACAACCGCTCGCCGCGCCCCTCGCGGTTCACACCGGTATGAGCCTCGTCCAGACACAGGGTGAAAGACTGTTCGTCCTGACCTTCTTGCTGGGAAAAAATGAAAGGATAGCGACGCAGAAAGGCAGGCACATAGCCACCTGACCAACTGCCGTCAAAATCAACGTGTTCGTTGCGATCTGGCCGCAAGCCAAGCAGCGCCGTCGGGAAAAGCGAGGCCCCGTTGCGGGCAAAGACAATCGGATGGCTAAGGGATGCGGCCTCAAACTCTATGCTCAGCAGGGGCACAGAGTTAACGCCGGCGGCAAAAGCAAAAGACCCTGTTATGTCAACGCTGACATCGGCATGGCTGACCGAACCGATTGCGGCCACACGGTCATAAATAAGAAGTTGTTTGCTCATCTTGTGCCCTCGCCCAAGTGTCATCAAGGAAACCACGCCATCTATAGCCCCAACATCAGCTTTGTGACAGGCCAATATCGGATGAAGACCCGATTTGTAGCGCGGCGGGGATCACGGCCTTTGGATCTGCGCATTTCTTTCGATGAAATAATCTAAAGATAAATGGCACTGCCACCCCCTTTAGGAAATTCAGTGAGTTACGTGTGAAGTGCGGTATGATTGCATGGGGGGCAAAAGTTTTTACTTCGGTTTTTTATCCATTGGGTCTAACTTAAGTGTTTTGCTGGCCAATTGTAAATCTCAAGGCAATTCGGCTATAAAGGAAGTCTTGTTAGTCGCCATCTTAGGCGCGGTTTGATTGTTGTGAGGACACGGTGTCGGCACCATTTGGTACCCGAAGCTTTGGTATGTCGCTTTCGCGCGCGCTTCGGCGTGCCCAACGTCGCATTCTTCGGCGGGGCGCAGTGCAAGAAACGACCCATCTCACACTGGCGGATCACTCCTGGAAACTTGAAGCGCTAGAACCGCGCGTCTTGATGAGCGCCGATCCCTTTACGGTTGCGCTGGGGGCCTCTGCCGGTCAGGTGGAACTGCGGTTCGACCAGACGGGTGCAAATCGTGCCTTGACTGTCGATTACTCGGATCGGGCAGACGAGTTCTACGACATTTCAGACAACAATATGATCGACATCACCGGCAGCAGTGACGCTGACCGGATCAAACTGACCTTTGGCGATGGGTTTGACGATACGGGCTTGGCCTTGTGGGTCTTTGGCCTGGGCGGGGTGGACACCGTAACGATCGACCGCTTGGGTACGCTTTCGCTTGGCGATTTGACGGTGCTGTCAGAGTCGATCTCGGTTGGGGCTACGGCGTCCACCGGGGCGCTGGGGATTGCCGGGGCCTTTTCGCTTACGGCCGATTCGGTAACCTCGGGCGGTACGAC
Organism: uncultured Rhodobacterales bacterium; assembly: GCA_903845215.1. Lineage (GTDB taxonomy): Bacteria > Pseudomonadota > Alphaproteobacteria > Rhodobacterales > Rhodobacteraceae > Stagnihabitans. The sequence goes on along the minus strand of CAIMWI010000055.1, from coordinate 16,267 downwards.
CCAGATCACTTTGACTGATTCCGTGTCGGTGGGTGGCAATGCGGTAATTGCCGCGCAGTCGGTGCAGGGCGCTTCTGGCGATGCCACGGCGCAAATCACGTTGTCTGGCGCGATCATGGGCACAGGATCCGTTTCGGTCACAGCCTCTGTCCTGCGCGATTTCACCGATACTGCCATCGGGATCGATGTCTATGATCTTGGCACCGCCACCGCTTCGATCAACGTTGGGAACTCGGTTGTCATCAACGGCAGCGATGTTACCGTCGGGGCAACGATATCGGGCAACGTGGTCGCCGCGGCCAATTTGGGCGTGGGGGGTGCGATCGGTGCCTTTCTCAACTCACTCAAATTCGTGCGGATCGACGCCACCGATGTGGCCTCGATCAACCTTGGCGCGTCCCAGATTCTAGCGACGGGTGAGGTGATCGTCGCCGCCGCCGATACGGTGCACTATCAGACGGCAGGTATTTTGGCTTGGAACGAGGTTCAAGCCTCTGCCACGGTGCAGGCTGCGGGCGCAACGATCCAAGCCGGGTCCGCAGGGGCCACCATTTCGGCATTGACCGACCTAGAGATTTCGGCCGAGGGGCCGATCGGTGGCGCTGTAGAAAAACCACCAACGTTCTACATGGCGTTGGCGGCTTTCGGTTTTAACGACGTATCTGTCACTTCGACAGTGACACTGACAGATGTGGATATCGCGTCTATCGGCTCTGTCGCGGTAACCGCCACGGATGACAGCGTGATCAGCGCCCATCTGGCTGGACAAGCCGTGTCTTTCCCTGCCGAGTTTGACGGCGGGGCCAATGCAACCTCGTCCGGCCTGCCACAAGTGGCTGTCAGCGGTATGGTCGCAGCCAACGAAGTTCTGGCCCGTGTCACGGTCGACATCACTGGCGGCTCCATCACTGCAGCCGGTGATCCGTTAGACGATACGGTTGAGGCCGACGTCACGGTTGCGGCAACCAATGGCATGGCTTTGTCGGCGATAGTCGATGGCGGGGTTGAATCCAATTCCACCGCCGTTGCGGCGATGATTGCCTTTAACAATATGGGCTGGAATTCCGGCTCTGCTGGCGTTGTGGGCGACACCTTCGATACCGTGCTTGGCACCACGGTTTCGGGTGCCGAGAACCCGCTTGTGACCCATGTCACGATGACGAATGTGGATGTTGACGCCGCAGGGTCCATCACCCTGTCCGCCATCGCCACCCCCACAATCGAAGCCACAGTCTCTGGCAAGGCCAGCGCAGCCGACAAATCGCTGGGGGCTGGATTGGTTGTCGCGGGCAACCGGATTGTGTCCAATGTTGATCTGACGATCATCAACACGGCTGCGACAGAGATCAACGCAGGCGGGGACATCACGCTTGACGCGTCTGACACGGCGACGATCACGGCGGACGGCGCTGTTCTGTCGGCCAGTAAGGGGGGGCCGGCCTTGGGCGGGCTTTTCGCCCGCAACCTGATCACGTCGAATGTCGCGATGGCCCTAAGCGGTGCCACTATGACGGCAGACGGATCTCTGGCCGCCAATGCGGTCGAGGCCGCGACCATCACGGCCACTGTCAGTGGCACTCAGCCCGAGGCTGAAGAGGATCAAGACGAAGCAGATCAGCCGTCCTTCGCGCTGACTGGTGTGATCGCAACCAACGCCATTTTGGGCAGCCTGACAGTGACGGTGACCGATACCGTGCTGTCGGCCACGGGCGATCTGACCATTGCGGCGAACAACACCGGATCAATCACGGCCGAAAACACCGCCTCGGCTTCGGGTGTTGGCACGACGGTCGGGGTAAGTCTGGCCTTCAACACGATCGGTTGGCAGGCGCAGAACATTTTTTCGAACAGCGTCGACGCCATCTTGGGAACCAATATCGGCGTGAAAGCAGAATCTGCCGATACGGTGACCATCTCGGGGACGTCAACCTTGACGTCCACCGAAGGAACCGTGTCGGTGACGGCAGAGAATACCCAGACGATCAGCGCAACGCTAGAGGCGGGCGCGGCTTCGGTCAGTGGGGCGGCGGCGGGTATTTTGTTGTCAAGCAACATGGTGGCCAGCCGGACCGCTGTTAGCATGACAGACACGGTTGTGTCGGGTGCGGCTTTGGTATTGCAGGCCATCGAAGCCTCAGAGATCACCGCCAATGTGACCTTGGCTGTTGCCGGCAGCACCGTTGCGGCAGGTGGCTTGGTGGCGCGCAATGACGTGCGCAACGGGGCAAGCCTGACCCTGACCGACGCCGTGCTCACCTCGGATGAAAGCGCGGATCTTGTCGCACAATCGAGTGCCACGATCACCGCAACCTTGAACGGCTCGTTCGAGATTTCCGAAGACGCCGAAGCTGGTGGCCTTGCGGCCGCAGGGTTCATCGCCAACAACATGATCCTGACCAGTGCTGTCCTGACGATGACGCGCGGGTCATTGGATGCGGGCGGCGATGTTTCGATCTTGGCCCGCAACGCTGGCACAATCACAGCGGACAATTCGGCCACAGTGAAAAGCAACGGCACGGCAGTTGGCATCACGCTGGCCTTCAACACGATCGGCCTAGAGCCGCAGAACATCTTTTCCAGCACGATCGACGCGCTGATCGGCACCAACATCGGAACCGAGACGCCTGCGGGCGCGGTTGTGACCCTGACCAATGTTGACATGTCGGCAGGGGGCGATTTGGGGGTCGCTGCCGAAAGCGCGCAGGCGATCGACGCCAAGCTTGCTGCGGTGGCAACCTCGACCGACAAAGTCGGGGCGGGCTTTGTGATTGTGATGAACCGCGTCAGTTCGCGCAGCCAGATTATCGTCACCGACACAGTTAACCATCGCGTCACGACGGGTGGGCCTGTAACGCTTTTCACCGGTGACGTGGTGCTGGTTGATGACGGGCGGCGTGAAAACGGGCTGGCGGGACGGCGGTATCGCTACATTGGCTTGGGCGAGTCGATGGACCTATCGCAGGCCGATTTCAGCGATGCGACCCCATCGTTGGTGTGGGAGCTTTTGCCGCTGGTCGATGTGACGGGCAACCTGTCTTACGCAGCCGACGATTCTGCGACGATCACCGCCAATGTAACGCTGGAATCCGCCGGTGGCACGTCGTCGGTCGGCGGGTTGGTCGTGCGCAATGATGTGCGCGGCGGTGTGAAGGCCCTGTTGACGGATATGGCTGTCCAATCGGGCGGCGACTTCTTGGTGTCGGCCAAAGCGGCGGCTCAGATTGATGCGACCGCGTCCGGCAAGACCAAGGTTGAGGCCCCAGCCGATGCGAATAGCGATGATGGCGGCACGGCCATCGGTGGCCTGATCGCGAACAACCTAGTGCTGGGTGGTGCCGAGGCGACCATTTCAAGCGGGTCTGTCGTTGCTGGCGGTGGGCTGGATGTGCTGGCCGATACGGTGACGGTGGTCAAGGCCAACAACGCGATGGCGGCAGAATCCGATGGAACGGCCGTCGGCATCACACTGGCCTTCAACACCATTGGCTGGAGCAACACCGATATCTTCACGCAAGCGGCAAGCGCCTTGCTGGGGACATCAATTGGTACGGAAGATGCGGCTGTCACCAAGGCGCAGGTCTTGAATGCGGTGTTTTCTTCGGGCGGCGCCATGCGCGTTCTGGCCGGCGGGACCGACCCAGAGGCAGAGCAAAACGGCGCGCTGCTGGAAGCCACGATTGACAGTTCGACGGCGGGCGGTTCTGGGTCTGCAGGGGTTGGTCTGGTACTGGCCACCAACCGTGTTCTAACGTCGACCATCGCAAAGATCACCTCGAACTTTGCTGACCCTGACTATTATGCGCTGGGCGCGCTGGAAGTGGCGGCCAAGGATACGGCGGCCATTACGGCCAATACGGCAATGACGGCTGGCAGCGGCGGCGGTGCCGCTGTGGGTATCGTTGTTGTGCTGAACGATGCGCGCGGCGCTGTCGAAGCGACGATCAAAGGCTTGAATTTGCTGGTGCAGGACGATTTGATCCTGACAGCCGAACAAGCCACCACGATCACCGCCGAGCTAAGCGGCAAGACGGAATCCACCGAAGACGAGGATAGCGAGGACACATCGATCGGCGCAGGTGGCGTGATCGCGACAAACCTTGTGCTGTCGAAATCCGCAGCGACGCTAGAGGCTTCCGACATCTCGGTCGGCGGAAACATGTCCGTGACTGCCGTCAACATCGGCAGCATTTCGGCGACAAATACGGCGACCCAGTCGGCCGCAGGCGAAGGGACCGCCGTCGGCGTAACGCTGGCCTTCAACACTGTGGGCTGGGCCCCGTCGAACATTTTCGCCAACACGATTGATGGCCTGTTGGGCACAAGCATCGGCGAAGAAGATACTGCAACTGTCACCGCCACCATCAAGACTTCGGCGCTGGTCGTCGGGGGTGATCTGACTGTATCAGCCGACAATTCGGCTTCGATTGCGGCCTCGGTCTTGAACGAAGCCAAAGCTGGTGCTGGAGGGGCGGCGGCCGCGGTTGTCTTGGCAACGAACCTTGTTTCTTCCCATGCTGACGCGGTTTTGCTGTCAGCAGTTGGCACCGTTTTGGTGGGCGGCGGCCTGTCGGTCACCTCAAAAGACGCAGCCGAGATCACGGCCAAGGGCACGGTGCTTGCGACCACAGTAGATGCGGCCACGGCTGGACGCGAATACATCAAGGTCGATCACTACAGCGATCAGGGCGAAACAGACGTCGCCTTTGGGGATCAGGTCTTCATCAAGGAAGATCACGGCGCTGGCGGGAACGTCGGCAATATCTACCGTTTCATGGGAACGGACGCGACGGTGAACCTGTCGGAAACCAACTTCACCGACAGCCGCTATTGGTGGGAAATTCCGCCACCCGAAGGCTTTATGGGCACAACGCTGGCCTTCTTGTATTCTGCGATGCCGCAAGAGACCAAGTCTTTCACGACCGATTTGGACATTGGTCGCGATGGCGTCACCATTGGCTTTAAAGTTTCGGCCGGTTGGGATGACCTGACTGTCTTGGACTTTATTTCCAAAATGGGCGTGGTCGATGCCGGATTTAGGGTAACGGACACGGGCTTTATCTTTGGGCTTGGTGCGGCAGGCGATTCCGGTCTTGCCTTGCCGTCCTTGTCGCTTGATCTGATCATGCCTAAGATCGACTTGCCCAAATATGAATTCAAGCAGGTCGTCGGCCAAGTCGAACACAACGGCGAAATGGTCGATTATGGCATCAAGGCCATGTTCGGCTGGGATAATCCCAAGTTCCCCGAACTGGTTACGGCCCTTTTGACGGGCGATGCCGACTACTTCATGCCGCAGCTGGATTTCGGCTTTTACATCGACGCGCCCGACCAAGAGGACGTGGCGCTGATCCAAAAGCTGCCGACCAGCTATAAATTGCCCGCATTCGACATCAAGTTTTCGATCTACGGCAAGGCCTTCAAGCTTCACTATCCCAACACCGCTGACCCAATCAATCTGCCGATTGACGAACCGCGCCTGTTTGATCCGACTTTGCCGACCGTCACGCTGTCAAGTGCGGTCATCAAGGACGTCGATCTGGATGCGCTGATCTGGGATGCTGAAGATCTGGCGGGACGTCCCGACGACTATTGGGACGACGCGACCGCATTTGATATTTCGTCTCCGACAGCCTTTAAAGACAGCTTGTTGGCCGCCCTAAAGGTTCTGCCCAAGACGCTGGACTTGACCGACCCGACGCTGTCTTTCTCGCTTTTGGGCTATAATCTGTCGCAGAAATTGCCGGTCAGCACGCTGATCAATTCTTTCAACAGTCCAATGCTGCAGGCCGGGGCGACCAATCATCTGATGGTTGATCTGACCACCATCTGGGATGCCGTGCTGCCCACGATTGCCGGCGAGAAGCTGTCTGACTATCTGGTCGATACGACGAAAACCGTCGAATACACGATTCCCAAGATTGATCTGGGCGACATAACGCCAGCCGATCTGAAGGATCCGGCCTACGCCGTGGCCTTCGATATTGGCATTCAAGTGCTGAAGGGCGTTGGTTTTGACATTCCGCTTGAAAAGCAGCCAAAACCCAAAACTGGCGGCACGGATGCGACCAAGGACGAGGGTGCCGAACAGGTAGAAGCCGAAGAGCCCGGCTCTTCTGGCGTGCAGGAAATCGCGATCACTGTTGACAAGGAAAAGATCAAAAGCCGCGAAAGCGAAGATCACCTTGAAACTTCTGAAACCAGCACGCTGGAAGATGGCGTCAAGAAACTGACCCTCTTGGGCAGCAGCGCCATCAATGGCACAGGCAACGCGCTGGCCAACGTGATGACCGGCAATTCCGACGACAACAATCTGTCGGGCCTTGCTGGCAATGACACGATTTACGGCGGCTCTGGAAGCGATGTGGTGTCGGGCGGTGAGGGCGCAGACGCGCTTTCAGGTGGTGCGGGTGACGATAGTCTTGACGGGGGTGCTGGCAATGACATCCTTGATGGTGGTGCCGGCGATGACCGTCTGACCGGCGGCGCTGGCGATGACATCTATGTGGTGGATGGCGATGACGTTGTCGTCGAAAGCAGCGGCGGCGGCACCGATGTGGTGCAAAGCTCTGTCACATTCACATTATCGGCCAATGTCGAGAACCTGACCCTGACAGGCGGCGACGATATCAATGGCATCGGAAACTCGCTGGCCAACGTGATCGTCGGCAATGATGGGGCCAATGGTCTGGACGGCCTTCAAGGCGATGACAAGATCTTCGGCGGCGCGGGCGACGACTCGATCACGGGCGGCGTGGGCAACGACACGCTTGAGGGTGGGGCTGGGGCCGATAGCTTGCGTGGCGGTACAGGCGAAGATACGTTTGTGCTTAGCCAACTGGCAGAAACGGCTGAAATCGACACCATCGAAGATTTCGTTTCAGGCGTAGATCACATCACCCTTTCCAAGGCCATCTTTGCACAGTTGGGCGCGGTGGGGACACTGGGGTCGGCGGCGTTCTATTCTTGGCAGGATGCAACTTCAGGATACGACGCATCAGACCGGATCATCTACAACACAACAACGGGGGCGCTTTACTACGACCCCGACGGGAACGATTCTCTTGAGGCCGTTCAGATTGCGGTTTTGCCGGTTTTAACGGATGCACCGGATCTGGAAGCTTCGGATTTTAAGATCATCGCAGAGGCCGAGATCGTCGAAGCCAGCGACGACACGGTCAAGGTCGAGACGGATCTGACCTTCACCTTGACCTATGGTGACAAGACGACAGGTCCGATCGATGTCTTGGACATCGGGGCCAAGACCAAGGAAGTCCAGCGCATCGTGTTCTTGCGCAACGATATGGATTTCGGAAGCGATTTCAAGTTGTCCTACAAGGCCAACGGGCAACCACCGGGCAACGTAACGACCCAGGTCACGGATGCCTTGGAACTTCGTTCGACGGCGTCGGCCACGCGCACCATGCTTCAGGCCGCCGTCGACAGAATTGTTGGCAAGGATGCTGATGGCAAGTCGAAGGCGACAGTCACCTTTAACGAAAAAGCTTCCAGCGCGGGCTGGGCCTTTGACATCGAATTTGCCGAAGAGGGCGTAGATCATGCCCAGATCGAAGCAAAGATTAATACCCAAATGGGCTTTCTCATTGTGCGCTCTAGCACCGTGGTTGAGGGCAACGAAGTCACAACTGACGACCAAGTCGCCGAGATCCAGAAGGCGCTTGATGCCATGCTGGGCAAGGGCAACACCAAAGTCGTCTATTACGAAGCCCCCGCGGAAGAGCCTGCCCCCGATCCTGCCGATCCCGCCGATCCCGCGGAGCCTCCACCCGCTGAACCTCCCGCGGCTGACCCGCCACCGGCTGACCCGCCAGCGGCTGAGGCCGAACCCGAAGTCACGGGGCCAGTCACATGGCAGTACCGCGTCACCTTTACTGGCGATTTGAAAGAACAGGCCGTCGAGGAAATCTCGGCCACCGTTGCCGAGGCCCTGACTGGCCTGACTGTCGAGAATTCGGTGATCAAGAAGGGCTTTGACCCCAAGGGGCCAAGCTTTGACATCACGGTCCCGCCAAAGGAAACCTATACGCTGACCGTTGTCGTGAACGGCACGACTTATATTGCCGAGGGCATCGCCAAAGGGGCTACGGCAGAAGACATTGCCATAGCCCTTAAAAAGGCGACCGTGAAGCCGCCAGAACCTCCGGCAGAGGAGACAACGCCCGCGGAACCCGCGCCCGCAGACGCACCTGCAGATCCCGCGCCCGCAGATCCACCAGCAGAAGAAACGGTGACCGCCACCGAAGAAACTGATCCGGTGGCCAAGACCCTTGGCGAAACCGAACTGGAAATCAATGTCACGGCCGGCGACGAGCCCGGCGTATACAAAATCGGCTTCACAGGGCCGGTCGAAACGATGACGGTCGAGTCGCTTGACATCGAAGGCACGGGCGCTGATGCGCCGGAACCAGAAGAACCCGCGAAGGGCGGCGTGGCTGTCGGCGGTTTGATCGTGCGCAACGACGTGCGCAGTGGCGGTACCGCATGGATAGACGGGGCCACGATCGAAGCAGGCTCTGTCACTGTCACGATGGAAGAAGCCGCGCGGATCCACGCCCTGCTTGACGCCGTGGCCGAGGCCAAAGGCGATGGCACGGGTCAAAGCACTGCTGTCGGTGGCATCATTGCGACCAACCTGATCTTAAACGATTCCTCGGCCAAAATCACCAACAGCACGGTGACAGCCTCGGGCGATGTCTACGTTTCTACTGATAACCGCGCCGACATTCTGGCGCGCAATGCCAGTTCGATCACCTCTGACGGCACCGGCGTGAATGTCACCTTGGCGTTCAACACCATCGGCTATGAAGCCAGCGCCATCTGGGAAGACATTATAGATGCCTTGGTCGGCACCAATCTTGGGACCGAACAAAAGGCCGAAGCTTTGGCCCTGATCGATGGGTCAGACATCACGGCAGGCGGCAATTTGACGGTGCGCGCCGTCTCGACCGCCTCTATCCTGTCGCAGGTCACCAATGACACCGCCTCCAAACTAGGGGACGACGCATCCAGTTCAGCCTCGGCCGTGGCCGCGGGCTTCATTTTGGCCAGCAACATGACCTCTTCGGCCGCGCGGGCCGAGATCACCAACAGCACCGGCCAAAGCGAGATTACGACAGGCGGCGCTGTCGACGTGCTGGCGCAGGATGACGCAAAGATCCTGTCAAACGTCAACCTGTCGGCCAAGACCGGCGGCGATGGAGAGATTGCGCTTGCAATTCAGGCGCTCGCGAATTTCTTCCGTCAAACTTACACGGATTATTCTGGCACCAAGGACATCACCTTGGGCGACCGGGTGCAGATCGGCTATAATGGTCTGACAGTTCTTGACCGGCCCGATACGATGGCAGCGGGAGACCGCGTCCGTCTGGAGTGGGATATCTGCAACGGCAAGGCTGGCGTCATTTACGAATACATCGGCGCTGACCCGCTGGAAGACCCCCATCTTGACCAGCAAGACTACAGCGACGCCACTGTTTGGAAAGAAGTGAAAGGCGACCCCGACAAGGTCTATGTCGCCCTGCAAGCGCAGGCGGGCTTGGATCTGTCGACGGAAGATTTCACCAACAGCAGCAAATGGCTGGAAATTGATCTCGATTCCATCATCTCTATGGCCTCGATCGCGGCCAATGTGATCGAAGGCTCTAGTGCCAAGGGCACGGGCTTTGGGGGGCTGGTGTCGCGCAACGATCTGCGCACAACCGTTTCTGCGACCCTGTCGGATGCTTTGCTTGATGCAGCCGGTGACCTTTCGGTTCAAGCAATGCAAACCGCATTGATCATTGCCGATGATGAAAGCGTTGTCAGCGCCGACACAACCGGTTTCAACGTGGTGATCGCCACCAACACGATCATGGGCGGCAATACCGCCCTTGTGGCAGATTCTGACCTGACGGTGGGCGGCGATATGGCCGTTCGGGCCGAAACGCAAAGTTCGATCCTTGCCACAGTGAAAAGTGAGGTTCAGGCGTCAACCTCGGTTGGTATCGTATTGGCGTTCAACACGATTGGGTATCAGCCGACCAATCTGCTTTACGCAACAGTCGATGCGCTGGTTGGCACAAATCTGGCAGGCTCTGCCACCGTTGCCACCCTTGCAGAGATCCGCAATTCATCGCTGGCAGTGGCAGGCAGCCTGTCGGTCGAGGCGAATTCTTCGGGCGGCATTGTTGCCGATATTGCAAGTTCGGCTCTGGCGCTGAAGGTGAAAACCAGCAGCAGTGATGGCAGCAGTGGCGCATCGTCGATCACGGTTGCCCCGATCATTGCGATGAACAAGATGGCGACCAGCACCTCGGCGCTGATCACCAGCTTGCCGGCCAACTCGACGAACACCGTGGGTGTCGATGCCACCATATCGGCGGCGGCAGAAACGCAGGTTTTGGCGCAACTGTCGTCTTCAGCGATCAGCCTTGCGGTAGACGCCACAGGCGGGGATAGCAAATCCATCGCCATCGGTGCGGCTCTTGGCCGAAATGAGATCACAAGCGACGTTATCGCAAATTTAAGCGGGGCAGGCTCAGCGGACTTCCTAGTAGAGGGCGGTCTGGCAGTTCTGGCTTCTGACAACGCCTTCATTCATGCGGAACTGGTTGCAACAGCCGTTGCGATTGCGGCGAGCACGGGGAACGTCAAGGCTGTCAGCCTTGCCGCCAACTTTGCGCAAAACATCATCCGCTCGGCCGTCACGGCAAGGATACTTGGTCTTGACGAGGTCACTGCGGGCGGGGATTTGACAGTCCGCGGTTTGCGCACGGCGACGATTGAATCGATAGGCCGTGCGACGGCCGTTTCGGTTGCTGTCTCGCTTGGATCCGGTTCGACCCCTTCGGTTGCGGGGGCGGGAACCCTTGCCCTTAACCAGATAACGGGCAGCCTGATTGCAGAAATACGCAATCTGACTAGTCTTTCTGTGGGCGGAGACCTGACGGTCGAAGCCATCAGCAGCGCCCGTATCAGCGCCGATATCGTGAACATCGCGGCATCTTTAAGCCTGTCGATGGGGCAATCCACGGCGGCAGCAATCGGGATCGCGGTGGCCGAAAACACCATCGGGTTTACCCAGACCCAACCTGTCTCGACCACCCATGACAGTGGCGACGAACCGGTTTTGCTGAACACCAACGACACCGTCCGCATTCTGGGCGACCATGCTTTGGCGGGGCAGGTGTACAAATACGTCGGCCAGACCCGCACGGATTTGAGCTATCTGGACGTGGAAGACTATGCGATCGCCGACAACTGGCAGCGGATCGACCTGAACGCCAACCCAGAACCTACGACCGCACAAATCGCCGCTGTTGGCACCGTCACGGTAGACGGCGACATTTTGGTGCATGCGGAATCGGCTGAATCCATTGCGGTTTCGGCCATTGTGGCCTCGCTTGCCGTGGCGGCTTCGGCCAAGGGCGGCACGTCTTTGGCCGGTGCCGGATCGGTTGCGCGCAACCGCCTGCGTGGCGGCAGCAAGGCTTTGCTTCTCGGCGTCAACTCTTTGACCGGTGGCGATCTAAGCGTGTTGGGTGAGAACCGCGCCGAGATCAAGAGCGTGGTGATCGGGGCCGCGGTGGCCGCAGCCATTGGCGGATCCAAGGGCGCGACCTCGATCGCGGTGGGCCTGTCGATTTCGCTGAACGATATCGATACTCTGGCCACGGCCCATATCGACAGTGTGACCGGATCGGTCGGCAATGTCACGGTGCGTGGATGGGTTGCCCCGCCCGCAACCGTTTCCATCTTCAATACAGGTCTGACCTCTGCCGCGCTTGATAAGGCTGCGGAACTGGCTTTGGAGCAGGACGAGAATGGCGACCTGCAAATTAAGCCGGATGCTTGGGCCACAACGACTGCGACTTTGAACACGCTGATCGCAGCCATGAACGCCGGGCTTCCGTCGGATGGCAAGATTTCCGCCTATAACCCGATTGCCAATTTGGCGCTGTTCAACGGCGATGCCGGGCAGGTTCCGGTTACCGATTCATCCGGCAAAGTCCTGGTCGATCCAGTGACCAAGCTTTACCAGCGCCAAGATGCGACTTGGCCAGAAGTCTTGACCCTGTTGTCCAACGGGACCGACTCGCTTGTGCCCGTAGACCTGGCCGACCAGAACGCAAATGACGCCGCCTTGGCAGTGGAAGATGCGCGCAGCCATCTTATGACCCTTTTTGCCGCCCAGGACATCGCCTTTGAAGGTGGCCTAAGCGTCGTGCAACTGATGAACAGTAGCACCGTCGATGCGTTCAGCGCTTGGCGTATTTCTGACGAGGCGGGCCACAAATGGATGGTCTACGAAGAGCAGAATGGCGTCTTTGGCGTTTACAATGACGGTTTGCGTCTGTCGAAAGCACAAAAAAACGATGGCTGGATTCTGGTCGATGATCGCGGCCGGTCCTTTACCCTGAAATCTGAAGCCGGCGGATTTGTTGCGCATCAAGACACGATAAAGGCCGTCGGTGTGGCGGCGGCGCTGAGTGTCAGCGTCAGTGGTAAAACGTCGATTGCCATTTCGGGGGCCGGTGTTGGGATCACCAATGCCGTTCGGGGTGGAACGGCGTCTGGCATCATCAGCAGTTCCCTGACGGCATCGGGTGATGTGGTTGTCGAAGCAACGGGCGCGGCGGGCATCAATTCTGTGCAAGTTGCAGTCGCAGCGGCCTTGGCCTTGGGCAAAACGGGGGTCGGTGCTGCCATCGGTGCCGCCGTGGCGATCAACTCGATCGGTGAAGTGGGCAATGCCTTTGCTGTCACGGCGGATGTCACCAATTCGCGCATCATTGCCACCGGGGCGATGCAGGTCAGCGCCAACAACCGCACGCAGGTGCTTGCAACCGTCATTGCGGGTACGGCTGCAGTGGCCGGCGGGCAGACCGGTGTCGCGATCAGCGGTTCGGGTGCGGTGGCGATCAACAGCGTTGAAATGACAACGCGCGCTGCCATCACCGGCAACGGCAATGTGCTGCAACGCATCGAGGCGGAAAGCCTTGCTGTGACGGCGCACAAGGATGGGCGTTTTTATACCCTTGTTGGCGCAGCGTCGCTTGCCGTAGCGGTTGGTCAAACAGGCATCGCTGTCGCCTTGGCGGCGTCGGTGGCCAAAAACGCGATCGGTGGCGACACTCTGGCGCGGATTGACACGATGGCGGGGGGAATCTCTCTCACAGGTGTTGCCCCATCCGACAGCGGCCTTGGCATGGGTGCGTCAGGGCGCAGCATCGAAGTTTCTGCGCTGGACGGATCATTCTTCAACGCCACGTCAAGTGCCGCGTCGTTGGCGGCGGGCTTGGGCCAGACCGGTGTGGCGATATCGGGCGCGGGGGCGTTTTCCTACAACCGCATCAACGGCGCGACCGCGGCAGAGATTATCAGCGCGGATATTGACAGCGGCGCTGGCGACATGTCGGTCACGGCCAATGCGAATAACACCGTTCACAGCACAGTTATTGCGGCTTCGGCGGCCGTGGCTTTGGGACAGACCGCGGTTGGCGCCTCGATCGGTATGGCCATTGCCGAGAATGAAATCGGCTTTGCTCAATCTAGCAAGGCATCCATCAACCCGCATTACGTTGCGGGGCAGGACACTCCGGCAACCGTGGCGAATGGGAAGATTATCTACATCCCGGTTGGCGCCAAGGCGGGAGAGGCCTATCAATACATCGGCAGCGAAACGATCCAGGCCAAGGACTATGCCAAGTTCCAGTCCAATGTCACCCGCACTGCGGCGATCGCGCAAAACGATGTGGTCTATGATGCGGTAACTGGCGCACTTTATACCTATCTAAGCGATGATGTCGGCACCACTTTGGCCACCAACGCGGTGCTGAACTTTGCTGACACCAATCTATGGGCCAAGGGCGGCGTCCTAAACCTGTTGGATTACAGCAAGCTGGACATGTTCAAACGGGTCGACCTGTCGCGCAATGGTGCAGCGATCCGGGCGCAGGTGCTGAACTCTGACATCAGCCTCACGGATGGTCAGGCTAAGGTCATGGCAACCAATGCGTCGTATATTGGCGCAAAGACGATCTCAGGCTCTGTAGCGATTGCGGGGGGGCAAACCGCTATCGGCATCGCGGGCAGTGGTGTCGGCGTAACCAACCGCACGGCGTCTGATGTGGCGGCGCGGGTTGCGGGCGGTTCTGTCACGGCAACACGGCTGACCATCTCGGCCCGTGACGACAGCACGATCAGTTCGGTTGCCAAAGCCGTGTCGATTGCTGCAGCCTTCGGCCAGACCGGGGTTGCGATCTCGATCGGCGTGTCGGTCGCCAGCAACGCTGTGGACAATACCGTCACGGCCGAGGCGTCCAATGTAAGCCTGATCAGCTTGTCAGACACCGCAACGCCCTTGGTCATCGAGGCCAAGACTGGCGCGGGTATGTTGTCTCAGCCGATCACCACCGGCGGCAATCTGACGTTTGACCGGCTGCTCGCAGCCGCCAAACAAGACGAGCCCGACACGGCAGAGGCGGCGTCGGATGCAGTGACCCTACGCGCCTTGAAAACAGCCCTAGAAAATGCCGGACAAACTGTCGACGCCGATCTGACCAGCGATGCAAGTCTGCTGTCGAACCTGCGGGTTTCTTCGATCAAAGAAGGTGAAAGCTGGTCGGTTGTCGATGCCAGCGGGCGTCAGTGGACGTTGAACAAATCGGGCAACCAGCTTGTGTCTAAGCTTAGCACGATCAACGCGATCAGCGCTGCGGCCTCTTTGGCCATTGCGGCTGGACAAACGGCGATCGCTGTGGCTGGGGCTGGGGCTTCTGCGGTCAACTCTGTGACGTCGAACTCTGTGGCGATTTTGTCGAATACCACGATGCAATCGGCATCGGCGGGCACGATTTCGGTCACAGCCAGCGACATCTCGTCGATTGACGCCACTGTGCTGGCGGCGGCCTTGGCGGCCGCAGTTGGTCAAGTGGGTGTCGGTATCGCGATTGGTGCTGCCATAGCGAAAAACTACATCGGCTTTGATCAAAACGGAAACGCCCGTTCGGATCGCGGTGCTGTGCGGGCTGAGGTGACGAACCTGATCTTGACGGGAGCCGGCGGCGCGGGTGCTGGTTCTGCACTGAATATTTCGGCGCAATCTGATCGCAAGATCAATGCTTTGGTCTTCGCCGGGGCGATGGGGATTGCCGCGGGTCAAGTGGGCATCGCGGCGGCAGGCTCGGGCGTGGGTGCGGTGAACCGCATCGGTGGATCGACTGTTGCGGGCATCTTCGGCTCAACCACCGACATCCAGTCGCGGCAGGTGACGATCAGCGCGCAGAACCGCTCGCAGATTGATGCCGTCGCTGCGGCAGTATCGCTAAGCATCGCCGGTGGGATGGTGGGGGTCGCGCTGTCGATCGCCGCGACGGATGCTGTTAACGAAATCACCAGCATTGTGCAGGCCAGCATCGCCCGCACGCCAAACTCTTCGGGATATGCCCGGGTCGCTGCCACGGGCAGCATTTCGGTGACCGCCGAGGATGCCAGTATAATCCGCAGTTTTGGTGCGGCAGCGGCCTTGGCCCTATCGGTCGGTATGGTTGGCATTTCTGTTGCCGGGGCCGGTGTTGGCATTCGCAACACGATTGGCACCAGCACCACGGCGGAAATCGTTGGCGCGACAGTGACCAGTGGCGGTGATCTGTTGGTCAAGGCCCACAGCACCGGCAAAATTGAAGCAACAGTGATCGCGGCGGCCCTTGCGGCTGCAGGCGGCGCCGTTGGCGTTGGCGTGGCCATCGGCATCTCGATTGCGCGCAACGAAATAGGTTATTCCGGCGATGCGACGTCCCCCAACTATACCACGGCGTCTGATACGCCCGCGGTGATAAATTCGGGTGATGTGGTTGCCGTGACTGAGGGCGTTCGCAAAGGCCAGCTGTTCCAATATGTCGGCCCGAACCCGATCGAGGTTGCAAGCTTCGGTAAATGCAGCATCACGGATACGACAGACCGCACGATCAAAACGAACGACGCATTCTATGACGCCGCCACCGGGGCGATCTACTCCTACATTGGCAGTGCCGACCTGTCTGCGAAGCCTTCGACGCTGGACTTCGCGGATAAGAGCAAATGGGCCAAGGGCGGCATGTTGGCTGTCATGGACTATGCCAATCCCAAATTGTGGCGCGAAGTCGGGCGTGCGCGCCAAGGCGCCGTGATTGCGGCGCGGATCGTGGATTCCACCGTCGAAAGCGACGGCGATGTCACGGTGAACGCAAAGTCGACCCAAGAGATCCGTGCCATGGTGCAGGCCGTCACG
>CAIMWI010000054.1 GCA_903845215.1 uncultured Rhodobacterales bacterium | reverse complement strand
TCGGTGACGCCCTGACCGCGTTGCGTTGGTGCGGCGAAACGGCTAACAGATGCCGAAAATCAACCCTTGAGGTCCACCATGAGCCAGCCCCCCCTTCCCGCCCTGCGTATCGGATTGGCTGGCCTTGGCACAGTTGGCCTTGGCGTGGTCAAGATCGTGCAGCGCCACGGTGATCTTTTGGCCGCCCGCGCGGGGCGCAGGATCGAGATTGTGGCCGTATCGGCCCGCGATGCGAACAAAGCGCGCGGGGTGGACCTGTCGGCCTATGCTTGGGAAAGCGATCCGGTGGCTTTGGCCAAACGCGCCGACATAGATGTCTTTGTCGAGGTGATGGGCGGCCACGAGGGCCCTGCCCGCTTGGCGACCGAGGCGGCCATTGCCGCAGGCCATGATGTCGTCACCGCCAACAAAGCCCTATTGGCCCATCACGGCCAAGCTTTGGCAGTCGCCGCCGAAGCCGCAGGCCGCGTGATCCGGTTTGAGGCGGCAGTGGCAGGCGGCATTCCAGTGATCAAGGCGCTGACCGAAGGCTTGGCCGCCAACCAGATCAAGCGCGTGATGGGCGTGATGAACGGGACGTGCAATTACATCCTGACGCGAATGGAAGCCACGGGCCAAGGCTATAACGTGCTGTTCGACGAATGCGCCAAACTTGGCTATCTAGAGGCTGACCCGAACCTTGACGTGGGCGGCATTGATGCGGGCCATAAACTGTCGCTGCTGTCATCCATCGCCTTTGGCACCCAGGTTTCGTTTGACGCGGTAGAGTTGGAAGGCATCCAGAATGTCTCGCTGGACGATATCGGGCTGGCGCGTGACATGGGCTATCGGATCAAGCTGTTGGGCGTGGCACAAATGACGGGCCGTGGGCTGGAACAGCGCATGACGCCCTGCCTTGTGCCTGCCGACAGCCCTTTGGGCCAGTTGCAGGGCGGCACGAATATGGTGGTGCTAGAGGGCGACTCGGTCGGGCAAATCGTGATGCGCGGCGCGGGCGCGGGCGAAGGGCCCACCGCCTCGGCCGTGATGGCCGATGTGATGGATCTGGCGCGGGGCACGCGGATGCCGACCTTTGGCCAACCTGCCACGACGCTAGCCCAACCCATTGCCGCCAAAACCGCCACCCCCGCCGCGTGGTATCTGCGCATGACGCTGCTGGATAAACCCGGCGCCTTGGCCAAGATCGCCACCTGCCTGGGCGAGGCGGGCGTGTCGATCGACCAAATGCGCCAATACGGCCACCCCGGCGCGAATGCGCCGGTGCTGATCGTCACGCATAAAGCCACGCGCGAAGATATCGACCATGCCTTGGGTCATTTTACCGGAACCGGTGTGCTGGTGGGTGCGCCTGTCGCCCTGCGCATCGAAGAGGTTTAACGTTAGCGCAACCGTCCTTGCCGCAGGCAAACCTGCCCGATAAAGGGGCGCAATGCCCTTGCATCGAAGGAATTTACCATGGTCGCCCCCCTTGCCGAAGCCCAAGTCTTCCAAGACCGCCTGCTCTCGCTGGGCTTGGCCCGCGTGTCAGAAGCGGCGGCCATCGCCTGCGCGCCGCTGATCGGGCGGGGCGACGAAAAAGCCGCCGACCAAGCCGCCGTCAACGCCATGCGTGACCAGTTGAACCTGCTCGACATTTCGGGCGTCGTGGTCATTGGCGAAGGCGAACGTGACGAGGCCCCCATGCTTTTTATTGGCGAAGAAGTTGGCACCGGCAAAGGCCCCGCTGTTGATATCGCGCTTGACCCACTGGAAGGCACCACGCTGACGGCCAAAGATATGCCCAACGCCCTAACCGTGATCGCCATGGCCCCCCGCGGCACGCTGCTTCACGCGCCGGATGTGTATATGGACAAGCTGGCAATTGGCCCGGGGTTCAAACCGGGCACGGTTACGTTTAACATGTCGCCTTCCGAACGTGTATCGGCCCTTGCGGCGGCAAAAGGCGTGTCAACGATGCAGATCACCGTCTGCGTGCTGGAACGGCCAAGGCATGAGGCCCTGATCGACGAGCTGCGCGGCACGGGCGCCTCGATCCGGCTGATCACAGACGGCGATGTGGCGGGTGTGATGCACTGCGCCGAACCTGACGTGACGGGGATTGATATGTATATGGGTTCGGGCGGCGCACCCGAAGGCGTGCTGGCGGCGGCCGCGTTGAAATGCATGGGCGGGCAGTTCTTTGGCAAACTGATGTTTCGCAACGACGACGAGCGCGGTCGGGCGCGCAAGGCGGGGATCGCCAACTTTGACCGCGTCTATACGCGCGACGATCTGGTGCGCGGCGACGTGATCTTTGCCGCCACCGGCGTGACCCAAGGATCGATCCTGCGCGGCATTCAACGTGAGCCGGGGTATATCACAACAGAAACTATCCTGATGCGGTCAAAAACCGGATCCATCCGCCGGATGAGCTACCGCAGTCCGCTGCGGTAGCAAATAGGGTGGCGATGCCACAAGTGGCCACACAAACCGACGCGACCGGTTTTTTGACTTTTGTTTACACTATGCCGCACCCTGGGGTGGCGGGCCTGTGATCGGCTTGAAAACGGTCCGGCGTTGCATAAATGACAAATCACGCAAGCCCAGACGGGTAGGCGCGTGGCAAACCCCGTCCCGCCCCGAACCGCTGACAATCCAAGCCCCGCGCAACGATAAATTGCCTTGTGGAACGATAAACGATGCGTTAATGTCGTTATGCTCGGACTAACTATAATTTAATGAAAATCTACACAAGGCAACTAGGCTCAGGACTCATTGATCATATCCAGAAGATGACGATGGCTGCGATAGCGATGGCTGACATGAAGGTGTGTGCGCATCGGTCGTATCGGGTGTGGATGCGGCGCCAATCCTTCAGCTTGCCGAACATGTTCTCTATCTTGTGGCGCTTTTTGTAGAGTAGCCTGTCATGCGGTATCTGGGTTTTCCTGTTGGATTTCGATGGGATGCAGGTCTCGATCTTCCGATCTGCAAGGGCGTCTCGCAGCCAGTCGGCATCGTAGCCCCTGTCGGCCAAGAGCGCCTTCGCCGGGGGCAGGCTCGAGAACAGCGCCGCGGCGCCGGTGTAGTCACTGACTTGGCCTGCGGTCAGAAACAGGCTGCGGGGGCGGCCTTCGCTGTCGCAGACAGCGTGCAGTTTCGAATTCAACCCACCCTTGGTGCGTCCGATATGCCGGGGAAGAGCCCCTTTTTGAGCAGGCTGGCCGCTGTGCGGTGAGCCTTCAGGTGAGTGGCATCGATCATCAACTCGGCAGTCTCGCCGCCGCCTTTGGCCAGTTCCAGAAAGATGCGCCCGAACACGCCCAACTCGCTCCAGCGGATGAAACGGTTGTATATTGTCTTGTGTGGCCCGTAGCTTGGCGGGACATCGCGCCACCGCAGGCCGTTGCGGATGACGAAGATAATGCCGCTGATCACCCGCCGGTCATCCACCCGAGGAATGCCATGCGACAGTGGAAAGAACGGCGAAATCCGCGCCATCTGGGCTTCGGAAAGCAGGATCATCTCTGTCATGGCAGCACCCCCTTGGTGCCACCAATGAATCAACGCTTCGACGAAACGGCAAGCAAATTAATGGGTCCTGAGCCTAAAAAAGCCCAAGATTTTCCAAAATCGAACAAATTCTTGAAACAAAATGACCACCGCCGTTACCCCGGAATGATGCAATGATGCAATGATGCAATGATGCAATGATGCAATGATGCAAGAATACAAGAATACAAGAATACAAGAATACAAGAATACAAGAATACAAGAATACAAGAATACAACACCTGCCCCTCTGCAGCGATAGGTCGAAAATGCCCTTTGAGTACTCACTCAAGAATTTATTGCGGTCTAAAACGTATACTATTTAGGACTTTCTTAAGGCCTCACGGGCAAGTATCTCGATTTCAGGCTCAAAGAGGCTGACGTGAAAAAAGTTACCATCAATGAAAAATGTTGAATTTTTTGGGCGATTTTGCAGTGTCAAAATTGTTCAACTCTCTTTAAGTTTAAAAAGAGTTTCAGTAGTCTATCCAGTTGTTTTTTCTCAGAGGATCTCTTGATGCGGGATCCGGTGTTGGTGATCATCTCTGTAATAATCCTTTATCCGAATAAACCATTGAAATTCTACATAGATGCCAGTAAAATTTCACGCGCGACCTTCTTCAAGGCAAAGGCAGGTCTTGAAGAGGCCTGCATCGTATTGAAAAATAACGAAAAGCAAGTTATTGTCGATCGTGAAAAGTGCTTACGTTATGTCGCGGATGAATACCCAGGGAACGTCTGATCAACGACTTCGGCTTCACCTGGATTGCCTCCTGAGCGTTCGGACGACGCCTTGATCGGGCATATTGCCCCGTTTTCGCTGTTTTAGAACCGCTTTTGCGGCGGCGCGTCGGGTTATGGGCAGACTCGTC
>CAIMWI010000053.1 GCA_903845215.1 uncultured Rhodobacterales bacterium | reverse complement strand
GCAGGGCTGGCCACGCTGTACAGCGCAGTGTCGTACCGCGCCATGATGCGCTGATTATGCAGGGGTAAGCGCCACACGCCCCGCATCAGTCAAAAGAAAAGCCCGCCGCCCTTCGATCACGGCGGCAGACAGGGGGCCGCCGTAGGCCGCACTGCTGTCAAGGTTCAGGCGGTTGCCGTAATGGGTGGCGTGGTCAAGCGCTGTGTGGCCATGCACCACCAACGCGCCGTGATCGCGCTTGTCTTCCAGAAAATCCTTGCGGATCCAGACCAGATCGTCTTCGGCCTGATCTTGCAACGCTATCCCCGGGCGGATACCGGCGTGCACAAAGATTGCGTCTTCGGCCACGAAACTTGTGGGGCGGCTTTCCAGAAAGCGGCGGTGATCGGCGGGTACGGCGGCCAAAGCATCGGAATGCACCGGCCGGATCGGCCTGTCGCCCGGGCTGTGCACGCCGTAACACGCCAGTGTTGCAGCACCGCCAAGCTTGGGGTGCAGCCACGCATGTTCAGGCTTTAACCCCGGATCGCGCCATGCAGGATCGGTCATAAACCCCGCAAAAAGCCTGTCATGGTTGCCTTTTAGCACCACCCAGTCGCGCCCTGCGGCAACACCTTCCATCAGATACTGCACCACGCCGCGGCTGTCAGGCCCCCGATCAACCAGATCGCCCAGATGCACGATCTGGCCGTGCCCATGCCGCGCCATATCGGCAGCGATCCGGTGGTGGGCGGATTTGAGCAGGTCAAGATGGCCGTGAATGTCGCCTATGGCATAGATATGCATGCATCACCTTGGGGCTACGCCCGCCGCCGGAAAAGCGGGGGCGCTGCCCCCGCGCCCCCGGGATATTTGGGCAAGTATGAAAGGGAAGGGTCAGGCGAATTCCAGCGCTTTGACTTGTGAGAACATGCCCGTAGATTCTAACGTATTGACCACCTTTGGGTCGATGGGTTGGTCAAGGTAAAGGATCGCAATAGCATCTTGGCCCACGCCAGAGCGCCCCAAGGTGAAGTTGGCGATGTTGACGTTGTTCTTGCCCATTGTCATGCCCAAAAGACCAATGATGCCGGGAACATCCTCGTTCGTCGTGTAAAGCATGTGCTGGCCGATTTCGGCATCAATGTTGATGCCTTTGATCTGGATGAAGCGCGGTTTGCCATCGCTAAAACATGTTCCCGCGACAGAACGTTCGCGTTTGTCGGTGACCATGGTGACTTTGATATAGGCGTCAAAGGTGCCGGATTTGTCTTGGCGTGTCGTGGAGATTTGGATGCCGCGTTCCTTGGCCACGATCGGGGCCGAGACAAGGTTGACATCGGGGTTAGCGGTTTTCATCACACCCGCGATCACCGCTTGGTTCAGGGCTGCCAAGTTCATGGCCGCGACTTTGCCGTCATACAGGATGTTGATGGCGCGGATCGGCTCGTCAGTCATTTGGCCGATAAAGCCGCCCAAATGGCTGGCAAGTTTGATCCAAGGGCCCATTACCGCCGCCTCTTCGGCCGAGACATTGGGCATGTTGAGCGCGTTTTGCACAGCCCCTGACAAAAGGTAATCGGCCATCTGTTCGGCCACTTGCAAGGCGACGTTTTCTTGCGCTTCGGTGGTGGCAGCGCCCAGATGCGGGGTGCAGACCACGTTGGCCATGCCGAACAGCGGGTTTTGGGTGGCCGGTTCCACCTCGAACACGTCTAGGGCTGCACCGGCGACATGGCCGGACGATAGCGCATCGACCAAGGCGGCTTCGTCAATCAGCCCACCACGCGCGCAGTTGATGATCCGCACGCCCTTTTTGGTTTTGCCCAAGGCTTCTCGCGACAGGATGTTTTTGGTTTTGTCAGTCAGGGGCACATGCAGGGTGATGAAATCGGCGCGGGCGAGAAGATCGTCCAGTTCCACCTTGGTGACGCCCAGGCTTTTGGCGCGTTCGTCCGACAAGAAGGGGTCATAGGCCAGAACCTTCATCTTCAGCCCCACCGCGCGGTCGCACACAATGCCGCCGATATTGCCAGCGCCAATCACGCCTAGGGTTTTGTTGAACAGTTCCACCCCCATAAACCGCGACTTTTCCCATTTGCCCGCTTGGGTCGAAGCATTGGCCTCGGGGATCTGGCGGGCGACTGCGAACATCATGGCGATGGCGTGTTCGGCGGTGGTGATGGAATTGCCAAAGGGCGTGTTCATCACGATCACCCCCTTTTTTGAGGCGGCGGGGATGTCGACATTGTCCACGCCAATGCCCGCACGGCCCACGACCTTTAGCTTGGTGGCGGCTGCCAGCAGCTTTTCGGTGACTTTGGTGGCCGAGCGGATGGCAAGGCCGTCATATTGGCCGATCACCTCGGCCAGCTTGTCCTTATCCTTGCCCAAGATGGGCAGGTAATCGACTTCGACCCCACGGTCGCGCAAGATTTGTACGGCGGTTTCAGAGAGTTCATCAGAGACGAGAACGCGGGGGGCCATTGTGGGCTCCTATAATGGGGGGGCGAAAAGGCGCGCCGGGGCGGCGCAGCCGAGGGAATTATTGGGCTGCGATTTCGGCCTGAAAGGCATAATCGATCCAAGGCAGCAGGGCTTGCACATCGGATGTTTCCACCGTCGACCCGCACCAGATGCGCAGGCCGGGGGGGGCGTCGCGGTAAGCGCCCATGTCAAAGCCAGCGCCTGCCTTTTCGATACGCTTGGCCACGGCCTTGGCAAAAGCGGCACCATCTTTGATGCGCGGATCGGTGAATTTCAAACACACCGAGGTGGTCGAGGCGGTTGCAGGCACCTCGGCCAGATTGGCGATCCACGGGTTGGCGGCGCAAAAATCCCACACAGTTCGCGCATTGGCACTGGCGCGTGCGATCAATCCGGCCAGACCGCCCACCGACTGCGCCCATTTCAACGCCACAAGGTAATCTTCCACCGCAAGCATCGAGGGCGTGTTGATTGTCTCGCCACTAAAAATCCCCTCGATCAGCTTACCCTTGGCGGTCAGGCGGAAGATCTTGGGCAGGGGCCAAGAGGGTGTATAGCTTTCCAGCCGTTCGACAGCACGCGGCGACAAGATCAGCATGCCGTGCGCGCCTTCCCCGCCCAGCACTTTTTGCCACGAAAAGGTGGTGACATCTAACTTGTCCCACGGCAAATCCATCGCAAAAGCGGCAGAGGTTGCATCGCAAATCGTCAGCCCCGCACGGGTGGCGGGGATGCCGTCGCCATTGGGCAAACGACAGCCGGATGTGGTGCCGTTCCATGTGAACACCACGTCGCTGTCAAAATCGACGGTCGCGAAATCAACGATCTGGCCATAGGGTGCGATCTTAACTTTGGCGTCCAGCTTAAGCTGCTTGACGACATCGCTGACCCAGCCTTCGCCAAAGCTTTCCCAAGCCAGCATTTCCACCGAACGTGCGCCCAACAGCGACCACATCGCCATTTCCACAGCGCCCGTGTCTGATGCAGGCACGATGCCGATGCGGTAATCGGCGGGCACGCCCAAAATCTGACGGGTCAAATCAATCGCCTCGGCCAATTTGGCTTTGCCAATCGCCGCGCGGTGCGAGCGGCCAAGGGGCGCGTCAGACAACATCGACAGGGAAAAGCCGGGGATCTTGGCGCAAGGGCCAGACGAAAAGCGCGGGTTTGCCGGCCGCGCGGCCGGGGTCTGCAGATCAGGCATGGTATCCTTCCAGATAAGTGCCCCCCGTTGGGGAGGGGTGTCCCACTGACCGAATTACGGGCCTGGTGTGGCTGGTGCAAGCGGCAAGATCGGCGTAAAGCGCCCCATCTGCATGAAAATGCGACCCCGCCCTTCACTATCGGAAACTTGCCTATGTATGTCGTCACCTTACTGACCCATCCCGACCATCCCGTGCTAGAGCGTGTCACGGTGGAATCCTTGCGCAACGCTTGGGGGGGCGGCGATGCGATCTGGCTTGATCCGGGGGTTGCGGCGGAGTTTGCGATAAAAGCCCCGCCGGCCAACCAGTGGCAGGTGTGGGAAGGACTGCAGGCTCTGCGTGTCGATCTGATCGTGCAGCCCGCCGAGGGGCGCAAAAAGCGCGTGCTGTTGGCCGATATGGATTCGACCATGATCGCGCAGGAATGTATCGACGAGTTGGCGGACGAGGCGGGGGTGGGCGCACGGGTGGCCAGCATCACGGCGCGTGCGATGAACGGCGAGTTGGATTTTGAAGCGGCGCTGACCGAGCGGGTGGGCCTGCTTGCCGGCCTGCCCGTGCAGGTGATCGACCATGTCATCCGCGACCGCATCACGCTAACGTCGGGGGGCAAGGCGCTGCTTGGCACAATGAAGGCGCAGGGGGCCTATTGCGCTTTGGTGTCGGGGGGCTTCACCGCCTTTACCGCGCAGATTGCGGCTTTGCTGGGGTTTGACGAACACCGTGCCAACACGCTTTTGATGGCGGATGGCAAACTGACCGGACAGGTGGCGCAGCCCATCTTGGGCAAACAGGCCAAGGTCGATGCCTTGCAAGAGATCACTGCGCGTCTGGGTCTGACACCTGCGCAGGTCTTGGCCGTGGGCGATGGGGCGAATGATCTGGGGATGCTGGGGCTGGCGGGCACAGGTGTGGCGTTGCATGCCAAGCCTGCGGTGGCAGCCCAGTGTCAGGTGCGGGTGAACCACGGCGATTTGACGGCCCTTTTGTATCTTCAGGGCTATCACCGCGAAGAGTTCGCGTCATGATCCGCCCGGCTTTGCCTGAAGATGTGTCCGTGATGGCCGCACTTTTGAACGAGATCATCGCCCTTGGCGGCACCACCGCCTATCAAGAGCCCTTTTCGGCAGAAGACTTCCGCACCCACTACCTTGACGGGCCTGACACATTTTGCTGCCATGTCGCACTAGCCGAGGGGCGGGTTTTGGGGTTTCAGGCTTTGGGCATGTATCCCGCCTTGCCTGCGGGGTGGCTGGACATTGGCACATTCGTTGGCATCGCATCGCGGGGGGCCGGAGTGGGGGCGGCGCTGTTTGCCGCGACCAAAGCTGTGGCGATGGCCAAATGCCAAGTGATCAACGCCACAATTCGGGCCGACAACGTGGCAGGCTTGGGGTTTTACAGCGCGATGGGTTTTCAAGATTACGCGCTGGACACTGCGTTTAGCTTAAAGGATGGGCGCAAAGTTGGGCGCGTGTCCAAAAGGTATGACCTTGTTTGAAATTGCCCCCCATCTTGCGCTGATCCTGATCGCTGTCGCCTTTGTCGCGGGCTTTGTCGATGCTATTGCGGGCGGCGGGGGGTTGTTATGTGTGCCTGCCTTGCTGCTGTGTGGTGCCTCGCCGTTGCAGGCCTTGGCGACCAATAAGGTGCAGGGCATGGTCGGGTCGGGCACGGCTTTGGTCAACTATGCGCTGGCGGGGCAGATCAAACCGCGTGGGCATTTGGGCATGGCGTGTACGAGCCTTGTCTTTGGCGCAGGTGGGTCATTGGTTGCGGGGGCTATGCCTGCGGGGCTGCTGCGTATGATCATGCCACCGGTGCTGATCGCCATCGCGCTGTTTTTCGCGCTTAAGCCCGGGCTTGACGATCTGCCTCGTCCGGCGCGGCTGTCGACCAAGACCTTTGGCTTGGTGATTGTGCCTTTGATCGCAGGGTATGACGGCTTTTTCGGGCCCGGGACGGGGTCTTTCTTTATGATGGCTTTGGTGATGCTGACGGGCCTTGGGGTTTTGCAGGCGACAGCGCAGACCAAGATGTTAAACTTTGCCTCGAACGTCGGGTCGTTCATGGTGTTCTCGCTGTCGGGTGCGACGTGGTGGTGGGTGGGCGGTGCGATGGCCTTGGCGCAAGTGGCGGGGGCCACTTTGGGCGCACGCTTGGCCGTCAAGGTTGGCGCGCGGTTGATCAAGCCTTTGCTGGTGCTGACATCGTCGGGTATGGCGTTGCGTTTGTTGTGGCAGGCTTGGGCCTAGGGGGCTTTTCGCGCCGCACGGGCTTTGCTACACCGACCCATGCGCGAAACTTTGACCGATATTCTTGACCACCGCGTCACCTCCGGCGCGCTGCAAGCCGACCCGCAGCAACGCGAGGTTGCGGCCCTGCTGGAACCACTGCGGCTTTGGCTGGAAACGCAGGCTGACCGCCGCCCGGGGTTGATCAAGGGCCTGTTTGGCAAGACCCCTGTTGCGCCAAAGGGCCTGTATCTGTGGGGCGGGGTTGGGCGCGGCAAATCCATGCTGATGGACCTGTTTGTCGAAGCAACCGCCACCCAACGCAAGCGCCGCGTGCATTTTCACGCCTTTCTGCAAGAAGCCCATCACGCTATGCACGCCGCGCGCCAAAAGGGCATAGCTGACGCGCTGGCCCCCTTTGCCGCCCAGATCATCGCCGAGGTGCGGCTTTTGGCCTTTGATGAAATGCAGATCAATGACATCACCGATGCCATGATCGTGGGCCGTTTGTTTGAGATGCTTTTGGTGGGGGGTGTGGTGATTGTGACCACATCAAACCGCCCGCCGGAGGATTTGTATAAGAACGGTCTGAATCGCGCACTGTTCTTGCCCTTCATCGCCCTGATCCGCGACAGGTTCGTGGTGCACCAGTTGCAAAGCCCGACAGATTATCGCCAACATCGCCTTGAGGGCGCGCAGGTTTACTTTCACCCCGCAGGCAAAGCGGGGCCTGCGATGGATGCGCTGTGGCAAAGCTTGGTGGCAGGGGCGGCGGTAGGGCCATTGCAACTGGCGGTCAACGGGCGGCAGATTGAATTGCCGCTTTATGCCAATGGCGTGGCCCGCATGACGTTTTGGGATCTTTGCGCGCGGCCCATGGGCCCTGCGGATTATCTGGCCATTGCACAAGCGGTGCGGGTCTTGATTTTGGAAGGGATCCCGCAGCTTTCTTCTTCCAACTACAACGAAGCCAAGCGTTTTGTGACCCTGATTGATACGCTTTATGAGGCGCGTGTACGCCTGATCTGCTCTGCCGCTGATACGCCCGAGCGGCTTTATATCGAAGGCGAGGGGTCTTTCGAATTCGCCCGCACCGCCAGCCGTTTGCGTGAAATGCAAGCGGCAGACTGGGGGCAAAACACCTTTGCCAACTCTTAACACTTGCTTTTTGACTCACGATTGCCCGATGACGTCGCGATCAGCTATGAAAGAACCGACATGTTGAACCCCGCCGCTTTCTCTACCATCACGGCCGCCTTTTTGGGCTCTTTTGTCGAGGTTGTGGAAGCCTTTACCATTGTTTTGGCTGTGGGCATCACGCGCAGTTGGCGTGCGGCTTTGCAGGGAACTGCCCTGGCTTTGGCGATCTTAGTGGTGACTGTTTTGGTCTTTGGGCCACTTTTTGCACTGATCCCGTTGCATCTGATGCAATTTGTCGTTGGGGTTTTGCTGCTGCTGTTTGGGATGCGCTGGCTGCGAAAGGCCATTTTGCGGGCGTCAGGGTTTGTTCCGCTGCATGATGAAGCGCAGGCCTTTGCCCAAGAAACGGATGTCTTAAAGCGGCAAAAGATGGACAAGCGCGCTGACTTTCTTGCCATGATGGCCGCCTTCAAAGCGGTTTTGCTGGAAGGGGTCGAGGTGGTCTTTATCGTCATCGCGGTGGGCACTGCGCATGGCATGACCTTTTACGCCAGCATGGGCGCGGTGGCTGCCGTTGTGCTGGTTCTGGCCGTTGGCGCGCTGGTGCATAGGCCCTTGACCCAGATCCCCGAAAACGCGCTGAAGATGGCGGTTGGCATTATGCTAACGGCTTTTGGCCTGTTCTGGGTTGGTGAGGGTCTGGGCGCAGACTGGCCCGGTGAAGATCTGATTTTGTTGGTTTTTCTGGCCCTTCTGGGTGGGTTTTCGGCATTTGCGATCAAGGCCAAACGTGAAACGGGGGGGCAGGGGCGATGAAAAACCTTTTGGGGCAGATATGGCATCAGGTTGTGAAGCTTTTTGTCGATGACGGCGCCTTGGCGTTTCAAGTGGTCTTGGGCGTTACGCTGGTTGCAGCCGCAGTCAAACTGCTGGGCATTCCAGCCCTTTGGGCTGCTGGCCTGTTGGTGCCTGCCTGCTTGATCATCCTTTGGACAAGCGTGATGCGAGCTAAGAAAAAAGGTTAGGTTGCAAGGGGTCTACCCGCCAAGCTGCCGAATTGGGCGGCAAAGCGGGCCACTTCGGCCAAGCCTTCGGGGGTTGGGCGTTGGGCTGGGCTGCGGTCAAAAGTGGGCAGGCCCGCGCGGGCGGTGAAGATGCGTTTGCCGTAGCAGATCAGATGTTCGATCGACTGCATCATAAACGTGATGGCGGGCAGAGTGTCTTGGTGCAGGGCTAAGGCTGCGGCGCGATTGCCTGAGTCGTAAAGGTTCATCACCTGAACGGCATGATCCACCAGATCGGGGGCCAGCAGAAAGCCCTCGCACCCCGTATCTAAGCACGCGATCATCTCTAACCCGCCGCGCCCGTTGAAAACCTTCAGGCTTGGCCCCGCCATGGCGATCAGGTTCGCCGCGCCTTCGGCAGAGGATTCGGATTTGATCAGGGTAAAGTTCGCATGATCGGCGCGCAGGCGGGTGATGTCGTCATCGCACAGGCCCCGACCCAGATATTGCGGCGCGTTCTGGATGGCCACGGGCAAGGGGGTGGCGCGCATGACGCGCGAGAAGAAGTTCAGATATTCCTCGGCCCCAAAGCTGCCCACAGCGGGGGGCTGCAAGATCAGCCAGTTGGCCCCCACGCTTTCGGCATGGCGCACCATGGCGATTTGCTCGGCCACCGATGCTCCGTTGATCGTAAAGCCCAAAGGAACGCGGCCCCCCACATCTTGGGCGACCCAGTCCATCACCATCTGGCGTTCGGGAAAGGACAGCTTGGCCACCTCGGTCGCCAGCCCAAGGGCGGCGATGCCTGCGACCTTGGCGTTCAAGCAGATTTGAACTTGGGCGCGCATGGCGGCGCGGTCTAACCGCTCGTCTGCATCAAACAGCGCGTAAAGGATGGCATGAACGCCGCGCATCAATGGCTTTCGCGCGGCACATCGGCCCCACGGCGGCCGACCAGAAAATCAAGATCCGCGCCCACATCTGCGCCCTGCACATGGGTGACATACAGTGTCTCATACCCGCCGCGATAGGTGCGCGGTTTGGGGGCCCAAGCCGCCGCACGCGCGGCCAGTTCGGCGGGCGAGATCAGCAGTTCCAGCCTGCGGGCCGCCACATCCAGCAAAATCTCGTCACCGCTTTGCACCAAGGCCAAGGGCCCGCCGTCTGTCGCCTCAGGCGCAACATGCAGCACCACGGTGCCATAAGCCGTGCCCGACATCCGCGCGTCAGAGATGCGCACCATATCGCGCACGCCTTGCGCCAACAGCTTCTTGGGCAGCGCCATATTGCCCACTTCGGCCATGCCCGGATAGCCTTTTGGCCCGCAGTTGCGCAGCACCAGAACCGAGTTTGCGTCAACCTCCAACGCTGGGTCGTCGATGCGGGCTTTGAAATCGTCGATATCGTCAAACACCACAGCCCGCCCGCGATGCTGCATCAAGGCGGGGGTTGCGGCGGAAGGTTTCAGGATTGCGCCATTGGGTGCCAGATTGCCGCGCAGCACGGCAAGCCCGCCATCTGCGACCAAAGGGTTGGACAGGGGGCGGATCACCTCGTCGTCGAACACTTCCGCCTCGGCCAACCTGTCGCGCATCGTGGTGCCTGTGGCCGTCATCACATCCAGATGCAGCAAGTGTTCGATACGCTTCATGACGGCGGGAATGCCGCCAGCATAGGCCAATTCCTCCATCAAGAAGCGGCCAGAGGGCATCAGGTCAACGATCGTGGGCACATCGCGGCCCGCGCGGTCCCAATCGTCAAGTGTCAGGTCTACGCCCACACGGCCTGCGATGGCCAAAAGGTGCACGACCGCATTGGTTGACCCGCCAATCGCCCCGATCACCTTAATGGCATTTTCAAAGGCCTGTTTGGTCAGGATCTGCGACAGGGTCTGATCCTGCCGCACCATTTCAACAATACGCCGCCCCGACATGCGCGCCAGCCGCGCGCGGCGGGCATCGACGGCGGGCCAAGCGGCGTTGCCGGGCAGGGTGATGCCCAAAGCTTCGACCATCGATGCCATGGTCGAAGCGGTGCCCATGGTCATGCAATGCCCCGGAGAGCGCGACATCGCACTTTCGGCATTGGCAAAGGCCTGTGGCGTCATCTCGCCCGAGCGCACGGCTTCGGAAAACTTCCACACATCAGTGCCCGACCCAATCGCCTTGCCGCGATAGCGCCCGTTCAACATCGGCCCGCCGGATACAGCAATCGTGGGCAAATCGCAGGTCGCGGCCCCCATCACCAGCGAGGGGGTGGTTTTGTCACAGCCCACCATCAGCACCACCCCGTCCATCGGGTTGGCACGGATCGCCTCTTCCACGTCCATCGAGGCGAGGTTGCGAAACAGCATAGCCGTGGGGCGCAGGTTGCTTTCGCCGCAGGAAAACACGGGGAATTCCAGCGGCAGACCGCCGGCTTCCAGCACACCGGCTTTGATATGGGTGATCAGCTCGCGGAAATGGGCGTTGCAGGGGGTGAAATCGCTGAAGGTGTTGCAAATGCCAATGATCGGTCGCCCGTCAAAGGCATCGTCGGGCAGACCGTTGTTTTTCATCCAACTGCGGTGGATGAAGCCATCCTTGTCTTGCCCGCCAAACCACGCTTGAGATCTAAGTTTTTTCATCCGGCAAACCGCGCTGTTAGGCCACCGTCCACGCGCCAGTTGGCCCCTGTGACAAACGATGCCTCATCCGACAGCAAAAAGGCGATGCAATTGGCGATTTCGCTGGGCTGGGCCATGCGGCCCATTGCGTGGGCTTTTAGCACTTGGGAACGTAGGGTGGGGTCGTTCTTTTCAAAGAATTCCTGCACAAGAAAGGTCTCGGTATAGCCGGGGCTTAGGGCGTTGACCCTGATCTGATGAGGCCCAACTTCCAAAGCCAGCGAGCGCGTCAGCCCGACAAGCCCCGATTTTGCCGCTGCATAGGGGAACATGCCCGGATAGGTCATATCGGCATGAACTGAGGCGATGTTGACGATGCTGCCGCGCGAGGCCGCAATCATGGCTGGCAGAACCGCGCGGGCCACCAGCCAGGCGGCTTTCAGGTCGACGGAAAACACATCCTCCCATTCCGCTTCGGTCATCTTGACCGGATCGGCGTAGGAATTCTTGCCTGCGTTGTTCACAAGGCCGCTGATGGGGCCGAATTGGGCAACCGCCTGTTCAACCGTGCGGGAAATATCTGCCGCATTGGTCACATCTGCCGCCAAAGACAGCCCGTTTGCCCCAAGGTCAGGCCCCGCGATAATGTCTAACGAGGTGACCTTGGCGCCTTCGCCCAGTGCCTTTTGCACGGTCGCAGCGCCAATCCCGCGACTGCCGCCGGTGACCAGCACATGGTGCCCTGCCAAGCGGCCCATCACCAATCCGCCACAGCGCCGTCATGGTGGTACCACTGGACGGGGTTTACATCTTGGTAGGGGTGCTTGGCGGCTTCGTCAAAGTTGATCTCGATCCCGATGCCGGGGGATTGGCTGGGTTCGACATAGCCGCCGATGATCGGGGTGACGCCAGACACAATCGCATCGCGCCACGGCACGTCAGAGCGCATGACCTCTTGGATCAGGAAATTCGGGGTGGCAAAGCCAAGGTGGATGTTGACCATAGTGGCAATCGGCCCCAGCGGGTTGTGCGGGGCCATTGAGACGCCAAAGGTGTCGCAAAGGGCCGCGATGCGGCGCACCTCTGTCAACCCACCAGCATGGCACACATCGGGCTGGGCGATGGCGATGGCACCCGATTGCAGCAGGGGCAAAAACTCGCGCCGGTGGCACAGGCGTTCACCGGCGGCGATGGGGATATGCGTGGCGCGGGCAACGCGGGCGGTGCCTTCGTGGTCTTCGGGCTGGCAGGGCTCTTCGATGAACCACGGGCGATAGGGGGCCAGAACATCACAGTATTGAATGGCCATGGCCGCAGTGGTGCGGCCATGCAAATCGACCATGATATCCATATCCGGCCCCGCGCCTTCACGGGCGGCGGCCATCAGAGCATTGGCTTGGTTCAGCGCATCTAACCCGTCCAGCGGGGCGGTTTTGCCCACGGCAAGGATTTTCACCGCCGAAAAACCGTCAGCCTTGGACCGCGCCGCCTTTTCAGCAAAAGAATCCACCTGCGCGGAATCGTAGACCGAGTTGGTATCCCCCCCGCCCAGATGGTCATACATCCGCAACCGGCTGCGGCATTGACCGCCCAAAAGCTGCCACAGCGGAATACCCAGATCTTTGGCTTTAAGATCATGCAGGGCTTGGTCAATGCCTGACAGGGCCGACATGGTGACGATCCCGCCTTTGAAAAACGGGTGGCGGAACATGATCTGCCAAAGATGTTCGATGTTGCGCGGGTCTTGGCCAAGGATCAGCAACGACAGATCCGCAACCGCGCCGACCACGCCGCGAGTCTGAAACTCTAGCGTTGCCTCGCCAAGGCCGAACAGGCCCGGTACATCGGTATCTACCCGCACAAACACCCAGTTGCGCATTCTTGCGTTAACGACCGTGGTGCTGATGCGGGTGATCTTCATCTTACCGCCCCGTGATGGACTGGCGGCGAATTTTGCGGTCGATGATCGTCTGCAAGACCACTGAAATCACGATCACCAAGCCAAAGCACAGCTGCGTGTAAAACGCGTTGATCCCGGCCGAGACGATGCCAGCATTGATCGCCCCGATGATATAAGACGCCACAAACGACCCGATCACCGACCCCGTGCCGCCAAAGACCGACGTACCGCCCAAAAAGACCGAGGCTATGGTGTTCAGCAAGAAGCCGTCCCCCGTGGTTGGCCAGAAGTAATAGCCGTAAACCGAGGTCATCAGCCCCGCGAAAACCCCGATCACTCCTGTCAGCATGAAGGCGCGGGTTTTGACGCTGACCGCATCAATCCCCATCAGTCGGGCCGAGGTGGGGTTATCGCCCACCAAGAACACATGCGCGCCAAAGCGGGTGCGGTTCAACAGCAACCACGTCAGCCCCAACAGCGCCAGCATCCACAGGGTTTGAACGGGCACCCCGAAATAGCTTTCGCGCAACAGGCCATGCAGGCCGGGGTACATATCTGCCGTCAGAGGCACGCCGGTGCCGTTCATGATCACCAGTTCCAGCCCGCGAAACAGGAAAGATGTGCCAATAGTAATCACCAGCGAAGGGATATTCAGCCACGACACCAAAAACCCGTTGACCCAGCCGCAAGCGGCCCCCGTGGCCAAGCCCAATAACAAAGCCACAGGCCAAACCAAGCCATGTGTCACCCCGATACAGAAAATCGCCGTTCCCAGCGCCATGATCGAGGGAAACGACAGGTCAATCTCGCCCGTGATGACCACAAAGGTCAGGGCCAGCGCGATGATGCCGAATTGCGGCGTAGTTTGGGCGAAAGCCACATAGATAAAGGTGTTCATGAACACCGTGGGGGCTGCGATCACAAAGCCCAGCCACATCACCAGCCCCACGCCGATGATGCCCAGTTGCGATCCGTAGCGGCGCAGGAAAGACGGCGGGGCCACGCGGTTGTTTTTGGGTTTTGCGTCCGACATGGGCTTACTCCAACGTGCCGGTCCGGGCGACCCGGTACAGGCGGTCAATCAACTCTTCCAT
>CAIMWI010000052.1 GCA_903845215.1 uncultured Rhodobacterales bacterium | reverse complement strand
TGTTTACCGCGCTGTTGGAGAATGCGGCTTCTGAACAAGGCGCTCGGATGAGCGCGATGGACAATGCCACCCGCAACGCGGGCGACATGATCAACAAGATGACCATCGTGTACAACCGCTCGCGTCAGGCCGCGATCACCAAGGAACTTATCGAAATCATTTCGGGCGCCGAGGCGCGCGGAGGAACCGGAGAGACGAATATGTCACAAGGCAAAATCACGCAGGTGATCGGCGCCGTGGTCGACGTGCAGTTCGATGGCGCGCTGCCGGCGATTCTGAACGCTGTGATCACCGAGAACAACGGTAAAAAGCTGGTGATGGAAGTCGCCCAGCACTTGGGCGAGAACACCGTCCGTTGCATCGCGATGGACACGACCGAAGGCTTGGTGCGCGGCGCACCGGTCAGCGACTCGGGCGCGCCCATCTCGGTTCCTGTGGGCGATTGCACGCTGGGCCGCATCCTGAACGTCATCGGCGAGCCGGTGGATGAAAAGGGCCCGGTCGTGGCGACCGAATACCGCTCGATCCACCAAAAAGCCCCGTCTTTCGCCGACCAAGCGACCGAATCGCTGGTTCTGGTGACAGGCATCAAGGTGATCGACCTGTTGGCCCCCTATGCCAAAGGCGGCAAGATCGGCCTGTTTGGCGGCGCTGGTGTGGGTAAGACGGTTCTGATCATGGAACTGATCAACAACATCGCCAAAGTGCACTCCGGCTACTCGGTGTTTGCTGGCGTGGGCGAACGTACGCGTGAAGGTAACGACCTGTATCACGAGATGATCGACTCCAAGGTTATTGACCTTGACGATATGACCAAGTCGAAAGTGGCGCTGGTCTACGGCCAGATGAACGAACCACCGGGCGCACGTCTGCGCGTGGCTTTGACTGGCCTGACCTTGGCTGAGCAGTTCCGTGACCAGTCGGGCACGGACGTGTTGTTCTTTGTGGACAACATTTTCCGCTTCACCCAAGCCGGTTCCGAAGTGTCGGCTTTGTTGGGTCGTATCCCGTCCGCCGTGGGTTACCAGCCGACGCTGGCCACCGACATGGGCGCTTTGCAAGAACGCATCACCTCGACCAAGAACGGGTCCATCACCTCGGTGCAGGCCATCTACGTTCCGGCAGACGACTTGACCGACCCTGCACCCGCCACCTCTTTCGCCCACTTGGACGCGACAACCGTTCTGTCGCGCGCCATTTCGGAACTGGGGATCTATCCGGCTGTTGACCCGCTCGATTCCTCGTCGCGTCTGCTTGATCCGGCTGTGATCGGCGAAGAGCATTACAACGTGGCCCGCCAAGTGCAGGGCACGCTGCAACGCTATAAGTCGCTGCAGGACATCATCGCGATTCTGGGGATGGACGAATTGTCCGAAGAAGACAAACTGACCGTGGCACGCGCCCGCAAGATCCAGCGCTTCCTCAGCCAGCCCTTCGACGTGGCAAAGGTCTTCACCGGCTCTGACGGTGTGCAGGTTCCGCTGGATGTGACCATCGCGTCCTTCAAAGCGGTTGTGAACGGCGAATATGACCATTTGCCCGAAGCGGCCTTTTATATGGTCGGCGGCATCGAAGATGTGAAGGCCAAAGCCCAGCGTCTCGCTGCGGCTGCGGCTTAAGGGGGCGAGATGGCAGGCACCCTGCAATTCGACCTAGTCAGCCCAGAGCGCCGCTTGGCGTCGATGGCCGCTGTCGAGGTTCAGATCCCCGGGGCAGAAGGCGATTTGACCGCGATGGAGGGGCACGCGCCCGTCATGGTCGGTCTGCGCCCCGGCATCTTGCGCGCCTCGGGTGCGCAGGGGGCCCACGCCTATGTCGTGACCGGTGGCTTTGCTGAAATCAGCGGGGCAGGCGTGTCGGTTCTGGCGGAAATGGCGGTGCCTTTGGCCGAAGCTACGACCGAGATGGTCGACAAGCTTTTGGCCGAAGCGACCAAAGTATCGTCAGACGCTGCGGGCAAAGAGGCGGCCGATAAAATGGTGGCGGACTTGACTGCTTTGAAGGCGGCTATCGCCGCGCACTGATCACGCCAAGACGCTCAAAAGAAAAGGCCCCGCTTTGCGGGGCCTTTTCTTTTGCAACCGGTCTTTTCGCACCGATCAGCGGTGTTGATACATGCCTTCATAAATGGGCACCAAGGTTTCGGTCTCAAACAGGGACGAGACGGACGTGCCGCTCCAGATATTCAAGATCGCTTGCGCAAAGATCGGCGCAGTCGGCACAATGCGGATATTGGGCGATTTAAGCACCTCTTCGGAAGGTTCAATCGAGTCGGTGATCACAAGCGATTTCATCGCAGATCCAGCCACCCGCGCCACGGCCCCCTTGGATAAAACGCCGTGGGTGATGTAGGAATGAACCTCTTTTGCACCGCTTGCCATCAGCAGATCGGCGGCTTTGCACAGCGTGCCCGCCGTGTCGGCGATGTCATCCACGATGATGCAAACCTTGCCTTCGACATTGCCGATCACCGTCATCTCGGCCACTTCGCCGGCCTTTTCGCGGCGCTTATCCACGATGGCCAAGGGCGCATCGATTCGTTTAGCCAATTCCCGCGCCCGCGCCACACCGCCCACGTCGGGGGAAATCACCATGATATCGGACATTTTGTCTTTGAAGTGATGGGCGATATCCAAAGCAAAGATGGGCGAAGCGTAAAGGTTGTCCACCGGAATGTCGAAGAACCCCTGAATTTGGGCAGCATGCAAATCCAGCGTCAGAACGCGGTCAATCCCCGCTTCGGTGATCATATTGGCGACCAGTTTTGCCGTGATCGGCGTGCGCGCTTTGGCGCGGCGATCTTGGCGGGCATAGCCGAAATAGGGGATTACGGCTGAAATCCGGTCAGCTGACGATCGGCGCAGCGCGTCGGCCATGATCAGCAGTTCCATCAGATTGTCATTGGCAGGGTTCGACGTGGGCTGGATGATATACATATCCTCGCCCCGCACGTTTTCGTAAACCTCTACGAAAATCTCGGCATCGTTAAAGCGTTCCACACGGGCATCGACCAGATTGACCGACATACCACGGTGCATCGACATGCGACGGGCGATGGCTTTGGCCAATGTCATATTGGCGTTGCCGGCGATGAGCTTGGGCTCGGTGATGACGGGCATAGGCTATCCTTACGCTGGGCCTGCGGGGAGGAATCGTGACGTTGACACCGCTTATCAACCTTCTAGGGTCTTGCAAAGCCAAGCCAGCGGGGGCGCGACCACATGTTACAGATCGACTACTTTTTTGCGACAATTTCGCCGTTCTGCTATCTGATGGGCGACAGGCTAGAGGCTATTGCCGCCAAACATGGCGCAAACATCCGCTATATTCCGCTGGACGGCCCAGCCTTGTTCCCGCGCACCGGTGGGAAGGTCTTGGCCGAACGCCACGAAAGCCGCAAAGAGTACCGCCTGCAAGAATTGCGCCGCTGCTCCAAGCGGTTGGGCATGAAACTGGATTTGCAGCCTTTCTTCTTTCCGGTCAATCCGGCACCCTCGTCTTACGCTATTCTGGCCGCGATCATGGCCGGCGGCGGTGATCTGGCGGGCTTGGTGCAAGCCTTCCCCCGTGCGGTCTGGGCAGAGGGGCGCAATGTGGCCGAGGATGAGGTGATCAAGGATATTCTGGCCAAACATGGCTTTGACCCTGCAATTGCCGACCGTTACATGCTGCAAGCCGCCGATACCTACGCAAAGAACCTTGATGAAGCCGTCCGGCGTGGTGTATTCGGCGTGCCGTTCACCATCGTGGGCGACGAGCGGTTCTGGGGCCAAGACCGGCTTGAGGATCTTGACCTGTTTCTGGCCGGAAAGCTGTGAATGCCCGAAGATATGACCTTGGTGGATCTCCCACCGCACCGCAGCTGGGCGCGCGGCGGTCTGCGCCCGGTTCTGGCGCTGCACTGTTCGCTCGCGCATTCCGGCGCGTGGAGCGGCTTGGCCGAGGGCCTGTCAGGGGTAACTGTCACCGCCATTGACCAGATCGGCCACGGCAAGGCCGCCGATTGGGACGGTACAAGCGATCTACACGCCGCTGCGACGGCGGCGGCGGTTCGAATGGCTGAATCGCTGGGGCAGGGGCAGCCTATCGACGTGATGGGCCATTCCTTTGGCGGCACGGTCGCCCTGCGCGTGGCCCTGACGCGCCCCGATCTGGTGCGCAGCCTGACCTTGGTGGAACCTGTGATCTTTGCCGCAGCGCGTGGCCAGCCCGCCTACACCGACTTTCGCACCCGCCATCTGGATTTTGCCCGCCTGATCCTGTCCGGCGCGCGTGAGACAGCTTTGCGCCGGTTCCACGGTGATTGGGGCACGGGTCAGGGTTTGGACGATATGCCCGAGCGCACCCGCACCTATATGCTTGATCGCATCCACCTGATCGAGGCGCAAAATCCTGTCTTGCTGGATGATGCTGCAGGCATGCTTGCCGCTGGTGGGCTAGAGGCGATCTTGGTCCCCACTTTGTTGATCGACGGTGCCGCCAGCCCGCCCATCATTGACGCCGTGCACAACGTTCTGGCCGCGCGTTTGCCCAAAAGTCAAAGACTGTCAGTGCAAGGTGCGGCCCATATGGTGCCCATCACCCATGCACAGACCATAGCGCAAGCGGTTCAGGCCCATTTGGACGCGTGTTGATCTGCGATTTTCCCAAGCGGGGGGCCAGCCCCCCGCACCCCCCGGAGTATTTGTGCCTCGGTGAAGGGGGTTAGGGGGTCAGCGCTGTCAGGACGGCGTCAACATCCTGTGGCGTTGTGGACCAACTGGCGACGAGGCGGCCCGCCTCTTGCCCTGCGGGCGCTGGCATGGGGTAGTAAACCGCGCCCCGTGCCGCCGACCTGTCATTCGTGCCCAAGGGCCAAAGCGGAAACAGCATATTGGCAGGCGCAGGGTGCAACAGGCTGGTGCCCGGAATTTGCGCCAGCCCTTGAACCAGCCGCGCCCCCATGGCGTTGGCTTGGGTGGCCAAGCGCAGCCAAAGGCCATCGGTCAGATAGGCTTCCATCTGCGCAGACAGGTAGCGATGCTTAGAAAACAAATGCCCCGCCCGCTTGCGGCGCAGTTCCAGTTCCCACGCTTTGGCCGGGTCAAAAAGCACCACGGCTTCGACCCCCAAGCAGCCGTTCTTGGTGCCGCCCAGCGACAGCACATCTATGCCGGCTTTCCACGTCATCTCGGCGGGTGTCGCACCCGTGGCCGCCAAAGCATTGGCAAAGCGCGCGCCGTCAAGGTGGCAGGGTAGGCCCTTGGCCTTGGCCAAGGCTGTCAGGGCGGCGATTTCGGCGGGCGTATAGACGGTGCCCGCCTCGGTCACGTTGGTCAGTGTCAGCATGCCGCGCTGCACGCCGTGAACGCCGCCTTCGCCTATGCGCGACAGGGCATCTGAAAGGCTTTGCGGTGACATCTTGCCATGCGCCCCGCCGACGCCGATCATCTTCGCGCCTGCGCTGAAAAATTCGGGCGCGCCGCATTCATCGACGGCGACATGGGCTTCGGAATGGGCAAAGACGGCAGCCCATGGGGGGGTCAGCAGGGCAATCGACAGGGAATTGGCGGCGGTGCCTGTGGCGACAAGGTAAACCTCGGCTTCTGGTGCGTCGAACAGGTCGCGCACCAGCGTCTTGACGCGCACCATGATCGGGTCTGCGCCGTAGCTGCGGGCATAGCCGTCATTGGCGCGGGTGAGGGCCGCGATAATCTGGGGGGCAGCACCCGATCCGTTGTCAGAGGCGAAGAACATCAGGGTCTCTCATCTATCACATATTCGTCCCAGACATCTTCTGGAACCTCGACTTCCGACACGGTCCAGCCGCGCACCGAGATGCCTTCCTCATGCGGGCTGTCCGGATTGCCGGTGACCAGCGGGTGCCAGTCGGGCAGGGGCTTGCCTTCAAACAGCAGGCGGTAAGCACAGGTGCGCGGCATCCAATAGGCGATCTTTGGCAGGGTTTTGGGCGACAGGCGCACGCATTCGGGCACATATTGATGGCGGGTTTCGTATTTGGTGCAGCGGCAGGTCTGCCCATCCAGCAGTTTGCAGGCGACACGGGTGAACTCGACCTCGCCCGTGTCTTCGTATTCCAGTTTGTTCAAGCAGCATTTGCCGCAGCCGTCGCACAGCGCCTCCCATTCGGGTTGCGACAGCTTGGCCAAGGGCAGGGTCCAGAATTTGGGGCGAAGGTCTGTCATGCGGGCCAGAGTGACGGGAATTGCGCGGAATGGGAAGTCACGAAAGGATCGTGCGGGCTTGGGTGCAATCGGCGGCCATCTGGTCCATCAGGGCGGGCAGCCCGTCAAACTTAAGCTCGGGGCGCAGATAGTCGACCAAGGCCACCGACAGATGGTGGCCGTAAAGATCACCGCTGAAATCGAACAGAAAGGTTTCCAGATTGGGCAGGTTGGTGCCAAACATCGGCCGCACGCCCAAACTGGCAGCGCCAATGTAAGTGCCGGCCTGCGGGCCAGTCAGAACCTCGACCCGCACGGCATAGACGCCCAGTTTGGGAAGGTGTAGGCCCGCAACCGACATATTTGCCGTCGGATAGCCCAACTGCCGCCCGCGCTTTTCGCCGTGGATCACCTCGCCCTCGATCCGGTGCCAATGGCCCAGCATGGCAGCGGCATCGCGGGGCCGCCCCTCGCTCAAGGCGATGCGAATCGCTGTGGACGAGATTTCAACACCCGCATGTTGCACCAGATTGGCCACAGTCACGCCAAAGCCATAGGTTTGCCCAAGGCACACAAGGTCTTGCGCCTTGCCGGCACGGCCTTGCCCAAAGCAGAAATCGGCCCCCACCACGACATGGCTGACGCCTAAGCCATGTGCCAGAACATCGCGGGCAAAGGCCTCGGGCGACAGGTTGGCAAGCGTTTTGTCAAAGGGCAGCTCATACAGATGCTGCACGCCCAGCTTGGCCAAACGGTTCGCCCGCGCCTCAGGGTTCATCAGGCGGACGGGGGGGGCTGCGGGTTGAAACACCTCGCGCGGGTGGGGTTCGAAGGTGACGATCCCCAAAGGGTCGGCGTTGCGGGCCAGATTGATCACCGCCTGATGGCCCAGATGAACGCCGTCAAAATTGCCTAAAGCCACCGACGCGCGGACCAAAGGGGCATCGAGCCCCTGCCAGTGATGGTAAATCTGCATCTTACCCCCTGCGGGGATGATCCCCGTCAGTCGAATTTGCGGCTTGGCGCCAAAACCAGCGCGTCGCCTTTCAAGACGAGGGTATTGCCCACCATGCAGTGGGTTTCAAGGGTGACACGGCGCTTGGCATGGTCAATTGCTGTGACTTTCACAAAAGCTTCCAGCAGATCACCCGGCCGTACGGGGGCCATGAAGCGCAGGTTTTGCGACAGATAGACTGTGCCATGTCCGGGAAGCTGTTCGCCCACAACAGCAGAGATCAGGCTGGCCGTCAGCATGCCATGGGCTATGCGCCCGGCAAACATCGTCTCGCGGGCGTAGTCCTCGTTCAAATGCACGGGGTTGTGGTCGGTCGACACCTCGGCAAACAGCGCAATATCACGATCCGTGATGGTTTTGCCGCGCGAGCGGACCATGCCGATTTCCATATCTTCGATGAAGACCGTGCTGGGCGCGTTGTTGTCGAGCATGATTCCCCCTTGCTTGCGCGGGAGATTACGCGCTGCCGCATCGCAGCGCAATAAGAATGCGCAAGTTATGCGCTTGGCGTAACTTTGTTACCGAAGTGCCGCGATGGAATGGGTCGCTGACATCTGCCGCGCAGTTAGGAACTTTTCCAGCAAGTCTTTGTCAGGATGGGCAGGGTCCGGCCCGAATTCTGCCGCCGATATGCCACCTGTCACATACAGCGTATCCAACCCCTCGGCCATACCACCCTGCACATCGGTGGATATCCCGTCGCCGATGCACAAAATCTGCGGATCTGGCCGAACACCCAAGGCCGCTAGACGGCGGCGGGCCAAGTCGTAGATCGGCGGGTGCGGCTTGCCGAAATACATCGTCTTGCCCCCCATCGCCTCATAGTCCGCAGCCAAGGCCCCTGCGCAATACAGCCGCTTGTCGCCGTAATCGACGATGATATCGGGATTGGCGCACAGCATCGTCAATCCTGCAGCCTGGGCCTGCCGCAGGGGCAGGGCGTAGTCTGCGGGCGTTTCGGTCAGGTCATGTGCCAGACCCGTGCAGATCACGACCTGCGCTTGGTCAATGCCCACCCGCGCCAAGGGGGCCGGGGAAAGATCGGCCGGAAACTGGGTGAAAAACGGCTCGTCCTTGACCGCGCCGATGAAATACGCCCGCGCCCATTGACCCGAAAACAACGCAATCTGCGTAGCATCGCCAGAGGTGACAACCTCATCCCACGCATCGCGCGGCACGCCCATCGCATCAAGTTGTGCCACCACGCTGGGCTTGGGGCGGGGCGCGTTGGTCAACAGCACAACTTTGCCACCGCCCGCGCGATAGGCTTGCAGGGCAGCAACAGCCAGCGGGAATGGCGTTTTGCCATTGTGCAGGCAGCCCCACAGGTCACAAAACACCGCATCATAACGGCGGGCAATCTGGGCAAGGGCGGGGATCAGCTCTGTCATGGATTGCCTTTAGGGTGCAGGATGGAGAGGGATTTTTCGCAGAAAAATCGTGGCTTACGATTTTTCTGCGAAAAATCAGCGTCGCGTCAAAGTTTCAGCGCCGGAATGATCTGCTTCTTGCGGCTCATCAGGCCCGGAATCACCACGGTGTCGCCGGTGACTTGAACGCCAAAAGACGCCTCGGCCATTTGGCGCACCAGATCGT
Source organism: uncultured Rhodobacterales bacterium (assembly GCA_903845215.1). Lineage (GTDB taxonomy): Bacteria > Pseudomonadota > Alphaproteobacteria > Rhodobacterales > Rhodobacteraceae > Stagnihabitans. The sequence continues at coordinate 3,979 of CAIMWI010000052.1, read as the reverse complement.
TGGGCACCAGAAGGGTCGCTTCTTCTTTCAAGATGTCGATGACAAACAGCAAGACCTGATCGGCCCCGTCTTCTTGCGCCACCCCCACCATCGACGCCATCAGCGAGGCCTTTCGGTCCAGCACGATCTTGGGCGCTGTGGTTTCCAGAACCGACACGCGCAGTTCTTTGCCTGCGACGTTGTATTCCTTGGAATCCATCCGCAGCAAAGCGGCATCGGAAAAGGCCGAGACGTCAGACTTTGCCTCAAACAACTTGGTCGCCAGATCGGGGATCGAAACGCCCAGATCCGCCGCCAACTGTTCGGCCACGGCGCGGTCATGGGCGGTGGTGGTGGGCGAGCGGAATTCCAGCGTATCAGACAGAATGCACGACAGCATGGCGCCTTTGATTGCGCGCGGTGCTTTGGCCAGATCATCGCCCATCAGGTCGTGCAGGATCGTGGCGGTGCAGGCCAGCGGGCGTATTGTGATGTCGATGGGTGATTTGGTCTTGATGCCGCCGACCAGCATATGATGGTCGATGATGCCCACCACTTTTGCGTCATTGATCGAGGGCGGCAGTTCTGCCGGATTGTTGGTGTCAACGATCACCACCGTGTCATCGCTGGTCACATCTGAGATGATTTCGGGCTTGGGCAGGTCCCAATGGGTCAACACAAAGGCCGCTTCGGTGTTGGGCGCGCCCAGCAGATAGGGCTTGGCCGGGGTGCCTTTGACTTCTGACAGATACCAAGCCCAGACGATCGGCGAGCCGGTGGAATCAGTGTCGGGGGATTTGTGGCCGAAAACCTTGATGGTCATTTGGATGCCCTTTGAACTTTATGATTTGCGCGGTTTATAGGCGCTGGAGTGGCTTTTGTCACGGGGGGTGGGTGTAAAATTGCTGCGGCGCGGCGTCAGCGGCGGTATTGTCGCAAAATATGCCAGAGCACGGCGAACAGCACGATGGCGGCCCCGATCAGCGTTGGCAAAGTCGGGGTTTCGGCAAAGACCAGCCAAACCCAAAGCGGGGCCAAAGAGGCCTCTAACGCGCCCAAAAGGGCCGTTTCAATCGGCGGCACCTTGGCAGAGCCCATCAGGAACAGTGCAAAACCCAGTGAGGAGTTGACCAAGCCAAAGCCTGCCAACAGCAAGAGTTGATCGCCCGACGGCACGCCGGGGGCAGCAAACGGAAGGCAGATCAGCACGCCCAAGAGCGACGATGCCGTTCCTGCAGGCAAAGTCGGGATATCTGGGTGTTTGCGGGCAATCACCATCATCAAGGCCATGCTTAGCGTCATCAACAAAGCCAATAGATCGCCGATCAGGTTGCCATCACCGCCCAAGCCCACCATCACAACCGCCCCCGCAAAGGCAATCGCACAAGCCACCACCGCATCGCGCGTGGGGCGCTGGCGCATCATCAGCCACGCCAAGCCCGCCGTCATAAAGGGAACGGTCGCATAGATTACCACCACATGCGCCACCGAAGTCATCCGCAGCGCCATGATGTAACACACCATCCCCAGCCCTGAGATCAGCGCATAGGCCCATCCGGCCTTGCCCAGCCAAATCAGGGTGCGCAGCCCTTGTACGCCGTCGCGCCAAACGATCACCCCAAGCAGACCTATCGTTCCAAACAGCCCGCGCCAGACCAGCACGGTAAAGATGTCTTGCGAGATGGCGCGGGTGAACAGCCCCGCCGTGCTCCACGCGAGGGTGGAGGTGAAAACCAGCATCAACCCGAGCTTATGGTCGCGGGTTAACGCCATGTCCGGCCACCCAGTGCGGCGGCTTGCGCGGGTTCGTGACCGTAAATCACCTCTGCCCCGGTTTTGCGCGCCAGAGCCAGCAGTTTTGCGGCCGATTTGGCGGCAAGGATCGGGTCGTCGGCATCGGGAAATCCCTCGGCGGGCTCTGAGGCGCGGTTGATGGCATCGGCGGTGAGCAGCACATTTTGTCCGCCAATCGTCACCAAGGCTGACAAATGGCCCGCCGTGTGGCCCGGTGTCGGGATCAACCGCAGCCCTTGGCAAATTTGTGTGGCCCGATTGAGCGTGCGGTAGCGCGCTTGGGGCCAAGCCATCGGGCGGTTGGGGCCAAAGTAAAGCGGCGCCGGTTCGGCGCGTTCGGCGGCTGTCAGGATGATTTCGGCATGGGCAAACAGCGGCAATGACCCGACATGGTCGATATGGCTGTGGCTTAAGATGACATGGCTGACATCAGTCACTGCCAAACCCAGCAGGGCCAAAGCGCCCGCTGCTGTTTGGGCTGGAGAAAAATCCACCAGCCTGCCAAACCTGACTAGCCCATCCGCCAAAGCCGCCGCCCGCCCATCATTGGCATAAGCGGCAGGAAAGCCTGTATCCAACAGGATGCACGTTCCAGCGTCGGTTATCATCAAAAATCCCGGGCACAAAATGCGCCGTTTGCCCGGGCCCACATCAAACAGGCCCAGATCCAAGGCGTGCAAGCGCGCCACCGTTTCTTGTCGCAGGGTCATTTGTGAAGCCGGGTCATGGGTGAAGCGCCTGAAGAGTCTAGCCGTTCTAGGCCAGAAGGTTAAGAATGCCCGTCTCGTCGGACAAGGGAAGTGCGCCAAAAGCGGCAAGGATCGCCCCTGTTGGGCTGCCGCTTACAGCACCGAAACCCGGCCCGCATTACGGCTGGAAAGCATGGCATGGTCGATCAGTGTCATAGTGCGGTCAGCCTTTTCTTGTGTCATGCAGGCTACGTCTAACTGGCCTTGTCCATATAGGCCCAGAACAGGCTGCTGTCGCCCGCAAAATAGCTGTCAGAAAGGGTCTTGGCCATGTCATCCAATTGCGCCTGCATCGCCACCGTTTGACGCAGCAAAACCATCTGATCGGCTGTTGGGATTGCGTAAAGATTTTAACGGCGCCATGGTCGGGCTACGGGCTGCTGCGGTAAGCAACATGTTGGGGTGCAGCGTTCCAGTTCAAACGACAAGACGACAATCGCCACATAGTCATTGGAAGTGCGCCCAAGTCTGCCGATGTGACCGATGACCCAATCTCAACTGCCCAGATCTGCGCAGAAGGCCTTATCTTAATTGGCTTTTGTATCGTGTGGCGACCCATCGGCCCACGCTCCGGCGGTGCCGGCCAAAGGACGATATCTTCGACTTTCCTGCCATGTGAAAATTTTTGATGGTAAACTGTGTGTTTTGGCCGCACGTACGCCCGACAAAGGCAAATCGCGATCGCGCGCATCTTCGCTGAGCCGCAAGAATTTATTGCCCAAGGTGTTGACACAGCGGGGGGCAGCCCTTACCTCACTGATCGTTAGCACTCGCAAGATATGAGTGCTAACGTGATGAACCTGGAACCTAGGGAGTGTTGCCAGATGGCTTTCAAACCTCTGCATGACCGCGTGCTGGTCAAGCGTATTGCTTCGACTGAAAAAACAACCGGCGGCCTGATTATTCCGGAAAGCGCCAAGGAAAAGCCCGCCGAGGGCGAGATCATTTCTGTGGGCGAAGGCGCTCGCAAGGATTCGGGCGAGCTGATCGCACCGGCTGTTAAGGCTGGCGACCGGATCTTGTTTGGCAAATGGTCGGGCACCGAAGTCAAACTTGACGGCGAAGAGCTGCTGATCATGAAAGAAAGCGACATCATGGGGATCATCTCCTAAGTCGCTTGGCTGTTGGTGGGTTTCACCCACCCTACGGATGTGTTTGCGGCGGGTTTTATCCGCCCTACGGATGATCTTCGGGGTGGGTTTCACCCGCCCTACACCAACCAATTCAAACGGGAGTTAGCACAATGGCTGCTAAAGACGTACGTTTTGACACCGATGCCCGCGACCGCATGCTGCGTGGCGTCAACATTCTGGCCGATGCTGTCAAAGTGACCTTGGGCCCCAAAGGCCGCAATGTCGTGATCGACAAGTCCTTTGGCGCACCGCGCATCACCAAAGACGGTGTGACGGTTGCCAAGGAAATCGAACTGGCTGACAAGTTCGAAAACATGGGCGCGC
>CAIMWI010000051.1 GCA_903845215.1 uncultured Rhodobacterales bacterium | reverse complement strand
CCTAGCGCGCAGCACTGATGCGCATCACAATGTCTTGGTCATAGTTGCCAAAGCCGCGACCAAAAATGTTAACCCCACCCGGATGCCGCGCCGTCTCGTTCACACCAATGCGAAATCGGATAGATCGGTGCTTGTCGACATCCAGATCGCGCAGCGTCAGGGGGGAAATTTTCATCCCGTCCACAAAAGTCCCATCCGCCGTCACGCGCACCGATTTGAGCATGCCATACTGGCTGCCCTTCAGTTTCCACCAATCCGGCGTGTAAACCCCGCGCTTGTCGCCGTAATCACCCGGCGATGTCCAAGTGCCGACTTCCACCTGATTGACGCTAAAGCTGATATCTGACGGCCAATCCGCCGCGGTGCCCGGCACTTCGGACGACAGTTCCATCGAGAACTCAAGGGCCGAGATTTCACCCTGCATCAGTTTGATGTTGTTTGGAAACTGGTATTCCACAAAGCCGCGCGTGAACCAGATCAATCCCGCCGCCATCCTGCCCGGATCAAGGAACGTGTCTGGCACATCCAACAGCCCCACGATGCCATCGCGCGAGCAGAGGCCACAAGGGGCCGAGACTTCGCAGGTGGTGTAAAGCCCCAAGGGCATCGCCACTTCGATCGTGTCTTGGTTGGCGGATTTGGGGTCTTTTTTGAACATCACCATCACCTCGTCAAAAAGGGTATGGCAGATCTTCTGGTTGCCCTTTTTGGCGCGCTGGGTTTCGGTGCGGATCAGGCCCGCATCTTCCAGCACCTGAATGTTAGACGACACCGACGATTGCGGCAGTTCCAGCCTTTGGGCGATTTCGTTGACGTTCAGCGCGCCAGAATCGTTCAACAGCTTCAGGATCGATATCCGTGCCGGAGAGGCGAAAGCCTTCAAAACATCGATCCCGTCTTCGGGATCCACGATCAGGAAATTTCGGCTCATGGGCAAGTCCTTTGGAATTCGGATCAATCGCCGCTTCTATATCGGAAAGTCTGGTTTGGTCAAATCGCCCTTGGTGGGGCCACAGACTTGCGGGTGATCAGGTCGCCGTCGATCTTGATACGAAAGGGCGCTTGGAGGTCGGATCTCTCTAGCAAGCGCGTTACGGACCAGCGCGCCATCTCGTCATGGGGCAGCACGACGGTGGTCAGGGGCGGCTGCATCAAGGCTGACAGGTCGTCATTGTCAAACCCCACGACCGACACATCTTGTGGGACGGCCAATCCCCGCGCCGTCAGCGCCTCGTAAGCGCCGATGGCGACGCGGTCGTTAAAGCAGAACACCGCCGTGGGCGGATCAGGCAGATCTAGAAGGGCGGCCATTTGGGTTCGGCCAGAGGCGACTGTCCAAGTGGGCTGGCTGACAAGGCTTGGATCAAAGGCAATCCCCTGTGCCGCAAGGGCGCGGCGAAAGCCTAGCAGGCGGTCGCGGGCGGCTTCGGTCCAACCCTCGCCCGGAAGATGGGCGATGCGGCGGTGGCCTGCGGCGATCAGGGCGGATGTTGCGGCGAAGGCCCCCGTGACATCACCTGGTGTGACAGAGGGCAAAAGATGGTCGCGGTCATGGCAGTTGACCAGAACCGCCCGCATCTGGCCAAGCAATTTGGGCGGGGTGACAAGACGCGTCACAAGGCTGGTGTACAGCACCCCAAGCGCCCCCGCATCCTGCAGCATCTGCACGGCGGCAAGCTCTACTGCCGGATCGGCCCCTGTACAGATCACCGCCACCACAACGCCGTGGGCCGCAGCCTCGGCCCTTGCGCCTTCGATAAAGGGCGCGGCAAAGGGGGTGGATGACACGTCGTCCATCAGCATCCCGATCAAACGCGCCTCGGTCAGGCGGGGGGCAGTCTTGCGCGCATAGCCCAGACTTTGCGCAACCTCTTTCACCCGCGCGCGGGTGTCGGATGACACACGGGCATTAGACACCTCGTTCAGCACCAAAGAGACAGTGGCCTGCGACACCCCTGCGGCAAGGGCGATATCGGTCATGGTGGGGCGTTTGGTCATGGCGCTGTCTAGCGCCAAACGATTCGCTTGTCAGGGGGCGAAACCTTGCCTACTGATAATAATATTAGCAAAGTAAGGGCAGGGTTTGGCATGCGCGACGTGATCTCTTTGGATGGCGACTGGCAGTTTCAACACGAAACGGACGCGGTGCCGCGTGTGGCCCAAGTGCCCCTGCCGTGGCAGGCCCAGTTTGCCGACCTGCGCCTAACCTCTGGTCGGGCGACGTACCGACGGCAATTCCCCCGCCCCAAGGGCGAGGCGGTCTTGCATTTTGGCGCGGTCAGCTATCTGGCCGAAGTGGTTGTGAACGGCCAAAGCTTGGGACGCCATGAGGGCGGCTATCTGCCCTTCGAGATCGCCGTGCCAGCGGCGCTGCTGAAAGAGGTCAACGATCTTGAGGTGCGCTGCCTTCTGCCCGACGGCGCGCCCAATGATGCAGGGATCGCCTTTTGGGAAATCCCCCATGGCAAGCAAAGCTGGTATGGGCCGATTGGTGGCATCTGGCAAAGTGTGACACTTGAAGGGCGCGATGCGGTGCATCTGGAGCATTGCAAGATCGTGGCCGATCTGACGGGCAAGGTTGCGCTGACACTAACCGTGCCGCAAGCGGCGCTGGGGGCCGAGGCGCTGGTGACCATTTTTGGCCCGCAGGGTCAGGCGGCTACGACCCGCGTCACGTTGACTGCAGCGCAAGTGGACGCGGTGTTGCAGGTCGCAGCCCCGCTGCTTTGGTCGCCCGACGCCCCCAATCTGTACACCGCCGAAATCACACTGCTGACAGACCACCCCCGCGATGTCACCCGCCACAGCTTTGGCTTTCGCGCCTTTACCAGCCAAGGCGGGCAGATGTTTCTGAACGGCCAGCCCTTCTATATGCGCGCGGCATTGGATCAAGATTACTACCCCGAAGGCATCTGCACCCCGCCCTCGGTGGCCTTTTTGGAAGACCAGTTGATGAAGGCCAAAGCGCTTGGCCTGAATATGTTGCGCTGCCATATCAAAGTGCCTGATCCGCGCTATTACGAGGTGGCAGACCGTCTTGGCATGCTGATCTGGACGGAAATTCCCAACGTCGGCGTGCTGACTGCGGCGTCAAAGCGGCGCCTGCGCGAAACGATGGCGGGCATACTGGCGCGCGATGGCAACCATCCGTCGATCGTCATCTGGACCTTAATCAACGAAGACTGGGGCATTCGGCTTTGTGATGACGCAGCCCACCGAAGCTGGCTGGCCGAAACCTATGACTGGCTGAAAGCCTTAGACCCCACGCGGCTGGTCTGCGACAACTCGCCCTGTCAGGGCAATTTCCATGTGAAGGGCGATTTTGACGATTTTCACTATTACCGCTCGGTCCCCGAACGCCGCGACGAATGGGACGCCTTGACGCGCGAACTGGCCCAAGGGGCCGCTTGGACATGGAGCCCCTTTGGCGATGGCACAAGGCGCGGTGACGAGCCGAAGATCGTTTCCGAATTCGGGGTTTGGGGCCTGCCCCAGCCCGACCAAGTGCGCCTGAACGGGGCCGAACCGTGGTGGATGGAAACGGGGCAGCTTTGGGGTGATGGGGCGGCCTATCCGCATGGCATTGCGGGCCGATTCAAAGCCTTGGGGATGGAGCGCGTCTTTGGCACGCTGGAAAGTTTTGTGACGGCGGCGCAGTGGTACCAATTCGCCAATCTGAAATACGAGATCGAGCAGATGCGCGCTTGGCCGCAAATTCAAGGCTATGTCATCACCGAATTCACCGATGTGCATTGGGAGTCTAACGGGCTTTTGGATATGAACCGCACCCCGCGGGTCTTTCACGACCGGTTTGCCCAAATCAACGCTGATGTGGTGATCGTACCCAAGGTCACGCGCTATTCCGGCCGTGCGGGCGAGATGTGGGGATGTGATCTTGCCATTGCCAGCGGTGGGGCTGACCTTGGGGCCGGCGCGGTGCGCTGGCGTGCCGAAGGGCAGACGGGCGAGGTGGCATTTTCTGGCGCGATGGCACTGACGACGACGGAACTTGGGCGGCTGTCTTTCACCTTGCCCAAAGTGGCCGCAAACCAGATCCTAACTCTGTCATTGGAACTGGTCGTGGCGGGCCGTGTGGTGCAGCGCAATCAGGTCGAGATTGCCCTGTACGCTGCACGCAAAACGCAAAACCTGCCAAAGGTTGCCTCTCTCGATGCGGGCATTTCTGCGCGGCTTGAAGGCTTGGGCTATAGGTTGGTGCCGCCCGATCAGGCCGAGGTTGTGGTGACCCATGCCTTAGATCAGGGCGATATCCGGCGCATCCAAGGTGGGGGGCGTTGCGTCATTTTGGCCGATGGTACCGTAAAAACCCAAGGAAATCTGCGAGTTGAATCGGCTGGGCGTGAGCAACCCTTTATCCCGGTGGTCGACGAAACGCCCGGGATCCCCGTGGGACCGATCTTTGCATTGCCCAACATCACCCTCACAGCCCGCCACGGCACCATGTGGCGCGGCGATTGGATCGCGGGCTTTAGCTGGATCCGCCGCGAAGGCGCCTTTGCCCAACTGCCGGGCGGGCCAATGATTGACCTGTCGTTCAGCGGCGTGGTGCCGCATCATGTGATGGGCGGATGGGCCGGATGGGAATTTTCGGGGGCGGTGACGGCTGGTTTGGTGGTGGGATGGGTTCACAAACCTGTCGCGTTGATTGGCGAAAAACGTCTGGGTCAGGGCGCGCTGGTTGCAACGACGTTCCGGCTGATGGGGGCGGATGATCCGGTGGCGGATGCCCTATTGGATGCTGTCATCGCCCATGCGGCCCAGATGGCCGTCGACCACAGCGCCTAGGACATATCAAGATAGTCGATACATATCGTGGAATCTGTTGACAGGCACAGTCTGCGTTTCATATGCTGACCTCATAAGAAAAAGACGAGCTCAAACTGGGCTACATGATACCGGACCAACCGTCCTGCCGTCTGCGTGCGCCCGCAGGGGATAAAACAATGCTGGCGCAGACGAAAAGCTTCATTCAAGGGAGGAAACTATGAAACTTTCAATAAAGGCGGCAGTTCTGTCCGCTGTCATGTTCGGCACTGGCGCGCAAGCCATGGAAACCGTTGTTTGGTGGGATTTCCTTGGCGGCGGCGACGGCGTTCGGATGAAAAAGCTCATCGAAGACTTTAACGCTGAGCACAAGGATGCCATCGAAATCCAAGCGACCACGCTGGATTGGGGCGTGCCCTTCTACAGCAAGGTTCAAACCTCGGCGGCCGTTGGCGAAGGGCCTGACATGATGACCTATCATGCCAGCCGCATCCCGCTGGCCGTCAGCCAAGAATCGCTGACAGAAATCACCGCTGACGACATGGCGACCATGGGTCTTTCGGCCGATAGCTTTGCGCCCGCCACTTGGGATGCTGTACAGGTCGACGGCAAGCAATACGCGGTTCCCTTCGATACGCACCCGATCGTTCTGTACTATAACAAAGATCTGCTGGAAAAATCCGGTCTGATCGGTGCGGACGGCTTGCCAACAGGGCTGACCGGGCTTGAGAACTTCAACGCTGCCTTGGCGAAGTTGAAAGCTGACGGCAACGAATGGTCCATTGCGCAGGTGACAGCAGACGGCAACTTTGCCTTCCGCACCGTTTACTCGTTGCTTTGCCAGCAAGACGGCCAAATTGGCAACGATGGTGATTGGTTCCCAGGCGACAGCGCCGACAAACTTGCAACCTCGATTGGCGTCATCGCTGACTGGGTAAAGGCAGGTTACAACCCGCCGAAGACCGACTATCCGTCAACTGTCGCGCTGTTCACCTCGGGCAAGGTCCCCTTCATGATCAACGGCGTGTGGGAAGTTCCCACGATGGACGACCTGAACAAGCAGGGTAAACTGTTCAACTGGGGCGCTATCGAAATCCCCGCATTGTTCAACCATACCTGCACCTATTCGGACAGCCACTCTTTCGCGATCCCGAACAATGTGGACAAGCCCGCAACGCCCGAAAAGCACGCCGCTGTTTTGGAAGTGATCAAGTGGATGGAAGCCCGCTCTCTGTTCTGGGCAACGGCTGGCCACATTCCGGCCAACAAAGCCGTGACCGAATCTGCCGAGTATAAGGCGATGCAGCCGCAGGCGACCTATGCACCGCTGACGGCCAATGGCGTGTTCGACCCCAAGTCGGTCTTGGCTGGTGTGGCATCGCCACTGTTTGATGCGGCAGGCAATGCGATCACCCCCGCGATGAACGGCGAACTTGCGCCTGCAGATGCGGCAGCGCAGATGCGTGACGAACTGAACGGTATGTAATCGCTCAAACCAAATTACCTGCCGGGGATAATCTCCGGCAGGTGTTTTTTCTGACAGGACGCCATGCTCCGCAATCGCCGAACAGAGATCACGACGGCCCTGATCCTAATCGCGCCGTTTCTGATCGTTTATCTTTGGCTGTTCATTTGGCCTACGATCCAGATGATTGAAATGTCCTTCCAAAAGGCCCCCCTGATTGGCAAGGGCAAATGGACAGGCTTTGATAACTATATCCGGATGTTCAAGGACGCTACCTTTCGCATCGCGGTCAAAAATACAGCTTACTTTGTTCTTCTAAGCGTGGTGCCAGGGACCGTTGTGGCCCTGTCTATTGCGATGATGGTCAGCCGTCTGAAGGGGCGGATGCAAAGTCTGGTCCTGGCTGCTTTCTTCTTGCCCTATGTGTTGCCGGTGACCGTGGTCTATGTGATCTGGGACTGGATGACGAACGTTCAGTTCGGCATGGTGCAGGGCTTGATCACCTTCGTTGTGGGCGAACCGGTGAATATCTGGCGCACCGTGGATTGGTTCATGCCCGGGGTTGCGATCTTGACGATCTGGTGGACCAACGGCTTTTCAATCCTGTTGTTCCTTGCAGGCCTGCGCAATATACCGACCGAACTTTACGAAGCTGCCCAGTTAGACGGGGCCACTCGGTTTCAGATTTTTTTCAGGATCACCTTCCCACTCCTGTGGCCCATCACTGTTTTGTGCCTGACCATACAACTGATCTTGCAACTGAAGATCTTCGACCAAGTTTACCTCTTCGCGCAGGGCGGGCAGACGCGATCGACGATGGTGCTGGTGCAGTATATCTTTGAACAGGCTTTCCAAAAGAACAATGGTGGCTACTCCGCCACACTCGCGCTGGCACTTTTTGTCATCGTCTTGGCCTTCTCGCTGCTACAGTTCCAAATCCTGCGGGTTCGGGGGCAAAGATGAACAACACGCACGCCACCCCTGCCCGTCGATTTGATCTGGGCGCGACGCTTTTAACGCTTTTGACCATCATCGCTGCGGTGATTTGGTTCTTTCCTGTGTACTGGGGCATCGTTACCAGCCTGCGGTACGACGATCAGACCGTGAAGGATTTTGCGCTGATCCCGATGGAACCGACGCTGAAGAACTATATCTTCGACATCCAGAATTCCAACTTGCCCATCTGGTATCTGAACTCAACCATTGTCTCCGTCGGGGTAACGTTCCTTGTGGTCTTCATGGGGGCCTGCACGGGCTTTGCGATCAGCCAGTTAAACTTTCCCGGCCGCAAGGCACTGTGGTGGATGATCCTTGCCAGCTTCATGGTGCCGGTGTCGGCGCTGATTGTGAACCATTTCATCATCATCGCCGACATAAAGCTGTTGAACACCCATCTGGGGATCATCCTGCCAATGCTGATCGCGCCGGTTACGGTGATCGTCTACAAGCAGTTCTTTGACGGATTGCCCAAGGAATTTCGCGAGGCAGCGGTGATGGATGGGTCCACAGAGTTTCAACTGTTCTTCCGCGTCTTCCTGCCGATGAATTGGGGCGTGACCACGGCACTGGCTATCATCACCTTTATCGGCGCTTGGAATTCCTTTCTATGGCCCTTCTTGGCCGCACAGGATGAGATGATGATGACCGTCACAGTGGGCATCACGGCAGTGCAAGATACGTTCGGCGTAGCCTATGGCCGCGTTCTGGCAGGGGCAGTCCTTGCCGGCCTGCCCGTGGCCACAGCCTATCTGCTTTTCCAGCGCCGCGTCACGCAGGCCATCACACTTTCAGCCGGGATCAAGGGGTAAACTATGGCATCGGTCGAACTTACAGGTCTTGCAAAACGTTTCGGCGCGGTAGAGGTGATCCGTGGTCTTGATCTTTCGGTTGCCGATGGGTCGTTCTGCGCGCTTTTGGGCCCGTCGGGATGTGGCAAGTCCACCATGCTGAGGATGGTCGCCGGTCTGGAGAGCGTCAGCGAGGGTCAGATCCGCATCGGCGACCGTGACGTAACCCATGTAGAGCCTGCCAAGCGCGGCGTGGCGATGGTGTTTCAAAACTATGCCCTCTATCCCCACCTGACCGTGGCGCAGAACATCACCTTCTCAATGTCGTTGGCGGGGGAGCCAAAGGCCAAGCAGGCAGAAGCTGCAACACGCGTGGCCAAAATGCTGCAACTGGAACCCCTTTTGGCACGGCGCCCCGCCGAGCTTTCGGGGGGGCAGCGCCAGCGCGTGGCGATCGGGCGGGCCTTGGTGCGAAACCCGCAGGTGTTTTTATTTGACGAGCCGCTTTCGAACCTTGACGCGCTTTTGCGCGGGCAGATGCGGCTGGAATTGGCCCGCCTGCACGCTGACTTGGGCCGGACGATGGTTTATGTGACACATGATCAGGTAGAGGCGATGACCTTGGCCGATAAGATTGTGGTGCTGGATAAGGGCAAGATCAGCCAAGCTGGCGCGCCGCTGGATCTGTATAATGCGCCCGCCAACCGCTTTGTGGCCGGCTTTATCGGCTCACCCGCGATGAACTTCCTGCCTGCTAGGGCCAACAGCGATGCCAATGGGCTTCAGGTTACCTTAGGCGCGGCGACCATGACCCTTCCGGCACGCGCCACACTTGCTGCAGAACGCCCGGTTGAATTGGGCGTTCGTCCAGAGGACGTGCATCTGCAGAACGCAGGCGATGGGACGCTGCAAGGTCGCGTTGCGGTGGTAGAGGCCTTGGGCAACACGACGTTTGTGCATGTTGATACAGAGTTCGGACAGGTGAATGTCGAATCCGATCCGGCCCTGAGGTTGGAAGCGGGCGCAAATGTTGGCCTCAGCTTTGAAAAAAACAAAGTCCACGTCTTTGACGCAGACGGCACAACGCTTCCAAAGCTTTGACCTATCGGCTTGCGCCATGCGGCAAGGCGAACCAACTGAACATTTCTTGAAAGGCTATCTGCATTTGGATCAATAGGTGATGACAACCGCCTGCGCCAAACGGCCGTGTGGTTTTAGGGTACGATCTTGCTGAGGAAGGCCATCTTCATCGCACCTGTATTTCTAAAACCGCCGTTGCGGATCAGGTGATCTAAGTCAATGCGCTGACACTTCACGGGGTCTATGCCTATCGTCTGACCGAAGACCCTTTCTGTTTGACTGGAGGCAGACCTGTACATTGACCCACCCATTCTAAATCTTGTTAGTGCCATCGGGGTCGGGGCTTTGATCGGCGCGGAAAGAGAGCGTCGCAAGGGCAAAGGAATGACCCGTTCCCCCGCCGGCATCCGAACATTCACCATCACGTCGATTGCAGGTGCCGTCGCATTCTCGCTGGGGGGTGTAGGCCTACTTGCCGGCGTTGCTGGCGGTATTGCTGTCATTGTCGCCGTATCTTATTGGCGCGCCCAAGTTCAGGATCCGGGTTTGACGACAGAAGTCGCGCTTGTTCTGACGGCGCTGCTGGGAGGCATGTGCATGCAAGCGCCCCAGATGGCCGCCGCAATCTCTGTCGCGGTGACGGTGCTTTTGTATACGAAGGCCTGGCTGCACAAGTTTGTCATCAGTGTCATTTCGAACAACGAAGTGGACGACGCGCTGATCTTTGCCACGGCGACACTCGTCATTTTGCCTTTGGTACCAAACCGCCAGATGGGCCCCTACCTAGCGCTTAATCCACATTCGATTTCGATTGTGATCGTGCTGTTCATGGCGATCAGTGTCGCGGGCTATGTTGCGGTGCGGCTATTTGGGGCGAAATACGGCTTGCCTCTGGCGGGGGCCATTTCGGGCTTCATCTCTAGCACGGCAACAATCGGCGCTATGGGTTCACGGGCTAAGGCGTCGAATGACCTGCTTGCAGCCTGCGTCGCGGGTGCCGTGTGGTCTTCGGTCGCGACAATAGCCCAATTGGCGCTGGTTCTCGCGGCCATCAGCATGCCAACCCTGATCAGCCTGTCGGGGCCTTTGTTGTTGGCCGGTGGCAGCGCTTTGGCCTATGGGGCTGTCTTTACGATCTTGGCTGCGCGTCATTCGGGAAGTGGCGCGGTGCAGACGGGCGGCGTATTCAGCCTGGCAACGCCGCTTGCCTTTGGATTGATACTTGCCGTGATATTGGTCATTTCTGCGGGCCTACAAGAGCACTTCGGTGACGCGGGCGTGCTGATTGCGGCAGCACTTGCAGGACTGGTTGATACCCATGCGGCGGCCATTTCGGTGGCAGCACTTGTAGCATCAGGCAAACTAACACCAGATGGCGCGGTGGTTCCGATCTTAACGGCACTGACATCGAACACCTTGTCCAAGTTCATTATGGCCGTGACGGGGGGCGGATGGTCTTTTGCGGTGCGGGTTGCCCCCGGTCTGGCCATCATAGCACTGGCTGCTTGGGTTGGGACGATTTCAAGCTTGCTTTGGAATTGAACCCAGCGACAGCAAGACAGGCCGCTTCGGTGTCATGCCATCAGCCATCAAGGCATGTAGCCATAAAACCAAACCGAATAGTGTTCTTGGTGGGTTATTTTGGTCACATCGGCATTTTCTCGGCTGTGCCGTCCGCGCTGCACGCAAAAGGTTGGCTCGCCCCTTGTATGAAGACCATAGCGCCACCTGTGCCAGTGGCTGCGCAAAGGCAAGTCTGGCTACCGCGACCCAATCATCACGGTAAGGGCAGCGCAGTTTACAATATCTGGGGGATGTTTTGTTTGACCTTGAAGAACCCCGCCGTCGCATGGGGCCAGATCGCTGTGTCCCAATCACGCCGCCATTCGCACAGGGCAATGCCAGCAGCCTGTAACGCGGGGGCCGCCTGATCAAGCCAATCGCGCAAGGGCCCGCGTGTCACATAAGCCGTGGCAATCTGCGTGGCCCCGGCCGCAACAGCCCATTTGGCCAAAGCGTCGGGATCTGCCGCCTGCATGGCCAAAGAGGCGCGGCCCACCCGATGCGCGGCATCGGCCAAGGCCTCTGTCTCGAAGCGCATGACCAAATCGGACACGGGCCAAGGTGAGCGCAGATGGCTGCACGCCAGTGTGGCTGTGGTGCGGATATCTAGGGCTGCAAGGTCGAAATCTTCGATGCGGCAATCCTCGTCGGTGATCAACAGGGCGGTGGGGCGGCTCGGATGCGGTGCGTCAAAGGCGCGCAGCGGCAGCACAGAGGGCAGGCCATCAGGCTCGCTCGCCTCTAGCCCTTGGGTGACCTCGGCCAGATCGGCGGGGCGCGGGGTAAAGCGCCCCGCCGTGAAAGTTGCGATGTTTTGCGCATCGGCGGGATAGGGTTTGCCCCGCGTGTGAAGCCCTGCCACCCAGCGCCAGCCCAAAGTGTTCGACGCCGCATCGCCATCTAGCAAGTGCCGGTAAAAGAAATCCGCCCCCAGGCGCCACGGCAAGCCAAGCGTGAAAATCCAGATCGAGGCGAACCACATCCGCGCGTGATTGTGCAAATAGCCTGTCTCGACCAGTTCGGCGGCCCAAGCATCAAAGCACTCTAAACCTGTCTGCCCGTTCATCGCCCGTTCCACATCGCGTCTAAGGCGGCGGTCACGGTCAAGGATGGCCAGATCGTCCTCTAAACCCGAGCGATAGCTGTCCCAGACCTGTGGGCGGCGTTCTAGCCAGCCCTTGAAATAGCCGCGCCAGATCACCTCTTGGATGAACTTTTCAGCTTCGTCGGAGCCATGCGCAGCCAGCGCTGCTGCCACAAGGTCTTGCTCTAAGACCAACCTGCGCCGGACATAGGGCGACAGCACCGACACCGCCTTATGCGCGCCGCGTCCATGATCGGTGTTGCGGCCATTGGCATAGCGGCGGCCCATGCGGGGGATAAAGGCTTGCAAAAGGGCTTCGCCCGTTGCGCGGGTGGCTGTAAAGGGCGTCATCGGTTCCAACTTCTTATACCTGACGTGCAGATGACGCGGCGGCGCAAAATTTCAACCCGCCGTTTGCAAGGATCGTCAGCCGATCTGCCAAGCACGATAAGATAGCAGCCCAAATCCCCACTGCGCCACAGCCGCAAGCCAAGGCGGACAAGGGATGAGCGCGCTGTGTCACGATGTTATCCAAAGGCCTTTGGGCCTTGCGCCAAGCCAAAGGCAGCGCGCAAATCCTCGGTCAATTCATCTCGGGCGCGGTTTTGGACAACTGGATCAGTCAGGCGCAGGATATAGGCTGGATGCCACGAGATCAGAACCGGCTCTTCGTGGAACCCCTGTTCCACCTTTCCGCGCCTTCCGGATAAAGGGGCGTCATTGCCTGTCAAGGCAAAGGCCGCAGTTGCCCCCAAAGCGAGCGTAACCTTCGGTCGAATGAATGCCAGTTCTAACCCCAGCCACCAGCGGCATTTGTCTATCTCGGTCCGATCGGGGGTGACGTGCAGGCGTTGCTTGCGCTGCGGGGTGAATTTGAAATGTTTGACAGCGTTGGTCAGCCAGACCTTGTCGGCGCCAATATCGGCCGCCATCATTACCGCAGACAGAAGTTGACCGGCAGGGCCCACAAAGGGGCGGCCAACGAGATCCTCTTGATCGCCGGGTTGTTCGCCCACAATCATCAGCGCGGCTTGGTCAGAACCGATGCCCCAGACAGTCTGGGTTGCAGCCTCGCAGAGGGGGCACTTGCGGCAGGCCATGGCCCCCGTGCGGGCTTGGTCAAGCGTTTCGGGCAGCGTATCGCTCACATTTGGAAGCTGCGGCATCGCCGCACGGTAGCGGGTCGAGATCGCGGCGGCCCCGGTCCGAACTTGCGAGGCCCCCGCCGCATGCATGCGCTGCACGCGCGCCTCGGCATCTTTCAGCATCTCGGGGATCAGGCGGGTTTCGGGCAGGTTCTTCCAGTATTTCTTGGGCATTTCCGAACGCATCGCGTCTAGCTTTACCCGCGCAGGGTTGAATATATTGGCAAAGTAAGTGGCCCAAAGCCCCTCGGATGCGTCATCGGGCAGGTCGGGTCGCGGGGCTGGGGGGCCGAAGGTCAGCTTGCCATTCTCAAACCGCGCGGTCAGGCGGGGGGTGGCAATCATCCAATCCATATCGGCAAACCGCTTGGCAAAAAAGGCACTGCCCGGTTCCAGTGTGTTGTGTTCGGGTTCAAACCACGCGGCAAAGCGACGGCGCGGGCCATCGTTGGGCACTTCGCGAAAGCGCAC
Organism: uncultured Rhodobacterales bacterium; assembly: GCA_903845215.1. Lineage (GTDB taxonomy): Bacteria > Pseudomonadota > Alphaproteobacteria > Rhodobacterales > Rhodobacteraceae > Stagnihabitans. The sequence goes on along the minus strand of CAIMWI010000051.1, from coordinate 1,650 downwards.
AAAGGCGTGCATCTTGTGAATGTCGCGGCCTACATTCTTGGCCAGCAGATGCAGGCGGCGACCAAGCGGGTCGGCCTGTGACAGCGGACTGCCTTCGTGCCGGTCCAGCCGCCAGAGGGCCTGATACAGCAGGGCAAAACGCGCAGGTTCTGAATGCCAGATCACCGACGTTGCAAGTTGCACAAACCCCTGCGGGACCAGAACCTGACGCGGACCATCGTCTGGCGGCAAAGGGCGGTTGGCGAACAAACCACCCCCGCCCGTCCAATCCAAATGATCAGGCGCAATACCATGCGAGATCGCCCGTCGGGCCGCCACACGCCAGGCGTCAAACGTGCCGCCTGCGGGCATCGGGGCGCTAAAGGTCACAGCAGGCGCAGTTGTGCGGGCGGGGGCGCAAAGCGGGCGCGCAGGTCGGGGCCATCGATCATGGCACCGGGGGTCCAACCGGGGAGGCTGACAAAGGCCTTGGCCTTTTTCATCAGCGCCCCGATGCGCACAAGATCTTCGTAGCGCAGCGCGCGGTTGCGGCGGGCGGCGATGATACGGTCAACTGTCTTGGTGCCAAAACCCGGCACCCGCAGAAGCATCTCTTTGGGGGCGGTGTTCACATCCAACGGGAACTGGCCACGGTGCTGCAACGCCCAAGCCAGCTTGGGGTCAAGCTCTAGATCCAGATGGCCGGCGGTGGCCCCCGTAGCAATCTCGTCAGCGCTGAACCCGTAAAAGCGCAACAGCCAGTCGGCCTGATACAATCGGTGTTCGCGTACCAAGGGCGGCTGGATCAGCGGCAGCAGCACAGAGGCATCGGGGATCGGCGAGAAGGCCGAGTAATAAACCCGCCGCAACTTGTATCCGCTGTAAAGCCGCGTTGCCGAGGTTAAGATCGTCACATCATCCGTGCCATCCGCGCCAATAATCATCTGCGTGCTTTGCCCCGCGGGCGCAAAGCGCGGCGGCTTTTTACCGGTGTGTGACACGTCTTTGGCGGCCTCTCCCTCCAGCCGCACCTGCGCCATGGTGGCGCGGATCGTTTCAGGCCGCTTTTCGGGCGCGAGCTTGCGCAAAGACGCATCTTGCGGCAGTTCGACGTTGATCGACAAGCGGTCGGCATAAAGCCCCGCCTGACGGATCAGATCTGGGGAAGCATCGGGGATGGTTTTCAGGTGGATATAGCCGCGAAAGCCGTGATCGCGCCGCAATGTCTGCGCGATGCGCACCATGTCGGCCATGGTCTGATCGGGCGAGCGGATGATGCCTGACGACAAAAACAGCCCCTCGATATAGTTGCGCCGGTAGAATTCCAGCGTCAGCGACACCACCTCTTCCACCGAAAACCGCGCCCTTTCGACATTCGATGACACCCTGTTGATGCAATAAGCGCAGTCAAAAATGCAAAAATTGGTCATCAAGATTTTCAAAAGCGAGATGCAGCGACCATCTGGGGTATAAGCATGACAGATGCCGCTGCCCCCCGACGAACCAACCCCACCCTTGCGGGAATCGCGCTTGTCCGTCGTCGAATGATTTGGAACACCCGCGGTGATTTTGGAGCGGAGGTCATTGGCTCATCGGGTTCAGGTTATGCTGCTTGACGGTGATGGTTCAAGCGGCGGGTTTGGATGGTCTTGTGTTTGATGCGTCTCCTTT
>CAIMWI010000050.1 GCA_903845215.1 uncultured Rhodobacterales bacterium | reverse complement strand
CGGTTGAACAGGGTCGACTTGCCCACATTCGGGCGGCCCACGATGGCGAGGGTAAAGCTCATTGACGCTCCTTGCGTTCGCAAGCGGTTCGCTTACACCCAACGCCTGTCAGCGGAAAGCCAGAAGTTGGCCCTTGGTGTTCACGATAAACAGCATCCCCTGCGCCAAGGCGGGCGGGGTGGCGGCACCACCGGGCAAAGACACTTGCCCCGCAAGGCTGCCATCGGTGGGGTTAAACAAGCGCAACTGGCCGTCCGACGATCCTACAACCAAATGCCCACCCGCCAAAACGGGGCCAAAGCTGGCGGTGATTTCCATCCGCTTTTTCGGCTTGGTTTTGGTGAAATAGGGCAGATCCACGGCCCAGATGGGTTGGCCATCGCGCGCATTCAGGCGCACAAGGCGGCCTTCGTCATTGGCAACAAACACTGAACCGCCGACTACGAGGGGCGGGTTCATGGCCCCTTCGCCCGCTGTCCAAAGCGTCTCGCCCGTTGTTTGGGCAAAGGCCCCGGTTTGGCCCGCCCCAGTGCCGGCATAGACCACGCCGCCCGACAAGACCGGATCGCCCGTGACATCGCCCGAAGTTGCGTAAGACCGGCCCAACCGCTTGCCCGATACCGCAGCAGACCAAATCTCGGTTCCGGTGGCGGCGTCTACGGCAAGCAAAATGCCCGAAGAGAAGGGGAACACGACCATCCCGCCCTCAACCGCTGCAGAGGCCCCACCCTCAAAGCGGAAAGGTTCCACATTGCTGGCACCCGTCGTCTGCCACAGAATACGCCCAGTGGCGGCATTCAACGCCCAAGCGGTGCCATCCGCACCCGTCACATAAACCGCATTGCCCGCCACCGCAGGCGCACCCGCGGGCATGGACCCCAACCTTTGCCGCCACATCACGGTGCCATCTGCCACGTTCAGCGCAATCGTCTCACCATAGCCGGTTGTGGCAAAAAGGCGTGAACCCTCTACGGCAAGCCCCCCCCCCGAAACACCCCCGCCATTGTCAAAAGGCGCGGTCAGATCGGCGTGCCAGAGTTTCGCGCCTTGTGTTGAAACGGCCGTGACGCCTGAAAGGGCATCCATAACAAAAACCACTCCGCCCGCCACCACAGGGGCCGCACTGATGCGGTTCTTTTTGGAATTGCCCGCCCCGATGGAAACATTCCACACCAGTTGCGGCGCAGCACTCATGGCGCCGTTCGGGCCAAAGTGGCGAACCGACCCACCGCGCTGTGGCCAATCGGCATTGGTTATGGCGGCCGGCAAAGCTATTGGCAGTGTTTGATTGGGCACGCCGTCCGCCGGTGGCACAGGCGCGGGCTGGCCCTCGACAGGGATAGAATCAGCCAAGGGCGCGCGGATCGGGAACCGCGTGCCTTCCAAGACCACTTCCTTGTTGCACGCCGCCAAGGCCAAAGATGCCAGCAGCACCATCAGCGCTGCTTTGCCCCTTGCGCCCGTGCTTAGCTTTGCAGCCTGAGACGTGATCATGGCCCTTACCTCATCCCTCTGCGGGGGTGGCAGCATCTGCTGCCGGTTTTAGTTCGGGCACCGTGCCACCCAAGGCCGTGATCGCAGCACTTAGACGTTTGCGCAGACCCGCGGGCGATTCTTGATCTTGCACCAGCGTGATCATGGCGGCCAAGGATTCGTCTTTTTTGCCTTCTTCCAGCAGAAGATAGGCCAGCTGTTCTTCAGCCAAAACCCGCATCGCACGGCCCGCGACATCCACAGTTGCCAATGCGGTGCGACGATCAGCCAAGGGCTGCTCTTTGCCCGCAATCGCCACGCGCTTGATCACGGCCAGGTCGCGGTAAATCTGCGGGCGGGCTGTGTCTGCGGCCAAGGCGTCAAGGGCTGCCAAAGCGGCGGCCTTGTCGGTGGTTGGATCTGTGGCTTGCAGCAGCGCCAAAAGGGCGGTTTGGTCACCGTCGGCGGGCACTGCCGCCAAGGCAGCGCTGCGCTCGGCCGGATCAGTTTTTTCGGCTGCGGCCATTAAGGCATCGCCAAAGAGTTCCGCCCGCGCCGCTGTCTGGGCTTTTTGCCATTCGTTGTAGCCCGCGCCACCAACCACCAGCAGCACCACCACAATCCCGATCCAGCCATATTTGCGAAAGGCGGCATAAAGCCGGTCGCTGCGGACGGCATCGGTGACTTCATCGACGAAACTGTCTTGGGTGCTCATGTGGCCTCCTGCTTTTGTCAAGTCTTACACGCTTAGGCCCAAGGGGGACAAGCCCTGCCCTAGTGCGCTGCGGCCCTTGCGGCCTTGGCTTCGGCTTGAGCCTGCATCTCTTCCGCCGATTGGCGTTCCCACATGGCACAGTAGCGGCCGCCCAAGGCCAGCAACTCTTCATGCGTGCCCTCTTCGCGCACAACACCCTCTTCCAGCACCAAAATCCGGTCGGAATCGGCGATGGTCGACAGGCGGTGGGCGATGGTGATCACCGACCGCCCCTGCCCCATCAGTTGCAAACTGTCCTGAATGTCGCGTTCGGTTTGCGTATCCAGCGCCGAGGTCGCCTCGTCTAGCACCAAGATCGGCGGGTTTTTCAGCAAGGTGCGCGCAATGCCCACACGCTGCTTTTCGCCGCCTGACAGTTTCAAGCCCCTTTCCCCCACTTTGGCATCGTAGCCAACGGGCAGCGACAGGATAAAATCATGGATCTTGGCGGCTTTCGCCGCAGCCTCTACCGCTTCGCGCGGGGCATCGGGGTTGCCATAGGCGATGTTGTAATAGACCGTGTCGTTGAACAGCACTGTGTCTTGCGGCACCACGCCGATGGATTGGTGCAGGCTGGTTTGGGTGACGGCGCGAATATCTTGCCCGTCAATTTTGATCGACCCGCCAGTAACCTCATAAAAGCGAAACAGCAGCCGTCCGATGGTGGACTTGCCAGAGCCTGACGGGCCGACCAGCGCAATCTTTTGCCCCGGCCCGACGCGCAAGGAAATGCCCTTCAAAATCGGGCGGTTGGAATCATAAGCGAAGGTGACATTGTCAAACACCACCTCACCCTTGGCCACGCTAAGATCGGGCGCATTGGGCGCATCGGTGATTTCGGCAGGCTGCGACAGCAGGCCAAACATCTCGCCCATATCGACCAAAGCTTGGCGGATTTCGCGGTAAACCGTGCCCAAAAAGCCCAAAGGAAGGGTGATTTGCATCATATAGGCGTTGACCATGACAAAATCGCCAACCGTGAACTTGCCTTGCTGCACGCCGATGGCCGACATCACCATGACGATGATCAGACCGATGGTGATGATCACGTTCTGCCCGATGTTCAGGATCGACAAAGATTGGCCCGTGCGCACGGCAAAGCCTTCATAGGCCTGCATGGCGCGGTCATACCGCGCGGCTTCGCGCGCTTCGGCGTTGAAATATTTGACGGTTTCATAGTTCAACAGCGAATCGATGGCCTTTTGGTTGGCATCGGTGTCTTGGTCATTCATCGCGCGACGGATCTGCACGCGCCATTCGGTGACTTTGAACGTGTAGGTTACATACAGCGTGATCGTGATCAGCACGACGACCATGTAAAGCCAGCCGAAATAGGCCGCAAAGATCACCGAGACCATGATCAGTTCCAAGATCAGCGGAATGATCGAAAACAGCATAAAGCGCAAAAGAAAGTCGACGCCTTTAACCCCACGCTCAATCACACGGCTTAGGCCCCCCGTCTTGCGCGTGATGTGATAGCGCAGCGATAAGCGGTGGATATGGGTGAAGGTTTCAAACGCCAGTTTGCGCAGGGCCCGTTGGCCCACCCGCACAAAGACCCAATCGCGCATCTCGCCGAAAAACACCGTGCCCATCCGCGCCAAGCCGTAAGCCACCGTCAGCCCCACAGCGCCCAAAAGCAGCGCCGATCCGACATCGGTGCCAGAATGGCTGGTCAAAGCATCAACCGCCTTTTTGTAGAGATAGGGCGTGCAAACCGAGACAAGCTTGGACACAAGCAGCAAAAGCAGCGCGAAAACCACGCGTTGTTTGACCCAAAGTTCACCCTTGGGCCACAGGTAGGGGGCGATGCGCTTCATCGTTTGCCAGCCACTCGCAGGCGCTTTGGCAATGTCGGCGGAGGTGGCGGTTCTGGTCTGACTGCGCATCAAATATTCCTCGGGCCACATAAGCGATGCTTCCCGCTGGCCTGTGGCAGACTTGGGCGAGGACGGGCGATAAGTAAAGGCCCCGACGCAGGGTTTTCCTGCGCCGGGGCTGTCATATCGTCAAGCAGAGCTTTAGTTTTGCGGCACGCTAAAGACCTGACCCGGATAGATCAGGTCAGGATCTTTGATCTTGTCCTTATTCGCCTCGTAAACCTGCACATACAGGATGCCATCGCCCAACTGGCGTTTGGCAATGCCCCAAAGCGTGAAGCCGGGTTGCACTGTCACCGTGACCAAAGCCGCAGGCGCAGCAGAGGTTTCGGCGGGTTGCGCCACATCGGCTGTTGCGGCCGCAGGGGCCGGCTCGGATGCGGCCTGTGCGGACGTGTCGGTGGCGGTGGTTGTTGAATCGGTGGTGTCACTTGCAACGGTGGTGTCGGCTGGCGCAGCCGTTTGCGTTGCGGCTGTGCCTGTGGTGTCAGATGCGGTCGTGCCCGCTGTTGCAGGGGCTGTCGCTGTTGCTGTTGCTGTTGCTGTTGCTGACGCATCCGCGGCCGGGGCTTGGACGGCAACGGATTCGGTGCTATTGGCCGCCGCCAATGCCTCTGGCGTTTCGCGCTTGAAGGGGGTTTCGTAACGCGAGATCACCTTACCCGCGCCGTCCACCTCATCAGCGCGCAGGGTGTAGATCTTGGGCGCAATGCCTGTTTGGGTTAGGTTCCATGTGCCATCAGCCCCAACCGTGGCAGGGTCACCCAAGGGGGCATTGTCCAAATACAGGCGGATGAAATTTCCCGCCGTGCCGCGCCCGCCAAACTGCACGGTGTCAGGGGCAGGATAGGCGATGGTGTCAATGGTGACGTTCGTGGCGACTTCAGCCGCAACGTTGGTGTCCGTCTGCAACACTTTTGCACCATCCTCGGTGACAGCCAGCGCTGTGGTCCCCGCTGGCGCCTCTGGGGCTGCATCGGCGGCCGTCGTTTCGGTTGTGCTTGCTGGGCTGGTATCCTTGGCCACGGCGGCGGGGGCAGTGGTTGCGGCCAGCGCGACAGAGGCTTGCGATGGCACCTTTGTGCCATCCGACAGGGTCGCGATCATCGTCATCAAACGCCCAGCTTCGGCAGTGGGCAGATCAAACATCGCCACAAACTTGCCGGTATCGTCGGCCGTGGCCGTTGCCACTTCGGCCCCGTCCACAAGAATTGACACGCCAGCGCCAGCTTCCACCTGCCCCGCCGCCACTGCCGCACCATTTGGATCAAGGCGCATCAGATCAAAGGTCGGAGAAACGGCTGCAGGGGCGTCAGCTGCCACATTTTCCGTTGCGGTAGGCGCAGGCTCCGGCGTGGCGGCTGTTTGGGCGGCAGGGGTCTCGGCCTCAGTCACTTCTGTGGCAGCGGGTGCGGCTTGCGGGGCATCTGTCGTCTCGACTGCGGGGGTGTTTTGAGGTTTGGTTTTTAAAACCTGATACCCCACGATGCTGACAAGGATCGCCACAATCGCAGCCACCGTCAGCTTTGTTCCCAAATCGTAGTCTTTCCAATTCGCCATTTAGTCCCCCGCAAAGCCTGTTTGCCGACGGACCCCTTGGTGATCGGCCCGACTTTCCTTTTGCCACAATCCCCGATATCTTCCCCAACGCAACCGCTTTTGAAAGATTTTTCCCAGATGTCACCCCAAGATCCTCATTCTAGGGCCAATTCCCGATCACTTTGCGTGTTCTGCGGGGCAAGGATGGGAACAAATCCAGCACATCGTCAAGCCGCCCATGCAACCGGACAGGCCATCGCCGACGCAGGATGGCGGTTGGTTTACGGGGCGGGCGATGTCGGTCTGATGGGTGAAGTGGCGCGATCGGCCAAAGCTGCGGGGGCTGAAACCTTTGGCGTGATCCCCACGCATTTGCTGGCCAAAGAGGTCGGCAAGCGCGATCTAACCACCCTTATCATCACCGAAACCATGCACGAGCGCAAAAAGGTGATGTTCATGAACGCTGATGCCATCGCCCTTTTGCCCGGCGGGGCGGGGTCGCTGGACGAATTTTTTGAGGTGTTGACTTGGGCGCAGATCGGCCTGCACCGCAAACCGGTTTGGGTGATTGATATAGACGGCTACTGGCAGCCCTTGTTGGCGTTGATGGACCATGTGATCGACCAAGGTTTCGCCGATCCCAGCCTGCGCAGCCTGTTTCGCGTGCTGGACGATGTGGCGGCATTGCAAGCCGCCATGGCCGCCGAGATGGCCGCAGCATAAACCCCGCGAAGTGAAGCAGCCCTGTCAGCGGCGGCCCAGCGAGTAGCAGGCAATCGCCGCCCACACCAAGGCCAAGGCCAGCGCGTGCCACAATGTCACCGCCTCGTGCAGGATCAGCCAAGCTGACAGAAATTGCAGCGTGGGGTTGAGGTACTGCGTCAAACCTGACGTCGCCAGTTTGACCCTTTGCGCGCCGTAAGAGAACAGCATCAAAGGGCCACCGCTCAGCGGCCCTGCCAAGGGCAAAAGGGAGCTGTGGTAGAGATCACGGCCAAACCAACCCTGCCCACTGACCGCCAGCCAGACAAGCCACGCCACCATGGGCGGGGCGATGATCAAAACCTCGACCAGCACCGAGATCATCGCCGAACCCGCAATGCGCTTTTTGGCCGCCGAATAAAACGCAAAGCTCACCGCCAAGGCCAAGGCCACCACAGGGGCCACCCCAAGACCCCATGTCAGGGTGGCAACCGCCACAGCAGCAAGGCCGATGGCCACGGCCTGCATTCCGCGCAGCGCCTCTCCAAACAGCACGACGCCCAGCAGGGCCGAAACGAGGGGGTAGATGTAATAGCCCAAAGACGCCTCGACCGCGCGGTTGGCGGTGATGGCCCAGATGAACAGATACCAGTTAAAGGCGATGAACCCCGCCGCCGCCACAATGTTCCAGCGGTCAGGGCCGCGCACCAAAGCGCGCACTTCGCCCCAGCGGCGGGTCAAGGTGGCGACAAGCCCGAACATCACCGCCGTCCACAGCGTGCGATGGGCCATCATCTCGACCGCATGCACCTCGGACAGGGCGTGGTAATACAGTGGCGCAAAGCCCCAGATGCTGCAGGCCAGAATAATCGCGGCCACGCCTTTTTGCGGCTGGGTCATTGGGGGCTTACCTTATGAAAAAGGCTTGCCGAAGGGATCGGCAAGCCTTGATTGTGTCAAACGTTTGGGTGGGCCTAAAGCTTGGCGGCCACAGCTTCCCAGTTCACGAGCTTGTCAAGGAAGTTGGCGATATAGGCGGGGCGCTTGTTGCGGAAATCAATGTAGTAGGAATGTTCCCACACATCGCAACCCAGCAAGGCGGTTTGGCCAAAGCACAGCGGGTTCACGCCGTTTTCTGTCTTGGTCACTTTCAAAGCGCCCGAAGCGTCTTTGACCAGCCACGCCCAGCCCGAGCCGAACTGGCCAGCGCCAGCAGCGGCGAAATCTTCCTTGAACTTGGCTACCGAGCCGAACGAGTCGACAATCGCCTTTTCCAGTGCGCCCGGCATCACCTTGCCGCCCGGCCCCATCACTTCCCAAAACAGGTTGTGGTTCCAGTGCTGCGAGGCGTTGTTAAACAGCCCGCTTTGCGCCACAGCGCCCGCCGCATAGGTGCCTTTGACGACGTCTTCCAGCGACTTGCTTTCCCATTCGGTGCCGGCAATCAGCTTGTTGCCATTGTCGACATAGGCTTTGTGGTGCAGGTCGTGGTGAAATTCCAACGTTTCTTTTGACATGCCCAAAGCGGCCAGCGCGTCGTGGGCATAGGGCAGATCGGGAAGGGTGAAAGCCATGGGCTACTCCTGTTGCTTCGCTTGTTTGGGTCTTGGGGCGTAATAAGGGGTGGCAGGGAGGGAAGGTCAAGGGTGCATAGGTCAGGAAAGACATATCCTTCCTAAGCCAAGTCAGTGTTGCGGCGAAAGCGCGCTGTGGCTTTAGACCAGTTCAGATCCTGGTTGGGCAGAATGCGACAAAAGCCCCATCATATAGCCTGCAACCGACCGAAAGCAGACCAGCGTATAGCCCTGCCCGTCTTTCCAGAACGCCGCCGCCACTTGGGCCGCGCGCGAGCGGCGCAGTTCCCCTTCGGCCATGGTGTCCACATCGACGGGCGAGATTTTCTTGATGACCTGATCGGCCTTATCGCCTTCGATGCGAAACACCGCACGGGCATCTGACACATTGGCCGCCAAATGGTGCTGGCCTGCAAGGCTGGCCGCAAGGCTGGCCAATGCGTCATTCACCGCAGCGTAAGGCATGACCAACAGATATTCATCCGGGCTCATCCAGCCTGCGGCCTTTTCGCCCACAATGACAATCCGGCGCGGGTTGGGCAGGGTCAGGCCAAGGGCTGCAAAGGCCTGCTCTAGCCCCACCACATCGCGCTTGGCACGCAGGGTGATCATGCCCAAAGGGCCAATCTCGGCCACTTTGGCGAAGCCGTCGAACTGGGCATTGCCCCAAGGGGCCACGGGATCAGCCATTTTGCTTGGCTCCTTGTTTGTCATAAAACACCGGATCGACAATGCGCGCCTTTACGGGCGAACCGCCCAGCTTGGTAAATTCGACCACCTCGTCCGCCCGCGCCATACCGCCCTTGATCAGGCCCATGGCGATGCCCTTTTTCAGCGTCGGCGAATAATAGGTCGATGTCACACGGCCCTGCGTGTTGCCCTGCCCGTTGGCGTTGACCCCGGCGGCGATAATATAGGCCCCATCGGGGATGACCGACCCATCAAGCGTTTCAAACCCTGCCAAGGTCCAACGGTCGGGAGAGGACAGATAGCTGCGCTCTTGCCCGCGTTTGCCCAAGTAATCGGCTTTTTTCTTCGAAATCGCCCAGCCAAGGTTCAAATCCTGGGGGATCACCGTGCCGTCGGTTTCATCACCGATCATGATAAAGCCCTTCTCGGCCCGCATGATATGCATGGCCTCGGTGCCGTAGGGCATAACGCCCAGATCAGCACCCGCTGCCATCAGCTTATCCCACAGGGCTTGCCCATACCCCGCAGGCACCGCCAATTCATACGACAATTCGCCCGAGAAACTGATGCGGTACGCCCGCACGGGCAGTCCGCCCAACGTGCCATCGGCAAAGGTCATAAAGGGCAAAGCATCGGCAGAGACATCCATCCCGCCCAGCTTTTCCAGCAAGGACCGCGCTTTGGGGCCGGCCACGGCGATCTGGGCATATTCTTCGGTGACATTGGCGACATAGACCTGCCAATCCCACCATTCGCATTGCAGCCAGTCTTCCATATGGGCATGGATCCGGTCGGCCCCGCCGGTGGTGGTGTGGCACAGCCAAGTGTCCTCGGCCAAGCGCACGACCACGCCGTCATCCGACAAAAAGCCGTTCTCGTTGCACATCAGCCCGTAGCGGCATTTGCCCAGCCCAAGGTTCGACATGACGTTGGTGTACATCATATCCAAAAAGCGCCCCGCATCCGGCCCTTTGACGATCAATTTGCCAAGGGTCGAGGCATCCAGCAGCCCCACCCCCTGCCGCGTGTTCAAAATCTCACGCTCCACCGCTTGGGCGTGGTTTTCTCCGCCGCGCGGGAAGCAATAGGGCCTGCGCCACAGGCCCACGGGTTCGAAATAGGCCTGGGCCTGTTCGTGCCATGTGTGCATCGGCGACCGGCGCAGCGGTTGGAAAATCTCGCCCCGCGCTTCACCGGCCAGCGCGCCCAAGGTGACGGGCGTATAGGGCGGGCGGAAGGTGGTGGTGCCGACATTGGGGATATCGGTGTTCAGCGCACCAGCCAGCACCGCCAGCCCGTTGATGTTGGACAGTTTGCCCTGATCGGTCGCCATGCCCAAAGTGGTGTAGCGTTTGGTATGTTCGACAGATTCGTACCCCTCGCGCGCGGCGAGTTGCACGTCAGAGACTTTCACATCATTCTGATAATCCAGCCACATTTTCGCGCGCAGCTTATAGCTGGCCCCTTGCGGCATGATCCAGACAGGTTCCAGCGCCGCCTCTTCGCGCGCCTCCGCTGCTGCGGCAGCTATCGGGCCTGCGCCCGCCGCCGCAGCGCCCGCAAGGGCTGCATCCGCCAAAGCCTGTGCGGCTTTGAGCGCACCATTGGCCGCACCTGCGGGATAAACCATGGCCAAACCGTCATGGCTGATCGGCGGGCGGGTGGCATCGGGGCGGAACATGGCATGGGTGTCATCCCATGTCAGCTTGCCGCCACAATGGCTCCACAAATGCACCACGGGCGACCAGCCGCCCGACATGGCGACGGCATCACAGGCGATGTCTTCAAGGGCTGCGCCCTCGCCCGCTTGCATACACAGCGTCACACCGGTCACGCGCTTGGTGCCTTTGACCTTGGCAATGCCTTTGCCGGTTTCCACCCGGATTCCCATCGCGCGGGCCTGCGTGGGCAAAGGCCCGTTGGCCACAGCGCGGGCATCGACGATGCATGGCACCGCAAGCCCCGCCTGTTTCAGCGCAATCGCCGTGCGGTAAGCGTCGTCGTTATTGGTCACCACCACCGTGCGATCGCCCGGCGAGACGGCCCAGTTCACCACATAATCACGCACTGCCGAGGCGAGCATAACACCCGGCACATCATTGCCCGCAAACGACAAAGGCCGCTCTAAAGCCCCCGTCGCCGCAACAATCCGCCCAGCCCGAATGCGCCACAACCGCTTTTTCGGGCGGCCATCGCCGGGGGTGTGATCAGCCACGCGGTCTTCGGCCAGTACATAACCATGGTCATAAACGCCGGCCACCATGCAACGCGTGCGCAAGGTGACATTCGGCATAGATGCAAGGGCTTGGACGGTTTTTGTCACCCAAAGGTCCGCCGCCATCCCGTCGATGACATCGCCGTCAACCGACGCACGACCGCCCCATACCGGTGTTTGTTCCAACACCATAACCCGCGCCCCGCCAGAGGCAGCAGCAAGGGCTGCCTGCAAACCGGCAATCCCGCCACCTGCAATCAGAACATCGCAAAACGCATAGGCTTGCTCATACCGGTCGCCGTCCATTTCCTTGGGTGCGGGCCCAAGGCCGGCAGCTTTGCGGATGATGGGTTCAAAGATGTGCTTCCACGCCGCACGGGGATGGATGAAGGTTTTATAGTAAAACCCACCCGGCAAGAACCGCGCCAAGGCGTTGTTCACTACGCCGATATCCATCTCTAGGCTGGGCCAATGGTTCTGACTTTGCGCTTCCAGCCCCTCGAAGGTTTCGGTCGTGGTGGCGCGCTGGTTGGGTTCCAAAAACGCGCCACGGCCCAGATTGACCAAGGCGTTGGGCTCTTCTGCGCCCGACGCCACAGCGCCGCGTGCACGGTGGAATTTAAAGCTGCGCCCCATCAACATCTGGTCATTGGCCAGAAGCGACGCCGCCAGCGTATCCCCCGCAAACCCGCGCAGACGCTTGCCGTTGAAGGTGAATTCCACAGCCTGAGCGCGGTCGATCAAACGACCGCCTTTGGACAAACGGGTGCTCATTTGTAACCCTTCCAGTCGGGCCGCTTGGCCTTGATCTTGTCTTGCAATGCCTGCGGCGGGCCTGCGGATTGCGCGGGATAGGTGCCAAACACCTCGAGCGTGGCGGTGTCGCGCGCGGCCAAAAACCATTTGCCGCAGCCGTAAGCATGGCGCCAGCGTTCGAAATGCACGCCTTTGGGGTTTTTGCGGGCGAACATATAGGCTTCAAACTCTTCATCGCTCGACCCCGGGCCGTAGCGCTTCAGATGCGCCTCGTAGCCGGGAGAAAGCTCTGTCTCGTCGGCCATGATGCCGCAATAAGGACATTCGAGGGTCAGCATGCGCCTTTTCCTTTCATCACGTCACTCGGGGCCCACGAATTTTCTGCGAAAATTCTAGGCCCTTGATTTTTCGCAGAAAAATCGTGGCCTCGGGCGATCAATGCGCCACCCCAGCGGCAACCGATTCGTCGATAAACCGCCCTTCTTTAAAGCGCCACATGTCAAACTCTGCCGCCAGCGGCCCGGGTTCGCCCTTGGCCATCAGTTCAGCCATGGCCCAGCCCGACCCAGGAATAGCCTTAAATCCGCCCGTGCCCCAACCGCAGTTGATAAAGCAATTGCCCACCGGGGTTTTTGAGATGATGGGCGAGCGGTCTCCCGTCATATCCACAATCCCGCCCCATTGGCGCAGCATCTTGAGGCGGCTGATGATCGGGAAAGTTTCAATCAAGGCGCGCAGGGTTTCTTCGATATGGTGGAACGACCCGCGCTGGGTGAAGTTGTTAAACCCGTCCGTACCGCCGCCAATCACCATCTCGCCCTTGTCTGACTGGCTCATATAGCCATGCACCGTGTTGGCCATGACGACCACATCCATGCAGGGTTTGATCGGTTCAGATACCAGCGCTTGCAGGGCCACAGCTTCCACTGGCAGACGGAAGCCTGCCATATCAGCGACCTGTCCTGAATGGCCCGCCACCACGATGCCGATCTTTTTGGTACCAATATAGCCTTTGGTGGTTTCCACCCCAGTGACCACGCCATTGGCCGACGTGATACCCTTCACCTCGCAGTTTTGGATGATATCCATTCCCATGGCCGAACACGCCCGCGCATAGCCCCACGCCACCGCATCATGCCGGCCCGTGCCGCCGCGCGCCTGCCACAAAGCGCCCAGCACCGGATAGCGCGGCCCGTCGATGTTCAAGATCGGGCACAATTCTTTCACGCGCTGGGGTGAGATGAATTCTGTCACCACGCCTTGTAGCGCGTTGGCATGGGCGGTGCGTTGGTATCCGCGCACCTCGTGATGGGTTTGCGCCAGCATCATCACGCCGCGCGGGCTAAACATCGCGTTGTAGTTCAGATCTTGGCTGAGCGTTTCATACAGGCTGCGCGCCTTTTCATAGATCGCGGCCGACGAATCCTGCAAGTAGTTTGACCGGATGATCGTGGTGTTGCGCCCCGTGTTGCCGCCGCCCAGCCACCCTTTTTCCAGGATCGCCACATTGGTGATGCCAAAGTTCTTGCCCAGATAATAGGCCGTAGCAAGCCCATGGCCCCCTGCCCCGATGATGATGGCATCATATGCCGCTTTGGGCTGCGGGGCGGCCCAAGCCCGCTCCCATCCCATGTGGTTAGACAGCGCTTCACGCGCCAGGGCAAAGGCAGAATAGCGTTTCATGAAGGGCCCTTTCCGTCATATCGGGTGCCGCCAGCAATGGCAGGCATGGTCGGTATATCCACCGCTGCAAACGGCACAATGGGGAAAATTGCGACAATGGGTGTCGTTTGGCTATAGGTTTGCAAGCTTTTCGCCTTCACGATGTCGCGCGCAGCCCCAATGCGCCGCCCTTTGGCCTTTTGCCGGGCCAGCGAACGGGCTACTCTGCACAAAGTTGCATAAGAGGCCGTGATGATCGGATTTTTTATATCGGCCGGCGCTATGATGGTGATGGTGGCTGTGGTGCTGATCCAAGCGCTGCGGCAGGGCCAGCAGTCTGACGCCCCTGCCGGCGCTGAAGACCTGATCATCTACCGCGATCAACTGGCCGAGGTCGACCGCGATCTGGCGCGTGGGGTTCTGCCGCCCGAAGAAGCCAGCCGCCTGCGCACCGAAGTGCAGCGCCGTATTCTGGACGCAGGGCGCAGCCTGACTGCCAAACCCAACCTTGCCCCCTCTCATCCGGCGATTGCAGTGAGTGTCGTCGTATTGGCCTTGCTGGGATCGGGCGCGCTTTACCTGAACCTCGGCGCGCCGGGCTACCCTGATCTGCCCATCGCCACCCGTTTGGCCAATGCCGATGCCGAATATAACAACCGCCCCAGCCAAGACCAGATCGAGGCAGCCCAACCCGCCTTTACCCCACCCGCCGAGGCCGACAAGATCACCTTGGACATCGTAGAAAAGCTGCGCGCAGCGATGGAAAAAAGCCCCGACGATCTGCAAGGGCAAATCTACCTCTCTCAGCAAGAGGCCGCTCTTGGCAATTTCGCCGCGGCGCGCAAAGCACAACAGGCGGTGATCCGCCTGAAAGGCGCACAGGCCACCGCCGATGATTATGCCAACTTGGGCATGATGATGATCTACGCCGCCCAAGGCATCATCACGCCCCAAGCCGAAGCCGTCTGGACCGAAACGCTTAAACGCGACCCAACCCAACCGGCGGCGCGGTTCTACATGGGGCTGTTGGCCGCCCAAGTGGGCCGGCCTGACAAGACCTTCCCGCTGTGGAAAGCCCTGCTGGACGAAGGCCCAGACACTGCGCCGTGGATCCCCGTCATCACCGAACGTTTGCAAGACATCGCCGACGCCGCAGGCATTCCGTACGCAGCGCCCGAGGCCAAAGGCCCCACCGCAGGCGATATGGCCAACGCCGCCCAGATGAGCGCCGAGGACCGCCAGAAGATGATTGAAGGCATGGTCGGCGGGCTGGAAAGCCGCCTGATGGCCGAAGGTGGCGCGATCGAGGATTGGGTCAAGCTGATCAACGCTTTGGGTG
>CAIMWI010000049.1 GCA_903845215.1 uncultured Rhodobacterales bacterium | reverse complement strand
TGCCCTCTTCGGGCGTATCAATTTCAAAGCTTTCCTTCAGAAGGGCTTCGAAGTCTTCCATCGTGTTCTTAGCGCACATGCAGTCGTATCCTTTTCTCGTCTATGTCACGGGCCTGGCGGTTGGCTCCGCCGGTCTTGGAACAGGCAAACACGAAAACGGGCCGGGATTCGTCCCGGCCCTTTCGTCGCGGGCTGGTTAGCCCTTTTGTGTCAGTAAAGCAAGGGCTGGGCCCCTGCCTTAGGCAACGGTGGTGATCAGCTGGTCACGGGCACGGCGGACTTTGGGCAAGTCTTTCAGCCAGTCGCCCTCGGCCGCACGGTAGCCCAACGGCATCAGCGTGACAGAGCGCAGCCCACGGGCCGCAAGACCCAAGATCTCGTCGACTTGGGCGGGGTTGAACCCCTCCATCGGGGTGGAGTCAACCTCTTCAAAGGCGGCGGCGGTCAAAGCGATTCCCAGCGCGATATAGGCTTGACGGGCGGCGTGTTCAAAGTTCGCCTCGGGCGTACGCGCCAGCATCATGGCTTTCATGCCGTCGTAATAGGCTGTCACCGATTCGTAACGGCCACCGCGCACTTCGGCGATGCGGTCAACCACGGCGTCAATCCGCTCGGCGGTGTAATTGTCCCATGCGGCAAAGACCAAGACATGCGAGCCGTCGGTGATTTGCGCTTGGTCGTAACCTGCCGCGCGCAGTTTGGCTTTGACGTCGGGGTTGGTGACAACAATCACTTCAAAGGGCTGCACGCCGCTAGAGGTGGGGGCCAAAGCGATCGCGTCCAAGATCGCGTCGACCTTGGCTTGCGGGACAGCGCGGGCCGCGTCCATCTTCTTGGTGGCATAGCGCCAGTTTAGCTTGGAATTCAACATGATCTGTTCTTTCACAGGAAGGTCGAAGGTGCGCAAGCGCCCCTGTATGGATTGAAGAGCGGCTTAACTATGATAAAGGGCAGCCGATGCAAGCCCGTTTATCACCCCATCTGCAACAAACGCGTGACTTACACGCACTTTGCCGCCGCACCGGATAGGAACGCCATGGAACCCTTGGTTGATTGCGTCATCGAAGATGCCCGCTGGGCCGATCTGGGGCTAGAGGCTTTGGCCCTGCGCGCCGCCACCGCGACCCTGACCGCGTTAGACCTTGCGCTGGACCAGTACACCTTGTGCGTGATGGGCTGCGATGACGCGCGTATTGCCACATTGAACGCCCAGTTTCGCGCCAAGCCCGTGCCCACCAACGTCCTAAGCTGGCCTGCAGAAGACCTTTCGCCCGATGCACCCGGCGAAGAGCCCTATTTGCCGGGAGAGGGCGATCCGAAAGATCCGTTGAACTTGGGCGACATTGCCCTTGCCTATGACACCTGTGCGCACGAGGCGGTCGAGGGGGAAAAGCCCTTGGCCGATCATGTCACGCATTTGATCGTCCACGGTCTGTTACATTGCCTAGGCTATGATCACATTCACGACGAAGATGCGGCGCGGATGGAAGGGCTAGAGGTGCAGATACTTGCATCTTTAGGCCTTTCTGACCCATATTGAACAACGACCGACCCGCAGGCGCGGGCGGACACTCTGGACATAGGACACATGGGCAGTAGCAGCGACGGACAGGCGGCCTTAACGCCCGCCAAGACCGGTATGAAAAGCAAGACCGAAGCCGAACCTCAAAGGCCGCGACGGATCTTTGGGAGTTTGTTCCAGCGCAAGATCGAGGCAGAGCCCCCTCAAACGCCGCTCCCCGCCATGCCAAGCCTTGCAACCCACGGGATAAGCAACCTGCGCCGATTGCGCGTGGATGATGTGGCCATCCCGAAGGTCGATATCGTGGCCGTGCCAATGGACATCGGCAAAGACGAATTGGTCGAGGTGTTTCGCGAGCACGGATTCTCGCGCCTGCCCGTGTTCAAGGGCACGCTCGATAGCCCGCAGGGGCTGATCCTGCTAAAAGATCTTGCCCTGCAACACGGGTTTGGCCCCGGCGGGCGCTACGCCTTACGCAAGATGCTGCGGCCGGTCCTATATGCCCCGCCCTCGATGCCCGTGGGTGTGCTTTTGCAAAAAATGCAGCGCGATCGGGTGCATATGGCGCTGGTGATCGACGAATATGGTGGGGTCGACGGGTTGGTGACCATCGAAGACCTGATCGAAACCGTGATCGGCGAGATTGAAGACGAGCATGACGAAGAAGAAGACATCCTGTGGAAAGAGGAAAAGCCCGGTGCTTATCTGGCACAGGCAACCGCCCCCTTGGATGAATTCGAGCCGGTTTTGGGTGTGGCTTTGCGGATGAGCGAAGAAGATCAAGAGATCGACACTTTGGGCGGTTTGGTGATGATCCGCACCGGCCGCTTGCCTGTGCGCGGCGAGATTGTGCCGCATGAAAGCGGGGTAGAGTTCGAGGTGGTCGATGCCGATGCGCGCCGCATCAAGCGCATCCGTGTGCGCTTGCCGGGTGCTGTCGTTGCTGCCGCGGCCGAGGCTTTGGCAGATGCCGCCAAAACCACGGCACCGCTTAAGCAGCCCCCCAAAGCGCCGTGACGCGTCAGCGCCCGCTTGGGTGGCTGTGGGCTATGGCCATTGTGGTGTTGGGGGCAGTGATGGCCTTGGGGCTAAAGCCCTATGGCCTTTGGCCCCTGACGCTGGTGGCTTTTGTTTTGATTATGGCCAAAGCGGTGCGCGGCCATGCAGGATGGGTCGGTTGGCTGGCAGGCCTAGGCTATTTTGGCTTGGGCCTGTCTTGGATTGTTGAACCCTTTTTGATTGACGCTGCCCGCTATGGCTGGATGGCCCCTTTTGCCTTGGTGCTGATGAGCGGCGGTTTGGCGCTGTTCTGGGCGGCAGGCTTTTGGCTTGGGGCCAAGATGCCAAACAAATTGGTCGGACTTGCGGCAAGCCTGACTTTGGCCGAGTTCGCGCGCGGCTATGCCTTCACGGGCTTTCCTTGGTCCTTGGTCAGCCATATCTGGGTGGAAACGCCCGTGGCGCAGTTGACGGCGCTGATCGGGCCTTTTGGACTTGCTTTGCTGACCTCGTTGATGGCGGCCTCGGCGGCGCGCTTCAAGGTAAAGGGCTGGGTATCAGCGGGGGTGCTGTTGGCCGCAGGCTGGGCCTATGGGCTTTTCGCCCTTTCGCGGCCTGATCCTATGGCCCCGGGCGTCACTTTGCGGTTGGTGCAACCCGATGCAACACAAGACGCAAAGTGGGATCCCCTCCATTCCCAGATGTTTTTCGGCCGGCTGATGGGTGCCACCGCCGCGCCAAAAGGCCCCTTGGGCACGGTTGATCTGGTGATCTGGCCGGAAACCGCCCTGCCCTATCTGGTCGAAGAAAACCCCGACCTGCCCGCACAAATCACCGCAGCGGCCCAAGGGGCGGCGGTGGTGGTGGGATTGCAGCGCATCCAGCAATCCTTTGAGGGCAGCCGTGCATGGAACTCTTTGAAAGTCTATGGTGCGGGCGGATTAGAGCTTGCGGCTTACGACAAGCACCATTTGGTGCCATTTGGCGAGTACTTCCCCTTCGGTGATCTGGCCTATGAATGGTTTGGCCTGCGCGGCTTTGCGGCGCAGACGGGGGCGGCTTATACAGCGGGGTCGGGCCCAAAAGTGCTGGACCTAGGCGCAAAGCTGGGCAAGGTGCTGCCCCTGATCTGCTATGAGGCGGTCTTTCCCCAAGACTTGCGGGTGGCCGAACGGGCGGGGTGGATCTTGCAGATCACCAACGATGCCTGGTTTGGCACCGTCTCTGGCCCCTTCCAGCACGCAGCACAAGCGCGTCTGCGCGCCATCGAACAAGGCCTTCCCTTGGTGCGCGTGGCCAACACCGGCCTCACCGAAGTGGTCGACGCGCGCGGTCGCATCACAGCCAGCCTGCCCTTCGGCACCAACGGTTTTCTCGACGCGGCCCTGCCCGGCCCCCTGCCCGCCCCGCCCTATGCCCGATGGGGCGAAATTCCCGCCCTTTTTCTGCTGGCTGGGTGCTGCCTTTACGCCTTTCGCAGGCCAAAATCTGCTTTGGCTTGACGCCCTGCCCCAATCGGTCTAGCCCTTCGCGACAAACTGCCACAACGGCTTCCTGGCGTGGCAGGCATACCCCAACCGGAGCACTTCCCCATGACGCGTAAATCCTATGTCTTCACCTCTGAATCCGTTTCCGAGGGGCATCCTGATAAACTCTGTGACCGCGTCTCGGATGCCGTTCTGGATGCATTCCTGACGGCAGAACCCTTGGCCCGCGTGGCCTGCGAAACCTTTGCCACCACGGGGCGGGTTGTGGTGGGCGGCGAAGTGGGTCTGTCCAAAGAAGCGGACACCGAGGCCATGATGGCACGGATCGACGCCATCGTGCGCGATTGCGTCAAAGACATCGGCTACGAGCAAGACAAGTTCCACTGGAACACGCTGCAAGTACAAAACTACCTGCACGGCCAATCGGCCCATATCGCCCAAGGTGTGAACCGCGACGGCGCGGGCGACCAAGGGATCATGTTTGGCTATGCTTGCCGCGAAACGCCCGAATTGATGCCAGCCCCCATCCAATATGCCCACGCCATCCTGCGCCGTCTGGCCGAGGTGCGCAAATCGGGTGCCGAACCGACCCTTGGCCCCGATGCCAAAAGCCAACTCAGCCTGCGCTATGAAGACGGCGTGCCGGTCGAAGTCACCTCGATCGTGCTGTCGCATCAGCACGCGCTGGAAAGCCAGACCTCTGACGATATCCGCGCCATTGTGGAACCTTATATCCGCGAAGTGCTGCCCTCAGGCTGGATCACCGAAAAGACCGAATGGTGGGTGAACCCCACAGGAAAGTTTGTCATTGGCGGCCCAGACGGCGACGCGGGTTTGACGGGCCGTAAGATCATCGTTGACACCTACGGCGGCGCGGCCCCGCACGGCGGCGGCGCGTTTTCGGGCAAGGATCCGACCAAGGTTGACCGCTCTGCCGCCTATGCCGCGCGGTATCTGGCTAAAAACGTGGTCGCCGCAGGCTTGGCTGACCGTTGCACGCTGCAAGTCAGCTATGCCATCGGCGTGGCCAAGCCCCTGTCGATCTATGTCGACACCCACGGCACTGGCAAAGTAGAAGAGGCGCGCATCGAACAGGCCGCGGCGTCCTGCATGGATCTGACCCCGCTAGGCATCCGAACGAAGCTAGACTTGAACAAACCCATCTACGCCCGCACCTCGGCCTACGGGCACTTTGGCCGCGCGCCAGAAACAGATGGCGGGTTTTCATGGGAAAAGACCGACCTGATCGACGCGCTGAAGAACGCCGTCTGAGACATTTGAACTGGGCCAAGGATCAACACTTGGCCCATCGCTTTTTGGATGAATACCGACGCAATTGCCGCCCGACTGCCCCCTTGACCAGCAGACGCAGACCCACTATCTGCTGGGGCCTGCGCGGGCGTTGTGTAATGGTAAGACCTTAGCCTTCCAAGCTAAAGACACGGGTTCGATTCCCGTCGCCCGCTCCAAATTCTTGAAAAATTTGTTTCTTATCAACAGCTTAACCGCACGAGATACGAACAAAATGCACAGATCAGCCTCCGTGATCAGGCAGGCCATGCCTTCTCGTTCTTCCTTCCGTGGATTCTCGAATGATGCGTGAATCTGGGCTTTGATGCTGTGTTGACGTTTCTGTGCCGTCTTCAGGTCAGCACTCCCCGTAAAGATGCGAACTTGCTTGGCTTTGGGCGAGGCTCTGAACTTTTCAGGTATCGTTCCGCGGCACTAATGGTTCAGTGGCCGGTTGGCGATAAGGACCAACTTTGAGGGAAAAAGTCATCCATAGTGCCAGTCATAATGCCGCAACCGATGGGCCCATCGTTTATTCGTCAGAAAAAGGCATCAGGGGAATGTTTGGTGGCGAGGGGGGGACTCGAACCCCCGACCCTGCGATTATGAGTCGCATGCTCTAACCAACTGAGCTACCTAGCCACTGGTCGGGGGCGTACTGGACGACGCCCAAGGCGTCAAGGCGAAATCGTCAGGCTTTCGGCCTGCGTTTCATGTGCCACCCGTGGCCTGCCCGATGCCGTGACCGTTACGGTGGCTTCAATGAACATCGGGTTGCCTTCGACAAGTGCCTCGCGAATGTCGCGGCTGGCCGTTACCCGCAAGTCCGACGCTCCGGCGGCTTGCGCGCGCTCGGTTGCCTCGGCGACGAGGGCGGCTTCCAGTGCGTCCAGCGCTGCGTCACGGGTGTTGAAGGTTTGCAAGCCTGCGGGCAAGTGGGCGGTAAAGCGCCCCTCACCGGGGCTGCTGACCAAACCTTGGGCGCGTTGGCTGACTTGGCCGACGACAGCGCCAATGGCGTTGGCCACGCCCGCGTGTTCGGGCAAGATCATCTCGCACCCCAAACGCTCGCCCACCGCGCCGTAATAGCTGGGGGCCGAGGCCCCAAGGCCGATCACCGGCACGCCAAGGCGCAGCGTCAGCTCTACCACGCCGCGGTGGCGGTTTAGGCCTGCACGGGTCAGTGGGTGGCGGGCCAGCGCCTCGGGTGGTTCGTCAAAACCGCCGTCCTCGTCAAAGGCGGCTTCCAGCAGGCATTCCACGGTCTGCGCCGTCAACTGGTCAATCACCGCCTGTGCCAGAACAGCACCATCCGCGGCGATTCGGTCGCCCGACCCATTGCGCCGCTTGGCCAGCAATTTCAGCGCCTTGACCGAGGCCGTGCCATCCCAAGCCCCCAACCGCCCCAGCACATGGCTGGCATCCGAAGGGGTCACCCCCGAAATCATCACCAAGCCCCGCGCCACCAAGCGTTCCATCGCCGCCACTTCCAGCCGCGAGGTCAAGGCCTGTGACAGCGGCATGGGCTTGGTCACCCGTGCCAGAACAGTCGCCTCGCGCGGGGTAAGGCCGCCGGTTTGGCCCTGCATCGGGATCACAAAGCGCCCGTCAAATTCGCCCGCCGTGTCCGATGACAGCCATCGATCCAGCGCAGCATGCACCATCGGCCCATGATCCACCGCCAACAGCGACACCGGTATCAACCGGCGCGGCCCAAGGCGCAGCCCACCTGTCAGCCCTGTGGCAAGCACATGCACCTCGCTGTCGCCGCCAAGGCCACTTGTGCGCATGGCCACCGCTTCCACCATGGTGCGCAATCCGCCGACCCTTGCCCCTTCGGGGTCAATCTCGGGCAGGCCATTGCGCAGTAGGGCGACATCTGTGGTCGTTCCGCCAATGTCGCTGACCAAGGCATCCACCGCCCCCGTCAGCCACCGCGCGCCCACGATGCTGGCAGCAGGGCCGGACAGAATCGTCTCAATCGGGCGTTCGCGCACCATGGCGGCAGAGATCAGCGCGCCGTCGCCCCGCACAACCATCAAGGGGGCCGTGATCCCCACCGCGCGCAAATGCCGCTCGCAGGCGGCGACCAGACGGTCGATCATGCCGATCAGCCGTGCGTTCAACACCGCCGTCAAAGCGCGCTTGGGCCCGTTAAGCTTGGCCGATAACTCGTGCGAGCAGGTCACAGGCCGCCCCGACACCCGCCGGATCAGATCCCGCGCTGCCACTTCATGCGCGGGGTTGCGGGTGGCAAAGCGCGATGCCACGGCAAAGCCCATGACATCGTCGGACAGGTCTTTTATGGCCTGTTCCAAGGCCGCCATGTCCAAGGCCGCAGCCTCTCCACCTGCATGGTTGTGCCCGCCCGCCAGACGCACCACGGGGTCGCCCTTTAGCGCCTCGATCAGGCCGCCACGGTCCAGATCATCGGCGTCAAAGCCGATGAAGATCAGCGCGACGCGCCCACCCTGCCCTTCGACCAGCGCATTGGTGGCCAAGGTGGTTGACAGGGACACCATGGCAATCTGCGCAGGCTGCACCCCCGCCGCCGCCAAAGCCGCATCCACCGCAAGGCCGATGCCCGTGGCCAAATCGGTGCGAGTGGTCAGCGATTTGGCCTTGCCGATGACGGCATCCGCCGCCTCGTCCAAGATCACCGCATCGGTGTAGGTGCCGCCGGTATCCACACCCAAAAGATAGGCCATTCGCGCATTCCTGTATCGGTTTAAAGGTTAGATAGGCCCAGTTGCGCCACCGTACAGGTCTAGCCGCGACGCAACAGGTCGCCCAGCGGCATTAGCGGGGGGCTGCGGCGCGGCGCAAGCGGTCATTGATGGCGCGGCCAAGGCCAGTGTCGGGAATGGGGGCGATGGCGATGGTGCGGCCTTGGGCCAAGGCATCGGCGCTGCGCAGCAGGTGAAAGAGGTTGGCTGCCGCCTCGATCAACTCACCTTGGGGAGAAAGGTTCAGATCACACGCCCCCGCGCCAAAGCCAATGCGCAGCTCATCCGCCCGTGGATCTAGCGCCTCCAAGCGCACCGCAGCATTCGGTGCATAATGGCTGGCCAACTGACCCGGCGCATTGGGGCGGGTCGCATCGCCGCCGATCGCCAAGGGGCCGGTCAGGGCCTCGATCTCTTCCACGGTGACACCGCCGGGGCGCAGCAGCTCGGTGGCCGCGAACAGGCCAAGGATGGTCGATTCCACCCCCACCGTGCAGGGCCCGCCGTCAATCACCGCCGCAATCCGGCCCGACAGCCCCGCCATCACATGGTCTGCACGCGTCGGAGACACACCGCCTGAGGGATTGGCCGATGGGGCTGCCAAGGGCCCGCCAAACGCCGATATCAACGCGCGGGCCACGGGATGGGCCGGCAGGCGGATGGCGACTGTGGGCAGTTCGGCGGTGACATAGGGCGACAGGCCCGCATTCGGGTGCTGGGGCAGAACCAAGGTCAGCGGGCCGGGCCAAAAGCGTGCGGCTAAGGCCTCGGCCCTGTCGTCAAACACCGCCAACTGCCGCGCCATGGCCATATCCGACACATGGGCGATCAGCGGGTTAAAGCGCGGCCGCCCTTTGGCGTCATAAATCCGCGCCACCGCCAGATCAGACCGCGCATCGCCACCAAGGCCATAAACCGTCTCGGTCGGGAAAGCCACAAGCTGGCCACCGCGCAGCAAAGCCACAGCGCGGTGCAAGCCATCGGCGTCGGGGGCCAAGATTTGCGTATCGTCCATCGGCGTTTGAGTCTTTCGGGCTGGAACAAATGGCTTGGGTCGGGGTAAGCCTTGTCTGTCCTATCGCGCGCACAAGCCCTTGTGAAGGAGCCCCATGCCCTACACCGCCCCCTTGTCCGACTACCGCCTTTTGCTTTCGGTCCTTGGCTTTGACGCCATCGCCGCCACACCCCGCTTTGGCCATGCCACCCCCGACACGGTCGACGCCGTCCTGACCGAAGCTGCACGGCTGTCAGAGACGACGCTTGCCCCGCTCAACCGTGCGGGCGACCTGCACCCTGCGGTGCTGGTGAATGGCACGGTGCGCACGTCACCCGGTTTTGCGGCTGGATTTCGCGCCGTGGCCGAAGGCGGGTGGATCGGCATCAGTGCGCAGCCCGAATACGGCGGCATGGGCCTGCCCCTTACGCTGTCGACCTGCGTGGGCGAGATGATGGGATCGGCCTGCCTGTCGCTGCAACTTTGCCCGCTGATGACCCAAGGCCAGATCGACACGTTGGAAATTCACGCCAGCCCAGACCTGCAAGCGCAGTACATCCCCAAACTGGTGTCGGGCCAGTGGAATGGCACGATGAACCTGACCGAGGCGCAAGCAGGATCAGACGTGGGCGCGCTGCGTACCAAGGCCGAGCCCTTGGGCGATGGCACCTATGCCATCACGGGCGAGAAGATTTACATCTCTTGGGCGGATAATGATTTCACCGAAAACACCTGCCATCTTGTGCTGGCCCGCCTGCCTGATGGCGCGGCGGGCACCAAAGGGATCAGCCTGTTCATGGTGCCCAAATACCTGCCCGATGCGTCCGGCAACGCAGGCACCCGCAACGCGCTGCGCGTGGTGCGGTTAGAGCATAAGATGGGCCTGCACGGATCACCCACGGCGGTGATGGCCTACGAAGGCGCCAAGGGCTGGCTGGTGGGCGCCCCCCACAAGGGCATGGCCGCCATGTTCACCATGATGAACGCCGCACGGCTGGGCGTGGGGATGCAAGGGGTCTGCGTCGCCGAAGCCGCGTTGCAACAAGCGCTAAGCTATGCCGAGGCGCGGGTGCAGGGCGGCACGGCCCTTCAAGGCCCCGGCCTAATGGGCCACCCCGATGTGCGCCGGATGCTGGCCGAAATGCGCGCCGAAACCTTTGGGGCCCGTGCGATTGGTCTGGCCTGTGCCGTGGCGCTGGACATGGCGCGCGCCACGGGCGACGCCGACTGGCAAGCCCGCGCAGCCTTTCTAACCCCCATTGCCAAGGCCTACGGCACCGACACCGGCCATCATGTGGCCCAGTTAGGCATTCAGGTGCACGGTGGCATGGGCTTTATCGAAGACACCGGTGCGGCCCAATTCGCCCGCGATGTGCGCGTGACGCAGATTTACGAAGGCACCAATGGCATCCAAGCGCTGGATCTTGTGGGCCGCAAGATGATGGATGACGGCAAGGCGGCCTTTGCTTTGCTGGACGAGGTTGCCGCCACAGCCGCCCTGTCGCCCCCCGACCTTGGCCAACCCGTGCAAAACGCCGTCCAAGCCCTGCGCAGCGCCACGACCACGCTTCTGGCCCAAGACGCGCTGGACCGTGCGGGTGCCGCCGTCGCCTATGCCCGCGCCTTTGCGCAGGTGCTGGGCGCAGGGTTTCACCTGCGCGCCGCGCAATCTGACCCCGCCCGCCTGCCCCTTGCCCGCTTTGCCGTGACCCGCCTTTTGCCCCGCCACGCCGCATGGCTGGCCGAGGCGCAGCACGGGGCCGAGGGTTTGGCCGAACTTACCGCAGAAACTTTGCGCGCGTGACCCAAGCCCTGCAGTACCCCTTTGCGACCCCTCCCACCGAAGGGGAGGCCGTCGAAATAGCGCGCGGCGTTGTGTGGTTGCGCCTGCCGCTGATCGGCGCGCTGGATCATGTGAACGTCTATGCGCTGGACGACGGCGATGGCTGGACGCTGGTTGATACCGGCATATCCTCGCGCCGCACCAAGGCCCTTTGGCAGGCGATCTTGGTGGGGCCCTTGCGGGGAAAACCAGTCAAACGGCTGATCGTCACACACCACCACCCCGACCACCTTGGCCTTGCGGGCTGGTTCCAAGACCAAGGGGCCGAACTTTTGATCACCCGCACCGCATGGCTTTACGCCCGCATGTTGACGCTGGACGAACAGCCCACGCGCCCGCCCGAATCAACCCTTTTCCTGACCCGTGCAGGGGTGGGGGCCGAGGTGATGGTGCAAAAGGCATCCGAGCGGCCTTTCAACTTCTGCGACGTGGTCGCCAAAATGCCCTTGGGCTTTTCGCGCGTCGACGAAGACACAACCCTGCACGCCGCCGGACGGCGCTGGCATGTGCGCTTGGGCCAAGGCCACGCGCCTGATCATGCGACGTTATGGAGCCTTGATGACCATCTGGTTCTGGGCGGCGATCAGTTCTTGGCCACGATCACCCCCAACATCGGCGTCTATGCCACCGAACCCGACGCTGACCCTCTCACCGAATGGCTGACCAGTTGCCGCCGCTTTCAACAGGTGGCCGACGACACGCATCTTGTCCTTCCCGGCCACAAACTGCCCTTCAGCGGCCTGCCCCTGCGTTTGGCGCAAAAAATCGCCTCGCATGAGGCGGCTTTGGCGCGGTTGTTGGCGCATCTTGCCACCCCCACCCGTGCGGTGGACTGCTTTGGTGCCCTATATCGCCGCTCCCTTGGGCCGGACGACTTTGGCCTGGCCTTGGCCGAAACCTTGGCCCATCTGAACTGCCTGCACCGTCAAGGCCAGATCATCCGCCACCTATCGGCCGAGGGCGCTTGGATGTGGCAGCGTGCCTAGGCAGGATTGCCACCCTTCAAGCCACAAGCACCCGTGACAGCGCAGCACTTATCGGGTAATGCCACGGCGAAGGTCTGCGGACCTGACGGCTTTAAACTTGGGAGACGGGCACGATGAGCGAACACAAATCAGGCAGCATGGACATCCGCGCGCAGGAAAAAACCTTTGCCGCCTTCATCAAGTGGGTGGTTTGGGGCACCGTGATCAGCATTCTGGTTTTGATCTTCATGGGGCTGTCAAACGCCTGATCTCAAAGGCCGCACCAGTCAGGTGCGGCGCTCTTGGCCGATAGGTGACCAGATGCTGACCCGACTTTGCCTTATTGTATCGCTGGCCGTTCTGGCCGGATGCGGGGCCAAGCGCGACATGGCCGCCCAAGCGCCCTTGGCCTATACGCCATATGTTGCCGAAGGGCCCGCGACGATAACGCTGATCACCTCGATCAACGGCCGCAGCGAAGCGGGTGCGCACAGTGCTTTGGTCATCAACGGGTCAGAACGGGTGCTGTATGACCCTGCAGGCTCTTGGGAATTGCTGAACGGCGCAGCGCCCGAGCGCGACGATCTGCACTTTGGCATGATCCCCGCCGCATTGGACAATTATCTGGCGTTTCAAAGCAAAGGCATCTTTTACGCCACCCAGCAGACCATCGTCGTACCCCTCGCCACCGCCGATCTCGCCATTGCCGAGGCAAAGGCCCAAGGCACAACGCCAAAGGCGTTTTGTGGGCATTCGATTTCAAGCGTTTTGGCAAAACTGCCGGGATTTGACGGCCTGCGCGTGGCCTATTTCCCAAAGGCCATCTCACAATCATTTGCCAAACTTCCCGGCGTTGTTGAAACGCGGATCGAGGGGACGGCAGTCGAGTAATCGGACGGATCTCACGTTCCTGTCAGCAAAGGCCAAAGCTTGCGCATCGTTGGTGTCATATTGGCCGGAGGGGCCGGACGGCGCATGGGTGGCGACAAGGCCCTGATGCCTTTGGCGGGCCAGCCTTTGGTGCAATGGGTGGTCGACAGCTTTGGCCCGCAGGTGGAAGACTTGGCCCTGTCAGCCAATGGCGATGCGCAGCGGTTTGCGTTTTTGGACCTGCCCGTTTTGGCCGATCTGCACAACAGTCAAGGCCCCCTGTCTGGCGTGCTGGCTGGCCTGCACTGGGCGGCGCGGCAAGGGGCCAGCGCTTTGGTCACAGTGCCCTGCGATGGTCCCTTTGTGCCGCCCGATCTGGTCCCGCGCCTGTGCCTTGCTGCCGAGGGCGGCAACCCCGCCTTGGCGCAAAGCGGGCAGGACTTGCTGCCAACCTATGGATTGTGGCCCACCGCCTGCCTGCCCGCCCTGCAAACCTTCCTATCCTCTGGCGCCGTGGCACGGCTGCGCGACTTTGCGCACACACAAGGGGGCACTTGGGCCATGTTTCCAAAGGGCAGCTTTGCCAATGCCAACACCCCAAAAGACCTGGCCGCTTTGGCAGACCTTCTGGCCAAGCGCGCATGATCCGCTATGACCGCGTCGCCGTGCTAGATTGGTCAGCCGCCAGTGCGCCGCCCCGCCTTGCGCCAAAAGCTGATGCGATCTGGATTGGATTGGCCAGCGCCGCAGGTGTCCAGACATCCTACCACCCCAGCCGCCATCTGGCCGAACAAACGATCACAGCCCTGATCGCACAAACCCGCCAAGCAGGGCAAAGCCTGTTGGTCGGGGTCGACTTTGCCTTGGGCTATCCCACAGGCTTTGCCCCGCGCCTGACAGGCCAAGCCCGCGCTGCCGCCGTTTGGCGGTGGATGGCGGCAGAGATCACCGACGGCCCCACCAATGCAAACAACCGCTTCGCTGTGGCAGATAAGATCAATGGCGCGTTTGGCGGACAGGGCCCGTTTTGGGGCCACCCCAATGGCCAATCCTTTGCCCATCTGTCGCCGCGCAAATTGGTCGACTACGCCGCCTTGGGGTTGGCCGAACGTCGCGCGGTCGAACATGTGATCCCCCGCGCCCAGCCGGTCTGGAAGCTTTTCACCACAGGATCGGTCGGGGGCCAAAGCCTGATGGGCCAGCCGATGATCCACCGATTGCACCAAGACCACGGGGCCAGCGTCTGGCCGTTTGATGCGCCCTCGGCCATAACCTTGGCCGAAGTTTACCCCTCGCTTCTTGCACCCGCTGTCACCGCAGCCCTTGGACCGGGACGTATCAAAGACGAAGTGCAAGTGCGCCTTTTAGCGCAAGCCCTGTGGCGCGTGGGACAAAGCGGCGATCTGACGGGGCTGTTGGCCGGGCCCCCCGCCCAAACGCGGACAGAAGAGGGCTGGATCTTAGGCGCCAAGGCCGAAGCAACGCTGTTGGCGGCCCTATGACAGGCGGTTGGACAGTTTCCATCGGCCTGCCACCCGACCTGCGGGAGCCAGCCGCGCAGCTGTACTGGCAGGCCTTTGGCCCCAAACTTGGCGTGGTTATGGGCCCAGAACCCCGCGCCTTGGCCTTGTTGCGCGGCGTGATGCGCGCCGATCATGTGGCGATCGCTACGGCAAAAGATGGCACCCTTTTGGGGCTTGCGGGTTTCAAAACACCCAAGGGCAGTTTCGCCATGGGCAACCCCGCAGCCTTGCGGCAGTTTTACGGCCCCTGGGGGGGCCTTTGGCGCAAATATCTGTTGGGCCTGCTGTCAAGCGAGGTGGACAACGTCAATTTCCTGATCGACGGCATCTGTGTGGCACCGCACGCACGCGGCCAAGGCATCGGTACGGCCTTGCTGCACGCCCTATACGACCAAGCCAAAGCGCGCGGCTATAATGCCGTGCGGTTGGATGTGATTGCCACCAACACACGCGCCCAAAAGCTTTACCGCCGAGAGGGCTTTGTCCAGACCCAGCATCACGACATCGGTTTGTTGCGGTTCGTCTTCGGTTTTGTCCGCTCTGTCACCATGGTGCGCGGTGTGTAACGCAGTCTTAGGGTGCCATGGCCCCTGCTTGCACCCACCACCCCGCAGACTGGGCGCGCAGGGCGGATGCGGCCGTCTGGGCGGCCAAGGCGGTGGCAAAAATCCCAAAGCAAGTGGCACCAGAGCCTGACATCCGCGCCAAAAGACAGCCCGTTTGCGCCGATAAGGCCGAAAGGACAGCGCCGATCTGTGGCACAAGCGATAGAGCGGGGGCTTGCAGATCATTGCGGCAGCGGTGCAGATAGCTGGCCAAAGAGGCCACATCCGGCATGGGTTCGGGCGGCGGAAGCGGTGCGTTATCACGGCGTGTTAAGGCAGAAAAAACCAATGCCGTGCCTAACCCCACCCCCGGGTTCACCAGCACCAGATGCGCAGGTGGCAGCACCACAGGGGAAATCTTGTCGCCAATCCCGGCCATCCGACAAGATTGCCCCGCCAAACACACAGGCACATCCGCCCCAAGCGCCAGCACTTTGGCCGCATCCGGCAAATCACAGCCCCATAGCGCACAAAGTGCTTGCAAGGTGGCCGCTGCGTCAGCAGACCCGCCACCAATGCCGGATGCCACAGGCAAATGCTTGTCCAAGGTGATGGCGGCCCCAAGCGGGTGGCCCAGCGCCTGTGCGGCCTTTATCACAAGGTTGTCCGGGCCTGATGACAGGCCCTGGGCCATTGGTCCTGTGATCGAAAGATGCAGCGCGGGCGCGGACTGCACCGTCACCACATCGCCGAAATCAGCAAAGGCCACCAGACTGTCCAGCAGATGATACCCATCCTCGCGCCTGCCCACCACGTGCAGCGCAAGGTTTACCTTGGCCCGTGCCAAGCGCGTAAGGGGGGGCGTCATTCCTTGAACCACCCTAGCCGCCCTGTTGCTTTTCATCCTGCATCACCTGATCTAGGCCCTTATTCAACTTCTGCTGAATGCGGGCTGCCTCCTTGGGGTCAGGGTTAAATGACAAAGCGCGGTACCATTGAAACTGTGCCTCGCGTTTGCGGCCTGTCATCCAATAAACATCACCAAGGTGATCTGTCACGATCGGATCCAGCGGCATCAAAACCGAGGCTTTTTCCATCGGGGCGACGGCCTCGTCGTAACGGCCCAAGCGAAAATAAGCCCAAGCCAGACTGTCAATGATATAGCCCTCATCGGGGGCGGCTGTGACAGCTTTTTGGATCATGCCAAGCGCTTGCGTCAGATTCTCGCCGCGCTCGATATAGCCGTATCCCAATTCGTTCAGGATGCGCGGTTCGCCGGGGGCTAGGGCCAAGGCACGCAGGTAATCAGCCTCGGCGGCAGGCCAATCCTTTTGCGTCAGATGACACCCACCACGCTGGAAAAACGGCACCCAATTGGCAGGGGATGATGTTTTGATCAAGGCAATGGCTTTGGTGTAAACGCCTATGGCGACAGTGCATTTGTCTTGCCGACGTAAACTGTCGCCATAAGCGCTTAACACGCCTGCGTTTTGGGGATTTTGGTCGGCCAGCGTTTCAAGAATCGCCACCGCTTGCGCACCCTTGCCAGCCATTTCGGACGCGTTGGCCTGCCCGATCGTGGCTGAAACATAGGCGGGGTCACTTTGTGGCACCTGCGCATAAGCGCTGATCGCAAGATCATATTGGCCCAGCTTGTCCAACATCCGCGCTGACGTCAGCACCGATTCAATGTGATCGGGCCGCAAAGCAACGGCAAGACGGGCGTTTGACAGGGTCAGAAGATCATCGGGTTTTTCTTCCAAAAGCAAGGAAAGGCTGAAAAAAGCCTCGGCCATACCCTCTTGCGCGGTGCGGGCGATGTCAAAGTCTAGCGTCTCACCCTGCGCCAGCCTTTGCCTGATCGCGGCCATGCCCGCATCCAAGGTATTGCCATAGACGAAATCTATCACGGTCATGGCATCTTTGCCGCGGCCCAGTTGCGACAGAACTTGCACCTGCGCCAAAACGCCGCGACGCAGGCCGTGGATCGCGGCCGACTCGGGGCGCATGAACAGCTTGTCTGCCCCGTCGAAATCGCCGCTTTGGGCGAGGGCAAGGGCTTTGTGGTAAACCCCGAATGCCTCCATCCCGGGCGAGGCGATCATTTTGTCGAATGTCGCAGCGGCTTGCGACATCTTCCCACTGCCCACTTGCGCCCAAGCGGTGACAAGAATGTCCATCAACTTTCCGATCGAAGCACCGTTGCTTTGATCTTTCAAGATCCCAGCATAGTCGCCATTCAGGGTGTCGTCGGCGACAAGGACCATCTGGGCCAACTGGCTGATCGCGCCTGTTTTTGCCAATGCGCGGGCCCGTTGGGCTGCGGTTTGCATATCGCCCAAGCCGATGCTTGCCACCAAAGCGTTTTGCAACATATCGGGGTTTTCTGGATCAGCCTGCAAGGCCACGCCATACCATTGGGCCGCTGCAGCAAAATCATTTCCGGCCAATGCCGCCCGCGCCGCAAGGTAGGCCCCCGCCCCTTCGCGCAGGCCCACGCCATCGGCACTGGTGTCTTTGGCCGTGGTTGCAGCCAAAGTGGAACAGCCAAGGGTTGCAAGCCCAAAGATCAGCGCAATTTTCACGATCAACCGCGGCATTCAAAGCTCCTTTGGCGAAAAGCCTAAGCTAAAGCGCCGCGCCCTGAAGAGCAATGCGCGGCTGCCAGAAACAGCCCCGCCTGCCGCAACCGTTTGGTGCGCTGCCTGCCGCCGTTACATATTGGGATAGTTCGGCCCGCCCCCGCCCTGCGGCGTGGTCCAGGTGATATTCTGGCTGGGGTCTTTGATATCGCAGGTTTTGCAATGGACGCAGTTTTGGAAGTTGATCTGAAAGCGCGGGTCTTTGCCGGCTTCGGTGATCACCTCATACACGCCCGCCGGACAATAGCGCTGCGCGGGTTCGTCATAATCGCGCAGGTTTACGGTAATCGGCACCGAAGGATCGCGCAGTTTTAGATGCGCGGGCTGGTCGGGGTCGTGATTGGTGGCCGAGAAGGAGATGTTGGTCAATCGGTCGAACGACAGCACGCCGTCAGGCTTTGGATAGTCGATCGGCTTGAACTTGGCCGCAAGCCCCGTGGCCTTCGCATCGGTTTTGCGGTGCTTGAGCGTGCCAAAGGCCGTCATGCCAAAAGTGTTCAGCCACATATCCAACCCGCCACCCAACAGCGAAGCCATCAGCCCGTAATTCGACCACAATGGCTTGACGTTGCGCACCTTTTTCAGATCACGCCCGATGGCCCCGCCGCGCACGTCGGCCTCATAGGCTGACAGCTCGTCACCCCTGCGCCCTGCGCTGATCGCCGCGTAAGCCGCCTCTGCGGCAGCTTTGCCCGACAGCATGGCATTGTGATTGCCCTTGATGCGCGGCACGTTCACCAAGCCCGCCGTGCAGCCCAAAAGTGCGACACCCGGCGCCACCATCTTGGGGATCGACTGCCACCCACCTTCCGAAATCGCCCGCGCACCGTAAGCCACCCGCTTGCCGCCTTTGAGCAGATCAGCCACCATCGGGTGATGCTTGAAGCGCTGGAATTCCATATACGGGTACAGATGCGGATTTTCATAGTTCAGGTGAACGACGAAACCGACATAGACCTGATTGTTTTCAAGATGATAAATGAACGATCCACCACCCGCGTTTGACCCCAAAGGCCAGCCCATCGTATGGGTAACACGGCCCTCGTGGTGCTTGGCGGGGTCGATCTGCCAGATTTCTTTCATGCCAAGGCCGAACTTCTGCGGCGATTTGCCTGCTGACAGATTGTATTTGGCGATGACTTCCTTGGCCAAACTGCCGCGCACGCCTTCGGACAGGAAGACATATTTGCCAGCCAGAACCATCCCCGGTTCGTAGGACGGGCCGGGGGTGCCATCGGCGGCCTTGCCAAACTCGCCCGCCACAACCCCGCGGACTTCGCCATCTGCGCCGTAAACCAGTTCCGAACACGACATTCCGGGGAAAATCTCGACCCCCACGGCTTCGGCCTGCTGGGCAAGCCAGCGGCACACATTGGCCATCGAGACGATGTAATTTCCGTGGTTGTTCATCAGCGGCGGCATGGGCCAATTGGGAATGCGCATCTGACCGGCGGGGCCAAGAATGTAGAAGTTGTCCTCTTTCACCTCGGTCTTGATCGGGGCACCCATGCTGCGCCAATCGGGCAGCAAGGCATCCAACCCCGATGGGTCCAGCACCGCACCCGACAGGATATGCGCCCCCACCTCCGAGCCCTTTTCCAGCACCACCACCGACAGATTGGCATCCAACTGCTTCAAGCGGATCGCCGCTGACAGGCCAGAGGGGCCCGCCCCCACGATGACAACGTCATATTCCATCTCTTCGCGCGCGGTGGTGTGTGCCATGCTGATCCCCTCAAGATTCTTTGCCCGTCCTTGCCCCAACTGCGGCCAAGCGTCAACGTCAGCGTAAAGACTTGGCGCAATGAAAGGCTGTAATCCAGCCCCTTGGCGGCAAGATTCGGTCGCAAGGGTGGCTATGGGGCGATTATTCGCACCCTCCCCCTTGCATTTTGGGCCGCGCCGCGCTTTGTCTGGGGTGGAAGCAAGGTCATGGTCCGCCAAGGGCCATGACCTTGTTGTTTGGCAGAGTGAGGCTATGGAAAAGATTCCGTTGACGCGCGCAGGGTTCACCCTGCTGGATGACGAATTGAAGCAGCTAAAGTCGGTGGAACGCCCCGCCGTGATCCGCGCCATTGCGGAGGCGCGCGAACATGGTGATCTGTCCGAAAATGCAGAATACCACGCCGCCCGCGAAAAGCAGAGTTTCATCGAAGGCCGCGTTAAAGAACTCGAAGCGGTGCTGTCGCGGGCCGAGGTGATTGATCCGTCGAAATTCACGGGTTCGATTAAGTTCGGCGCCCATGTCGTCGTGGCCGACGAGGACAGTGGCGAGCAAAAAACCTATCAGATCGTGGGCGAGGTCGAAGCCGATCTGGAGCGTGGGCTTTTGAACATCCGCTCGCCGCTTGCGCGTGCCATGATCGGCAAAGATGAAGGCGACACGGTTGAAGTTCGCACCCCCGGCGGGCAGAAAAGCTACGAAATTATCAGCGTCCGGTTTATCTGACCGAACGTTTTGCGCAAAGCGCTTAGGGCGGGGGCACCATGCCACGAAATTCATCGACATCGACTGGCATCGTGCCCTTGGCTGAGGATGCGGTGCACGAGGGTGTTATGCGCCTTTCAGCGATTGCCTTTAGCGCCGTCTGGCTTGGGGCTTTTGGCCTTTATGCCTTTGCCGGCTGGAGAAGCGAGGGCGCTTTGGGCTGGGGCATATGGGCTTTGGGGGCGGCACTTCCTGTGGTTTTGGCTTGGGTCGTGATGGGTTCAATTGTGGCCATCCGCCGCCTGAACGCCCAAGCGGCAGCCCTGCAACACACCATCGAGGGTCTGCGCGCGGCACAATCGCGCGCGCCCCTTGCACGCCCCGGCGCCACCCCCATCGCCCAAGTCGCCCCCGAAGGTGGGGTGCCCTTTGCCCAAACGCAAAGCCCAAAGCCCTTAGCCCTATCTGCCCAAAACCTTGAAAGCGATGCCCAACCGGGTTTGGCGCTTGGCCCGCAGATGTCTGAACCGGCAGCGATCGTTGCCGTGGATGATGTGCTGCGCGCCTTGCATTTTCCAGATGGGCCAGATGATAGCGAAGGCTTTCGCGCCCTGCGCTTGGCGCTGGCAGATCATGGCTTGGCCAAACTGATCCGTGCGGCGCAAGATGTGCTGAACCTTCTTGCGGAAGACGGCATATATGTAGATGCCTTGACCGCCGACCACCCAAGACCGGAACTTTGGCGCAAGTTTGCGGCTGGTGAGCGGGGCGGGATCATTGCAGGCTTGGGCGGGGTACGCGATCGGTCGTCTCTTGCGCTGACGGCGGCGCGGATGCGCGGCGACGATGTGTTTCGCGATGCAGCACACCATTTTCTGCGCAGCTTTGACAAGGCCATCATCGCCCTTGAACCGCGCGCCACTGACGCAGACCTCTCAGCCCTGTCCGACACACGCACCGCCCGCGCCTTTATGCTGTTTGGGCGGGTGACGGGCACCTTTGACTAGGCAGGCCCTAGCTGACGCGACTGACCACATAGTGGGTTAAATCCGACAGGGTTTGGCGCAACGGATGGTCAGGCAGGGATGAAAGCGCCAAGCGGGCTTTTTGCGCCCAGGCAAAGGCCTCGTCTCGCGCGGCATTAAGCGCCCCGGTTTGGATCAAAAGGGCCAAGGCATGGTCCAAATCACCATCCTGCTGCTGGCCTTTTTCGATCACCCGCTGCCAGAAAGCGCGGCCTTCGGCATCGGCGGCGGCATAAGCGCGGATGACGGGCAGCGTGACTTTGCGTTCGCGAAAATCATCGCCCGTGTTCTTGCCGATCTGGGCCGAGGATCCGCCGTAATCCAGCAGATCATCGGCAATCTGAAAGGCAATCCCCAAGGCATCGCCATATTCAAACAGCGCGCGCACCTGATCTTCGGGCACACCCGCACTCACCCCGCCCACCTCGGTTGCGGCCGAAAACAACGCCGCCGTCTTGCCCCGCACCACTTGCAGATAGATCGCCTCGTCGGTTTTCAGATCCTGTGCTGCGGTCAATTGCAGCACCTCGCCCTCGGCAATCGTGGCGCTGGCATTGGCCAGAATATCCATCACCCGCAGCGACCCGGTTTCCACCATCAATTGAAAACTGCGCGAGAACAGATAGTCGCCGACCAGCACCGAGGATTTGTTATCCCACAGCAGGTTCGCTGTGGGCCGCCCCCGCCTTTGGCTGCTTTCATCGACCACATCGTCGTGCAAAAGCGTGGCTGTGTGGATAAACTCCACCGTGGCGGCCAGTTTGATATGATGCTGCCCCTCATATCCGCAAATCCGCGCTGCGGCCAAGGTCAGCAAAGGCCGCAACCGTTTGCCCCCCGCCTCGACCAGATGGGCGGTCACTTCGGGAATGCGCGGCGCGTGGCGCGAGGCCATGCGCGCGCGGATCAGCACATTCACCGCCGCCATGTCGCTGGCCAAAGCCAAGGCCAGCGTGTCTTGCGGCTTGGCATCCATAGGGGGGCTGGCTAGGTGCATTGCAAATTCCTGCGTCTCGACATGGGGCTTATCGCACCTTACATCAGACCGATGCGCTTATTGCTTCGCACCACCGACCCGACCTTGATGGCCTTCGCCCAAGCCTTGCTTTCGGGCGAGGGTATAGCCGCCTTTGAAATGGACGTCCACATGAGCATCTTGGGTGGGTCAAGCTTTCTGTTACCCCGCCGCCTGATGGTGGCAGATGGGGATCACTTTATGGCGCGGTCGGTTTTGATCGACAATGATTTCCCGCCCGATTGCCTGCCAGTATGACGGACGAAGTCACCCACGACGCCTTTTTATGCGGCAAGCTGCACCTGTGGCAGCCGAAAGCGGGCTACCGCGCCGCCACCGATGCGGTGCTGTTGGCGGCGGCCTGTCCGGCAAGTGCTGGGCAAAGCGTGCTGGATCTGGGCTGTGGCGTGGGGGCGGCGAGCTTGTGTTTGGCAAGCCGTGTCGCGGGTTTGGTGCAAACGGGTTTGGAACTGCAAGAAGATTACGCCGCCTTGGCGCGGCGTAATGCGGCCGAGAATGGCGTGGCTTTGAAGGTGGTGACGGGCGATCTCACCGACATGCCCGCCGCTTTGCGGGTGGGGTTTGACCATGTGATCGCTAACCCGCCATGGTATGCGCGCGCAGGCTCGCCCTCGCCCATCGCGGGGCGCGATACGGCCTTGCGCGCCGAACTGCCTTTGGCCGACTGGGTCGCTGCGGCGTCCAAACGGTTGAATCCGGGGGGCTGGCTGACGATGATCTTTGGCACCGATGGCCTGCCAGAGGTTCTGTCATCCCTTGCCCCCCGTCTCGGCTCTGCCGTGGTTTTGCCCTTGGCCGCGCGTGACGGGCGGCCAGCGCTGCGTGTGATCTTGCGGGCACGCAAAGGTGGGCGGGGCGCGTTTCGGTTGCTGGCCCCGTTGGTCACGCATCAAGGGGCTGTGCATGACGGCGACCGCGAAAGCTATACGCCACGCGCCAATGCCATCCTGCGGCAAGGCGCCGACTTGTCGGCTGAATTTGGCTGATTTGCCTAAAATGCCGCGAAACGGTCTGTGAAGATTTGATGACAGGCGCGGAAATTCGTGATCCACTGGAATTCCTAGAAACTGTCAATTGAGGGTTAAGATGAGCATCTCTTCGCACGTCACCGCCTTACAGCGGAAGCACGAACACCTCTCTGCCGCGGTCGAATTGGCCCAGCGCCAACCTGCCGCCGACGATCTGGAAATAGCCGCTCTGAAAAAGCAAAAGCTGCGCCTGAAAGAAGAAATCGCCCGCCTTACGCAATAACGGCTTTACGGCTGGCGCGGGCGGCTAGGGCCGCCCCGCCGGTGATGGCAAGGGCCGCAACGGCCAGCAGGGGGCTTGCTTTCGCTTGGCCTGTTACGATCAGCACCAGCGTTGACAGCAAAGGTGCTGCATAAGACAGCGTGCCTAACATCTGGATATCGCCGCGCTTCATGCCGATATCCCATGTGAAAAACGCCAACCCCACCGGCCCCAACCCCAGCAGCGCCACGCTGGCCCAGCCGGTCAGGCCCGTAGGCCACAAGGTTTGCTCAAACCCAAGATGGGTCAGGGCCGACAGCGCGGCGGTGGCCAAGCAAAAGACCGTCACCGCCTCGGTCGGGACATCGCCCATCCAGCGCGACAGCACGGAATAGATAGCCCAGGTCAGCGCACAAGCAAAGGCCAGCGCCAACCCCGCCGCAGCCCCCGGCCCGCCGCCCATACCCCCGCCCAGCACAATCACCGCCGCCCCGCCAAAAGCCAAAGCCGCCCCGATCAGATGCAAGGCCCGCAGCTTTTCTCCCGGCAGCAGGCCCGACAGCAGCACAATGAACAAAGGCCAAAGATAGGCGATCAGGCCGGTTTGGGCGTAAGGGGCCAGACGAAAGGCTGTAAAAAACAGCAGATGAAAGCCAAAAAGCCCCAAGGTGCCAAAGGCATAGACCTTCCAACTGATCCCGCGCAGCACGCCAAAACCGCGCCCAAAGCCCGTCCAGATCAGCCCCAACACCCCGCCCATCGCAAAGCACAAGGCGTTCAGCAGCAAAGGCGGAACGGGGGCGGTGCCGATGGTCAAAGCCGCCAGAAGCGACCACATCAAAATGGCCGAAGCTCCGAT
Source organism: uncultured Rhodobacterales bacterium (assembly GCA_903845215.1). GTDB lineage: Bacteria > Pseudomonadota > Alphaproteobacteria > Rhodobacterales > Rhodobacteraceae > Stagnihabitans. Next base: position 19,673 of record CAIMWI010000049.1, on the reverse strand, counting down.
GATCGTGGCGCGGTTGCGTGGCATGTGGCCCCCTTTTGGCTTGGCCTAGCAGGGCGGCTGCAAAAGGAAAAGGCCCGCCGCATCCGGCAGGCCCCCCAAGATCGTGCGTCAGCCAAGCCTTAAACGACGAACTGCCCGCCATTGGCCGAGATGGTCGACCCCGTGATAAAGCCCGCATCATCCGACGCAAGAAACACCACAACCCGCGCTATTTCTTCCGGCTCGCCCAAGCGGCCCACGGGTATCAAGGGAATGATCCGCTCGTTCAGCACTTTTTCGTCAATCGCCTTGACCATATCTGTCGCGATATAGCCCGGGCAAACAGCGTTGACCGTAATGCCCGCCCGCGCGCCCTCGGCGGCCAGCGCCTTGGTAAAGCCCAGATCCCCCGACTTCGCAGCCGAGTAATTGACCTGCCCCGCCTGCCCCTTTTGCCCGTTGATCGACGAGATGTTGATGACACGGCCAAACTTGCGGTCGCGCATGCCGTTCCACAACGGATGGGTCATGTTGAACAGGCCCGACAGGTTGGTGTCGATCACCTCTTTCCACGATTCGGGCGTCATTTTATGAAACATCGAATCGCGGGTGATGCCGGCATTGTTGACCAAAACGGCCACGGGGCCCAAATCTGCCTCGACCTGCGCGATGCCCGCTTTGCAGGCGTCATAATCGGCGACCGACCATTTATAGGTCTTGATGCCCGTTTCCGCCGTGAAAGCCGCCGCCGCTGCATCATTTCCGGCATAGTTTGCCGCCACCGTATAACCCGCCGCCTTCAGCGCAACCGAGATGGCCGCCCCGATCCCGCGCGACCCGCCGGTCACCAAAGCCACTTTCGACATTCTGTCCTCCTCCACTCTCGTTGGAATTCTGTTACTAAAAATACGAACGCCGCGCAAGATTATTGCGCGGCGAATTTCTCAAGCGCAAAGGGCCGCAAAGCTTAGGCGCGTTCCAGACACATGGCTACGCCCATGCCCCCACCGATGCACAGGGTTGCCAGACCATTCTTGGCCCCACTGCGGCCCATTTCATGGATCAGCGTGTTCAATATCCGCGCGCCCGACGCGCCAATCGGGTGGCCAATCGCAATCGCCCCGCCGTTGACGTTCACAATCGCCGGATCCCAGCCCATATCTTTGTTGACGGCACAAGCTTGGGCGGCAAAAGCCTCGTTCGCCTCGACCAAATCCAGATCGGCGACCTTCCAGCCCGCTTTGTCCAAGGCTTTGCGGCTGGCATAGATCGGCCCCACACCCATGATCGACGGATCCAAACCCGCCGTGGCATAAGACGCAATCCGCGCCAGAACCTTTAGGCCGCGCTTGGCGGCATCCGCCTCAGACATCAGCAACACCGCCGCCGCGCCGTCGTTCAGACCCGAGGCATTGGCCGCCGTCACAGACCCGTCCTTGGTGAAGGCAGGGCGCAGTTTTTGCATCGATTCCAGCGTGGCCCCGTGGCGGATATACTCGTCAGCATCCACGACGATATCACCCTTGCGGGTTTTGATGACGAAGGGAATGATCTCGTCCTTGAACTTGCCCGCCTTTTGCGCAGCTTCGGCCTTGTTTTGGCTTGCCAGCGCGAAAGCGTCCTGCATCTCGCGGCTGATCTGCCACTGGTTGGCCACGTTCTCGGCCGTCTGGCCCATGTGATAGCCGTTGAACGCATCCCACAGCCCGTCGCGGATCATCGAGTCGATGAACGCCATATCGCCCATCTTGGTGCCCGCCCGCATATGGGCGACATGGGGCGACAGGCTCATGCTTTCCTGACCGCCGGCCACGACAATCGCCGCATCGCCCAACTGCACATGCATCGCGCCCAAAGCCACAGCCCGCAGACCCGACCCGCAGACTTGGTTCAACCCCCAAGCGCTGGCCTCTTTGGCCAGACCGGCCTTGATCGCGGCTTGGCGGGCGGGGTTTTGGCCTTGGCCTGCGGTTAAGACCTGCCCCAAGATCGTCTCGCTGACCTCGGCCTTGTCGATGCCTGCGCGTGCCACGACCGCCTCGATCACGGCAGCGCCAAGATCATGCGCCGGCGTTGCGGCAAACGCCCCGTTAAAGCTGCCCACAGCGGTCCGCGCCGCCGAAACGATCACGACATTGGTCATATTGGCTTGCCCTTTCAGAAATACCGTGCAGCCAGACCCTCTCGCTGCTTTTCAGCATCCCCTAGACCGGAATAGCGGCCTTGGCAACTTGCCAAGCATCTGGGCGACCCTTTGGGGCAGGCCAGCGGCAAGTTCGCGCCAAAACGGCCCCCATGACAAACACCCGACCAGCGGCTAAACCCTGATCCAACACAAATGGAGGCCCCCATGTCCGACCGCTGCCCTTGGTGTGGCCAAGACCCGCTTTATGTGGCCTATCACGACCACGAATGGGGCGTGCCTGAATGGGACAGCCGCGCGCTTTGGGAAAAGCTGGTGCTGGATGGCTTTCAGGCGGGGCTGTCGTGGATCACCATTTTGAAAAAGCGCGAGGCATTCCGCGCTGCTTTTGACGGGTTTGATCCGCAGTCTGTGGCCCGCTGGGGCGATGGGCAGGTGGCCACAGCCCTCGCCAACCCCGGCATCATCCGCCACAGGGGCAAGATCGAGGCCACGGTTAAAAACGCCCGCGCTTATCTTGCCCTGCAAGAAAAGCGCGATTTCGCAGCGCAGCTGTGGGATTTCGTCGGCGGCACGCCGCTGCAAAACGCCCCCACCTCGCCCGCTCAAATCCCCACCCAAACCCCCGTCTCGCAGGCCATGTCCAAGATGCTGCGCCAATCGGGGTTTACCTTCGTCGGCCCAACCATCGTTTACGCCTTCATGCAGGCCTGCGGTCTGGTGAACGATCACCTCGTCACCTGTCCCGCTCATCCGCGCATCGCAGCCCTTGCGACAGGCAGGCCCCAAGGCTAACCTTGCCCAAGGGTCCGCAGTTCACCCAGGCGTCACCGAAAAAGCTAAACCTGTGTCTGCCCCCCCGTGGTCCTTACACCAAGGCCCCGTGCCAAGCCGGTGACCCGCACCCGATGGGCCGATTGAGGACACGATGACCCGCCCCACAATTCCCCTCCACATCGCAGATCTCTCAGCCTATGCCCGCAGCCTTGCCAAAGAGCTTGGCCAAGCCCCCAGCCATCTGACCCTTTTGAACAAACTCGCCAAAGCTGCCGGTTTTCGCAATTTCCAACACCTGCGCGCCAGCGAAAAGGCGGGCCAAACCCTCGCCCCCACGCCACAGGCCCTGCCCGACCTCACCCGCGTCAGCGCAGCCCTGCGCCACTTTGACAATGCGGGCAAAATGACCACATGGCCCGCCCGCACCGCCATTCAGCACCTGTGCCTTTGGGCGCTTTGGGCTCGCCTGCCCAAAGAGATGTTGACAGAGCGTCAGATTAGCCAAACCCTAACCCAGCACCACCACTTCGGTGACCCCGCCATTCTGCGCCGCACCTTGTGTGAATTGCACCTCGTAACCCGCACGCCCGACGTCAGCACCTACCAACGCTTCGAACGCCCCCCACCGCCGGACGCCCGCGCCCTGATCACAGCCCTGCAACCCCGCCTGATTTCACCGAGGCTGAAATACTCCACTGGGGGTGACGGGGGGGCGTGAGCCGCCCCTGTCGCAGGGGGTGCGGGGGGCGGCAGCCCCCCGCCTTTCCGCCCGCCGTTAGCGCAAGGCGTCCAGCACGGCCAAAACCTCGGGCGCGCTCCAATCCGCGCCACCGATCAACCGCGCCACTTCCTGACCGTCCGGATTGACGATCACGGTGACCGGAAGCCCCATCACACCCATCTGATGCGCCAAGTCTTGGGTCGGGTCGCGCAGCACCGTCAGGGTATGAATCCCCGCCTTTTCCAAAAAGCTGTGAATGGCGGGCAGCGGGTTTGGCCCCGTGGCCACCGCCACCACCGCCAGATCGGGCCGCAGGGCTGCAAGCCTGTCCAAAGACGGCATTTCTTCGCGGCACGGCATGCACCACGTGGCCCATAGGTTCAGCACCAGCCACTTGCCCTTGGCCGACCCCAGACTGGCGGGTTCATCGGTTAAGCCCACCAAGCCCACCTGCGGCAGGGGCATGGGCGCTTCCAGCACCAGCTTGGCCATCGCCCCCGTCAGCAAAGCCGGATCCACCGCGCCCGCCCCCGCCACATTTGCGCAACCCAGAAAGGCCGTATAAAGGAAAGCCCGAATGATCCGCATCACACCTCGCAAAGGGGGCCACCATGACCCAATCCGATAAGCCCGCCGCCAATACCATGTGGGGCGGGCGCTTTGCCAGCGGGCCGGATGCGATCATGACGGCGATCAACGCCTCGATCGGCTTTGACCAACGCCTTTACGCCCAAGACATCGCCGGCTCGCGCGCCCATGCCGCCATGCTAGCGGCCTGCGGCATCATCACCGATAGCGATGCGGCAGCCATTCGGGAAGGCCTGCTCACGGTCTTGTCAGAAATCGAGGGCGGAAAATTCACCTTCCGCACCGATCTGGAAGACATCCACCTGAACATCGAATCCCGCCTGACCGAGATTGTGGGCGAACCGGGCAAGCGGTTGCACACCGCCCGTTCGCGCAATGATCAGGTCGCGGTCGACTTTCGCCTGTGGGTGCGCGACCAATGCGATGCGGCCATCGCGGGCCTGACGGCCTTGATGCAAGCCTTTCTGGCCCAGGCCGAGGCGGGGGCCGATTGGGTGATGCCCGGCTTTACCCATCTGCAAGTGGCCCAACCCGTCACTTGGGGCCATCATATGCTGGCCTATGTCGAAATGCTGGGCCGCGACCGGTCGCGCTTTGCCGATGCGCGCAAGCGGATGAATGAATGCCCCTTGGGCGCTGCCGCCTTGGCGGGGACGGGCTTTGCCATCGACCGGCACATGACCGCCGCCGCCTTGGGCTTTGATAGACCCACCGCCAACAGCCTTGATTCGGTATCAGACCGCGACTTTGCGTTGGAATTCCTGTCGGCGTCAGCCATCTGCGCCACGCATCTATCACGCTTTGCCGAAGAGCTGGTGATCTGGTCCACCGCCCAATTCCGCTTTGTCAAACTGTCAGACAAATGGACAACCGGCTCGTCCATCATGCCGCAGAAAAAGAACCCCGATGCCGCCGAACTGCTGCGCGCCAAGATCGGGCGCATCTTGGGCGCAACGGTGGCGTTGTTTGCCGTAATGAAGGGCCTGCCCCTGACCTATTCCAAGGATATGCAGGAAGACAAAGAACAGGTCTTTGACGCCGCCGACACGTTGATGCTGTCGCTGGCCGCCATGACCGGCATGGTCACCGACATGACCGCCCAGCGTGAGGCGCTAAGAACCGCCGCTGCCAGCGGCTTTTCCACCGCCACGGATCTGGCCGACTGGCTGGTGCGCGCCCTTGGCCTGCCCTTTCGCGAGGCGCATCACATCACCGGCCGCCTTGTGGCCTTGGCCGAGGGGAAGGGTTGTGATCTGCCCGACCTGACCTTGGCCGAGATGCAATCCGCCCATGACGGCATCACCCAAGAGGTTTATTCCGTTCTGGGTGTGGAAAACTCGGTCCGCTCGCGCCAATCTTACGGCGGAACCGCGCCCGATCAGGTGCGCGCCCAGATTGCGCGCTGGCAGGCCGCCTTGGTGTGATCTAGGCTGGCCTGACCCATCCGAAAGGTGCCACATGCCGCGCTTTGCCCTCGTTGCCTTGCTTTCCCTTGCCGCCTGCGGGGCCGAAGGCCAGCCGCAAGCGCCCACTGCCTCGCCCTCAAAGGGCATTACCATAACGGGCACGGCCTCGATGGGGGTTGGGGTCACGCACTAGGCCCCTTGCTGAACCTGCCCACAGCAATTGCACCCTAACGCCCTTCTGCTATAGCTGCGGCCATCACCACTTGCGGGGTTTGCGGCCGATGGATCATTTTTTGTACAAAAACGGGCAGCTTATGGCCGAAGATGTGGCCATTTCCGATATCGCCGCCGCCGTAGGGACGCCGTTTTATGTCTATTCCGCCGCCACCCTGACGCGCCATTATCGCCTGTTCAGCGAGGCGCTGGATCCTTTGCCCCATAACGTCTGCTTTGCGATCAAATCGCTGTCCAACCTTGCCGTGCTTAAGCTGCTGGGCGATTTGGGGGCGGGGATGGATGTGGTGTCGGGCGGCGAATATATGCGCGCCAAGGCCGCTGGCGTGCCGGGCGAACGCATCGTCTTTTCCGGCGTGGGCAAAACCCGTGACGAGATGCGCTTGGCGTTGACGGGCGGGGTGCGGCAATTCAACGTCGAATCCGAACCAGAATTGCTGGCGCTGTCCGCGGTTGCCAGCGACATGGGGGCCGTCGCCCCCATCACATTGCGCGTCAACCCCGATGTCGATGCCAAAACCCACGAGAAAATCGCCACGGGCAAGAAAGAGAATAAATTCGGAATTCCGCTCTCTAAGGCCCGCGCGGTCTATGCCCTCGCGGCCAGCCTGCCGGGCCTGCAAGTGGTCGGCATTGATGTGCATATCGGCAGTCAATTGACCGACCTTGCCCCGTTCGAGGCGGCTTTCGAGAAGATCGCCGAGTTGACCGAACAGTTGCGCGCCGACGGCCACACCATCAGCCGCCTTGATCTGGGCGGTGGCCTTGGCATTCCCTACACCCGCTCGAACGAGGCCCCGCCTTTGCCTTTGGACTACGGCGCGCTGATCAAGCGCACGCTGGGCCATCTGGGCTGCGAGATTGAAATTGAACCGGGCCGTCTGATTTCGGGCAATTCCGGCCTGCTGGTGTCAGAGGTGATCTATGTGAAAGAGGGCGAGGATCGCACCTTTCTGATCGTCGATGCCGCGATGAACGACCTTGTGCGCCCGTCGATGTATGGCGCGCATCATGATATTGTCCCCGTGATCGAAGCCGCAGCCGGTGCCGCCGCCCAAGATTATGACGTGGTAGGCCCAGTTTGCGAAACCGGCGACACGTTCGCCAAGGCCCGCGCGTTGCCCCAGCTTGGCGCGGGTGAGCTTTTGGCCTTTCGCTCGGCAGGGGCTTATGGGGCGGTGATGGCGTCAGAATACAACACCCGGCCCTTGGTGCCCGAGGTTCTGGTACAAGGCGATCACTTCGCCGTCATCCGCGCCCGCCCAACCTTTGACGAAATCTTAAAGCGCGATAGCATCCCTGCATGGCTTTGAACCGGCTGAGGATATGACGCAAACCACGCCCGATGGGGCCCTAAAGCGGATCGCACTGCCGCTGCGGCTAACCCTGATCGGGCTTTGGGCCGAGGCGGTGACGCAGGCCTTTTGGCCGTTGTGGAGCGTGCTGATCCTTGGGTTGGGGCTGGCAGCACTTGGGGTGCAAGACCATCTGCCGCTGGAAGCGGATTGGGCCGGTCTCGTCTTGGGGGCTGTGGGGCTGATCTGGGGCCTTGGGCACGCGCTGCGCAATTTTCGCCGACCCACGCGCGACCAAGCATTGGCGCGGTTGGACCAAACCCTGCCCGGCCAGCCCATAGCCGCCCTGCGCGACAGTCTGGCCATGGGCGCGCAAGACCCCGCCACACAGGCCCTATGGGCCGCACACCGCACCCGCATGGCCCAGCGCGCCAGCACCGCGCAAGCCGTGGAACCCGACCTGCGCCTTGCCAGCCGCGACCCCTATGCGCTGCGCTATATGGCCTTGACGGTTCTGGTGGTGGCCTTGATCTTCGGCTCGCTGTGGCGCGTGTCATCCTTGGCCACGCTGCCCGCTCCGGGGGGCGCGGACCAGGTAGCCGCAGGCCCCGCGTGGGAGGGATGGGCCACACCCCCCGCCTACACCGGCAAACCCGCGCTGTATTTAAGCGACCAAACCGGCGCCGCGCTGACCTTACCTGCAGGCACGCGCATCAAACTGCGCTTTTACGGCGCACCCGGGGCGCTGATCTTGGCCGAAACCGTCTCAGGGCGCACCGATGTGCCCGCCGCATCGGACCCAGCGCAGGATTTTAGCCTGCACCAGTCTGGCCGCCTGACGATAGAGGGCGCGGGGGGGCGGTCTTGGGCGGTCACCGTGCAGCCCGATACCCCGCCCGCCATTGCCGCCAAGGGGCAAATCAGCCGCGATGCCGAAGGGCATTTCCAACAGCCCTTTGAGGCCAGCGATGATTACGGCGTGACCAAAGGTTGGGCCACAATCGCGCTGGACCTGCCCGCCGTCGAACGTCGCTATGGCCTGACCCTTGCCCCCGAACCCAGCGCCCCCGTGGTGCTGGACCTGCCTTTGCCCATGACGCGGACGCGCACCTTGGTCGAACAGGTGCTGGTGGATGACCTGTCGAAAGACCGCATGGCAAATTTGCCCGTCGCCTTGACCTTTACCGCCGCCGATGCGGCTGGCCAAAAGACCAGCGCCGCGCCGTTGCATGTGGTTCTGCCCGGGCGGCGGTTCTTTGACCCCCTCGCCGCCGCTGTCGTGGAAATGCGCCGCGATCTGCTGTGGAACCGCGCCAATGCGCCGCGCGTTGTCCAAGTGCTTAGAGCCCTGACCTATAAGCCCGAAGGCTTGCTGCCCGACCAAAAAGCCTATCTGCGCCTGCGCGTGCTGATCGCCGATCTGGACAAGGCCCACGCCCTTATCGACACCGCCAAGCGCGACTCGTTTGCGCAAGAGATGTGGTCCATCGCCCTGCTGATCGAGGACGGCGACCCAAGTTCTGCCTTTGCGGCGATGCAACGCGCACAAGACCGCTTGTCAGAGGCCATCCGCAACGGTGCCAGCCCCGCCGAGATTGACCGCCTGATGCAAGAGATGCGCCAGGCCTTGGATCGCTATATGGCCCAAGAGGCGCAAAAGAACGCGCAAGGGCCTGACGAGCCGAACCAAGCCGACCCCAACAGCCCCAAGATCACCCAAGACCAGTTGCAAGCCATGCTGGACCAGTTGCAATCGCTGATGCAACAGGGCCGCACGGCTGAGGCGCAAGACCTGATGCAGCAACTGGCCGACCTGATGAACACGATGAAAGTCACCCAAGGCGATGGGTCAGGCCAAGGCCAATCGGGCCAACAGGCGATGAAAGATCTTGGCCAAACCCTGCGCAATCAACAAAAGCTGTCCGACGACAGTTTTCGCGATCTGCAAGATGGCGGACCGAATGGTGACAGTCTGGCAGATCGGCAAAAAGGCCTTAAAGACCAGATTGACCAACTGCGCGGCAGCGGCACTTTGCCCGGCGCAGGCGATCCCAAAGGGACCGAAGGCCGCAAAGCGCTGGACGAGGCGGGTCGTGCGATGCAAGACGCCGAACAAGCCCTGCGCGATGGCGATCTGCCAAAAGCCTTGGACAAACAGGCGCAGGCCCTTGACACGCTGCGCCAAGGCATCCGGGCCTTGGGCGATGCCTTGGCGCAGGATCAGACAGAATCGGCGGATCCAAACGCCCAACAAACGGGCCCGCAAGCCCAACGCGACCCCTTGGGCCGTGACGGGGCAAACGGCACCCAAATGGCCCCCAACCGCGGGCTGTTGCAAGGGCAGGATGTCTATCGGCGTGCGCAAGACCTGCTGGACGAAATCCGCAAACGCGCCGGAGAGCCGGGGCGATCAGATCAAGAACGCAGCTACCTCAAACGGCTGTTAGACTTGTTTTAATCCGCCCGGGATCCGCTTGTCCCAAGCGCGGCCCCTAACCCAACAGTCGCAGCCAAACAGCTTGCACCCAATTCGCCGCGTCGCGCAGATGGATTTGCCCCCAGTTCAGGCCATGATCCACCGCCGCACGATATGCGGCGCAGGTCTGTGCAAAAGAGGGCACCTTTTGGGCGATAAGCGGGGCAAAGATATAAAGGGCCAACAAAATCACGCCGATCAATATCAGGTACAAAATACCGCGCACCATCGGGCTTGGCTGCGTTTTGACCAAGGGTTCAGCAGCATCGACGGGCCCTTGGGCGACGGGCGCGCTTTGCAAGGCGGCGTCAACATCGTCAATCGCGGGCAGCAGATCTCGGCGCGGGCGGGGGTCTTGGAAAGGGGCTGGCATATCGCCTGCGGCTTTCAGGGCCTGCAGATGGTCTGCCCCGCCACTTGGCAGGGCCAAGGGCATTTCGGTTTGGGTTTCCAATCCCGCGCGGCCCGCCTCGGCCAAGCGGGCCTGCACCTCGCGGTTGGCCTCTTGGCGCAGCACGTCAAGAACGGCCTCATCCACCGGGCGCGTTGGTTCAGACAAAAGTGGGCTGGCAGGCACCGCGTTCGGGGCGTTCAGCACCGCTTCGTCAAGGCGCAGGTCGGTGAAGGCCTGAAACCAGCCATGGCCGCAGTTCGAACATTCCACCTCGCGGCCCGACCGGGGAATGGCCGAACGTGCGATTTCATATTCGGCATCGCAAGAAGGGCACACTAAGCGCATGGCATTTCGTCCCGATGGGGTTAAACGGTCTTGCGAAAAACTGTAGCAACGAAACCGGCGCTGTCCAAGGCCTAGCCGCCATTTGTCGAAGACTTATCTGGCAAAGCCACGCGGCCCGTTGAAACCTGCCGCGCCTTGGGCAATGTTGGTGCCAAGGACGGCGGACAATCCCCTCCACCCCCACAAGGAATGCCCGATGCCGCTGCGCTGGATTTTATCGCTGATCTTTTTGGGGCAAATGTATTTGATGATGGCCGTAGTGGCTGTTGTCTTTGCCATTCCTGCGCTTATCAGTCGCAAAGCGGCCTTTGCAGCCGTGCATTTTTATTGTGCATGGGTGCGGATGACAGCGCGGGTTTTGGTGGGGCTGCGATCAGAGGTTCGCGGAACGGTGCCACAGGGTGCTGTTTTGATCGCCTCCAAGCATCAAAGCTTTTTTGACATTATCATACTGTGTTCGGCCCTGCCGGCCCCTAAATTCGTCATGAAAAAAGAGCTGATCTGGGCGCCGTTTTTGGGCCAATATGCCCTGCGGATCGGCTGTATTCCGGTGGACCGCGGCAAACGCGGGGCGGCGATTGCCGCGATGAAGGCGGCGGCGGCGCGCGGTGCGGCGCGGCCGGGGCAATTGGTGATCTATCCGCAAGGCACCCGTGTGGCCCCGGGGGTTAGCCTGCCCTATAAGGTTGGCGCGGGGGTGTTGTATCACCATTTGGGGCAAACCTGCGTGCCGGTTGCCACGAATGTGGGGATTTTCTGGCCAAAGGGTGGCATCTTGCGCAAACCGGGTTTGGCGGTGATCGAGTTCTTGCCGCCGATCGCCCCGGGCCAGCCTGTGGGGGACTTTATGGCCACGATCGAAGCCTCGGTCGAGACAGCATCCAACGCGCTGATGCGCGAGGCGGGTTTGGCTGTGTGATGCCAACGCGCCCTCAAACCATAACGGATTTAAGCGATGCGCTGTCAGACCTGTCTGGATTGAGCACCCGCAAGATGTTTGGCGAATATGCTTTGTATCTGGGGGGCAAGGTGGTGGCGCTGGTCTGCGACGACCTTTTGCATATCAAGCCTACGGCGGGGGCCTTGGCCCTTGTGCCGGACCCCGTCATGGCCCCGCCCTACCCCGGCGCCAAACCGCATATCTGCGTCGAAGGCGCGCTAGATGACCCTGATTTGGTGATTGCCGCCTTGCGCGCCGTGGCGGCAGATCTGCCCGAGCCCAAGCCAAAAACCAAGAAAGCAAAGGTCTAAGATGGATTGGATAACTTCGCTTGACGACCTGCACGCCCATTACGGCACCCCCGCCAAGCCCGCATTGGCCAAGGTGACACCCTTTCTGACACCCAGCTATCAAGCCTTTCTAACGCGCAGCCGGTTTTGCGTGCTGACGACTGTCGGCCCCGAAGGCACCGATGGCAGCCCGCGCGGCGATGCAGGGCCGGTGGTGGCGGTGCTGGACGCGCGCACGCTCGCCCTGCCCGACTGGAAGGGCAACGAACGCATCGATTCCTTGCGCAACATTGTGCGCGACGCGCGGGTCAGCCTGATGTTTTTGATTGCCGGATCCACCAACGCCCTGCGCGTCAACGGGCGCGCACGCCTGACGGTTGATGAGCCTCTGCGCAACAGATTCGCCCGCGACACCCTTCTGCCACGCAGCGTGATCGTGATCGCGGTGGATGAGGTTTACCCGCAATGCGCCAAGGCTTTGCAACGGTCTGAGTTATGGACAGCCGGCGATCAAAGCCACGGCCTGCCGACAGTGGGCCAGATGCTGCAAGACGCGACCGAGGGTGGCATCGTGGGTAAGGATTACGACAGCGAGCGTTCAACGCGGGCGCATTTGGGTTGGTGGTAGCAGCCGATTTTTCGCAGAAAAATCGTTTGGCGCGGGCCACGATTTTTCTGCGAAAAATCAAGTATCGGCGAAATCAGGCGGCTAAGCCCTTGGTGCCCATCGCCAAGAACTTTTCGCGCCTATCCCTGATCAGCGCCTCGGGCTTTTTGCCCGACAGGTCTTTCAGCATCGCCTCAAGCGCCTTGCCCACGGCGGCGATGGCCTCTTTGCGGCCGCGCTGCGCGCCGCCCAAAGGTTCGGTCACGATACGGTCAATCACCGCCAGCTTTTGCAGATCTTGGGCTGTCAGGCGCAAGGCCTCGGCGGCTTCGCGCATCTTTTCGGCGTCCTTCCACAGGATCGACGCGCAGCCTTCGGGGCTGATCACCGAATAGATCGAATGTTCCAGCATGGCGATGCGGTTGGCGGTGGCCAGCGCCACAGCCCCGCCCGATCCGCCCTCGCCCACGATCACCGAAATCAGCGGCACGCCGATTTGCAGGCTTTTTTCCGTGGCGCGCGCAATGGCCTCGGCCTGACCGCGTTCTTCTGCGCCCTTGCCCGGATAGGCGCCGGGGGTGTCGACCAAGGTGATGACGGGCAGACGAAAGCGGTCGGCCAGATCCATCAGGCGGATCGCTTTGCGGTAGCCTTCGGGGCGCGCCATGCCAAAGTTGCGCTCGATGCGGGTTTTGGTGTCATGACCTTTTTCTTGGCCCATCACCAGCACCGGTTGATCGTTGAACCGCGCAAGGCCGCCCATGATGGCATGGTCATCGGCAAAGTTGCGATCGCCGGCAAGGGGGGTGAATTCGGTGAACAGTGCCTCGATGTAATCGCGGCAATGGGGGCGGTCGGGGTGGCGGGCCACTTGGCATTTCTGCCACGGGTTCAGGCCCTTATACAGGTCTTTGAGCATCTGGTCCGCCTTGCGGTCCAGCGCCTCGGCTTCTTTGGACACATCCATCGCAGGGTTCGACCGCCCGATGGCGCGCAGTTCTTCGGCTTTGCCTTCAATCTCGGCGAGAGGTTTTTCGAATTCCAGATAGTTCATCGCGCGCTCCAAGACGGTCGCCCATTGTGCTGGCCCCTATATGGCGGGACGGGGGGCAAGATGCAACCAAAGCGGCGGGCATAAAATGCACGCGCCCCGCAGCCACTTGGGCGCAGGGCGCGTGTCCTCCCCTTTGTGCTGCCTTGGGCCTCCCCTCCCGCGGCAGCTGGGTATCTTTTGGCCTTAAGCCGCACCGACCAGATCGGACTGCGCCACGATCACTTCGGCTTGCCGGATCGAGGCTATATCGACCAAGCGGCCCTTGTAAACAGCCGCCCCTTCGCCCCGCATCTTTGCGGCTTCCATCGCGGCGAGGATCTCGCGTGCTTCGGCGACGGCTGCGGCGGAGGGGGTAAAGACTTCGTTGGCCAAGGCGACTTGCTTGGGATGGATCGCCCATTTGCCCACCATGCCCAAGGTGGCCGAGCGGCGGGCTTGGGCGCGAAAGCCTTCATCATCGGAAAAGTCGCCAAAAGGCCCATCGACGGGCAAAATGCCGTGCGTGCGACAGGCCGCCACGATGGCCGTTTGCGCCCAATGCCACGGGTCGGCCCAATGGCGCGCCCCCGCTTGCAGCATGTAATAATTCTCTTGCGTGCCGCCGATGCCGGTGGTTTGCATGCCCATGCTGGCGGCGAAATCGGCGGCCCCCAAGCTCATCGCTGTCAGGCGGGGCGAGGCTGCGGCGATGGCCTCGACATGGCTGATTCCGGCGGCTGATTCGATAATCACCTCAAACCCCAAGGGCTTGGTGCGGCCCACGGCGCGTTCAACAGCTGTCACAAGGGCATCGACGGCGTAAAGATCTTCCGCACAGCCGACTTTCGGGATCATAATCATATCCAGTCGCGGGCCGGCCTGTTCCAGCAGGTCCACCACATCGCGGTACCAATAAGGCGTGTCCAGCGCGTTGATGCGCACCGACAAGGTTTTCTTGCCCCAATCCACATCTGAAATCGCCTGAATGATATTGGCCCGCGCCTGCGGCTTGTCGGCGGGTGACACCGAATCCTCCAGATCAAGATTGATCACATCCGCCGCCGACGCCGCCATTTTGGCAAATAACGCCGGGCGAGAGCCGGGGCCGAACAGCTGGCAGCGGTTGGGGCGGGCGGGTGGGGCAGGTTGCAGGCGAAATGACAAGGGGGCCTCGCAAGGATGTTTCAAACTTTTGTCGCTTGTTGATATATAATTGCGCAGGCCTCTGCAAGCGTCTTCGCAGCCGCAGCATCAGAAAAGAGTGGCGCTGCGCGCGCAAAAATGGGCAAATTGCGCGTCCCTCGAAAGGCACGCCGATGATCACCGTCACGCCCGACACCTTCGCTTTAACGCGCACCTTCACCATCTCGCGCGGCAGCAAGACCCAAGCGCAGGTGCTGACCGTGCGGGTGACGCGCGGCGGGGTCACCGGATGGGGCGAATGCGTGCCCTATGCCCGCTACGGCGAAAACCTGTCTTCAGTCAGCGCTGCGATCTTGGCCCTGCCCGTCGACATCACCCGCCCCGCGCTGCAAGAGGCCCTGCCCGCAGGCGCGGCCCGCAATGCGCTGGACTGCGCGCTGTGGGATCTTGAGGCGAAAGCCTCTGGCCAACGCGCTTGGCAACTGGCGGGCATGGCCAAGCCCGGCCCGGTGCAAATCGCCTATACCCTGTCGCTGGATACCCCCGACGCCATGCGCGCCCATGCCGCCCAAAACGCCCACCGCCCGCTGTTAAAGCTGAAACTCGGCACGCCAGACGATATGCCAAGGCTGGAAGCCGTGCGCAAAGGGGCCCCCAAGTCCCGCCTGATCGTCGATGCGAACGAGGGCTGGACGCCCGAGGTCTACACCGCCCTTGCCCCCCATCTAATCCGCCTTGGCGTGGCCATGGTCGAACAACCGCTGCCCGCAGGCGCAGACGACATGCTGGCCGAAATCGCCCGCCCCCTGCCCGTGGCGGCGGACGAATCCTGTCACGGGGCGGCCAGTCTGGCGGGGCTGGCGGGCAAGTATGATCTGGTCAACCTGAAGCTTGATAAGACGGGCGGGCTGACCGAGGCGCTTTTGGCAAAGGCCGAGGCGCAGCGACTGGGCTTTGGGCTCATGGTAGGGTGTATGGTCGGGTCTTCGCTGGCCATGGCGCCGGCCGTTTTGCTGGCACAAGGGGCGCAGTATTGTGATCTTGACGGCCCGCTGCTTCTGTCTCAAGACCGCGAGGTGCCTTTGGACTATGACGCCCAAGGGGTTCATCCGCCCGCAAGGGCCCTTTGGGGATAGAATATGAGCCGTTTGGTCTATGTGAATGGGAATTTTGTGCCGGAAGCCGAAGCCGTGGTGTCGGTGTTTGACCGGGGCTTTTTGATGGCAGACGGGGTTTATGAAGTAACCTCTGTTCTGGGCGGCAAGCTGATTGATTTTGCTGGCCATTGTGTGCGCCTTGCGCGGTCTTTGGCCGAACTGGACATGACCAACCCCCACAGCGACGCCGAATGGCTGGCGCTGTTTCGCCAAACGGTCGAACTCAACGCGGTGGTGGACGGCATGGTCTATCTGCAAGTCACGCGCGGCAATCCGGGCGACCGCGACTTTGCCTATCCCAACCCTGCGGTGCCGCCGACGGTTGTGATCTTTACCCAATCCAAACCCGGGCTGGCGCAAAGCCCTGCAGCCAAGGCAGGCTGGAAGGTGATCTCGGTTCCCGACATCCGTTGGGGGCGGCGCGATATCAAGACGGTGCAATTGCTGTACCCGTCGATGGCCAAAATGGTGGCCAAGGCGGCGCATGTCGATGACGCGTGGATGGTCGAAGACGGGATGGTGACCGAAGGCACATCGAACAACGCCTATATCGTCAAGGGCAACCGCATCATCACGCGGCATTTGTCGCAGGATATCTTGCATGGCATCACCCGTGCCGCCGTGCTGCGATTTGCGCGCGAAGCGCAGATGGAGGTCGAAGAACGCCCCTTCACCATCGCCGAAGCCCAAGGCGCGGACGAAGCCTTTATCACCTCGGCCAGCGCCTTCGTGACTCCGGTGATCGAGATTGACGAAACCCCAGTAGGTACGGGAAATCCCGGCCCGCTTGCCTTGCGGCTGCGCGAAATTTACTTGGACGAAATGCAAAAGACCGCGATCTGATCGCCCCGCCCCGCTGGCAGAAAAACCGCTCGGGGCGGTCCGAAGGGGCCAATGGACCCTTCGGCAGGGGGGATCGGGGGGGCTGGCCCCCCCGACCACGCCGGCGGCAGACCTTAGCCGTGCTTGGGCGGCTCACCCCCGACATTGGCGCGAAACGCCGCATCAAAGGCCGCCGTCTTATCCGCATCCGCAGGAGTTTGGTTTTGCGCCACCCAATCGGCATAGGGCATACCGTAAACGATTTCCCGCGCTTCGTCCTTGGTCATGGCGATGCCTTCAGCAGTGGCGGCTTCGTTGTACCAACGGCTTAGGCAGTTGCGGCAAAAGCCTGCCAAATTCATCAGGTCGATGTTTTGCACGTCGGGGCGCTTTTCCAACAAATGGTGCATCAGCGCACGAAACGCCGCAGCTTCAAGCTTTTCACGGGTCGCATCATCCAGGTGCATCGACAGCCTCCAAGGCTTGGATCAGGGCCGGCGCCAACCGCCGCGCCCAAGTTTCTTGCGCCACCTTATCGCCAATCAGATCCGAGCGCAGTTCAATCAGCGTGTTGTGACGCCCCTTTTGCAGCGCGTGGACATCAATCGAATCGCCGGGCAGGTGGCCGTCATATGGTTCGTTATCGCCCACACATAAATCGCCGTCGCGGCGCAGACCCGCAATCAACGCCCGCGATAAGCGCGGGTCAAGGTGCGAATACAGCACCCCCACCGCCCAAGGGCGCGGGGCGCGGCCGCGCAGGCAGGGGGTAAAGGAATGGATCGCCACGATCACCCTATCGTCGCGCAGTGCGGCCAATTGTGCGAGGGCTGCATGGTAAGGGCGGTGCAGGGTGGTCAGACGCCGCGCGACCTCGGCCGTTGACACGCCTGCATTGCCCGGAATGATTGTGCCGTCGTACAGCTGCATCACAAGGGTAGGGTCTTCTTCGCCGCGGTTGGCATCAATCACCAGACGGCTGAAATCGCTGCAAATCACCGGGCTGTCTAACGCAGCCCCCAAAGCCTCTGCCAGACCGCGCGCGCCGACATCCCAAGCGATGTGACGGGCCATATCCTCTGCCGATACGCCCAGATCGCCGCCGCACACCTCTGCCGGAACGCGGTTAGACGCATGATCGCAGGTCACCAGCCAGCGGCCGGGGCGGTCTGGGCCTAAGATGTGAAACGGCACCATGGCGGGCTCCTTTGGGCGCTAGGTTTACCCAAAGGCCAAGCAAAAGGGAATCATCACCCGCCCAAAATCTGCGCTATTGCGTGCAAAAGCCCGTAAAGGAGGCAAAGCGTCACCTTCCCTTCGCGCAATCGTCACGCGGCGTGATTTATCCCTGACGCGGCCAGTTGCTCCTTTTGGGCAATTGGGCCATAAGGCCCTCGGCCCACCGCAACCTTTGAACACGGCATAAAGGATTAAGGCATGAGACGCCTTCGGAACGTAAAAATCGTGGCCACTTTGGGCCCGGCCTCCAGCGACTACGCCACCATTCGTGCTTTGTTTGAAGCAGGGGCCGATGTGTTCCGCTTGAATATGAGCCATGGCACCCATGACGACATTCGCGCGCGTCACACCATCATCCGCAAGGTCGAAGCCGATCTGGGCCGCCCGATCGGCATTTTGGCCGACCTTCAGGGGCCTAAGCTGCGTGTGGGCACCTTTGCCAACGGCAGCGAAGAGCTGGTCGAGGGTGCCAAGTTCCGCATGGATCTGTCGGCCACCCCGGGCGATGTTACCCGCGTGCAACTACCCCACCCAGAGATTTTCGCAGCCCTTGAACCGGGTGCATCCTTGCTGGTCAATGATGGCAAAATCCGCGTTGTGGTCGATGACTGCGGCAAGGATTTCGCCAATTGCACCGTCACTGTGGGTGGCACGATATCCAACCGCAAGGGCGTGAACGTGCCCGACGTGGTGCTGCCCGTGGCCGCCCTGTCGGACAAAGACCGCGTCGATCTGGAATTCGCCTGCGAATTGGGCGTGGATTGGCTGGCGCTGTCTTTCGTGCAACGCCCCGAAGACGTGATCGAGGCGCGCACCTTGGCGCGTGGCCGTGCGGCCCTGATGGCCAAGATCGAAAAGCCTGCTGCTGTCAAAGCCTATGACGCGATCTTGCAAGTCTCGGACGGGATTATGGTGGCGCGCGGTGATCTGGGCGTGGAACTGCCCGTCTACACCGTGCCACCGATTCAAAAGCGCCTGATTCGCGGCGCACGCGCCGCAGCCAAGCCCGTGATCGTTGCGACCCAGATGCTTGAATCGATGATCGAAGCGCCAGTGCCGACCCGTGCCGAAGTCTCGGACGTGGCAACCGCCATCTACGAAGGGGCCGATGCCATCATGCTGTCGGCTGAATCTGCTGCCGGAAAATACCCGATCGAAGCCGTGACGACGATGAACAACGTTGCCATCGCCGTCGAAAAAGACCCGACCTACCGCCAAGTCATCGAAGCCAGCCGCCAGGTTCGCCGCGAATCGATTGCAGACGGCATCGTCGCCGCCGCCCGCGAGATTGCCGAGGCGACGAATATCAAGGCCATCTGCTCTTTCAGCCAAACCGGCACCACGGCAGGCTTGGTCTCGCGCGAGCGCCCCAAGGTGCCGATTATCGCACTGACCCCGCTGATGTCGACCGCACGCCGCCTTGCGCTGACATGGGGCACGCATTGCGTGATCTGCGAACCGCAAGAACGCCTGAAGGGCGCCGTTCTCGCTGCCGTGAAAGCTGCGCGCAAAGACGGGTTTGCTGGCATCGAAGACATGATCGTGCTGACAGCTGGCGTGCCGTTTAACGTCAAAGGCACCACCAACGTGCTGCGCGTGGCCCCCTGTGACGAGCGGTTGATTTCCGCTGTCGATCCCGACTGATCGCCAAGACTAGCAGTCAGGCTGGCGTTTACGCTGGCCTGACGCTTTAAGACAGTCCCCCGACTTTAAGACGGATCCATGACAATCTCGCGCATAGGTCCTTGCGCCTGACCCTTCCTGCCCCTATACGGCAGCCTCTGAATACCCGCACGGCCGGCCCACGTGGCATGCCGAGTCGTGCCTGCAACGACGGAGATCGAAATGCCCAAGATGAAGACCAAATCCGCGGCCAAGAAGCGCTTTCGCTTCACCGCCAACGGCCACGTGATCGCAGGCCCCGCAGGCAAGCGTCACGGCATGATCAAGCGCACGGCGAAATTCATTCGTACCACGTCGGGGACCATGATCCTCAACGCGTCGGACGAAAAGATCGTCAAAAAATACATGCCGTACAACCGCTAAGGAGAGCCAGATATGTCCCGCGTCAAATCCGGCGTTGT
>CAIMWI010000048.1 GCA_903845215.1 uncultured Rhodobacterales bacterium | reverse complement strand
AGCTGCGATTGAACCTTCAACTTTAGCCTCGAGAACAATTGACCTACAACGATGTCTATGAGCTCCGGTAAGGTGCACCATTGAGACGGCAGCTCGCATGTGGACCTCACTATTCGCATCGTTTGATTGATTCCCTTGGAGCCACCCGTGAAGTTGTAAGTAGGGAGCTTTTGTGTAGTCAGGCCTCGTCATGCTTGACCCAATTGCCAACGCAAACAACTGGGATTTCTCGACCTTGTCTCGTGTTAAGTTTTCTCTCAGTGGTCAGCGCTGCTGAATCTAGCAAGGCTTTAACGATCCCAGAAACTCTTGCCTTTCCCCTTGGTTCAGTAAGATTGATGTCCAAAAGACGTGCCACGGCGCTTCCTATCCAGTTATTCGCCTGCGAGCTTTGTCTGAATGGTTGTCCGTTTGTTTGCGCGTCGAAAACGATCTTTTGAATATTTCTTACCTCGTCGTCTGTGAGGCTCAGGGGTTGATCTGGCGGCAAGAATGGCGCGCAAACGCCGATCCATTCGCCGTTGTTCATTTTAACGCCTAGCATGCGTCTGTACACCATCGCGCCACTTGCAGGCGCGAGGTTAGATTTGCCGTCTGTTACACGAAAGACCGTACATTCATCTTCCTTGCTTAATCCCAAGCGTGACGCTTCTGCGACGGAAATTCTGTTTAACACGCGGGCAGTTCGTGCTGCACCGATAAGGCTGCTAGCACCGCGAACGCTGTCGATGGAGGCGTCTTGCCCGTTGCCCTTGCGGATGTGATGAACCAGCACGACGGCACAATTTGTCTCGTCAGCGACTTTGCGGATTTCTGCTATGACGGCATTAATCGATCCGTTGTCCGACTCGTTGACGCTATGAGCACCAATCCATGGATCGATGAAAACCACACCGAGGTTGGCTTTAGGTATCTCTTCGATGAGGCTTTTGACTAGGGCGGTATTCGGGACAACACCGTAGCGGGTCTGTGCACCAAATTTCATGGTAAAGTCGCGGCCAGCGTTAACGAACAGCCTGCCCTCAATTTCTTCAGGTTTGATGCCGTAGTATTGCATTGCAGCCGTTATGCGGCGGTCTATTTCTTCCAATGGATCTTCAAGGTTGACCAGCCAGACATTGGAGCGCTCTTGGACAGGTTCGCCTAGCAGGGGCCGGCCAGTGACTATGGCTAACGCCTCGACGATCAGAAGACTAGTCTTACCGACACCGCCTGCCGACGCCATGACGCTTACGAATGACCGCAGATAATTGTTACCGTAAACCCATCGTCTCGGCTGAATTTCGATGCTGGGTCGATATTTGTAAGGTGTCGGCCAATGTGGCTGAGCCCTGTCGCGCGATACATTGTCGATGTAATCAGCCATGGTTGCACAGGGGGTTTCTGGGCAACATTGCGCCGATTTCACTCTCTAACTCGATTGGCTTGCGTGTGTTCGCTTTTCTGATGGAAATGCACACAATCCAAACGTTCGGATAGTCTCTAAGGTCGTTACTCTGCATAGGGATCCTCAAAGGTTGAGGCCGTCCACGATTGGCGCGACTATGACCGGGACGAGCCAGTTCGTCCCGTATCCGTCGGCGCGCACCATCGCGTCGGCGGTTTTTTATCGCAGGTTGGCTAGGCGCTCGATAAACGCATCGATTTCTGTTTCCAAAAATCCGATGGTTCTCGAAGTGAGCTTAATCGGCTTGGGAGCTGTAGGGTCAACGGCTTGCACCCGATACCAAGTAGTGCGCGCTAGACCGGTTCGGTTTAGCACTTCGGGGAGCCTGATAATGCGATCTTTGGACATGCTGAACCTCTCGGGGGTATGATTGCATGCCACTCAGTTAGACAACTAAAACCGCTTAATCATGGAGGAATATCGCGGCGTCAAATTTCCCGATACGCCTGTTCCAGATCATAATAGATGTCTCGCATATTGCTCTCAGTTGTTCCACCGGCCTCAGCCAGAAGACCGCAAGCGGTATCCCCTGTTTTATTTGTCTTTTTCGTTACGCCAGACGTGATTGCAATCCCTCTGCCTCGGTGCAAAGCCTTGCAAAGACGCCAGATTTCATGATGCAATATGGTGTGGGTTTTGCCTTTTTTGCGTCGAAGATGCTTCGGTTCCACCACACCTCGCGCCAAGACCAACATGCATTCGTGGGGCAAATCGATGCCTTCGAAGATGCACTGCGCGATTGCAAACTGAAGCGCCCTTGGGTCAAACCTGAGCCCAAGCACGGCGATGGGGTCGTCCGAAAGAAGCCGCTTGATCACATCAACCCTTGCTGCGGGGTTGTCCTGCTTTTCTCGCGCGTCAGCCAAGGAATTGCGAAGATGTTCGAGCAGCTCCGCCCGGCTGAATGCCGCAAGTTGCCTTTCATGATCTGCCTGTTGCGCGGCAAGGAAGTCAGCCAGCCGTGACATATTGCGCCCACCTTTCCAGCACGTCGCGTCGTTCGTCCAGCAAGTCTGATCGCTGATAGGCCGCGTCTAAAGATTTTTGCTGATGCGCCAAGATGAAATCAGCAACGGGCTGGCGCACCCCATTCTCGGCCATCCAAGACCCGAGACACGCTCTAAACCCATGAACGGTCAAGGTAGGGTCAAACTGCTTGATGGCCGCAATCATGAAGTTTTCATGGGGCAGCTTTAGGCCAAGAACAAATTGGCCACCTGCTGTTAACGGGCGTATGCCTTCAATCACGCTGACGGCCGCTGAGCTTAACGGCTGGCGATGCATTTTGCGTGTTTTCATGCCGGCGGCAGGGGTGACCCAAATGGCCCGATCCAGGTCAAGGTGCGACCATTCCATCAATCGGATTTCACCGCTTCTCTTCGCAGTTAGCAGGGCCAAAGCAAGCGCAGAGCGTGCCGCAGGGCTTAGTGCAGCCGAGCTCAGCCACTTCCAGAACGCAGGTGCAAGTTCTGGCTGCAACGCAACATGATGGTTCACCATCCGCGTTTTGGACGGCATTGAACGAACCGGCGGACAAGCATTATACTCGCACCAACCTCGATCCACGGCAAAGTCCAAAACACGTTCGATGTTGCCGCGCAATCGTTTACCTACCGTTTCACTTCCCAGCCAAATATCCCGTATAGCGTCAACAATTTCCGCTCGTTTGATGAGATTTACCGGCCTCTCCCCAAGTGCGGGAAAGGCATAATCGCGCACCTGCTGAAACACTTGCCTTCGATAGTCGGCGTTCGAAATCCCACCGCTGGCATTCTCATCGAACCATTTTGTCGCCACTTCGGCAAAGATCGGCGTTGCGTTCTTGCTGGAAACACGTTCACCGGTCACCACCTGGGTTAAAGCAAGTGGTTCCAGAGTAATCGCCAAAGCATTACGGATCGATTGGACTCCATGTCCAGCTTTGACCAACCCCTTTACAGCCGCCGCAACGGCACGGGCTGCCTCAGCCTTCACTGCTGGCCAGTTGCCGATTGTGATATTCGTTCGCTTACCTGCGACGACGATTCGCACGACCCATGTGATATGTCCTGAAGAGCGCGCAAAGGCGTAAAGGTTGGGAGTGCCGTCCGACGCCCATACTTCCAACTGCTGAGCTGCCATCGCTTCAAGGTCTTTATATTTCAGCGCCATTTGTATGCCAATTGTAGCCTAACATCTTGGTGCATAGTGGCATCCCAAAGCGTTCTGCACAACATAATAATCAATTAAATAAGAGATAATGAGACTCAGTGGACATCTTGAAACATTAACAAAGGGGGTGTGAAACCCCCTGCGGGGTCAAAGGGCGCAACCTATTGAATGGCAGGCGCAAAAACCCCTTCCGGCTCTTGCCCCTGCCCGACACTCAAAGCTTCCGCCCGAATAATGCGGGCAATGATCTCACAGTCATCGGTGGTGAAAGTCAAAGGCAAACGCAAATCAATCAGCCCCGCCAAAATCCGGTCGGTCTGCGGCAGGGTCTGCGGTTCGGCGTAGTGCCAATGATCATAGCGCGAGGTGAAGGCCACAGGTTCTGGCGCGCCAAACCATTTCAACTCGACCCCCCGCGCCACGCAACGCTGCAAGAATAATGCGATGCGCGCCGGTGACCAATCGGGCAGGCGGAACTGGAAAGATGATCCGACAAACGTTTCCGCCTTGGGCCGCAGCACCAGCATCAAACCGGGCGTATTGGCAAGCCCCGCCTCAAGGCTGCGATAAAGCGTTTCCCACCGCGCCACACGCGCCGCCAAAACCTTCAGTTGCGGGCGCAAGATTGCCGCGCGCAAGTTATCCATCCGACCCGAAACATTGGGCGTCACCATACGCACCGCGTCAAATGCCTCTTGTGGCGGGGCAGCGCGATGTTTGCCATACAGCATATAACTGCCTGACAGCAGCACCGCCCGCGCCATCAGATCCGCGTCATCGCTGATCAAAAAGCCACCCTCACCGGCGTTGATGTGCTTGTAAGTCTGCATCGAATAGCATCCCACCACCCCCTGCCGACCCGAGGCGACCCCGTTCCAAGCCGCCCCCATCGTATGGGCGCAATCCTCGATCACCTTCACACCCAATGCGTCACACAAGGCCATCAGCGCCGTCATATCGCACAGATGCCCGCGCATATGGCTTAGCATCAAAAACCGCGCTCCCGTGCTGCGGGCTTTGGCTTGCAGATCAGCAAAGTCGATCACCAGATCCTCGGTAACCTCAATAAAGATCGGCCGCCCCCCAGCCGCCGCAATCGCACCAGGAACGGGGGCAAGCGTGAACGCATTGGTTAACACCGCCTCGCCTGCCTGCAACCCCAGCGCACGCAAGGCGCAGCCCATGGCATAGCCGCCCGACGCCACCGCAAGGCAATATTTCGCCCCTGTCAGCGCGGCAAATTCTTCTTCCAGCAGGGCCGTTTCGGCCACTTCGCCGGGGGCTGTGTTATAGCGGTGCAAACGGCCATGGCGCAGCACGGCAAGGGCGGCGGCAATACCCTCTTCGGGGATCGGTTCTTGCTGGGTGAAACTGCCGGTGAAAACCTCGGTCATTTGGCCCCTGCCCTTTCACGATCGCGCGCGCTGACCCATAAAAACAAAGCAAATGTCGCAGCCATGCCCGCGCCCGTCAGATAATAGGCCACGTTGGGCGATTGGAAAGGGGCCAAGGGGGACATGAAATAACCAAAGACCTGCGCGTAAAACACGGTGCCCAGCAACATGGCGATGTTGGTGATGGCCGAAATCCCGCCCTGCAACTCTCCTTGCGCGTTTTCCGGCACCCGTTCAGACATGCGCGCTGTCAACAAAGGGTTGATGAAACCTTCCGGCCCATGGATTACCATCAACAAGAAGATCATCGCCAGCGATCCGTTCAAACCATAGCCCAATCCCGCAACGATGGCCGATACAAAGCCCAAAACAATCGTACCCTGCGCGCCAAAAAGCTTTACAAACCGCCCCGTCAAACCGCCCTGAAACCCCGCAATCACCAAACCAAAGACGGCGAGGGTCAAGCCGATCATCGCCTCTGACCAGCCAAAACGCACCTTGCCCCAAAAAGCCCAGATGGCCGGATAAACCGAAGAGAAAAAGAAGAACAAAGCCAAGACCAAACACAGGGGCAAAACGCCCTGATATTGGCCAAAAATCTTGAACGCCCCAAAAGGATTGGCCCGCGACAAATTGAACGGGCGGCGGTTTGCGGCGGTAAGGGTTTCAGGCAGCACGAAATAGCCATAGATCAGGTTCAACCCCGACACCGCCGCCGCCACATAAAACGGCACCCTTGCGCCAAATTCGCCCAGCAGCCCACCAATCACCGGCCCGATGATAAAGCCCAAGCCAAAGGCCGCCCCCATCATGCCAAAGGCCTTGCCACGATCTTCGGGCGCTGTGACATCGGCGATATAGGCATTGGCGATCACCCAAGAGGCACCGCAAAGGCCCGCAAGAATACGACCCACAAAAAGCCAAGCCGTTGTGGGGGCCCAGGCTTGTGCGAGAAAATCCAAGCCAAGCCCCAAAATCGCCAGCAAAAGCAGCGGCCTGCGGCCAAAGCGGTCTGACAGGTTGCCCATCATGGGCCCAAACAAAAACTGCGCCACCGAATAGGCCGCAGCCATCCAACCGCCAATCTTGGCCGCCTCTGCCAAAGATACATCCGCCACATCGCCAATCAACTGGGGCAGCACGGGGATGATGATGCCAAAGCCCACCATATCCAGCAGCACCGTGACAAAGATAAAGGTCACCGCGTGGCGCGACACCGGGGCGGGGCTGGGATTGGTCATGGCGTCTCCTGCGCGGGTCAAGGCATTTGTTCTTTCAGCAAATCAGCTTTTGGGCAAGCGCGGGCAGATCGGCATAGTGATGCAGCAAGGCATCGGGGTTCAACCGCGCGACCCCATGGCCTTCAGGGCCAAAGCTGACCATCACGATAGGAACGCTGGCCGCACGCGCGGTGTCATGGTCGGTTTGGGTGTCACCGATCAGGAAAGAGCGCGCCACCACCCCCCCCGCCCGCTCTACTGCCGCGCGGTAGGGCAAGGGGTCAGGCTTGCGCACTGCCAAAGTATCTGCCCCCACCAAGGCCCCAAACAGCGGCGCGATGCCCAAACGCTTGACCAGTTCCACCGCCAAGCCTTCGGGCTTATTGGTGCAAATCGCCGTGGCAAAGCCCAAAGCGCGCAGGTCTTGCACGGCTTGCACAGCGCCGGGGTAAAGCTGGGTTTCACGGTCTAGCACCTCGGCATAGGTGGCCAACAGACGGGGGTATTCGCGGGATATATCCGCCTCGCTCCACCCCAGCCCCAAGCGGTCAAAGCCAAGGCGCAACATGGCCCGCCCGCCAAGAAAGGCTGTCAGCTTGTCATCCGGCCCCAAGGGCGCGGAATGGCCCAATTCGCGAAAGCAGGCATTGGCAGCCGCCAAAAGGTCAGCACTGGTATCGGCCAGCGTGCCGTCTAAATCAAAAACCACGGTCCGCATGATATCTCCCCCTGAAACATGGCGTGACCCATGCCCCCTTGCTGTCGCGCCTTAGCGGGGTAAAACGGGGCAAGAACAAAGGAAAGAGGCAGATGCAGGTTTCAGTGATTGTTTTGGCGGCAGGCATGGGCACGCGGATGAATTCCGACCTGCCAAAGGTGCTGCATCCTTTGGCGGGCGTGCCGATGCTACACCACGCGCTAAGTGCGGCGCGGTCGCTGGAACCCGCGCGCGTGGTGGTGGTGACAGGGCACGAGGCCGAGGCCGTGGCCAAAGCGACCCACGCCTTTGACGAAGCTTACGAGACCGTCGTGCAAGACCCGCAACTGGGCACCGCCCACGCCGTGGCCCAAGCGGCCCCCCTTTTAGAAAAGGCCGAGGGCGAGGCGATCGTGCTGTATGGCGACACGCCTTTCGTACGCCCCGAAACCCTGACCGCCATGATCGAAGCCCGCGCCACCCATGCCGTGGTGGTACTGGGCTTTGAAGCCGCCGATCCGGGCCGCTATGGCCGCTTGATCGTGCAGGGCGATCAATTGGCGCAGATTGTGGAATATAAAGACGCAACCGAAGCACAACGTGCCATCACCCTGTGCAATTCCGGCGTGGTCTGCGCCCAAAGCCGCACCCTGTTTGATCTGGTCGCCAAAGTGGGCAATGCCAATGCGGCGGGCGAGTATTACCTAACCGACATCGTCGCCCTTGCCCGTGCCCAAGGCCTGTCGGTGGGCTATGTCACCTGCCCCGAGGCCGAGACGCTGGGCATCAACACCCGACATCAACTGGCCGCAGCCGAAACCGCGTTTCAAACCAGCGCGCGGTTTGACGCTTTGGAAAATGGTGTGACGCTGACCGCACCTGATACGGTCTATTTCGCGCTGGATACTTGGGTTGGCCGCGATGCCATCATCGGCCCCCATGTCGTCTTCGGCCCCGCCGTCACTGTGGAATCAGGGGCCGAGGTGAAAGGCTTTTGCCATCTGGAAGGGTGCCACATCTCACGCGGTGCCACCGTTGGCCCCTTTGCCCGCCTGCGTCCGGGGGCCGAATTGGCCGAGGATGTGCATGTCGGCAACTTTGTCGAAATCAAGAATTCCGTTCTGGATGAAGGTGTTAAAGTCGGTCATCTGACCTATCTGGGCGATGCCCATGTGGGCGAGTTCACCAATATTGGCGCGGCCACTGTGACCTGCAACTACGACGGCGTGATGAAACACCACACCGAGATTGGCAAAGGCGTCTTTATCGGATCCGCTACGATGCTGGTGGCCCCTGTCAGCTTGGGCGATGGGTCGATGACCGGCTCAGGTTCGGTCATCACCCAAAACGTGCCTGCAGGCGCCTTGGCCTTGGGCCGCGCCCCGCAGGTGAACAAACCGGGCCTTGCGGTGCGGTTGTTCGAACGGCTCAAGGCCATCAAAGCCGCGAAGGGCAAAACATAATGTGCGGGATTATCGGTGTTCTAGGCCGCAACGAAGTAGCCCCCTTGCTGGTAGAGGCGTTAAAGCGGCTGGAGTATCGCGGCTATGATTCCGCAGGCATCGCCACTGTGAACCACGGCGTGCTGGACCGCAGGCGGGCGGTGGGCAAGTTGGTCAACCTGTCTGACCTGCTGGTGCACCAGCCCCTCGCCGGCAAATCAGGCATCGGCCATACCCGCTGGGCCACGCACGGTGCGGCTACCACGCAAAACGCCCATCCCCATGCCTCTGGCCCCGTAGCCGTGGTGCACAACGGCATCATCGAAAACTTCCGCGACTTGCGGACGGAATTGACGGCGCAGGGTCTGGCCTTTGATTCTGAAACCGATACCGAAACCGTCGCCCACCTGACGCGCTTTTACATGGATCAGGGCCAATCCGCCTTCGAGGCCGTCAAATCCACCCTCAATCGGCTGCATGGGGCCTTTGCCTTGGCGTTTTTGTTTGCCGGCGAAGACGATCTGATGATTGCCGCGCGCAAAGGCTCTCCCTTAGCGATTGGTCATGGCGACGGCGAGATGTTCATTGGCTCTGATGCCATCGCCCTAGCCCCGATGACCGACCGCATCACCTATCTGGAAGAGGGCGACTGCGCCGTTCTAACCCGTCATGGGGCCACGATCTATGACGCGGCCAACCGCTTGGTCAACCGCGCCGAAACCCGCATCCAGATTGACGCCACGCGCATCGAAAAGGCGGGTTACAAGCATTTCATGGCCAAAGAGATCGCCGAACAGCCCTTGGTGATCGCCAATGCGCTGGGCCATTACATCCAAGATGGCGCGCTGAACCTGCCAGAGTCAGTGAATTTCCAAGGGGTTGACCGTTTGACGATGGTCGCCTGCGGCACAGCGTCTTTTGCGGGTCAGGTTGCGAAATACTGGTTTGAACAGGTGGCGGGCCTGCCCGTCGATGTTGATATCGCGTCCGAATTCCGCTACCGCGAGCCGCCGCTGTCGGGCCAGTCTTGGGCGCTGTTTGTCAGCCAATCGGGCGAAACGGCCGACACTTTGGCCGCCCTGCGCTATGCCAAAGACAAGGTCGCCAAGATCGTCGCCGTGGTGAACGTGCCCACATCCTCGATCGCGCGCGAGGCGGATTTGGCCCTGCCGATTATGGCGGGGGTCGAGGTGGGCGTGGCGTCGACCAAGGCCTTTACCTGCCAATTGATCACGTTGGCCTTGCTGGCGCTGAAGGCGGGCGTGGATCGCGGGCGGGTGGATGCGGCCACTTTGGCCCAGCATCTGGCCGATCTGGCCGCCCTGCCCGGCCTGATGAACCACGCCATGGGCCTGTCGGGCGAGATTGCGGCGATTGCCGACGATCTGGCCAAGGCGCAGGATGTGCTGTTCTTAGGGCGCGGGGCGATGTATCCGCTGGCCTTGGAAGGGGCACTGAAGCTGAAAGAAATCAGCTATATCCACGCCGAGGGCTATGCCTCGGGCGAGTTAAAACACGGCCCCATCGCGCTGATTGACGAAAAGGTTCCGGTGATCGTGTTGGCCCCACGCGATGCGTTGTTTGAAAAAACCATCTCAAACATGCAAGAGGTGATGGCCCGCCACGGCAAAGTGCTGCTGATTTCCGACGCGCGCGGGGTGGAAGAGGCGGGCAAAGGTGTGTGGCGCGCCCTAAAAATGCCCGAAGCAGGAATTTTCGCGCCCATCCTTTACGCCGTGCCCGCGCAACTGCTGGCCTATTACACCGCCATCGCCAAAGGCACCGATGTCGACCAACCCCGCAATCTGGCCAAATCGGTGACAGTCGAATGACTTTGCAAGACGCACTCGCCGCCCTTGAAGCCTTGGGCAACCCCGAAAAGGCCGATGAGGCCGCAGCCTACCACAAGGTGGCGCGGCGCTATCTGGGGGTCAGCGTGCCCCAGATCACCGACCTTGCCACAGCATGGCGGGCAGAGCTGACACTTCCCGCCCGCGTGGCCTTGGCCGCAGGCCTGTGGGACAGCGACATCCACGAGGCCAAGGTTGCCGCCGCCAAACTGTTAACCCAAGCCCGCATTGCGCAGGATGACATCGTTTGGAACCTCATCGCTTCGTGGGTGCCTGGCTTTGACGCTTGGGCCTTGGCCGATCATGCCAGTGCCGCCGGGGCACGGCGGCTGATGGTGGATCCGACCCGTTTGGATCAGCTCGAAACGTGGACCACGCACCCCAACATGTGGGCGCGCCGTGCGGCTTTGGTTATGACTTTGGGCTGGACCAAGCAAAACTTCCCCAAACCCGCCGACCTTGCCGCCCGCGCCCGTGTGCTGGGTTGGTGCGCGCTGTATGTCACGGACAAGGATTGGTTTATCCAAAAAGCCATAGCGTGGTGGCTGCGCGAGCTGTCCAAACACGCGCCAGATACGGCTGGCCTTTGGCTGGCCGAACATGGCCCCCATATGAAAACTTGGGCGCGCAAAGAGGCGTCAAAGTATCTGGCAGACGAGGAAATCGCCGCAGAAAGCCCGCCTGACACAGGTGAAAACGTCGAATAAGGGCGTTAAAGCCACCAAATCCCCAGCAGTCCTTGCACCCCATATGCTGTATGGGGTAAAGTCAGCATAACAGAATATTGACCTAACATCAAAGGCGCGCCCCCAAGTGAGCGACACCACCGAACCCCCTGAAAACACTGACGATTCCGCAAAGCCAGTGGCCCACGGCCCCCAAGTCGATATCTCGTCCGAGATGCGCACGGCCTATCTTGACTATGCCATGTCCGTCATCGTCAGCCGCGCCATCCCCGATCTGCGCGACGGGCTGAAACCTGTGCACCGCCGCATCCTGTTTGCGATGCACGAAACCACCAACACGCATGAAAAGCCCTACCGCAAATCGGCCCGTCCGGTGGGCGATACGATGGGCAAATACCACCCCCACGGCGACAGCGCGATCTATGACGCACTGGTGCGCATGGCCCAGCCTTTTTCGATGAGCTTGAAGCTGCTCGACGGCCAAGGCAACTTCGGCTCGATGGACGGCGACAATGCCGCCGCCATGCGCTATACTGAAGTGCGCATGGACAAGCCCGCCGCCTTTCTTCTGGCCGATATCGACAAAGACACCGTTGATTTCCAAGACAATTACGACGGCAAAGACAAAGAACCCACAGTCCTGCCCGCCCGCTTTCCCAATATGCTGGTCAACGGTGCCGAAGGCATCGCCGTGGGCATGGCCACCCGCATTCCACCGCATAACTTGGGCGAAGTGATCGACGGCGCCTTGGCGCTGATCGACGACCCTGACCTGTCTTCCGAACGCCTGATGGAGATCATCCCCGCCCCCGATTTCCCCACGGGCGCGCTGATCTTGGGCCGTTCTGGCGCACGCAAAGCCTATCTGGAAGGGCGCGGATCGGTCATCATCCGTTCCAAAACCCATATCGAGGAAATCCGCAAAGACCGCTTTGCCATTGTCATCGACGAAATCCCCTATCAGGTCAACAAATCGCGGATGATCGAGATCATCGCCGAACTGGTGAGCGATAAAAAGATCGAAGGCATTTCCAACGTCGCCGACGAATCCGACCGGATCGGCGTGCGCGTGGTGATTGAACTGAAACGCGATGCCACGGCGGATGTGGTGTTGAACCAACTGTTCCGCTTCACGCCGATGCAAACCTCTTTCGCCTGCAACATGCTGGCGTTGAACGGCGGTCGCCCCGAAACCCTGATGCTGCGCGATTTTCTCAGCCACTTCATCACCTTCCGTGAAGAAGTCGTCGCCCGCCGCACCGCGTTTGAACTGCGAAAGGCGCGCGAGCGCAGCCATATCCTGTGCGGTTTGGCGGTGGCTGTTTCGAATGTCGATGAAATCGTGCGCACCATCCGCGCCTCGGCAGATGCGGCAGAGGCGCGAGAAAAGCTGATGACACGGCGCTGGCCTGCGGCGGATATCGCAGCCTATATCCGCCTGATTGACGACCCCAGCCATACAATGAACGACGATGGCACCTATAACCTGTCCGAAGCCCAAGCCCGCGCCATTTTGGAACTGCGCCTGCAACGCCTAACCGCTTTGGGCGTGAAAGAAGTGACCGACGAGCTGGAAGAACTGGCCGCCAAGATCAAGGATTACCTTGAAATCTTGGGTTCGCGCGAGCGGATCATGACGATCATTTCCGAAGAGCTGCGCGAAATCAAAGCCCTGTTCGCCGTGCCCCGCCGCACCGAGATTGTCGATTGGTCCGGCGATATGGAAGACGAAGACTTGATCGAGCGCGAGGATATGGTCGTCACCATCACCTCGGGCGGCTATATCAAGCGCACGCCTTTGGCGGAATTTCGCGCGCAAAATCGTGGCGGCAAGGGCCTAGCGTCCATGCAGACCAAAGACGACGATGTGGTCACCACCTTGTTTGTCGCCAACACCCACACGCCCTTGTTGTTCTTCACAACCGACGGCATTGTTTACAAATTGAAAACTTGGCGTCTGCCGCAGGCGGGCCGCACGGCCAAAGGTAAGGCCATCGTCAACATCCTGCCTATTGAGACCGGCGTATCCATCGCGGCCCTGATGCCGGTGGATGTGCCGGAACTGGAATGGGACAACCTGCAAATCATCTTCGCCACCTCTGACGGCGATGTGCGCCAGAACGACCTGTCCGATTTCACCAATGTGCAGCGCAACGGCAAAATCGCGATGAAACTGCCCGAAGGGGTGACGCTGGTGAACGCCGCCATTTGCGACGATCAAGATGATGTCATGCTGGTCACAGCCCTTGGCCGCGCCATCCGCTTTGCCACAACCGATATCCGCGTTTTCAAATCGCGCGGTTCAACCGGCGTGCGCGGCATTCGCTTGGCCGAGGGCGACAAGGTCGTCTCAATGTCCGTCATCCGCCACTTCGAGGCCGAACCCGCCGAACGCGAAGCCTATCTCAAGCAGCGCCGCCTGATGGCGGGCGTGACCGAAGAGGCCGAAGCCGATGACGATGGAGAAGCCGTCGAAGCCGGCCAATTGTCGCCCGAACGCTATGCGCAAATGTCTGCGGCCGAGGATTTGATCTTGACGATCAGCACCTCGGGCACGGGCAAGCTGTCATCCTCGCATGATTACCCTGTGCGCGGGCGCGGAGGTATGGGCGTGAAAGCGATGGATTCCGCCATGCGCGGCGGGCCTTTGGTCGCCTCGTTCAAGGTTGATCTGTCGGATCAGATCATGCTTGCCACCTCGACCGGCCAATCGATCCGCGTGCCGGTTGACCAGATCAGCTTCCGCTCTCGCAGTGCGGGCGGGGTCAAAGTGCTGAACACAGGCGGTGCGGAAGAGGTCGTCTCTGTTGCCCGCGTGGCTGAACAGTCCGAAGAATGAACGATGCCCTCTCCCTGCGGCTGGCCGACCTGGCCGCAGGGGGCAAAACCATCACCTACGGCCAACTCGCCCGTGATCTGGGCCTCACCGGCCCTGCCACCATCGCCCGCTTGACGGCCGCGCTGGAAGCGACGATGGAAGAAGACGCGGCCCAAAACCACCCCTTCCGCGCCGTAGTCCTATCAGGCCGCTTGGCAAAAGACCTGCCCACGCAAGGGTTTTTCGACAAAGCCACCAGCCTAGGCCGCTACCAATCCCAAGACCCCACCGACTATGTCGCCACCGAACGCGCTGCCCTAACCCATTTCATATGTGCCCAAATATCCCACGGGGGTGTGGGGGTGTGAAACCCCCACTCTTCGTGCGGGTGTGGGGGTGTGAAACCCCCACTCTTTCTTTCCCCCACAAAACCGCCTAAATCCCCCTCATGGAACCTTTACACATCATCGGCGGCGGCATGGCCGGATCAGAGGCCGCTTGGCAGGCGGCTCAGGCCGGCATTCCCGTCATTATCCACGAAATGCGCCCCGCCAAGGGTACCTTTGCCCACCGATCGGGCGATTTTGCTGAAATGGTCTGCTCGAATTCCTTTCGCTCAGACGACAGCGAGCAGAACGCCGTAGGCCTGCTGCATTGGGAAATGCGCGCGGCCAAGGGCTTGATCTTGCAAGCGGCAGAAGCGCATCGTTTGCCCGCAGGTGGCGCTTTGGCGGTGGACCGTGGCCCTTTTGCCGCCTTTGTCACGGCCAGGCTGAAAACTCATCCCTTGGTGTCGGTGTCCTATGAAGAGATCACCGACTTGCCCACCGATGGCCAGTGGATCATCGCCACAGGGCCGCTCACCTCAACCGCGCTGGCACATTCCATCCGCGCCCATACCCATGCCGAGGCTTTGGCGTTTTTTGACGCCATTGCCCCCATCGTCTATGCCGAATCGGTCGATATGTCGGTGGCGTGGATGCAGTCGCGCTATGACAAGGGCGAGACGGTCGAAGAGCAAACCGCCTATATGAACTGCCCGATGGACAAGGCGCAGTACGACGCCTTTATCGAAGCCTTGCTGGCCGCCGAAAAAACTGAATTCCGCCCCGAGGAAGCCGCCAGCTATTTCGACGGCTGCCTGCCGATCGAGGTAATGGCCGAACGTGGCCCCCAGACCCTGCGCTTTGGCCCGATGAAGCCGGTGGGCCTGACCAACCCGCACAACCCACAAAAGCCCTATGCCGTGGTACAACTGCGCCGAGATAACAAGCTGGGCACGCTTTTCAACATCGTGGGCTTTCAAACCAAAATGAAATACGGCGCGCAACTCTCTGTTTTCAAAATGATTCCCGGCCTTAAAAATGCCAGCTTTGCCCGTCTGGGTGGCATTCATCGCAACACCTTCATCAACTCGCCCACGCTGCTAGATGACCAGATGCGCCTGAAATCACGGCCCAACATCCGCTTTGCGGGCCAGATCACCGGCGTGGAAGGTTATGTGGAAAGTGCGGCGATGGGGCTTGTGGCAGGGCGCATGGCGGCGGCAGAAATGCAGGGCAAAATCTTGCCACCGCCGCCCCCTGACACCGCCATGGGGGCCTTGATCACCCATATCACCGGCGGGGCCGAGGCGAAGACCTTTCAGCCGATGAACGTGAACTTCGGCCTTTTCCCCCCGATTGACGCACGCGGGGGCCGCAAAGGGCGCAAAGACCGCTACAAAGCCTATACAGACCGCGCCAAAGACTCTTTCACCCAATGGCTCGGCTAACCCGCTTTGCCCCCTCGCCCACTGGCCCTTTGCATCTGGGCCATGCCTATGCAGCCCTGATCGCATCGCAGCGCGGGGATCGGTTTTTGGTGCGGATCGAAGACATCGACCGCACCCGCTGCAAACCCGCCTATGAGGCGCAGATATTTGATGATCTGCGCTGGCTGGGCCTGACATGGCAATTGCCCGTGATGCGCCAATCACAGCGCCAAGCGGCCTATGATGCAGCCCTTAACCAGCTATCCGCGCTGGGATTGACCTATTGTTGCACCTGTACGCGCGCCGATATCCGCGCCGCCCTGTCAGCCCCGCAAGAGGGGGTGGATGGCCCGATTTATCCGGGCACCTGCCGTGACGCGCGCCACGACAGCGGCGCTGTGCGGTTGAACATGGCCAAGGCGGCCAAGCTTCTGCCTGACCTAAGCTTCACCGAAACCGGCACGAATCCGGCACAGTACAAAATCAACCCCGCCCAACTGATCCAATCCAGCGGCGATGTGATTCTGTCCCGGCGCGACATTGGCGTGGCCTATCATCTGGCCGTGGTGGTCGATGATGCGGCCCAAGGCATCACCGAGGTCACTCGCGGCCAAGACCTGTTTGCCGCAACCCCGTTGCAGGTGGCCCTCCAGCACCTGTTGGCCCTGCCGACCCCCGCCTATCACCACCACGCCCTGATCCGCGACGATCAGGGCAAGCGCCTTGCCAAACGCGACGATGCCCGCGCTTTGGCCAAGTACAGGGCCGAAGGCGCAACCCCCGCCGACATTCGCACCATGATCGGCCTGTAACCCAGCTTAGGGCTTTTTCGGCCCATCCAAATGCTTGCGCAGGCGTGAGGGCGTGTTGAACTTGGGGTTCTTGAACGGGTTCTTATCGCCCTGCGAGCGCAGCGTCACACGAATCGGGGTGCCGGGCATATCGAAATGCTCGCGCAAGCCGTTCACCAGATAGCGGCGGTAGCTGTCGGGCATATCCTCGGGATGCGAACACATGACGATAAAGCCCGGCGGGCGGGTTTTAACCTGCGTCATATACCGCATCCTGATCCGCTTGCCGCCCGGCGCGGGGGGCGGGTGCGCTTCGGTCATGGCACCCAGCCAGGTGTTCAATCGGGCGGTGGGAACGCGGCGGTTCCACACTTCATGCGCTTTCAGGATCGCTTCGTGCAACCGATCCATCCCGCGGCCCGTCTTGCCCGAGATGGTCACCAAGGGCGCCCCGCGCAACTGTGGCAACAGGCGTTCGAACATCTCTTTCAGCTCGGCCAGTTTTTCTTGCTTTTCGTCTTCCAGATCCCATTTGTTGATTGCCACAACCACGGCGCGCCCTTCGGTTTCAGCAAAGTCGCAGATCCGCAAATCTTGGGTTTCAAAGGGAATTTCCACATCCAGCAGGACCACGACCACTTCGGCAAAGCGCACCGCGCGCAGGCCATCGGCGACCGACAGCTTTTCAAGCTTTTCAACCACCTTGCCCTTTTTGCGCATCCCCGCCGTGTCAAAAATTCGCGTCGGGGTGCCACGCCATTCGGTTTTGACCGATATCGCATCGCGGGTGATGCCTGCCTCTGGCCCCGTCAGCAAACGGTCATAGCCCAAAATCGTGTTGATCAATGTCGATTTGCCCGCATTCGGGCGACCGATCACCGCGATTTGCAGCGGTTTTTCAACCGATGGCCGCCACGAGACATCGTCGGCTTCAAGCTCTGCCTCTTCTTCAGAGATATCTACATCCACCACAGGCGCATCGGCTTCGGCGCGGGCGGCGAACAGCTCTTCAAAGGGTTTAAGCGCGTTGTAAAGATCGTCGATCCCTTCGCCGTGTTCGGCTGACAGGCGGATGGGTTCGCCCAAACCAAGGCTCCACCCTTCCAAAGCCCCTGCATCGCCGGCTTTGCCTTCGGCTTTGTTGACGCCCAAGATCACCTTGGCGCCCTTTTTGCGCAAGATATCGGCAAAGGTTTCATCCGAAGGGGTCACCCCAACCCGCCCGTCGATCAAAAACAGGCTGACATCGGCCATGTCCACGGCACGTTCGGTCAGGCGGCGCATGCGGCCTTGCAGGCTGTCGTCGGTGATTTCTTCCAAGCCCGCCGTGTCGATCACGGTAAAGCGCAGATCGAACAGTTTGGCATCCCCCTCGCGCAGATCGCGTGTGACACCGGGTTGGTCATCGACCAAGGCCAGTTTGCGGCCAACCAAGCGGTTGAACAGGGTCGACTTGCCCACATTCGGGCGGCCCACGATGGCGAGGGTAAAGCTCATTGACGCTCCTTGCGTTCGCAAGCGGTTCGCTTACACCCAACGCCTGTCAGCGGAAAGCCAGAAGTTGGCCCTTGGTGTT
>CAIMWI010000047.1 GCA_903845215.1 uncultured Rhodobacterales bacterium | reverse complement strand
CGCTTTTTTCGCCGCTCGTCGATTTATCAAGCCGCCTCTGGCGCAAAGATATTAGACGCGGTGCTGGATATATCGCTGCCATCGTTGCCTTTGGGCTTTCTTGCCCAGTTGCAAGATGAGGATGTCTTGTTCGGTCAGCTTTTGAGTGATTTTTCCATCGCCGTGCGCATCGCCGACCGGGTTTTGTACCAATCCCAGTCCCGCTGGGGGCGGCGTTTGACCATTTACCGCAGCGACACGCAGGCGTTTATCTGCAAAGTGGAAGAGTTGATGGCCCCCGACGCGCAGTTATGGCCGCTGCGCTTGGCGGTTTAGCTGCGCAGGCTACGGCTGCCTGACTTCGCACTTTCATGTGATGAAAACCCCTCCTGCGTCGCATCAGCAACGGTAGAAAGGGTGATCTAACCCACCCCGAAAACACCCAACGCCCTAGACCTTCCCACACCCGCGGTGTAAACTTGCGCGGATATTTCCTCCGAACACCAAGGCCCACAACATGATCCTCTACGGTCTATCCACCTGCGACACGACCAAGAAGGCGATCAAAGCGTTGCAGCGGGCGGGTAAGGATGTGGTGTTTCGCGATGTGCGCGCGCAGCCGCTGACCAGCGCCGAACTTGACGCGATCCTCACCGAATTCGGTGACCGCGCCGTGAACAAGCAGTCCACGACCTATCGGGGCTTTTCAGATTTCCTGCGCGAAAGCGAAGCGGATGCACAAATTGCAGCCCAACCCACCGTGATGAAGCGCCCCATCATTCAAGACGGGGCCACTTGGTACTTGGGTTGGGACGATGCAATCGAAGCGAAATTAACGGCTTAAAGCAGCCGCAGGTCGCCCGCAGATTCTTTGCCATCACGGCCAGACTGCAATTCGAACCCGATCTTCTGGTTCTCGTTCAGCCCCTTCAGACCGGCGCGTTCTACGGCCGAAATGTGCACAAATACGTCCTTGCCGCCATTGTCGGGCGCAATGAACCCGTAACCTTTGGTGCCGTTAAACCACTTCACGGTGCCAGTTGGCATGCCGCTTCTCCTTGCTTTACCCGCCCGACGCGATATTGCCCCGAGCCGTGCGGCCAGATGTTTCGAGACCTTCACGAGGGAAGCGGTCAGAAATTGGTCGTCACTGGGCGTGATGATGCCCAAGGCGCAGCGAAAATCAAGCCTTTCCCGCACGAATGCGACGTTTTGTCGCATCCGGCAGACAGATCAGCCTTTTGTGATGCGGCCTGCGGTTCAAGCCGCAGGCGGCAGCGCTTCAAAGCCCAGCGTTGCAATGGCGTCGTCCAGCGTCATCATGTCGTTGACCTGTTCGCCCAAGCGGCGGATTGACACGCTGCGATCGGCCACCTCTTTCATGCCCACGGCCAGCAGAACCGGCACCTTGCCCAGCGAATGTTCGCGCACCTTGTAGTTGATCTTTTCGTTGCGCGTATCGGCTTCGGCGCGAACGCCGGCCTTCTTCAGGGCATTCACCACCTCATGCACATAGGCGTCGGCATCCGACACAATCGCCGCCACAACCACCTGACGCGGGGCCAGCCAGAAGGGCAGCTTGCCCGCGTAGTTTTCGATCAGGATGCCGATAAACCGTTCAAAAGACCCAAGAACTGCGCGGTGCAGCATGACGGGGTGGTGCTTTGCGCCGTCTTCGCCGACATATTCCGCACCAAGGCGCACCGGCAGGTTGAAGTCGCATTGGAAGGTGCCGCACTGCCATTCGCGGCCAATCGCGTCGGTCAGTTTGAAATCCAGCTTTGGCCCGTAGAAAGCGCCGTCGCCGGGGTTGATTTGATAGGGCAGGCCAAGGTGTTCGATAGCACCTTTCAGCGCAGATTCGGCCTTATCCCAAACTTCATCTGACCCCACGCGCACGTCGGGGCGGGTGGACAGTTTGATGTCAAACTTCGCAAAGCCCAAGTCGCGGTACACGCCCGACAGCAGCGCAATAAAGCCCGCACATTCCGATTCAATCTGGTCTTCGGTGCAGAAAATATGCGCGTCGTCTTGGGTAAAGCCACGCACGCGCATTAGCCCGTGCATAGACCCCGATGATTCGTAGCGGTGGCACGACCCGAATTC
Source organism: uncultured Rhodobacterales bacterium (assembly GCA_903845215.1). Lineage (GTDB taxonomy): Bacteria > Pseudomonadota > Alphaproteobacteria > Rhodobacterales > Rhodobacteraceae > Stagnihabitans. Next base: position 1,333 of record CAIMWI010000047.1, on the reverse strand, counting down.
AGCCAGCCGCAGCGGCAGGTCGCGGTAGGATTTGATGCCTTGGTTGAACACCTGAACATGGCAGGGGCAGTTCATCGGCTTCAAAGCGTTGATGCGCTTTTCCTTGCCGCCGTCTTCGTCAACCTCAACGATGAACATATTCTCGCGGTAGGCTTCCCAGTGGCCCGATTTTTCCCACAGCACGCGGTCGACCACTTGGGGCGTTTTGATTTCCTTATAGCCAGCCGAGCGCAGACGCCCGCGCATGAAATCTTCTAGGTTGCGATAGATTTGCCAGCCATTGGGGTGCCAGAACACCATGCCGGGCGCTTCTTCTTGCAGGTGAAACAGCTCCATCTCGCGGCCAAGCTTGCGGTGGTCACGCTTGGCGGCTTCCTCCAGCATGGTTTGATGGGCTTTCAGATCGTCGCGGTTTTTGAACGCAAGGCCGTAGATGCGCTGCAACATGGGGCGGGTGGAATCGCCCAGCCAATAGGCCCCTGCGACATGGGTCAGCTTGAACGCATCGGCGGGCACTTGGCCGGTGTGCTGCAAATGCGGGCCGCGGCACAGGTCTTGCCATGCGCCGTGCCAATACATCCGCAGGTCTTCGCCTTCGGGAATGCGGTTGATGAGTTCGACCTTAAAGGGCTCGCCGCGCTCTTCGTAATAGGCGATTGCGCGGGCACGGTCCCATGTTTCGGTGCGCACGGGGTCGCGGGCGTTGATGATCTGTTTCATCTTGGCTTCAATCGCGCCCAAGTCTTCGGGCGAGAAAGGTTCTTTGCGATCAAAGTCATAGAACCAGCCATAGTCGCGCACGGGGCCGATGGTGACCTTAACATCGGGCCACATCTCTTGCACGGCGCGGGCCATGATATGGGCCAGATCGTGGCGGATCAGTTCCAGCGCTTGCGCGTCATCTGCCATGGTGTGAATGGCAATCGAGGCATCGGCATGGATCGGCCATTGCAGGTCGTAATGCGCGCCGTTGACCGTGGCCGAGATGGCCTTTTTGGCCAATCCAGGGGCTATCGAAGCCGCCACTTCGCCCGCCGTGATGCCTGCGGCATACTCACGCCGTGCGCCATCGGGGAAAGTCAGAGAAATCTGTGACGCGTGGGACATGGCCCTCTCCTCGTCGTTTTGGCGCCTACGAAGCGCCCGGTTGCGGGTATATGGCGCGGTTTTGACCGGAAGGGGGGCGGTTGTCAATCTGGGCCAAGGGCTTAAGGTGGCAATATTGCTTTCAAATTGCAGGATCCTTCGATGCCAAACGTGCAAACCCTGACCACGCCGCAAGGCCGCCAACTGGCCTATCACCAAACCGCAGGGATGGGGGCGGGGGTGATCT
>CAIMWI010000046.1 GCA_903845215.1 uncultured Rhodobacterales bacterium | reverse complement strand
CCGCTCTCTCGTTTCACTTACAGAGTGACGCTATGTGATCGAAATCCGATACTTGGACGTCGACAAGAAAAATTGGGCAACCAAAGGCAAACCAGTGGTAAAATCGCCGGGTCGTTGCGATTCGCCTGGCGTCAAGTACAGCAGCTTGCCAATAGATGGCCTCGGCTTGCATTGTGACCCCAACCAGCTCTACCCATCAAATTCCGCCAGAACCGATCTTTCGCCAAATGTCATTCCCATCAAGTCCCATTCATCAATGGCCCCACGCAAATCACCCCCCCATCCCTTAAAAAGCAGCATACATCATGACCTATCTTATCACCGGCGGTAGCGGTTTTATCGGCACAAATCTTGGCTTGGCGCTTCATCGCGCTGGAGAAGACTTTAGGATTATTGACAAAAGAGCCAGCCAAACCTTTCCTGACTTAGTAGCCAAATTAGACATTCTTGACGCCGACCGCTTGACGCAAAGCCTATCGGGCGAGACGATTTTTCATCTTGCGGCAGAGCACCGCGATAACGTGAAGCCCGTTGATCTTTATCATCGCGTCAATGTCGACGGCACGCGCAACCTTTGCCGCGCGGCCAGTTTGCGTGGAATCAACCGGATTATTTTCACCTCATCCGTTGCAGTTTACGGCTTTGCCGATACCGAAACTGATGAAACAGGGGCGATTAATCCGTTCAACGCCTATGGCAGCAGCAAATTTGCCGCAGAGCAGGTGTTGCGCGCTTGGGCGGCAGAAGCGCCACTGACGCGATCTTTGACAATCATTCGCCCAACGGTGGTGTTTGGTCCTGGCAATCGCGGCAATGTTTATAATCTATTCCAGCAAATAGCCTTAGGGCGGTTTCTAATGGTCGGGCGTGGAGAGAACCGCAAATCCCTAGTGTTCGCCACCTGACAAAGGATTCCCATATGTGATGAGGTGTGTCACTATCGGGACATGAGACGAGATGATATCTGCCTTTACCTTGGCCCCGCCGACCGTGCGCAACTGCAAGCCCTGCTCGCCGACCGAAACACGCCTCGCAAAGTTGTTTGGCGCGCCGAGATCGTGCTGGCGACCGCAGATGGCTGTGGCACCAACGAGATCATGCGACGCGCGGATACGTCCAAGCCCACGGTCTGGCGCTGGCAGGAGCGCTATTTCGACGAGGGCGTGGATGGACTTAGGCGCGACAAGACCCGACCGTCGCGTGTTCCGCCGTTGCCCCGGGAAACGCGGCTGAAGGTTATCACGAAAACCGTGCAGGAGACCCCTGCGAACGCCACTCACTGGAGCCGTGCACTGATGGCCGAGGCGGTGGGGATTTCGCCGTCGAGCGTGGGACGCATCTGGGCGGAGGCCGGTCTCAAGCCACACCTGACGCGCGGGTTCAAGGTGTCGAACGACCCGATGTTCGAGGAGAAAGTCACCGAGATCGTCGGGCTTTACCTCGATCCACCAGAGCGGGCGGTGGTGCTTTGCGTTGATGAAAAGTCCCAAATTCAGGCACTTGACCGAACCCAACCCGGCCTTCCCCTGAAGAAAGGCCGTGCCGCCACGATGACCCACGACTACAAACGCCATGGCACAACCACGCTGTTCGCTGCACTCGATGTAAAGTCAGGCATGGTCATCGGCGAATGCCTGCCGCGTCACCGGGCCAAGGAGTTCGTGCGCTTTTTGCGCCGCATTGACCGCGCTGTCCTCAAGCCCCGCGCCGTCCATCTGGTGCTGGATAACTATGCGACCCACAAGACCCCCGAGGTGAAGGCATGGTTGGGCAAGCATCCGCGCTTCAAGCTGCACTTCACACCCACCAGCGCATCATGGATGAACCTAGTCGAGCGTTTCTTTGCCGAGATCACCGCAAGGCGCATCCGCAGAGGCAGTTACACCAGCGTCGACGATCTGGAAGCCGCCATCTACGACTACCTCGGCAAGCACAACGCCAAGCCCAAGCCGTTCCACTGGACAAAGACCGCCGAAGACATCCTCACCCGAGAACGACGAGCGCTGGACAAACTCGATGAAATCAGAAAAAAATAGGGAGCAAGCGTCAGACTAAGAACACTAGATCCGATCCACCTGACGACAGGTACCCCAAAGTCTTCCTATCCGCTTGCGCCTTAGCCGCGGTG
>CAIMWI010000045.1 GCA_903845215.1 uncultured Rhodobacterales bacterium | reverse complement strand
CTTGGTGATCTTGCTGGTGTCTTGGGTGTTTTACACCGTCATGACCACTCTTGATAACGCGGAGACGAAATGATGCGCGTTCGCTCTTCTGCCATCGTCATGACCTTGTATCTGCTGTTCTTGCTGATCCCGATCTATTGGCTGATCAACATGAGCTTAAAGACCAACACCGAGATCACATCCACCTTCACCCTTATTCCCGCGACCCTGACTTTTGCCAATTATGTCACGATCCTGACCGACCCGTCGTGGTATATGGGCTATGTCAACTCGCTGATTTATGTCGTGCTGAACACGCTGATCTCGATCACCGTGGCGCTGCCTGCGGCCTATGCCTTTTCGCGCTACAGCTTTATGGGCGACAAGCATCTGTTCTTTTGGCTCTTGACCAACCGCATGTCACCGCCAGCCGTCTTTGCGCTGCCCTTCTTCCAGCTTTATTCCTCTGTCGGCCTGTTTGACACGCATATCGCCGTGGCCTTGGCGCATTGCTTGTTCAACGTGCCCTTGGCGGTGTGGATCTTGGAAGGCTTCATGCGCGGCGTGCCCAAAGAGATTGACGAGACAGCCTATATCGACGGCTACGGGTTCGGCCGCTTCTTCATCCGCATCTTCATGCCGCTGATCGCCAGCGGCATCGGGGTGGCGGCGTTCTTTTGCTTCATGTTCTCGTGGGTGGAACTGCTTTTGTCGCGCACGCTGACCTCGGTCTATGCCAAATCCATCGCGTCAACCATGACACGCACGGTTTCGGCCAGCGGGATGGATTGGGGGGTTCTGGCGGCGGCAGGGGTGTTGACGATTATCCCCGGCGCTTTGGTGATCTACTTTGTGCGCAACTACATAGCCAAGGGCTTTGCCCTGGGGAGGGTGTGATGACCGCTGCCCGCTGGAACAGCCTATACCTTGGCCTTGGGGTCTTGATGGCCGCGATCCTTGCGTTTCTTGTGTGGTCTGTGCCGCGCGATGACAGCGGGATGTTGTGGTATGACCCGATGATCCCCGGCGGCTGGATGGCGTGGACCTTTCCGGTGGCCTTGTTCTTCTATCTTATCGCCAGCTTGCTGATCATCTTCACCCTGCTGGCCATTCGCTTTCCCGAAACACCCCGTCGCGGCATCTTGCGCATTGAAACCACGCGCGGCGACCGGTTGTTCATCACGCTCTTGGGCTCGGCCTATATCAATCTGGTCTGGCTCTTTTTCTTCGGTGCGCCGCTGACATGGCCGCTGATCCTAAGCCTGATTTACGCCACAGCGGTGTTTCGCTGGGTGTAAAACAGGACGAACGACGCCGGACGGGTGGGCAATGCCTGCCCCAAGGCAAGACGGCAAGACCAAGACTCATCAACTTCTGGGAGGAAAAAAGTGAGACTAAGACACACCACAACCGCGATGGCGCTTGCGCTGATCGCCTGCGGCATGCCGGCTTTCGCCGACATGGATGCAGCCAAGGCGTTCTTGGATACCGAAATCGGCGACCTGTCCACGCTCAGCCGCGCGGATCAAGAAGCCGAAATGCAATGGTTCGTCGATGCCGCCAAGCCCTATGCAGGCATGGAAATCAAGGTCGTCTCGGAAACCATCGGCACGCATGAATACGAATCCAAAGTGCTGGCTCCGGCCTTCACCGCCATCACCGGCATCAAGATCACCCACGATCTGATCGGTGAAGGCGACGTTGTTGAAAAGCTGCAAACGCAAATGCAGTCGGGCGAAAACATCTATGACGCCTATATCAACGACTCTGACCTGATCGGCACCCACTGGCGCTATCAGCAAGCCCGCAACCTGACCGACTGGATGGCAGGCGAAGGCGCGTCGGTCACCAACCCGGGTCTTGATATTGCCGACTTTATCGGCACGTCCTTCACCACCGGACCGGACGGCAAACTGTACCAGTTGCCCGACCAGCAGTTCGCCAACCTGTACTGGTTCCGCTACGACTGGTTCAACGATCAAAAGACCAAAGACGATTTCAAAGCCAAATATGGCTATGATCTGGGCGTTCCGGTCAACTGGTCGGCCTATGAAGACATCGCCGAATTCTTCACCGGTCGCGATATGTCCTACATGGGCGGGCCGACCTCGGTCTTTGGCAACATGGACTATGGTAAGAAAGACCCGTCCTTGGGCTGGCGTTACACCGACGCGTGGATGTCGATGGCCGGTATGGGCGACAAGGGTGAACCCAACGGCCTGCCGGTCGACGAATGGGGCATCCG